>NZ_JBZCNB010000006.1:0-231831 GCF_058269075.1 Arthrobacter sp. TJ-270 | reverse complement strand
GACGAAGCCAACCTCGTCGACAACCGGTAACAACCGGTAACAACCGAGCCCCAGGGCTCACCAATCGGCCCACCTCCTACTCAAGGAGGTGGGCCGATTGCGTACTAGGCTTGGCACCCCACCTCACCTCGCCCTGCAGCGCGGCAACGGAAGGACCATGATCTTCAATGTTGAACACCGAACGAAGCGGCTCCGGCAAACCACTCCTGCTCGTCCACGGGCTCGGGTCCAGCATCCGCAACTGGGATCCTGTCCTCCCCATGCTTCAGCAGCAGCGGGAGGTGATCGCCTTCGACCTTCCCGGTTTTGGCAAGAGCGATCCCCTCACCGGTGAGGTAACCATCGCCACCCTTACCGACGCCGTCGAACGTTTCCTTGGCGACGAGAATCTGGAAGACGCGGACATAGTCGGCAGCTCAATGGGAGCGCGCATGGTCGTTGAGATGGCTCGACGCGGGCACACGGGCAATGTGGTCGCACTCGACCCTGGTGGATTCTGGAATGACACCCAGGCGCGCATCTTCAACAGCACGATCACTGCGTCCGTCGCGCTCGTACGCCGCATTCAGCCTGTGCTGCCGTCGCTCGTGAAACAGGCCGCCGGCCGTACGGCACTCCTCGCCCAGTTTTCCGCTGCCCCGTGGAAACTCGACCCGGACCTCGTCCTCACTGAGCTCCGCGGATTCGCTACCTCCCCCAGCCTCGATGAAGCGCGCAGGTCACTCTCCCATGGACCGCGCCAGGAAGGCGCACCCCAGGGCAGCCTCAAAGGTAAACTCGCCTTCGGATGGGGCCGGCAGGACAGGGTCACGCCACTGAGCGAAGCCGCCGTCGCCATGTCGCTCTACCCGGACGCCACCCTCCACGTCTTCGAGGACTGCGGGCACTTTCCCCACTGGGACCAGCCGGAGGAAACCGCGCGCTTCATTCTCGATTCGACCGGCGGGCACGCTTCGTAATTCCGATAACGACGACGGCGGCAGCTCAGCCCGCCCTATGGCGATGAGGAACGTGAAGCTGCCTCGGCCCCCTCGTCCAGCAGATCCCGGATTGCTCGACGGAGTCCTCGTAGCTTGTGCGAAAGCATGACAGGACTCAGGGGAACCTGCTAGTCAGCCCTTGACCGCACCCTCCATGACACCGGCGACGAGTTGCTTGCCCGCAAGGATCAAAACCAGGAGTAGTGGTACCGCTATGAGGAAAACGCCCGCCATCACCAGTCCCGTGTCGGAAGTAAAGGCACCTCGGAGTTGAGGCACTACGAGCGGCATGGTCAGCTGTGATCGCATCACCACCGACGGCCAGAAGAAGCTGTTCCACGAACCGATGAAAGTGAACATGGCCAGCGTTGCCGCTCCGGGACGCGCCGCGGGCAACGCGATCGACCAGAAAATTCGAAACATTGATGCTCCATCTACCCGCGCTGCTTCGATCAGCTCGAACGGCAGAGCTTCCTGAAGGTACTGCGTCATCCAGAACACGCCGAAGGCGCCGATGAGCCCTGGGACGGTCAGCGCGAGGAGCGAGTCGATCCAACCGAACTCGTTCATCATGACGAACATGGGGATGGTGCCGATCTGGGCCGGGATCACCATGGTGCCGATGACCGCGAGGTAGAGCGCCCGCCTACCGCGGAACCTCAATTTGGAGAAGGTGAAGCCGGCGAGCGTCGCGAAGAACACCGTGGATGCGCTCACTGAGACAGCGACGAGCAGCGAATTCACGAATGCCACCCAGATGTTGAATTGTTCGGTCGAGAAAACCTGAGCGAAGTTCTCGAAGAGGGTCAATGTCGGTATCCACGTCGGCAGGGTGCCGACCGATCTAGCAATCTCGGTGGTCGTCGATGAGCCGTACATAGCGGCGGCATAGAGCGGGAAGGCAGATAGGACGAAGGCGACGGCCAGGAAGGCGTATGTCACCCAGCCCGGCCGGCGGGCGGAAGGTTGGTTCGCGACGGCCCTGCCCTCGGCTTTCCGCTTCTTCGCGTACTTGGCGGCACCTCGGCCCGCCGTGTTCTCGACGTATGCCGCATTCATCGCTGGCCTCCTTCGCGTGACTGATCTGTGTTTGTTGGCTGCGCTTCGCGCCCCCTGGACGACGCCCGGATGAATCTGGGCATCCGGCTGGCACTGGCACTCGACGATGCGACTCTGCCCGTCAAGGCGATATTCAGCAGAGAAAGCGCCAAGATAATCAGGGCGAAGATCCAGCCGACCGCGGCAGCTTGCCCGAGTCGATCCTGCCACTCGCCAAATCCGAGGTTGTAGAGGTACAGCACCACAGTGGTCCACTGACTATCAGCGCCGCCGACGCCGCCGCCCGTTCCCCCACCATCGAACATCCGGGCCTCATCGAAGATTTCAAGGCCTCCGATCGTCATGGTCAGAACGACGAAGACCAACGTTGGACGGATGCTTGGAAGGGTCACCGAGAAGAACTGTCGCACACGGCCAGCACCGTCCACCGTGGCGGCCTCATAGAGGTCGCGCGGCACCGCCTGCATAGCAGCGAGAAAAATCAGCGCGTTGTATCCCGTCCAGCGGAAGACGACCATCGAGCCGATGGCGATGTGGGACAGCAATCGGTCCTGGAAGAACGGGGAGCTGTATTCGGTCCAGATACCGAGCTCTTGCAGGTTCGGCACGAGAAGACCGAACTGGCCGAAGACCTGACCGAAGATCATCGCGGTGGCCACCGGCATCACGACGAAGGGGAGGAGGACGCTCATGCGCCAGAACGTGCGGGCGCGAAGATTCTGGTCGAGGATCGACGCAATCAACAGCGCCAAGATAATTTGTGGGATGCCACCCCACAGAAAGATAGAGAACGTGTTCCCGAGCGACCGCCAGAACAGCGGTTGGCTTAGCACCCAGGCAAAGTTGTCAAGGCCTACGAAGTCGCCCATACCTGAGCGGCGGTGCCAGTCATGGAGCGCGACGACGACATTGAAGGCGAGCGGGAACGCACCGAAGATCGCGAAGATGATGAAGAACGGCGAGATGTAGAGATAGGGCGAGACCTTGATGTCCCAGCGAGACAGCCGCTGCCCCCAGCCGACGCGACGCGTTGAGCGCGAATGGGCCAATGTAGTTGTAGCCATGGCTCGAGCCTTTCCTGAGTTCGAGGTGGTGGCCCGCCGGACGGCGGTCCGGTCCCCAGGAATTGAGGACCGGACCGCGATACGGGCGGGTTATTCCGCGGTGTCGAAGCCGAGTGCCTCGAACTCGCTGACGACCGACTGCCATGCCTCTTCCGGCGTAGCACTGCCGGATTCCACGAGGGCGATGCCGTTCGTGACCAGTGTCTGGATGCCGGCGAAGTTTTCGCCGCGGAAGCCGCCTGCTGCCGAATCGCCGGCCGACGCGGCGAGACTGCCGTAGATCTGGCCGACGCGCTGGTTGCCGTAGAACTCGTTCTCGGTCTCGGTGATATCGGGGCTTTCGATGGCTTCGAGCTGCGAGGGGAACTGCCCGGTGGTGTGGAACCATTGCACGGCCGCCTCGGGGGACGTGAGGTGGTCGGCGAGTTTGACAGCCCACCCGGTGTTCTCGCCCGTCGCTGGGACGGAGAAGAACGAGCCGCCCCAGTTGCCGCCGCCGTCGGGGAAGGTGCTCGAGACGCGCCACCCCTCGATGCCGTCAGCGTTTTCGGCAATGATGCCGGTCATCCAGGCCGGGGTGACTACGGTTGCCCATTCACGGTTCTGGAAGCCTGCGCCCCAGTCCGCGTGACCGATCGGGATGCCTGCTGACACGCCGTCCGCGGCCGCATCAGCGAATGTCATGAACAGTTCCTTGACCTCGGCGTTGTCGGCGAGGTTGTACGGGTTGCCCGACTCTGGGTCCTCGAAAGCGTTGGGAAGCAGGTTGATTGCAGCCTGAAAGGCGCTCGACAGCGAGTCGATGAAATAGTTGTCAGACGTCGCGACGTACTTACGGCCGGCGTCGAGGAACGACTCCCATGTGGCGGCGTCGCCACCAATGTACTCCCCGAACGCTTCAGGATCTGCAGCAACACCAGCAGCCGAGGTCATGTCCTGATTGAAGGCGATACCAAGCGGACCGATGTCCGTGCCGTATCCGGTTATGACGCCATCGACAGACCCCTGTTCGACCTTCCAGTCCACCCATCGACCGGGAATCGCAGGGAGCTCAGCCCAGTCTTCCGGCGCCGCCATCATCTCGCTCCACCAGTCGAGCTCAATCAGGTGGACGTCCGACAGACCGGCCCCTCCGGAGGAGAGACCGTTGCGCAGTACGGTCTGAGCCGAGGCGCCGTCGGGGAATGACTCCACGGCCACCTTGATTCCGTATTCCTCCTCAAACGACGCGAGCAATTCCGGAGGGAAGTCCATCCAAGCGGCGACTGTCAGCTGCTCGGGCTTGTTATCTTCGGACGCTGCCTTACCGCCTCCGCCTGCTCCTCCTCCTCCATTGCAGGCCGTGAGAGCGAGGGCTGTAAACGCCGCGAATGCGGTTACTCGTGCGGATCTCTTCGTGAATTTCATGATGCGGGTCCTTTCGATACTTCGTCGTATATGGGATTCGTCGGTGTCAGGGTGTGGGTGTGGAGGGGAAGATCGACATCACGGCCCAGGGTGCGAGCGACACATCGACTTTGAGCACGCCGTCGGTGTCGACGGTGAGCGTTCTACGGTCCAGGTCATCGGCGATCGTCGTGAGATCGGCGACGTCCTGGCGTGACAGGTTGAGCGGCTCCCCCATCCGGTGCCATGCGGATGCGACATCCCCGTGATCCTGGTCGAGGATTTCGACCTGATAGGCATCACCAGAGGGCAGCCCGGCTACGGTGTGGACGATGCGCCGGGCGGGGCCTTCCGCGGCGAGACGACGCGTTTGTGCGTAGGAGTCTGCAGCGCCTACAGACCTCGCGGCCATGGAATCCGGATAGTTGAAGAACAGCGCAGCGACGGCGTCATCCGCAGTGCGGGTGATGATGCCGTGCTCGGTTTGCAGCGCTATCCGGTCGCCGAGGCGGTTGAGCATCGCCATCGCGTGGAATGTGGGCTTATGGATGCCCTGTTCGTTGATGAAACCGAAGCCGCCGTGGAAGGGCCCGATCCCGCCGCCACCTTCCTCGAAAACGTCGGTGAATGCCCAGTAGGAGATCGAGTCGGCGAGGTTGTGACACTGGAGGAAGACGCGGGCAATGTAAGTCGCGGCGAACACCGTGTCGTGCATCCGGTCTCGACTCGATGGCGACGTGGACCACTCGGTGATGTGCAGCTCGGCGTCCGGGTATGGGGACTCGGTGATGATCTGCCGCATGACCGCCAAATCGCTGCGCGTTGCGTCGCGCTGTCGGCTGATGGGGCGACCCACACCCTGAGTGTCGAAGGCGAAATCTGTCGGATATAGGTGGGTGGAAAGGAAGTCGATGGGAAGGCCGCGTTCGGCGCAGTATGCGAGGAACTCGTGGATCCACACCGGCTTCCACGGAAGGAGTTCGGGATCGGGAGCTTCCGCCGTGGCTGCCTCAACAGACCTGTCGTGGTACTCGCCCTCGTAGCGGGCGTCGGGCACGAAAACCGACGATGAGGGGCCGCCCACCCGGAGACCGGAATCGATCGCCTTGATGGCCTTTGCGGTCTCCTCGTAAAGTTGGAAGTACTCCGTCCTGGTACCTGTCCAGAAGTGAGGCACGAGGTTCGGCTCATTCCATACCTCGAACGGCCAGGTGCGAACCTCCTCTATTCCATAGCGCTCGATCCAGTGCTCGACAGTCGCGGTGACGAGGTCGGTCCAAGCATCCATGTGCTTCGGAGGGCTACAGTGCGCCTTCCACCAGAACAGCGTCTCGGTCTGCGTGGCGAGTTCACGCGGCATGAAGCCGAGCTCCACGAACGGGCGAGCACCGGTGTCAAGGATGGCGTCGAACACCTTGTCCACATACGCGAAGGTGTAGACCGGTTCGGCGAGCGGTGTCGGCGGACCGAAACCACCACCGTTCGACGCGCGGTACACGAACATGTCGTCGTGAAAGAGGCCATGGAACCGCACGTAACGCGCACCAAGCACCTCAACGGTTTCGCAGAAATGTTGCTGCCAGTCGGCACGCAGTGCCTCGTTGGCGCGGCCTGCGCCGACGCATTCGCTCCACACGTGCCGCAGCTCGATATCGCTGCTCGGGCGCCCGTCAACCAAGACGCTTGCCGGTGGTACCACGGACATGACGGCTCCTTTGGTCGCGAAACGGCATGAGCCGATTCGTTTGCGAAATAGTTTCGCAACATGTATCGTAAATTTATAGTAGATTTCACCGTTCCGCCTGTCAATAGGTGCGGTGGTAGCCTAATTGGTGAGACGACGGGTGGTTACCTAACGAAATGTTTTCGAAGGGAAGGGCTTCATGACTCCTGATACCACCGGGCGGCGAGCAACTCTGGCGGATGTCGCCACGGCTGTGGGCGTCTCAAAGGCGACAGTCTCCAAGGCGCTCAACGGACGTAACGACATTTCGCCCAAGACCCGCGAGCGAGTCCTCGCTGCGGTCACCGCTCTGGAGTATCGGCCGACGACGCTTCCGATGCCTTTCGCTGCGCGTCGCGTGGTTGCCGTCGTCTTCGACCTTCCTGCCTCGCCCTACATCCTCGGCGTCCTGCAAGGTGCTTTAGCGGAGGCCGACAATTCCCACGTCGATCTCCTGACACGCCTTGCCCCTGAGCGCACCTCGCGCACGCATCGCGCGGTGGCGCGAGATTGGATCGCCGATCAGCGTAGGTCTGGTGTCGTCGGCATTATCGGCCTCACGCTTTCCGAACCCGACGGACTCATCGACGCGGCGAGCGACGTGGGCCTGCCGTTCATCATCGTCGACCCGGTCGATACGGGGCATCGCCGGATGGTGAGCGTTGGATCGAGCAACTGGGCGGGCGCGCGTACCGCAACCGAGCACCTTATCGGCCTGGGTCACCGACGCATCGCTTGGATCGGCGGCCCCGAGGCGTCCGATGCTGCCCGCGACCGACGGCTCGGATATCAGGCAGCCCTCGACTCAGCGGGCCTGGCGATCGACCCTGCCATCATTCGGTCCGGCCCCTTCGCGGTCGCCGCCGGGGTCGAGCATGCGCGCGAGCTGCTCACGTCTACGCACCCGCCTACGGCGATCATGGCGGCCAACGATGAGATCGCCGTGGGGGTGCTCACCGCGGCGCACGAGCTGGGCATTCAAGTGCCTGAAGGGCTCAGTGTCACCGGTTTCGACGACACTCCTCAGGCTGCATGGACGACGCCGCCGCTCACGACGGTGCACCAGAACCTCGAGGGCATGGGCGCAATGGCGGTCCAGACCATCCTCGTTATGGAGGAGGGCCGGCGCCCCTCCTCCCCGCATGTCGAGTTGGCGACCGCTCTTACGGTGCGCTCCAGCACGGCCGTCACCCGCGCCGACCACTGACTGTCGCAGCCTCCTCGCTCTCTACCGGAGGTGCGTAACGAGGAAAACTGCTTACGCTCGGAGCCGGCAGACGTTGGCTGCGGCCGTCAATGGGCAGGTGCCGGAACCCCGTCGCTGCTAAGCCGTCCTGGGCTCGTAGTCCGGGCCGCCTGCCGATGGTGTCAGGAGCGTGAAGCTGCCTCGGTCCCCTCGTACGCCGACGCATCGAGCAAGTCGACTTCCTCGTCCGTAAGCTTCAGATCGACGGCGCTGGCCGAGTCGCGGATGCTGGCGGGCCGGGAAGATCCAGGAATGGGAATGACCTGGGGCGACTTGGCCAGGTGCCAGGCCAGGCAGACCACTTGGGGGCTTACACCGCGCTCCTCGGCCACCTCTCGGAATGCGCTGAAGCGATCGCCCAGCGCGCCGGCCGAGGCGATGCCTCCCAGGGGGCTCCACGGAAGGAAGGCAATCCCAAGCTCGTCACACAACCGGAGCTCAGGTTCGCTGCTCCGGAACGCCGGTGAGAACTGGTTCTGCACCGAAGCGAGGCGTCCGCCTAGGATCTCCTGGGACAGCCGGATGCGCTCCGGGGTCGCATTCGAGATTCCCGCAAGGCGGATCTTTCCCTCGTCCAGCAAGTCCCGGATTGCTCCGACGGAGTCCTCGTAGGGAACCTCCGGGTCCGGGCGGTGGAATTGGTAGAGACCGATGGCTTCGATGCCGAGCCGTTTGAGAGACGCTTCCGCGGCTTTCTTGATGTATTCGGGCCTGCCGTTGAGGGTCCAGGAGCCGTCACCCGGCCGGAGGTGCCCGCCCTTCGTGGCTATCAGAACGTCCGAAGTGTCCCCGCCCCAGCTCGCGACCGCCCGGGCGATGAGGGACTCGTTGTGCCCCACCTCGTCCGCGTGGAGGTGGTACGCGTCGGCGGTGTCGAACAGGGTGATGCCCTCATCGAGTGCCGCGTGCACAGTGGCTATGGCCTGGGCTTCGTCCGGCCGTCCCTCAATGGATATCGGCATCCCGCCGAATCCGATGGCACTGACTTCGACGTCGGAAATTTTGCGCGTCTTCATATGTTCGGTTCCTTTGTTCGGTCGTTTCATTAATGGTTGCTCTTGGTCGAGTTTTACCGGATCAGCCCAGCGCCACCGCAGTCCAGGAGACAGGCGGCAGGGTCACTGTGAGGAGGCCTTCGTCGTACGTCGCCGTCGAATTTGGCTTGAGCTGCACTCGGTTCGGGGCGTCCTTCGTGTTTCTGGCGTACACGTCCGCATCGGAGATCATCTGCGATTCCAGCAGGGCTACATCACCGAGCTTGGCCAAGTTCACGGTGACCGTGATGGCATCGGAGAGGGACCGGTTGACGAGGAAAACCGCAGCACGTCCGCTCCCGGCGTCGTACGTCGCCCCGGCATCCACGAGCGGCACGCTGCCCAGCTCGTCCGTCTCATACTGCTCGCTTTCAACCCGGACGTCGAGGGCGACGCCGGCCGCGAGCCTGGACGTGACCGCAAACGGATAGTAGGTGGTCTGCCGCCAGGCGGGACCACCGGGCTCCGTAGTGATCGGTGCAATCACATTCACAAGCATTGACATAGCCGCCGACGTCACGCGATCGGCATGCCGAAGCAGGGAGATCAGCAGCCCGCCGACCACCACCGCATCCGCCACGGAGTAGACGTCTTCGGCGAGCCGGGGAGCCTCCGGCCAGCTATCACCCTCGATCTCGTCGGCGCGGTAGAACCGGTCTGCCTGACGCGGGAATCGCCGGAGGTTGTCGCCCAAGTACCAGACGTTCCACTCATCAAAGGAAATGTTGAGTGTCTTCTCACTGCGCTTGACCGCTTTGACGTGGTCAGCGGTCGCGATGACCACGTCAAGATACCGGTCCATCTTCACGGGGGCGGCCAGGAAAGAGCCGAGGTCTCCGTTCTTTTCCTCGTAGTAGCCGTGGCAGGAGATGTAGTCGACGTCGTCGTAGGCGTGCTCCAGTACCACCCGGTCCCAGACGGGGAACGTGGGCATTGTCGGATGGGAGGATCCTGAGGCCACGAGTTCCACCTCCGGATCCAACTGGCGCAGCGCTTTCGCTGTGCGCGACGCCTTCTTTCCATAGTCTTCAGCCGATGAGTGGCCGACCTGCCAGGGACCGTCCATCTCGTTGCCGAGGTACCACATCCTGATGCCGAAGGGGTCCGGCCGGCCGTTCGCTATCCGCTCTTCGGCCAGCGTGGAACCCTTCGGGATGTTCGAGTACTCGACCACATCGAGTGCGTCCTTCGTGTCGGCGGTGCCCAGGTTAACTGCGTACATGAGTTCACCGCCCACCTTCTCGACCCAGGAGGCGAATTCGTGCAGCCCCACCTGGTTCGTCTCACTCGATCGCCACGCCAGATCCAGCCGGCGGGGACGCTGGTCTTTGGGACCAATGCTGTCCCTCCACTGGAATCCCGAAACAAAGTTGCCGCCCGGGTAGCGGATGCCGGTAACGCCCAGTTCTTTCACCAGTTCGATGACGTCCCGACGGAAGCCCTCCTCGTCGGCGGTAGGGTGGCCGGGCTCGTAGATACCGGTGTAAACGGCGCGACCCATATGCTCGATGAAGGACCCGAAGAGCCGGCGGTTGATGGGGCCGATGACAAAGTTCGGGTCGACGGTCACACGGGCGTTAGGCATACTGCTCCTCAATGGTTGGTGGATGACGTTCAAGCGGTACCGCGACTACTTCAGGCTGCCGAGTGACAGTCCGCCCTGCCAGTACTTCTGCAGCATCAGGAAGGCGATGATGAGCGGTATCACGGAAATCAGGGCTCCGCTTGTCACCAGGTGCCACACCAGGCTGCTGGCGGTGGCGGAGTTCGACTGCACCTGCCAGGCGTTCAGACCCACAGTGACGGGAAGCAATGTCGGGTCTGAAATCATGGCGAGCGGCAGGAAGTAGTTGTTCCAGCCTCCGACGACGGAGAGCAGCATGACAGTCACAACGGCCGGCCGCATCAAGGGCAGCGCGATGGTGGCAAAGGTCCTGAATTCTCCTGACCCATCCACCCGGGCAGCATCCAGCAATTCGTCCGGGATTGCGTCCTGAACATAGACGCGCATCAGATACACGCCGAAGGGGCTCAACAATGATGGGAGGATCACCGCCCAGATGGTGTTGGTGAGGCCGAGGTTATTGAACAGCACGTACGTCGGGATAACCAGCGCCGTCGCCGGTACCATCACCGATGCCAGCAGGATCATGAAGCTGACTGTTCGCCCCCGGAAGCGGTATTTCGCGAACGCATAGCCCGCCAGGACGGCGAGGAGTGTTGCGCCGATACCGCCCGCAGTCGCGTACAGGAAGGAGTTCCCCAGCCATTTCAGGTAGATGCCGTTGTTGTAGGTCGTGAGCTGTGCGATGTTGTCGAACAGGGCGAAGTCCTGGTCAAACCACAGTGGTCCTCCGGTGCCGGTAAACAGCCCCTGGGTGCTCTTTGTCCCTGCAACAAAGAGCCACCACATGGGAAGGAGGAAATAGAGGGACGCGACGGCAAGGAGAATGTGCAGGCCGACCGACTTCTCGCGCCGGGGCTTGCCGCTGCCCCGTTTCTTTCGTGGACCCGAAGGGGTTACGGCGTCATCAAGGAGAGGTGCAGGTGAAGTTGTCATCAGCGGAGTCCGCTCTGCTTGCGAGTGGCGATCAGGAAAATGATGGAGGCGAGGAAGACCAGAAGCCCTAGCGCGAAGGAGATGGCCGACGCGTAGTTGAACTGCTGATACGAGAACGCCAGATTGTAGGCGTACAGGTTCGGGGTGTACGCGGCGTCTATGGCGTTGCCGGCCAGGGGTGCGAGCACCTGCGGTTCGGTGAAGAACTGCAGCGTCCCGATCAGTGAGAACACAACCACCAGCACGAGTGAGGACGCGACGATCGGCACCTTGACCTGCAGCGCTGTCTGCAGCTTCGACGCTCCGTCAATACGAGCGGCTTCGTAGATCGAGGGGTCAATCGACTGCAGCGACGCGTAGACGATGATCATGTAGTAACCCGTCCACTGCCACGTCACGATGTTGGTCAGCGACCAGAAAATCGAGTCACGGCTGAGCATGTCCGGCGCCTGCATCTGAAGGAACTCGAAGAATGTCACCAGAGGCCCGAACGACGGGCTATACAGGAACCCCCACATGAGTGCTCCAATTACTCCGGGGATGGCGTAAGGCGCGAAGATGAGGAGCCGCGAGAAACGGGACAGTCTGGTTCGAACGTCGTCGAGGATGAGCGCGAGGATGAGCGCCAGCCCGATCTGCAGTGGCACGAAAACGACGGCGAACGCGGCTACCCTCGCCATTCCCGCCAGGAAGCGCTGGTCGTTGAATGCAGTGACGTAGTTCGCCAGCCCGGCGAACTGCTCGCCTGCCGCAAGGGTGTTGGTGTGCAGGCTCATCCAGAATGCATAGGCGAGCGGCAGGACGAGGAAGACCAAAAACACGATCGCGAACGGAGCGAGAAAGACCCACCCGAATCGCGCGTGCTTCTGCTCCAAAGTAGTCCCCCGCTTCACAGCAGGGGGACGCCCGGATTTTTGTAGCGGTGTGGTGGCTGACATGTGTTACTTCCTTGGGACGCAAATGGGAGGACCGCTGTGCGGGCGAGGTGGTACCCCACCCGCACAGGCCTGACTCATTTCAGGGTGAAACCCTGTTCTGTGGCATAGGTCTCAAGCGACGTCTGGAGCTCATCCGCGGCTTCAGATGCCGACATGTTGCCTGCAATCGCCTCGGACAGCAGACGCTGTGACTCGTCGTAGTAGTACTGCGAGAACGGCGAGAACGTCACACCCTCATAAGCGAGAGCAGCCGGTCCGAAGACCTCCTTGTTGATCTGCTGGCCGCCATAGAATTCGTACGGGCGGTCCTGGAAGTAGTCGGATTCGATCATCTCGGGATAGGCCAGGAAGAGCCCACCCACCTCGACCCCGAGTTCCTTGTTCTCCTGGGGAACATAGAGCTCGGCAGCGACCTTCGTGGCAAGTGCCGGATCATCAGCTTGAGCTGTGACGGCCAGCGTGCTGCCGCCCCAGTTCACCTGCGTGGGGTCGGCACCTTCCCACTGCGGAATCGGAGCGGCACGCCACTCGGCATCCGCCTCGGCACCTTCGAAAGCGGGGATGTGGATGTTGTACCAGACCGGGTAGATAGCGGTCGCATACCGGCCGCCGCCGAGAGCGGTATTGAACTCGGAGGTCCACGCCTGATCGGTACCTACAAGGTCGCGATCAACCAGATCGAGCCAGTAGTCAAAGACTTTCTTGCTTGCCTCGTCATTGTGGTTAATGCTGATTTCGGTCGGATTGCCGTTGTCGAACTCAAACGGTGCGGCGCCGGCCTGGTCGAGGAGAGCGTAATGCTGGCCCTGCCCATTGGGTGCGAAGTTGCCGATCAGAGTCTCTCCGCCGGTAGCCTCGCTCAGCTGCTCGGCCGCTGCAGCGTACTCCTCCCAGGTGGTCGGAATCGCAATGCCGTGCTCCTCGAAAATGTCCGCCCGGTACCACATTCCGACCGGACCGAGGTCGACCGGCACGGCGTAGACGCCTTCGCCGCTCGAGACGTCGCGCCAGGCCCCTTCGGTGAAGTTGTCCTTGTACTCCTCAATCCCATGCTCGGTCATGTCGACCAGGCCGCCCTGGATGAGGAAGCTGTTCAGCCAGTCGTACTCGATCTGAACGATGTCGGGAGCCCCTGACTTGGACTGGAGCGAGGTCGAAAGCTTGGTGTACGCATCGGCGCCCTGACCGGCGTTCGTCCAGCAGATCTGTACGTCGTCATGGCTCTCGTTGAAATTGTCGACGGTCTGCGCAGTGTCCTCGAACCAGGCCCAGTACGTGACAACCGGAACGTCCTGCACCTTTATCTCGTTAGTGCAGTTGGTTTTGCTCGCTCCGGCGCCGCCTCCGCCACCGTTGTTATTGGTACAGCCGATCAGTGTTACGGCAAGTGCCGCAGACATCCCCGCTCCAAGCAGGGCTCTTCTCTTACTCATTGTGTTGCTGGTCCTTTCGCGGTGCAAAGACACCGTTGTCGGCGGCATGTGTGCCGCAGTTGCTGCGAGAGACATGTGCTTCTTCTGACGCGTTCATCCTCCTAGCCCGGGTCGGAAAAAATTTGCCAAGCCTCTACGCCACCGGCTGCGGCACCTCCGCCAGCGGCACTGCAGCAGGCCGATCCGCACGGCTCTTGAGGGGCACCGATGTACCGGTAGCCGCGGAGTTCAGCAGCGACTCCATAACGTCGAGCACGTGGTAGGCAAGGTTGCCGTTGGCGCGGTGCTGCTCCCCCTCAGGGGTCTCCGCCATGTCCCCGAGCCCGTACCCGCGACCCGAGTCCCGGTAGCCCGCGCTGACCGGCAGCACCTTGAAACCGGCGTCGCGCTCGGCAAGCGTGCATATCTCCACATCACCGTCGAAGTAGTTGGGGTCAGGGACAATAAGGCTCGCTGTCTCGCCGTGAATCTCGATATTGGGCGACCGGGTCTGCACGGCATCGAAGCTCATCACCAGGGTCGAAATTGCACCCGACTCATGCACCAGCACGCCAGTCACATGGGTGTCAGTGGTAACGGGAACAGATTCCCCAGCCCGTGGCCCGGAACCGATCGTCCGTGACGTGCGGGTATGGCTCGCCGCCCCGATCACCGAGGAAACCGGCCCCAGAAGCGTGACGAGCGCCGTCACGTAATACGGACCCATATCGAGCAGCGGACCACCGCCGGGAAGGTAATAGAAGTCCGGATTGGGATGCCAGCGCTCGTGGCCGGGCGTGACCATGGTGGCCGTCGCCGAAATCGGAGCACCGATCAGCCCGTCATCAATCGCCTTGCGTGCCGTCTGGATACCGGTGCCCAGCACCGTGTCCGGCGCACAACCGACCCTGACGCCGGCCGCCTCTGCAGCGTCGAGCACCTCCCTCGCCTCCTCGGTGGTCGCGGCGAGCGGCTTCTCCCCGTAGACGTGCTTCCCGGCGTCGATCGCCCGCAGCGCCACCTCGGCGTGCGCAGCGGGAATGGTCAGGTTGAGGACGGCGTCCACGTCGTCGGCGTCCAACAACTCATCGACGCTCACCGCCCGCACACCGGGCTGTGAGTCGGCGACCGTCTGTGCCCTCGCAGGATCAAGATCGGCAACCGCGACCAGGTTCAAGGAATCCATCTGCGGGAATGTCTCCAGGTACTTCGCAACGATGGCTCCGCAGCCAACGATGCCGATGTTCAACGGCTTGCCCACAGCATGCCCCTTTCGATGATGGTGCGTACGTTCGGGTCGTCGAGGATTTCCACCCGGTGGCCGGGGGTGCTGACGAAGATGCGGCCTTTGCCCCACTGACGGGTCCAGATCGCAGGAGAGGTGACCGGGCGGTTCCAGGGGTCCCACTCGCGCACTGCCTGCGTGGTGGTGGCGAGGACGTCGATGTAGTCGTCCGCGAGCACCCAATACTGCTCGGTGACCAGGTCGAAGTCCCCGATCCCCTGGGTGATGGGATGGTCCGCCGCGGCGGGCAGCATGTTGACCCGGTACGGCACGTAGTTGTCGGATTGCTCGCCGATGCACTCGTCCGGATGCTTGCCCGGATGGCAGGCGAACTGGCCGCCGATCAGGTGCAGGTAGTCGGACTCGTTCCGGTAGGAGTCGGCGATGCCGCCGTGCCACCCGGCCATCCCCGTTCCGGCTTCGATCGCCGCGCGCAGCCCGCGGAACTCGTCCTTCTCGATCGTGTTCATCGTGTTGCACTGAACAATCAGGTCCACGGTGGCCATGTACTCGGGATCGGCGTAGATCTTGGGGGATTCCTCGACGCGGACGTCGTAACCGCTTTCGCGGAGGAACGGAATGAAGCGCTCGGTGGCTTCCACGGGCTGGTGGCCGTCCCACCCGCCGCGGACTATCAGGGCGTTCTTGTTTGTCATGTCACGTCTTTCTTTTGGTAGGGGTCAGCGCCCGGTCGAGAATGCGGCGTCGAAGGCGGCGGCGGAAGGGGCTATCTCGCCCAGTTGGCGAACCAGCGCGAGTGCTTGCGGTGCTCCGACGAGCCGGTCCATGCCTGCGTCCTCCCACTCGACGCTGACCGGCCCGCTGTAGCCGATGGAGTTGAGCATCCGGAAAATCGGCTCCCACTGCACGTCGCCGTGTCCGGCGGTGACGAAGTCCCAGCCCCGCCGTGGATCACCCCACGGCAGATGCGACCCCAGCCTGCCGTTGCGCCCGTTCAGTTGGCGCACGGATTCCTTCACATGTACATGGAAGATGGAGTCGGCGAAGTCCTCCAGGAACATCACCGGGTCAAGGTCCTGCCAGATGAAGTGTGAAGGATCGAAGTTCAGCCCGAAGTTCTTCCGGCCGGCCATGACGTCCAGGGTCCGCCTGGCGCTCCAGTAGTCGTAGGCGATCTCCGACGGATGCACTTCCAGCGCAAACCGCACGCCGGCGTCGTCGAACGCGTCCATGATCGGATCCCAACGGTCCGCGAAGTCCTCGTAGCCGTCGTTGATCATCGAATTCGGCACGGGCGGGAACATGGCCACGCACTTCCAGATCGAGGAGCCGGTAAAGCCCGTTACCGTGCCGGCACCGAGCCGCGCGGCCGCGTGGGCAGTGGCCTTCATGACTTCGGCAGCACGACGGCGGACCCCCTCCGGCTCGCCGTCTCCCCACACCCGATCGGGGAGGATACCGCGGTGGCGTTCGTCGATCGGGTCATCGCACACGGCCTGCCCGGTCAGATGGTTTGCAATCGCATGGACCTGCAGGTTGTTCCGCTCGAGGATGTCGAGGCGGTCGCGGAGGTAGGCGTCGTCCTCGAGGACGCGCTCCGGATCGAGGTGGTCGCCCCAGCAGGCGATTTCCAACCCGTCGAAGCCCCACTGGCCCGCGAGCCGCGCGACCTCCTCGAACGGCAGGTCCGCCCACTGGCCGGTGAACAGGGTTACTGGACGCATTCGGTTCTCCCTTTCTGTCATGACTCGATCCGCTGCCAGCGCGATTCATTGGTGGCGCTCTGCTCCACCGCGGCCAGCACCCGCTGCACCTGCAGTGCCTCAGCGAACGACGGCGACGGCTGGGTTCCGTCCGCGAGTGCAGTCACGAGGTCCACCACCTGGTGCGTGAACCCGTGCTCATAGCCGAGGCCGTGGCCCACCGGCCACCAGTTGCCCGTGTACGGGTGGTCCGGTTCGCCGACCTGGATGCGGCGGAAGCCAGAGGTGCGGCTGTCATTGCTGCCGTCGTAGTACTCCAGAACGTTCATGTCCTCGAAGTCGAACGCGATCGAGCCCTCGGATCCGTTGACCTCCAGCCGGATGGCGTTCTTACGCCCCAGCGCGAACCGTGTGGCTTCGAAGACGCCGATGCCGCCGCCGTCGAACCGCGCGGTGAAGGCGGCGGCGTCGTCGACCGTCACCGGTCCGCGCTCCCCCGAAGCGTCACCGCGCCCGCCGAGACCCGCCAGGTCGCCCCCGACGGGGCGCTCGGTCACGAATGTCTCCATCAGAGCCGAGACGCCGCTGATCTGCTTACCGGTTACCCACTGGGCCGCGTCGATGATGTGCGCCCCGATGTCACCCAGGGAGCCTGATCCGGCCTTCTCCTTGTCCATCCGCCACGTCAGCGGGGTGAGCTCGTCTGAGAGCCAGTCCTGCAGGTACTGCGCGCGGACATGGCGGATGGTACCGATGCGCCCCTCCTGCACCAGTTCCCGTGCCAGGGTCAGCGCCGGCGTGCGGCGGTAGCTGTACCCGCACATGGACAGGATGCCGCGGTGCGAGCCCGCCTCGGCGGCGGCCGCCATCCGCTCGGCTTCTTCCACCGAGTTGGCCAGTGGCTTCTCACACAGGACGTGCTTCCCGGCCTCGAGCGCGGCGATCGCGATCTCGGCGTGGGTGTCCCCGGGAGTGCAGATGTCGATCAGGTCGACGTCGTCGCGCTGGATCACTTCCCGCCAGTCGGTGGCGGTCTCGTTCCAGCCCATGCGTGAGGCAGCGCTGGCGGCGGCGTCGGCGTTGCGACCCACCAGGACTGAAAGTTCAGGCTGCAGCGGCAGGTCAAAGAACCGCGGAGCCGTGCGCCAGGCGTGTGAGTGGGCGGCGCCCATGAACGCGTAGCCCACCATGCCCACCCGGAGTGGAGGGGTATTGGAAGTCATGAAAGTCCTTCGTTTGCTCGATCATTCACTTGCTGAAGCCCGCTGTGAGCCCGCTGACCAACTGTTTCCGCGCCACCGCGTAGAGCACCAGCAGCGGCAGGGTTGCCAGCATGACGGCGGCAAGCACCGCCGGGATGTTGATCGTGTACTCGCCCTGGAACGCCCAGAGTGACAGCGGCAGCACGCGCTTGTCCGGACTCTGGGTCAGGATCAGCGGGAACAGGAAGCCGTTCCAGACGTGCAGGGCGTTGTAGATTCCGACGGTCACCACGGCCGGGCGGGTCAGCGGAAGTGCGAGACGCCACATCATGCTGAACTCGGAGCAGCCGTCGAGCCTCATGGACTCGAACAGTTCCTTGGGCACGTTACGCAGAAAGTTCGAGAGAATCAGGACCGAAATCGGGATGGCGAACGCGATCGAGGGCAGGATCAAGGCCAGCAGGGTGTCATAGAGCCGGGCACGGGTGATCATGTAGTAGATCGGAATGATCGTCGCGTGCAGCGGAATCGCCAGCCCCATCAGGAAGAGCGTGTTGGTCCAGGTGATGAACCGGCCCTGCCCCCGCACGATCGCGTAAGCGGCCATGAAGGAGATAACGAGCGCCGGCAGCACAGTGCCCACCGTGACAATCGTCGAATTCACGAAGTACTGGGTGAAGCCCTGCTCCAGGACGAACGCGTAGTTGGCGAGCGTCGGATCCATCGGCGGAGCAAGCGGGTTGCTGCCGAAGAAGCCGGCCTGGTTCTTCAGGCTGGTGATCACCACGTAGTAGATCGGCAGGATGATGACCGCGAGCCAGATCCAGCCGCCCAGACCGCCGAGGATGTTGGGGCGGTGGCCGGAGCGCCAGCGTCGTCGTTGCTGGCCTGCTGAGCCGTGGCGTTTGGTTGTTGCCTGCGGTGTTTCCGTTGTGACTGCCATCAGGCACCTTCCAACTGGCTTGCAGAGCGGTTCCGGCCGCCGAAGCTCTGAACGAGAATCGCAAGGCCTAGCCCGACGACGACGAGGATGACTCCCAGCGCGCTGGCCGCACCCATGTCATTGGCCTGGAAACCGGTGAGGTACATGTGCAGGGGCAGCAGGCGGGTTGCGTAACCCGGACCGCCGGCCGTCAACACGAAGATGAGGTCGAAGTAGGCCAGCGACCCGACCACCATCAGTGTGGAGGATGTGATCATGGTGTACTTCAGCTGCGGCAGGGTGATGTGGAAGAACTGCTGGATCCGGCCGGCGCCGTCAATCTGTGCCGCCTCGTAGAAGCTGGCCGGGATCTGCCGCACACCGCCCTGGTAGATAAGGGTGTGGAACGGCACGAACTGCCAGGCGATCACGAAGACGACGACGAAGAGCACCAGATCCGGATTGCCCAGCCAGTCCTGGGCGAGAATCGGAAGACCCAGGCCCGGGCCCATCCCGAAATTCGGGTCCAGCAGCGCCTTGTAGGCGATCGCTACGGCCGCCGAGGAGAGCAGCAGCGGAACGAAGTAGATCACGGCAAGCAGTGCACGGTAGCGCTGGGTGCCGGCAGTGAAGACTCCAAGCAGCAGGCTGATCGGAATCTGCACAATCAGGGAGAAGAACATGATCTTCACCGTTACCCAGATGGCGTTCATGGTGACCGGGCTGGTCAGGGCCGTGACCCAGCTGTCGAGACCGGTGAGGGTGATGTCGCCGAGACCATTCCAGCTGGTGAAGCTGAGGAAAACCACACCGATCAGGGGGATTATGGCGAAGATCAAAAAGAACACGAGGGCCGGGACGGCGAACCAGCCCAGGGAGGCCGCGCTGCGGCCTCCCCGCGCTGGTGACGCGGACCGGGTTTCGGTCTGCAGAGCCATTTACTGCTCCAAGGTCCCGTTCATCGTCTCCGCGAACTGCTCGGGAGTAATTTCACCGAGGAAGATACGGTCCAGGTTGGCGAGCATCGCGCTGCCCTGCTCAGGGCTGAGCGCCTGGTCCCAGGAGAGCTGGAAGTTCGGTGCGCCCGTCGCCATGCCGTAGAGCTGCGTGAGGAAGTCCTTGTCTTCGGACTCTGCAAGCAGGTCCTCCGCGCCGACCGTCGGCGGGATGGCGCCGGACTCGACGAGGTTCTGCGTGTACTCCTCGTTGTAGACGCCGTCCTTGAGGTACTCCAGGGCGGCTGCCTTCTGCTCCTCCGTAGCGGTCTCGGAGACCGACAGGAAGTTGCTCGGGTTGCCGACAATATTTTCCGGATCGCCCTTACCGCCCTCTACAGCCGGAAAGGTGCTGTAGCCCAGGTTTCCGGAGGAGACGAACTCCGGGGCATCGTTCTTCATCGTCTGGTAGACCCAGCCACCCTGAAGCAGCATGGCTGCCTTGCCGGTGTACATCAGAGCGGCGTCAGCACCGCCGTCGGCCGCTACGGAAGAGAAGCCGTTGACGAAGCCACCGGCGTCGACCAGCTCCTGAATCATGCTGAGGGCCTCGATAACCGCGGGATCAGACCAGGCTTCCTCTTCGCCGTCCAGGATTGCCTGGAAGACCTCCGGTCCGCCGACCCGGTCCACCAGGTAGGAGAACCACATCAGGTTGGGCCACTTGGACTGGCCGCCAAGGGAGAAGGGTGCGATGCCGGCCTCGTTGAACTTCGGCACGAGGTCCATCAGCTCATCCCAGGTCTGGGGCGGCTCCGCCCCGATCTGCTCGAAGACTTCCTTGTTGTAATACAGCACCACAGGCTGCATGCCGGTGTAGGGAAGGGCGTAGGTGGTGTCATCGATCACGCCGTTCTCCAAAACCGCGGGAATGTAGCGTTCCTTCACCTCGGGGTTCTCCTCGAGGAACTGCGTCAGGTCCATCACATGGCCCTCGTCAACGTAGGACTTCAGCACGCCGCCGCCCCAACCGTGGATGAGAGTAGGGCCTTCTCCGGCGCCGATCGCAGTGCGGACCTTGGTCTTGTAGGCGTCATTGGCGAAGAAATCCAGCTTGATTGCAGCGTCGTTGTGTTCCTCGTTCCACGACTCGATGGAGGGCTCAATGATCGACTCGTTGGCACCGGTCAGCGCCCAGAATGTGGGCGAACCCGTGCTGGCGGTGGTGTCCTGGGGGCCGCTGCTTCCGCAGGCGGACATGGTCAGCGACAGTGTCAGGGCGGAGGCGACGGCGACGATGCCTGACAGTTTGCGGTGCTTCATTCGATAATTCCTTCCTCGGATCCGGGCCCACGCTGGCACCGGTCGATAAGAACCTTCTATGTCCCGCTCTTTCGAAATGTTTCGAAAGATGTTTCGGTTGGTGTAAAGTTATCTGCATCACACCGGAGAGGTCAATGGTCTCGACGAAATAATCCGGTAGCATCTGGACCCACGGAGAAAGAGAGACGGGATGGCAGCTTCCAGCACGGTCAGGTCAAAGGCCACCCTGGCCTCGGTAGCCGAGGTTGCCGGTGTCTCCATCCCCACAGTTTCGAAAGTTCTCAATGGCAGGGATGACGTCGCTGCCGCCACTCGCGACCGTGTGCTTGAGGTGATGCGCAGTCTAAATTACCGCTCTGCAACGCCGCGGCGACGCACCGATTCGGTCATGATCGACGTGGTCGTGGAAAGCGTTAACACCGCCTACTACGCCGAGGTGATGGATGGAATCCTTGAATGCACCAGCGAGAACGGTGCGGAAGTGGTACTCTCCGCCATGTCGCTGGAGGCCGTCAGCGCGGCCCAAAGGGTACAGCGAATGCTCGACGCCGGCCGGCAGGGCCTGCTGCTCGTCACCTCGAAGTGGGGTGGCAGTGATCTGCTCACCTTCCAGGAACGCGGCATCCCCGTAGTCCTGGTGGATCCGCTCAACCCTCCCGGTGCCGACGTCGTCAGCGTGGGTGCAACCAACTGGGCCGGCGGCAAGGCTGCCACAGAGCACCTGCTGGATCTCGGACATCGACGGGTTGCCCACCTTGGCGGACCACCTCGCGCCGAATGCAGTCAGGATCGTCAGCACGGGTACATGGCGGCCCTACTGGGACGCGGACTCGAGGTGCGCCCCGAATACGTCATTCCCGGGGAATTCACCCGGTCCTTCGGCATGGAGGGCTTGAGCCGCCTGCTTGAACTGCCGGAGCCGCCCACCGCGATATTCGCGGCGAACGACACTATTGCGAGCGGAGTGTGGGAAGAGGCACGCCGCCGCGGCCTCGAGTTGCCGGCCCAGCTGAGCATCGTTGGATTTGACGGCACGTCCTTCGCCGAACAGGCCATGCCCCAGCTGACAACGGTGGAGCAGCCACTGAGGGAAATCGGCCGTTCCGCCACCCGGGCACTACTGCGCCAGATCGACGGCCAGGAACCGGACTCATCCCGCATCGAGTTGGCCACCCGGCTGCTCGTCAGGGAATCGACGGCACCCCCGCAGTAGGCACGCGGCGCACTAAACGTGAGCCAGCGCGCCCTTTATCTCGCAAAAAATTATAGGAAATACGATTTACGAGGGAGTGCTTCATGGTTTATACCGCAGATACCTGGCCCATTACCGCCGCACTGCTGCAGTTCCCCCACCACGGAACCGACGGTGTCACTATGCAGGACGCTGAGCCGGCCGTGTGGGAGAACGTCTTCCGGGAGGTGCGGGATGCCGGCTTCAGCAACGTTGACCTCCTCGACAGCTGGATCCGCCCCGGTGATCTTTCGAGCGAGCGCCTCAACGAGCTCAAGCTTGCAGCTGACAATGTCGGCGTCGGAGCGCCCGCCATCTCGGCAATCCGTCGCAGCGTCATCGACGAGCAGAATTGGGAAGACAACCTCGCCTACAGCCATCGCACGCTGGAAGCCGGCGCACAGCTCGACTGCGAAGTTGTTTCCTTCGGGCTGCACCAGGCACTCACCCCTGAGCAGAAGAAACAGCTGTGGTTCTGGACAGTCGATGGTCATAAGGATCCCGAAGATGATCCCGAGCTGTGGCACAAGGCTGTCAAGAGGCTCCGGGAACTCGGCAACCACGCTGCGGACCTGGGGCTCCTGATGTCCCTCGAGACGTACGAGGACACCTACCTCGGCACCGGCGACTCGGCGGTCCGGCTTGTCCAGGAGATTGACCTGCCCAACGTCGGGCTCAACCCCGACCTCGGCAATCTGGTACGCCTCCATCGCCCCATTGAGCCCATTCAGGAGCTCGTTGCCAAGACCATGCCCTACGCCAACTACTGGCATGTGAAGAACTACAGCCGGGATGAGGACCTGGCGCTCGGGCAGTTCGTTACCGTGCCGACTTTGATGGAAACAGGCGTTATCAACTACCGGGAAGCAGTCCGCACGGCGCTCGCCTCCGGCTTCCAGGGCATTATCTGCGCGGAGCACTACGGCGGAGACGGCCTGAGCATCTCGGCCAGCAACCAGGAATACCTGCGGAAGAAGATCCTTCCCAGGACCGAGGACTATGTCCTCGGCACGCCCCTCGTCGCGCAAGGCCGTCAGAAGGCGCGCCAGACCGCACACTGACGCAGCCGGCGAATCAACCGCGGGATTTACCCGCCTTCACGGATTCAATGAGGAAACGATGACACGCATTTTTGACGATCCCGCGTCCTTTGCCAATGATGCCCTCGACGGTTTCGCTGCTGCGAACCGCCGGTACGTGACCCGCGTCGACGGCGGTGTGGTCCGGTCCACCGAGATGGACGAGGGCCAGGTTGCCCTTGTTATCGGCGGCGGTTCCGGCCACTATCCCGCCTTCGCCGGCCTGGTTGGAAAGGGGCTCGCCGCCGGATCAGCCTGCGGCAACATGTTCGCTTCCCCCGCCGCCGGCCAGGTCTACCGCGTTGCGAAGACGGCCAGCAACGGCGGCGGTGTCCTGCTCAGCTACGGCAACTATGCCGGCGATGTGCTGCACTTCGGGCAGGCGGAGCTCCGGCTCAACGCCGAAGGGATAGAAACCAGGACGGTGCTCGTTACCGATGACATCGCGAGCGCACCCATCGACCAACTGGAGAACCGCCGCGGTATTGCCGGGGACCTCACAGTCTTCAAGGTGGCAGGCGCCGCAGCCGAAGCCGGCCTCACCATCGACGACGTGGAGCGGCTTGCCCGGAAGGCCAACTACCGCACGCGTACCCTCGGCGTCGCCTTTGACGGCTGCACCCTGCCCGGTGCCGACCAGCCGCTGTTCTCCGTGGAACCGGGACACATGTCTCTCGGACTGGGCATCCACGGGGAGCCTGGAATCGCTGATCACCCCATGCCCTCTGCATCGGAGCTGGCCGACCTGCTGGTCTCCAAACTCCTCCAGGACAAGCCCGACGACGCCGGCAGTCGCGTTGCTGTGATCGTCAATGGGCTGGGGACGGTGAAGTACGACGAACTGTTCCTTCTCTACGGCCGAATTGAGAAGCTGCTGGTCCAGGCTGGACTCGAGGTCATCGAACCTGAGTGCGGTGAGCTGGTCACCAGCCTGGACATGGCTGGCGTCTCCCTGACGCTGCTGTGGCTCGACGAGGAACTTGAGACCTATTGGTCCGCTCCTGCCGATACTCCAGCGTTCCGCAAGGGCAATGTTGCCGCCCGGGCCCACCGCGACGTACAGCAACTTGCGGCTGAGGCGGAAGCACCTGTCGAGGAGGCAACACCGGCGGCCGCTGCGCTGAGCGCGGGCGCCGTGGCACTGCTTGAAACAGCGCGCGCGGTGGTCATGGAACACGAGGAGGAACTCGGCAAACTGGACGCTGCGGCCGGCGACGGCGACCACGGCATCGGTATGCGCCGGGGAATCGATGCTGCCGCCGATGCTGCGGGGCGGGCGGCCACCGCTTCCGCGGGCGTGGATCACGTCCTCACCGCGGCGGGTGAAGCCTGGTCGGAAAAGGCCGGTGGAACCTCGGGTGCACTGTGGGGTTCCGGCCTCATCGCGCTCGCGCATTCGTTGGGGAACCGGGAAACCTACGGGCCCGACGACGCCCTGGCCGCCGCCTCCGCCTTCAGCACCGCGATCCGCAACCTCGGTAAGGCGGAAGCCGGAGACAAGACCATGGTGGACGGGCTGATTCCCTACGTGGAAACCTTCACGGAGCGCGTCCGCAACGGTGCAACCGTCACGGAAACCCTCATCGCTGCTGCCGGAGTCGCTACCACCGCTGCCGAAGAGACCGCTTCCCTCCGTCCGCGGAAGGGCCGCGCACGGCCGCTCGCCGAGAAGAGCATCGGCCATGCGGATCCGGGCGCCGTGTCCTTTGCCCTGATCGCCGAAGCGTTGGCACGTACTGCCCAGGACCTGACTACTGAACTGGAGCCCACCCATGAGTGAGAAGTTTCGCATCGTGATCGGAAATGACGAAGCAGGAGTCGAATTCAAAACCGCTCTGAAGGTCCTCCTGGAGACGGACGATCGCGTGGAATCCGTGCTCGACGTCGGCGTCGGCAGCGACGACTCCACTGCATACCCGCACATCGCCGTCGACGCCGCCCGCAAAGTGGCGGCAGGCGAGGCGGACCGGGCGCTCCTGATCTGCGGGACCGGCCTCGGAGTCGCGATCGCCGCGAACAAAGTGCCGGGGATCCGTGCGGTCACAGCGCACGACAGCTACTCGGTGGAACGTTCAGTCCTGAGCAACAACGCACAGGTCCTCACCTTCGGCCAGCGGGTCATCGGCCTGGAACTCGCCAAGAAGCTGGTCAATGAATGGTTGACCCACCGTTTCGATGAAAACAGCTCCTCCGCCGCCAAGGTCGAGGCCATCTGCTCCTACGAACCGAAAGAGAACTAAGCGAATGACTCGAAAAGTTGCAATAGTCGGATCAGGTTACATGGGCGGCGGAATCGCCCAGGTTTTGGCGCTCTCCGGGGCCACAGTAGCGCTCTCTGATGTGTCGGCCGAGATCGCTGAAAAGAATCTACACCGCGTGATCGCTGAGGCGCGGGAGTTTGTGGCAGCCGACCTCTTCCCCGAAGGCGCAGCCGAGACAATTGAGAAGAACCTCGCTGCCTCTGCCTCCGTCGAGGAGGCTGTAGCCGGCGCGGATTTCATTGAAGAAGCCGTACCCGAAGTCATCGAAATCAAACACGACATCCTCACACGCATCAGTGCTGCCGCCCGTCCGGACGCCATCATCGGCTCGAACACCTCCACCATCTCCATCGGGGAGATGGCCAAGGCGGTCAAGCACCCGGAGCGCTTCCTCGGCGTGCACTTCTCCAACCCCTCCCCATTCATTCCCGGCGTCGAAATCATTCCGCACGCGGGCACAGATGAAGCGGTGGTCACCGCCGCCCGGGAGATCGTGCACGCTACAGGCAAGGAAACCGCCGTCGTCAAGGACGTCACCGGGTTTGTACTGAACCGCCTGCAGTATGCCCTGTTCCACGAAGCTGCCCAACTTGTGGAGGAAGGCGTGGCAACACCTGACGACATTGACACACTAGTGCGCACAACCTTCGGTTTCCGGCTCCCGATCTTCGGGCCGTTCGCCATCGCCGATATGGCCGGACTGGACGTCTACAACTTCTGTTACAAATCCCTGCAGACGGACTACCCGGAGCGGTTTGCCACTCCGAAAATCCTTACGGACCTGGTGGATGCCGGGAAGCTGGGTACCAAGACCGGTGCGGGATTCCTCGACGTCCCTGCAGAGCGAACTCCGGAGCTCATTGCCTACCGCAACAAGGCCTACGTCCTAATGCAGAAGCTGATCGACGACCTCGGCCCCGCTCCGCTGCGCTGAAGCGCGGGTGCCGAATGCCCCGTGCCCGCCCCTACCAAACACAGCACTAGGGCGTAGGATAGCTGGGAAAGCGCTCTCCCGACGGAAGGTACTCCGTGAAACAGTCGCAGCCCTCACGGGCGATCGCGGAGTCCAATAGCTCACCGGCAGGCTCGCGCCCCCGCGTCCTACTCCTCGTGGCCGCCCTCGCAATGCTGCAGGCGATCTGGCCTCTGACCATGGACCTGTATCTTCCCGCCTTTCCGGCAATACGGCGGGAGTTCGATGCCCCTGAGTCGGCGGTACAGCTGACCCTGACCGCCGCCTTCATCGGCATGGGCGTCGGCCAGCTGACATCAGGCCCGGTGTCCGACGCCGTCGGACGCGCCCGGCCCCTGACTGTGATGATCGTCGTTTACTGCGTCGCGACCACGTCGTGCGCCTTGGCACCGTCGATGGGATGGCTCATAGCAAGCCGCGCGTTCCAGGGCATGGGCTCAGCGGCATGCGCCGTCATCGCCCTTGCCATCGTTCGGGACCTTTACTCCGGCAAGAAGTTGCTCGTCATCCTCGCGCGCCTGGCAATCGCGTCGGGAGTGTTCGTCGTCGCATCGCCCGCACTGGGTGCCCAGCTGCTCCAGATCGTCGGATGGCGCGGACTCTTCTGGGTTCTGCTGGGATACGGTCTGGTGCTGCTGTGCGTGGCGGGTGTAATCCTGCTGCGCAACGAAACCAATCCCCTGGAGCGCCGGCTGCAGCGAAAGGGCGTCCGGGTAATTGACAACTACCGCACCCTCCTCGCGGATGGGCGATTCCGCTCCGTTGCGCTGGCCGGCGGGCTGCTCTTCTCCGCCATGATGTCCTTCATGGCGGGGAGTGCCTTCCTGCTTCAGGAGGTCTACGGCCTGACCCCCACCGGTTACGCCCTGTTTTTCGGCGGGCAGGGTGCGCTCATGGTGACCGGCGCGCAGGTAGGTGGTCTTATTGCCCGGCGCACGTCTCCTGTGCTGGTGCTTCACATCGGCGCCGTTGCCCTCGTTGTCGCCGCGACCGTGACGCTGTTGAGCGTCAGCCTCACCCCACAGTTCGGCGTCTGGGGCCTGATGGCACCGATTATGGGATTCACGACGTCGTTCGGGCTCTTGAATCCGGCGCTGCAGGCGACGGCACTTGAGCACCATGGCCTCCGCGCAGGTACCGCTGCGTCCCTACTCGGTGCAGCAAACATGACCGGTGCCGCGGTTATCGCGCCGGTGACCGGTGCATTCGGGCTCTCCTCTCCGGTGCCCACCGCCGTCGTGATGCTCTGCTGCGCAGTCGGAGCGGCCGTACTTCTGCTCACAGGAGTTCGGAGCACGCAGTCGGCGCCCTCGCAAATGCGCGCCGACACGAGCGCATAACCGTGAGCTTCCGTCCGTTTAGGCTGGTTCCATGGAATTTCTGCGTAACCTGCTTCTCGTCCTCCACTTCGTCGGTCTCGCCGCCATCCTCGGAGGCGTCATCGCACAAATCCGTAGCATGCGCACCGGCCGCGCCGTCGTTACCCCGGGCATCATGCACGGCAGCTGGCTGCAACTGATCACAGGACTCGGACTGGTTGGTGTCATTGAAGCCGGTGACCTCGCGGAAGTCGACAACATCAAAATCGGCGTCAAGCTCCTGGTGATGATCGCCGTCGTCGTACTGGCCTTCACCAACCGGAAGAAGGACGCTGTGGCGTCCGGGATTCTCGGGGCGATCGGTGGTCTCACGCTGCTCAACATCATCATCGCCGTGTTCTGGCAGTAAGGGTCAGGTAAGCGCCCACCTACGCTTCAAGGATCCGGAGGGCCATCAAGCAGGTGGCCTGGCCCTCCAACGTGTTCAGGGGAAGGTTCAGCAGCCGCTCAAGCTTTGCGAGCCGCTGGCCGAGCGTATTGCGGTGGATGAACAGGCTGGCACAGGCGCGTGATGGCTGACAGTCATGCGCCAGGTACGCCCGGAGCGTGTGCATAAGGTGGCCGGCATGCTCCTGGTCATAGGCAATCACGGGACTGAGCAGCTTCTGGGCACTTGTCCGGGCGCCCCGCGTGACGCTGGAAGCGACAAGCGCGCCGATCGTGAGCTCCGGAGCCAGCGTGGGCTGCTTTACGGTGTGCACCAGCTCACCCGCCTGGTACACGCCCAGCCGGAATTCGTCCACGCTGCTGCACGGACCCTTCAGCGCCAACGGTTGGCGCGGCATCTCCTCCTGCAGGCGGCGAAACAAAGAAAGCACGACGTCGGCCGTAGCCTCAACACCCCACACCGGACCCTGAGCGAAGGCATACAGAACGCCTGATCTCACTACCAGTCGCATCTCACCGAACAACTCCTGAAGGATGAGTCGCAGCCGCCACGCGTGAGACAGATTGGCATGGCCCGCGGCCGCCGTAATCACGTAGGTGTCGGCCGCCGGATCCAAGCCGGTAGCGCTGAAGCCTCGGCTGAACTCCTCCAGCGCCACCCCGTTCCAGTCAGGAACCATGTCGAGCAGCCGCTCAAGCTCCTGCTCCTTGTGCGACGCCGCGCTCAGGGCCGCCTGCAACTGCACTGCGACAATGGAAGCCGTCGGGCCCAGCAAAGTTGCGACCGGATGCTCCGCGGAACTGCCGCGGGCCACCAAATGGAACGAGTCCCCACCGCCCATCGGCAGTGGAACCACTCCTTCACGTCGGCCGGCCGCCACCCCTTCAAGGTCGGAATGCGTCCAGGCGGCATTCTCGGGACAACTGGCAATTACGGCCCCGCTGACATCGAAGATTGCCAACTCCGCCCCGGTCTCCTCCGCCAACGCACTGAGAATCTCACCGAGGCTTGCCCCTGACGACGCCAGCCCCGCACACATCTCCGCCAATTCCCACGAACGAGTGGTGGATGCGAAGTATTCGATCTGGAGCACATTGGTGACATGGCGGTGCACCTGCAGGAACGGCACGACCCGCGGTATCTCCAGCAACGGCAGTTCCTGCCGCGAGGCCGCCCGCACCAGCCCCGGCGGCACCAGTCTGTGCGCCGTCCCGGTACCGAAGGCGATAGCGGACACCCCCGCCTTCACCAGCCGTTCCACGTAGGCCGCCCACGTACGGTCATCCTCCACATTGAGGCCGATGCCGTTCGTCAACAGCAGCACGTTAGGACTGAGGAACGGAGTGGGATCCATGATCTCTGTGGGGGCGCACCAGCTGATCTCCTGCGCCAGCCGCTGCGCGCTCGACGGCGTGTGCAGACGCAGCTGCAAGGAGTCGGCAGCAAGGAGGTCGGCGATGATCACAGGACTGGCCGGATAGGCATCTGCACATTTTACGCCGGATGTAACGGCTGGTTGCCTACTATATTGCGCGGGCCCGCAACCCTAGGCTGAACCGCATGACTGAAACTGTGAGCGGGACCACGCCGACTTCACTGACGATCAACTCCGATATGGGCGAGTCTTTGGGCCTCCATACCTTCGGGAACGA
The DNA here is from genome assembly GCF_058269075.1 of Arthrobacter sp. TJ-270. Lineage (NCBI taxonomy): Bacteria > Bacillati > Actinomycetota > Actinomycetes > Micrococcales > Micrococcaceae > Arthrobacter > Arthrobacter sp. TJ-270. The sequence goes on along the minus strand of NZ_JBZCNB010000006.1, from coordinate 202,135 downwards.
CGAGAACCTGATGGGAATCGTCGACGTCGCCAACCTCGCCTGCGGCTTCCACTCGGGCGACCCGGATGCGATGGCAGCAACCGTGGCATCGGCTCAGGAACACGGTGTCCGGGTCGGTGCGCACCCCGGCCTGCCTGACATCGTCGGCTTCGGCCGCAGGGAAATGAAGCTGACGCCGGCGGAAGTGGAGAACCTTCTGCTGTATCAGGTTGGAGCGCTCAGCGCGTTCCTCCGGAGTGCCGGCCTGGAACTGAACCACATCAAACCCCACGGCTCGCTGTACGGCATGTTGGCTCGTGACGCGTCGCTGATGGAAGCAGCCGCGAAGGTCGCCGCGCTCTATGAGGTTCCGTTCTACGGCCTGGCCGGCACCGAGCACCAGAAAGTCTGCGAGGGCGCCGGGGTGCAGTTTGTCGGTGAGCTGTATGTGGACCTGAACTATGGCCCGCACGGCGAACTGCTCATCCAGCGACGGCCCGAACCCACCGATCCAGCAGCGGCAGCCGAACGGGTGCGGCGCGTATTGGCGGACGGAAAGGTAGCGGCCTCCGACGGCACGCTCCTGAACATCGAATTCCAGAGCATCTGCGTCCACTCCGACGCTCCGAATTCGGTAGCCGTAGCCGAAGCCGTCCGCGAGGCTCTCTCCGGCACCGGCAGCACCAACTGACCAAACCGACCGCAGCAACCCAGCCCTGTCCAGAAAGGACAACCATGCCTGACATCGTTTCTCCCCTGCCGGGAATCTTCTATCGCAAGCCCGGCCCCGACAAGGAGCCCTACGCCGAGGAAGGCCAGCGCATCGAAGCTGGTCAGACCATCGGCGTCGTCGAAATCATGAAACAGTTCTCCGAAATCCGCAGCGATGTCTCGGGAACCCTGGAAAAGTTCTTCGTCGAGGACGCCGGGACCGTGAACCCCGGCGCTGTGATCGCCACGGTCGCCTCCGAATGATGCAAAAGATACTGGTAGCAAACCGCGGGGAGATTGCGGTTCGGATCATCCGTTCCGCACGAAGTCTCGGCATCCAGAGCGTCCTGGCAGCCAGTGAGGCCGACGCGGAGTCGTACGCGGCCAAGCTCGCCGACGAAGTGCGCATCGTCGGTCCCGCCCCCGCCAGCAAGAGCTACCTCGATACCTCCGCAGTGCTGCGCGCCGCTACGGAAAGCGGGTGCGATGCAGTGCACCCCGGCTACGGCTTCCTGTCCGAAAACGCTTCCTTCGCCCAATCTGTGACGGAAAGCGGGCTGACCTGGATCGGGCCTCCTGCCTCAGCGATTGAGCTCATGGGCAACAAAGCCAGGGCCCGGCAGGCGGCGAAGCAGGCAGGAGTGCCCACGCTTCGCGGCAGCGACGGCCCTGTGACAGAGGGCCCGGATGTGCTCGCCATAGCCGCGGAAGTCGGCTACCCACTGGTGGTCAAAGCCTCGTCAGGCGGCGGCGGACGCGGAATCCGGCTGGTCACGGAAGATCGGGACCTGGAATCGACCATCAGCATCGCCCGCGCAGAGGCACAGGCAGCATTCGGTGATCCGGCGGTGTATCTCGAACAGTTCGTCCCGCGGGCACGCCATGTGGAAGTGCAGGTGCTCGGCGATGGACAGCGCGTCATTCACATCGGCGACCGCGACTGTTCACTGCAGCGACGGCAACAGAAAATCGTCGAGGAGGCCCCTGCCCCCGGGCTGCCCGACCATGTGCGCACGACGATCCACCAGTCATCCATTGAGCTGGCCCTGGAGTGTGGTTACGAGGGCCTGGGCACTATCGAGTTTCTCTACGACCCGGATGCCGAGCAGGCAGCGTTCATCGAAATGAACACCCGTCTGCAGGTTGAGCACCCGGTCACAGAAATGATCACCGGCCTGGACCTGGTCCGTGAACAGATTCTCGTGGCCCGGGACAAGTCCCTCCGCCTGCAGCAGGAAGACATCCGGTTCAACGGCCACGCCTTCGAGTTCCGCATCAACGCGGAGGATCCCGACAACGGGTTCATGCCGAGCCCTGGGACGCTCCAGCGCCTTGACTGGCCCGGAGGGCCGGGCATTCGCGTCGATTCCGGGGTGGTGTCCGGCTCCGTCGTCGCGCCGTTCTATGACTCCCTGCTAGCCAAGCTCATTGTGTGGGACAGCAGCCGTGACGAAGTAATCGCCCGCTCAACCAATGCGCTGCACGAAGTGCACATAGAGGGAGTAAAAACGACGTTGCCGTTACTGAAGGCCCTGCTGGCACGCGACGAGGTCATTTCCGCCCAGCACCATTCGAAGTTCATCGAGTCCACGCCCGAGTTGTCAGGAGCGCTCACATGACAAGTGCCCCATCCGTCCCGCCGACAGCCCGCTACACGTGGGGAGGCGATGAGTTCCTTTTCGTAGAGATCGCCGAGGGGATGAGCCTGGCAGCGAACTTCAAGGCCACTGCCATGGCTGCCTTACTGGGAGAGGAGGACATCGCCGGTATCACCGACATCTGTCCCGCCAACGCATCACTCCTCATCCGGTTCGACCCCGACATCATCCTCCCCTCCGATCTGGAGGCAGCCGTCCGGAAGCTGGAGGACAAGGTTGTCCATGCCTCCTCGCGGGTCCTGGAAACGCGCGTCATTGAGGTCCCCGTCTGGTACGACGACCCCTACACCAATGAAACGGGCGCCAGGTTCCGCAAAGGTCATCAACGACCCGAGGGGACTGACCTCGAATTCGCCGCCGAGGAAAACAATCTGGAGTCTGCGGCCGAATTCATCCGCCGGCACCACGAGTCCGCGTGGCTCGTGTCCATGGTCGGGTTTGTCGCAGGCCTTCCGTTCATGTTCCAGATCGTCCCGCAGGACCAGCAACTGGAGGTCCCCAAATACCTCAGTCCCCGCACCGATACTCCGGCACTCACCGTGGGACACGGAGGATGCTTCGCGTGCATCTACTCTGTCCGCGGAGCCGGCGGCTACCAGATGTTCGGCATCGCAGCCGCACCGATATTTGATCCGGCCCAGCGGCTCGAAGACTTCAGCGATTTCATGATCTTCTTCCGCCCGGGAGACATCGTGAAGTTCCGCCCGATCGATGAAACGGAGTATCGGGAGATTCAGTCCCAGGTGGAAGCGGGCACCTTCCGCTACCGCCAGGCGCCGGTGACGTTCGATCTGGAGCGTGCGCTGGACAATCCGGCACAGTACAACAAGGACATCATGGAGCAGCTCAATGGCGTTTAACATCCTCGAACCGGGCCTGGCAACGACCGTGCAGGACAGGGGACGACCCGGGTATTACCATGTTGGAATCCCGCAGGGCGGCGCTATGGACCAGCTGTCCGGCGAGATGGCGAACTCGCTGGTGGGCAACACCGGGACGGAAGCAGTGCTTGAGTGCACCTACATCGGACCGAAGCTGGTGACTGAGGGGGACGCCGTCGTCGCTGTAACCGGCGCACCGGTGGAGGTTCGCGTCAACGACGCCGTCCAGGAACAGTGGACAAGGCTGCAGCTCAGCGCTGGTGATGTTCTTTCCTTCGGCATGCTGGCCGGCGGAACCAGATACTACATCGCGGTTCAGGGCGGAATAGACGTCCCCTCCGTGCTTGGCAGCCGCTCAACGTACACGCTCGGAGCCATGGGCGGATTCAAGGGCAGGGCGCTGCAGGCCGGGGATACTGTCCCGGTCGGTGCACAGCACACTCCGCTGGATGAAATAGCCTCGTCCGCTCGGATCGAGGAGGAACAGCGGCCCAGCTTCGAACGGAACGTCACAGTGCGGGTACTTCCCGGTCTGTACGACCACCGGCTGACGGAGGAGGGCCTGTCCACGCTCCTCACTGCGGAATGGACCCTCACCCCGGTCGCGGACCGGATGGGACTGCGCTACGCCGGTCCGGAACTCACGTGGATACCCCGCCAGCAACCTTTCGGCGCAGGGTCAGATCCGTCCAACATCGTCGACGCCGGCTATGCCGTGGGATCCATCCAGATCCCTGGCGGCAAGGAGCCAATCATCCTGCACAGGGACGCGGTCTCCGGGGGCGGCTATGCGATGGTGGCCACCGTGATCAGCGCGGACATGGACCTGCTGGCCAGAAGCGCACCGGGCACGACGACGGCCTTCCAGTCGGTCACGATGGATGAGGCACTGGCTGCGCGCCGTGAGATGAACGCCCGCCGGGCGAAGATCTGGGAGTGGGCACAGTGAGCAGCCGGCCTACAGACGTGCGGGCACCGCCGTCGTCGTCGGTGTGGTTCCTGCGGCGCTGACCACCTGGGCGCTGCTCTCGCGGACCACCAGTTCGGGGCGCAGGGCGGCGGACTCAGGCGATTCGTGATGCAGCACGCGAAGCAGCATGTCGACAGCCTTTCGTCCGATGTCCATCATGGGCGAGCGGACGGATGAGAGCGGGATGGGCAGCCGGGCTGCCAACGAAGTGTCGTTGAAACCAACGACGGCGATATCCCGGCCGACAACCAGCCCCGCCGCCCGCAGCGCTCCCATAGCGCCGATCGCGGCGAAGTCATTGACGGCGAAAATTGCCGTCGGGATTGGCCCTGAATCGCTGGTGATTTTTTCCGCGGCAGCCTGGCCACCCTCGGTGTCGAAGCGGGACCAGACGACGGCGTTTTCGGGCAGTGTTCCGCCCAGCTCCTCCCACCGCGACCGGAAGCCACCGGTCCGGTCAATCGCGGTGCTGGCGTAGGGCTCACCGGCGATGACGGCGACCCTGCGATGGCCCTGCTCCCACAGGTGATCTGCGACGAGGACGCCGCCGCGGAAGTCGTCGCAGGTGGACGAAGGGTATCCGGGATGCCTGCGGTTCATCAGCACGAAAGGCACGCCGCGTGTGGAGAGATCATGCATCAGTTGACTGTCCGCGTGCACGTCGCCGAGGATCAGCCCGTCCACGCGCCTCGCCAGCAGGATCTCTGCCTTCCGCCGCTGTTCATCCTGATTGTCGTGGGAGTTGGTGACGAAGGTCGAGTAGTTGTTGGCGGCTGCAGTTTCCTCGACGCCCTCGTACATCGTGGCGAGGACAAGGTCCGAGAGCCGAGGCACGATGACACCGATTGCGCGGGTTTTCCTGGTCCGCAGGCTGGCTGCCTGAGGATCCGGAGAGTAACCCCGCTGACGCGCCAGATCACGGATCTTCTCTGCCGTACCTGCGGATGCGGCTCGACGGGCTACCTCATCGGAGGAATGAAGCACCCGCGACACTGTGGACAAGTGCAAACCAAGCTCGTCCGCCAGATCCCGCAGGGTGACCGCCGACTGGCTCCGTCTGTCCTGATCCATCTCACCGCTCCCTATCGACTGGGAGTACCCAATCACGGAAACAGGAAAATAATCCACTTTTCCTTGACGTGGTACACGTCACATCATAAGGTCTTTCTCACACCTACCCAATCGTTTGGCCAACATTCTCCGCATCATCAACCCAAACGATTGGGCAACCTTCTAACCGAGGAGCGCCCGTGGACACGAATGTCACCACCCCCCACGTGGTCCTCCTTGCGACCGGCGGGACGATCGTCTCCCGCAACACCCCCGACTCCGGTGCCACGCTGGCGTCCGACGGCGGCGACGATTTGCTGGCCAGCGCCGGCCTGAAGACCGAACTGCCCGTTCGGGTTGTCGACGTCATGCGCGTCGGGTCCTACGCACTGACGTTCTCCGATATGTTCGGCATTTGCGCGGCTATCAGGGAAGCCCTCGCGGATGAAAACGCCGTCGGGGTGGTGGTGACCCACGGGACAGACACCATGGAGGAATCGGCTTACCTGGCGGACCTGCTGCACGACGACGAGCGGCCTGTTGTGTTCACCGGTGCGCAACGGCCGGCCGACCACCCCGATCCCGACGGACCGGAGAATCTCCGGGAGGCTGTCGCCGTCGCAGCGTCCAGCGACGCCCGCCGGCAGGGCGCACTGATTGTCTTCAACGGAGGCATCTTCCGCGCCGCAGGCGTCCGAAAGATCCATACTTCGGATCTTCAGGCGTTCGGAGATCCCGACGACGGCCCCATCGGACGGGTGTCAGCCGACGGCACTGTGGAGCTTGCACCGTCGGAAGGCCGGCTGGTTCCTTTCCCCTGGACCGAGCCCGACTCGCTGCCGGAAACCCGGGTGGACGTCGTCGCCTGCCATCCCGGCGCCGACGGATCTCTCCTCCGCGCCGCGCTGGACGGCGGATCCAGGGGAATCGTGCTTCAGGCAACTGGGAACGGCAACTCGAACCGCCGCTTCGTCGCAGTGGTGAAACAGGCCGTTGCGGCAGGAGTTCCCGTGATCACCAGTACCCGGGTTCAAGCGGGGCCCGTCCTGCCCTTCTACGGCGGAGGCGGCGGCAAGGACCTGGAAGCGGCCGGGGCTATCCCGGCGGGCATCCTCAAACCGGCACAGGCGCTGGCACTGCTCCAACTGCTCCTTCGCCTGCACACGCCCCCAGCCCACATCGCCGAAGTGTTCGCTGAGCGGGGCAACCCGCGCCAGACCAACTGAAAGTCAAGCAATACCGTCCATGAGAGGTGAATTCATGAGTAAAGAAATACAGGTAGCGTTCGGGGTCGACGTCGATGCCGTGGCCGGCATGCTCGGTTCCTACGGAGGAGAAGACTCTCCCTGCGATATCTCCCGGGGCCTCTTCAGTGGAGAAGTCGGCGGTCCGCGACTGCTCCGGCTCTTCGAGAAATACAGCCTCCCCTCAACCTGGTTTGTCCCGGGTCATTCAATCGAGACCTTCCCGGACCTCACCCGGATGATCGTCGATGCGGGACAGGAAATCGGGGTGCACGGGTACTCCCACGAGAACCCGATCGCCATGACCCGCGAGCAGGAAACGGCGATTCTTGACCGCTCCATCGAACTCATCGAGAAGGTCTCCGGCCAGCGACCCACCGGTTATGTTGCGCCCTGGTGGGAATTCTCGAACGTCACCAACGAGATCCTGCTCGAGCGGGGCATCAAGTACGACCACTCGCTCATGCACCGCGATTTCGAACCGTACTACGTCCGCGTTGGCGACAGCTGGACCAAGATCGACTACACCAAGCCCGCCGAGACCTGGATGAAGCCGCTGGTTCGCGGCGAGGAAACGGATCTGGTGGAGATTCCCGCCAACTGGTACCTCGATGACCTCCCACCCATGATGTTCATCAAGGCGGCCCCGAACTCCCACGGCTTCGTCAGCCCCCGGGACATCGAGCAGATGTGGCGGGACCAGTTCGACTGGGTCTACCGCGAAATGGACCAGGCCACCTTCACCATGACCATCCACCCGGATGTCTCCGGCCGCCCCCAGGTCCTCCTCATGCTCGAACGCCTCATCGAGCACATCAACGGCCACGACGACGTGACCTGGATGAACTTCAACCAGATTGCCGATTCCTTCCTATCCCGCAATCCCCGAAAGGCAAGCGCACAATGAGCATCTCCACAGATCGGATCGACCTCACGACGCCGAGGGATGGCGAGCGGCGTCGACTGCCCGTCTTCACCAAGAAAAACACCACCATCGCCACCTGGCTTGCGCTGCTGGCGTGGACCATTGCCGTTTTCGACTACGGCCTGTTCGGGACCCTCCTTCCCGCCATGCAGGAGGAGTTCGGCTGGACAGAAACTGAGGCCTACGCGGTCAACACCTGGATCGCGGTCGGCACAGCCATCGTCTGTTTCGGCGTCGGACCTGTCATCGACCGGCTCGGCCGGCGCAAGGGCATGATGGTCACGGTCGGCGGAACGGCGATCGTGTCCGCTGTGACCGCCGCCATCCCCGCCACTCTGGGCTTCCTCAGCAACGCCATGCTCGTGATTGTCCGCTCCTTCGGCGGGCTCGGGTTCTCCGAGCAGGCAGTCAACGCCACTTACATGAATGAGGTGTACCAGGTCACTGAGGACACCAAGAAGCGCAAGCGCCCCGGCTTCTACTATTCATTCATCCAGGGCGGTTGGCCCCTCGGCTTCCTGCTCGCCAGCGCTCTTGCCTTTGCCTTCCTGCCCTCCCTTGGATGGCGCGCGCTCTACATCATGGCCGCAGTACCGGCCGCCATCACTGTCTGGCTGATCGCCAAGAAGCTCAAAGAAACCCCGCAGTTCGAGCTCCACGAAAAACTGACTGCCCTCGAAAAGCACGGCAAAACCGATGAAGCACACGCACTGGCCGGATCCTTCGGCGTTCAGCACTCTTCATCGGCTCCGCTCAAGCGCATCTGGGAGCCTGCCCTCCGCCGGAACACCATCGTCTTCTCGCTTGCCTGGATCATCAACTTCTTCGGCATCATGGTGTTCAGCATCCTCGGTTCCTCCGTTTTGGTGAACTCCCGCGGCGTCGAACTCGCCGACGCATTCTGGATGCTCATCGTCATCAATGCGCTGGCCTACTTCGGTTATGTCTTCCACGGCTGGTTCGGTGACGTCATCGGCCGCAAGAAGACGATCATCATCGGCTGGATCATTTCCGGTATCTCCTTCGCCGTAATGCTGAGCCCCCTCGCATCGACTCCGACCCTCATCATCCTGAGCTACGGAACCGGGCTGTTCTTCCTCGTTGGTCCCTACGCCGCCATCCAGTACTTCATGGCCGAGTGCTACCCGGTGAGCTGCCGTGCCACCGGCCTGGCCTTCATCGGTGCCATGAGCCAGCCTGGCATCATTCTCGGCGGTGCGCTCTTCACCCTGGTGACGGCGGCCGCCGGGACCACAGCCGCCGCCCTGTGGGTCGGCGCGCTGGGCACTCTCCTTTCCGGGTTGCTCATGATTGCAGCCAAGCCCATCCCCCGCGAACTCCTTGAGGATCCCAGTGCCTGATTCGAAAGCCGCAATCATTACCGGCGCCGCGAGCGGCATCGGCCGTGCCCTCAGCGCACACTATGCAACGCAGAATGTGCAGGTGGTCATCGGGACGTTCCCCGGTGACCCGCACGATCCGGAGGAGACCCTGAAGCTGGTCGAAGACGCCGGCGGACGGGCCGTGATCAAGGAAGTCGACGTTCGCAGCACCGACTCGGTGGAGGCTTTCGCCGAGGAAGCGCTGTCGTCCTTCGGCCGCCTGGACTACGCCATAGCCAATGCAGGAATTCTTCGCAACGCGGCCCTGGATTCACTGACGGATGAGAAGTGGACCGACATGCTAGACGTCGATCTCACCGGTGTGCTGCGGACGCTGCGGTCCGGGGCCTCCCGGATGAACGACGGCGGCGCGATGGTGGCGGTGTCATCCATCGCCGGCGGTGTCTATGGCTGGGAAGAACATGCCCACTACGCGGCTGCCAAGGCCGGGGTGCTGGGGCTGGTCCGGAGCGTGGCGGTTGAGTTGGGCCCACGGCAGATCCGTGCCAACGCGGTGATCCCGGGACTCATCGAGACGCCGCAGTCACTCGATCCCGTCAACTCCCTCGGACCTGAGGGCCTCAAGCGGGCCGGCAAGGATATCCCGTGGGGTCGGGTCGGCCGGCCGGAGGAGGTTGCCAGCGTGATCGGCTTCCTCACCTCGGATGACTCCGTCTACATCACCGGTCAGTCATTGATCGTCGATGGCGGCCTGACAGTCAAGATGCGCGCCTAACCGAAAGGGTGGAGACCATGAGTGCTGGGGAGACAGAGATCAAACCCGGCGGACGTGCGGTAGTGGTCACTGGGGGTGGCAGCGGTATCGGTGCTGCCATCGCCAGTGCCTTCGAGGCCAACGGGGATTCAGTTGCCGTGCTGGACCGGGCGCCGGGACCGGACACAATTGCCGTCGACGTCGCCGACGAATCCAGCGTCCGGGCTGCTTTCGCCGCCGCCCGTGAGAGGCTCGGCCCGATTGACGTACTCGTCAACAGTGCGGGTCTCCTCACGGAGTCACCGTTGAAGGACATGTCCCTGGACATGTGGAATGAAACTCTGTCTGTCGATCTCACAGGCATATTCCTTTGTTGCCGGGAGGTAATCCCCGACATGCAACAAGCGGGCTGGGGAAGGATCATCAACATCTCCTCCCAACTCGGCATCAAGGGAGGCATGGGACTGAGCCACTACAGCGCAGCCAAAGCCGGAGTGATCGGATTGACCAAATCCCTGGCCCTCGAACTGGCACCGAACAACGTTCTCGTGAACTCCATAGCTCCCGGCCCTATCGAAACGCCGCTGGTGGAAGGTATCTCCGCGGACTGGAAGGCAGCGAAGATGCGTGAACTGCCGTTGGGTCGCTTCGGCACACCGTCCGAAGTGGCTCCTACTGCGCTTCTCCTGGCGAGCGATCCGGGTGGGAACCTCTTTGTCGGCCAGACTCTTGGCCCCAACTCCGGCGACGTGATGCCGTAGGAGGCAGTATGTGCGGTGCATGCGGCCGAATAGTGGTGGCCGACGAGGTGTTGGGAGCAGAACACACTCTTCGCTCTCAGCACATCGTCGCCCAGACGATCAATAGCCTCTGCAGGGCTGTCCCCGGTGCACCTTCTGTCCAGATAGCCGGGGACGGTTGGAGTCTCCGCTCAGCGACGGGTGCCGTTCAGAACTGCAGCACAGTCAAGGAGCTGTGGGAGGCTTGCGCCGGCAAGGTGGGAACCTCAGTACTGCCAGTCCTCCGCGCGCGTATTGACGGTGAGCTTCCGAATGCAAGCGGCCTGGGCAGAGCGGTCCTCATGGCAGGAGCGGAGACGCTGGGACGCACCTTCTGAGCTCGCGTACCGGCTCGGCTACCAGAGGTAAAGTGTGATCGCCCCTCTCAAACCTCCCGCCTGATAGCTATCACCAAAAGCATGCGACGACCGTGCAACTTGAATTCATAGCCGCATCCGAGGTCCTCAACCTGCTCAGCCCGGCTCTAGCAACGTCAGCCATCGTCGATGCGTTGGTCACTGAGCTGGATCCCGCAACGGATCCTGCCCGCAGCATCGTGCCTCTCACCGAAGGACAGTTCCTGATCATGCCCGCGGAAGGTGCGGACTATGCAGGCGTGAAGGTGGCCACCGTCGCCCCGGATAATCCTGACAGGGGCCTCGCGCGCATCCAGGCGCTCTACCTGCTCTTCGACGCAGACACACTCACCCCGCAGGCTGTCCTGGATGGGACGGCGCTGACCACCCTTCGCACGCCCGCGGTATCCATAGCCGGTATCCTTCCTCTCCTCACCCAGCGTTCCACGCCGCTGCGGTTGGCCGTGTTCGGTGCCGGACAGCAGGGCGTGGGGCACGTCAACACCATCAGGGAAGTCATGCGAGGGCGGCGAGAAATCGAGAACGTCACCTACATCGTTCGCAGCCCTCACCGGATGGACCTGCCGCCGTCGGCAGCAGGCGACGTTGTCGCTTCCGGTTCGCCGGCCGCAACAGCAGCAGTGGCTGCAGCCGACGTCATCGTGTGCGCGACGTCGGCGAGCGAGCCCTTGTTCGACTCCTCCCTCATACGCACTGATGCCGCCGTCGTCGCGGTAGGTTCTCACGAACCGCACGTCAGAGAAGTGGACGCGGCGCTTTGCGGCCGTGCGCAAGTGATCGTGGAAGATGTGCCCACCGCCCTGCGCGAATCCGGTGACGTCATCATGGCCATCGACGAGGGAGCGCTCCGCGCGCTGTTGTCCGTGCCTTCCGGAACAGCGACAGCCGCTCGTTCGCTAGTCCGCATCAACCGAAAGTACGGTGAGGGGCCACCGAAGGAGCGGGCACATTCCGGCCTTTCGCCTGATGAGCTACCGCCGCCCCTGGGGCGAGACTTCTGTCATGACCATCCCCTCCCCCGCACCGTCTGCGGCGAGCAGCGCCCTTGAGGCGACTCGCCGACATCCCAGGAAGCGCTATTGGAAGGTGCCGACCGGACTGATCCTGCTCAGTCTCGTGCCGGTGATTGCCGGCGCAGCACGCATCACTGAACTGACTTCCGGGGCCGAGATCACCGAGGCCAATGCGCGATTCTTCACGTCACCCGTCCCCGTTCTCATTCACATCGTCACCGCGAGTGTCTATTCAATCCTCGGAGCCTTCCAGTTCGTTCCGTCCCTACGCCGCGGGCGGCCAAACTGGCATCAGCGATCCGGCCGGTTCCTCGCCCCGCTAGGTCTCCTGGCTGCACTCTCCGGCGTGTGGATGACGATTTTCTACACCCACCCCGACGGCGCCAACGCCCCTCTCGCCACCTTAAGGCTGCTCTTCGGGCTGGCTATGGCGGTGAGCATCGTCCTGGGTGTCCTCGCCGTTCTGCACCGCGATATTCCCCGGCATAGTGCCTGGATGACGAGGGCGTACGCCATCGGGCTTGGTGCCGGAACCCAGGTATTCACCCTTCTGCCGTGGACACTCCTCATTGGCCCTCCCGACAGACTGACAACCGCGGTTCTGATGGGTCTCGGCTGGGTCATCAACGTCGCGATCGCGGAGTACGTCATTCACCGGCGAAAGCGGCCCCTGCCGCCTCGTACTTCCGGTGGATCCGCCTCGGCCCAACCCGCTCGTATGATGTGGACATGATGGCGCACCTGCGTTCGGTGTGGACCGCCCCGCCCGCTTCACCTCGACCTCCCGCGCGGGTGTGGCGCGATTACGCCCTCATCGGTGCGGTCGCGCTGGCCGCCTTGTTGGAAGGCTTGCTCAGTCCGAATGCGTCCTGGCCGATGCTCATCCTTGTTGTGGTGATCGCCCCGACCCTCCTGTGGCGCCGCACCAAGCCACTCGAAATGCTCATCACGGCAATGGCCGCCACCGCCCTGGGAGTAGTCATCCTGGGCAACAGCGAACCGATTGCCGCAGCCTTCTTCGTCGTCCTCCTCTACGCACTCTCGCGGTGGGGTTCGGGGCGCTCGATAGTGGTGGGTGTCGCCGTCGTCCTGGTGCATCTGTGGGTCACCGAAGTGGTGACCGGCTTCATTCTGGAAGATGTCATCGGAGCACACATCCTCATAATCACTGTCATCTCGTTGGGTCTTGCGGTGAGGTTTCGTGCCAGCGTGCGCTCGCGGGAGATTGAGCAGGCCAGGTTGCTCGAGCGGGAACGGCTCGCCCGTGACGTCCACGACACCGTCGCTCACCACGTCTCAGCCATAGCAATCCGGGCACAGGCAGGGCTCGCTACGGCGGCATCCGATCCTGAAGCCGCGACAAACGCCCTCCGGGTGATCGAATCCGAAGCATCGAGCAGTTTAGCCGAGCTACGAACCATGCTGCGTGTGCTTCGCTTCGACGATGCAACCGACATGCATCCGAGTCCTCGTATCGAGGATCTCGAACGTCTCACCCGGAGGGAGAATGGTGGCCCGATCGTGAACCTGCGACTTACCGGTCAGGTGAACGACCTTCCGTCGCCCGTCATGACCGCCGTTTATCGCATCGCACAGGAATCCGTGACCAACGCACGGCGCCATGCCACCCGGGCAACCCACGTCGATGTCGCCGTCGATGCGGACGAGCAGCAGGTGCGCCTGCAGGTGCACGACGACGGCGCTCGCGGCGGGCTGTCCACTCCCGGATTCGGAATAACAGGAATGAAGGAGCGAGCCGCGCTGCTTGGCGGTACCTGCACCGCCGGACCGACGAGCGAGAGCGGCTGGACCGTCGCAGCCGTACTGCCAAGAACGGGACGGCCGGCATGAGCATCCGTGTCCTCATCGCAGACGACCAGGAGGTCGTGAGAACCGGCCTGACCATGATCCTCAACGCGCAGCCCGACATTGAAGTGATCGGTGAAGCCGCTGATGGACGGCGAGCGATCGAACTGGCACGTCGCCTACGCCCCGACGTCTGCCTTTTCGATATCCGAATGCCGTTGATGGATGGTATCGAGGCGACTCGTGCGCTCGCGGGGCCCGACGTCGACGACCCGTTCGCCGTCGTCATCATCACAACGTTCGATCATGACGAGTACCTGTACGCAGCGTTGCGTGCCGGTGCCCGCGGTTTCCTCCTCAAGGACGCCGGCGCCGATCTACTGGCGCAGGCCATGCGCGCTGCCGCGAACGGAGATGCCCTCATCGCACCAAGTGTGACAGTTCGGCTGCTGGAAGCGTTCGCGGGCTCGGCCCCCGCCCCAGCGCCACCGGAACCTTTCGAGCCCCTCACCGCACGCGAAGAGCAGGTGCTGGCAACGGTGGCCCGCGGACGAAGCAACAGCGAAATTGCGAGCGAACTGCACATCACGCTCAGCACCGTCAAGACACACCTCGCGAGCCTCATGCAGAAGCTCGGAGCGCGCAATCGTGTGGAAGTCGCCAAGTGGGCTCACGACAGGAACCACTCGCGAGGCTGATCGAACCAGCCCGCTTTACGCGCCTTCGAGTGCGGGGGCCCGTTCTCTCTGGCTCGTGGGGATCAGGCTGACGCCGGCAAGCGCTGCGGCGACGGCGAACGCGAGAGCCGGGCTCGTTGCGCCCAGCAACGCGCCGATCAGGATGGCTCCGCAGGCCTGACCGAGAGCCAGGACAATGAACAACACTGCCGTTCCCGCCGCCGCCCGTGCAGGGATTGCCTCCGTTGCCCAAACGATCAGCACCCCACTCAGCGCCACATAGCTTCCGCCGAACAGGGCTCCTCCGATATACACGGCGGGCCCGCTGAATGGTAGGGCACCGATAAGCACAGAAGCCAGGCCCATTCCCGCAGCGGTGGCGGCCCATGCCTTCCGCAATCCCCAGCGGACCACCAAATCTCCCGAGAACGCTCCGGCAATTCCAGCTGCTCCCAGGCACACCCAAAAGATTGTCGCCGCGGACTCCGCCATGTGCCCTTCCGTGGTGACGAGTGATCGCCCGAAGGTCCACACAGCCGCGCTCGCAACACCGGCGAGGAGGGCCGCCGCCGCTGCCGGGCGCAGTGGACGCAGGTCCCGGAAGGCGAAGGCACCTGCAGGAGATGCCGCCGTCGTCGTGCCCCTGGGCGCTGTCAAGAGGACGGCAGTTACGGTTACGGCATTGAAGCACGCGATGATCCACCAGGCGGTGCGCCATTGCTCACTCAACAAGAGCGCGATGGGGCCGGCGATGACAACACCGAATCCTGTTCCTGAGTTGACCACCGCCTGCGCCCGGGCCGTCGCGGTCTGCACTTTCTCCTCGACAAGAGTCACGAGACCCGGTGAAGCGAAACCGGCACCGGCTCCTGCGATCAACATGCTCAGCGCCAGCATCAACGGCGAATTCGACATGGCCACCCCGGCGCTTCCGCCCGCCGCCGTCATGCCTGCAAGGGTGACCGTGGCTCGGGGCGCCGACGCCGCGCGGTACGCGATGGCTGCGGCAACGCAGTAGGACACGAAGCTGCCGCTCGAGATGACTCCGGTCAGCGTCGGCGAGAGCGAGAAGGCCTCCGTGAACGAAGGAACGAACAAGCCGTAGCCGAACCGCGCCAGCCCGTACGTGGATGCGATGAGGGCAGTGCCACTGACGATAAATGGGAATGCGTGACGCACTGGACCTCCAAGTATAACGAGCGTTCTAGTAGAACCAACGTTATAGTTGATGTCATGGGAACACAACCGGTGAAAGCGTCGGCCCGCCAGCGTTTGCTCGATGCGGCCGATCGACTGTTTTACGTCAACGGGATTTCCAGTACCGGTGTGGATGCCGTGCTGGCGGAAGCAGGGGTTTCCGTAGCCACCCTGTACGCGCACTTCGGCAGCAAGGAGGGGTTGCTCGAGGCGAGTCTGCAATGCCGGCTGAACTCGTGGCAGGCGTGCTGGGATGAGGCGATGGGCGCGGCCGACTCGGACGAGGAGCGCCTGCTCGCGGTCTTCGACGCGCTGCACCTATTCCGCGAAACACAGCACAACGCCCGTTGGTGCGCATTCCTGGCGACGGCTGCGGAGACCCAGGGCTCGGACACCAGCGTTTCAGCGCTGATCGAAGCAGACACAGCCCTGCTGAACGAACGCCTGCACACCCTCGCACAGCCACTCGCGGGCCCCAAGGCCGACCAGCTCGCACAAGCAGTCCTGCTGATCTACAACGGCACACTTGCGAGCTTCCTTCGCGGCAACCCGGCTCATCCGATCGATATCGGCAGGAACGCTGCGGCCGCCGTCGTCAGCGGGTTGAAACTTCACCCGCAGGGGAAGCCCTAGAGGGTCATCCCGCTTTGGAACGCGGACGAGAAGGTGGCCGCGAAGAACATGACCCACGCGACGATGAGCACGATGCTCAGCACTCCCAGGATGATGGCGACCCATCCCAACAGGCGCCCTCCCGCTGCCGACTCGCCCATGCGCTCGGCCTTGTTCGCGCTGCTGATCGCCATCGGGCCGAAGACAAACCAGAACATGAACATTCCCAGGACGCCGAAGGCGAGCGAAAGCTGCGCAGCGCGCTTACCCTCATAGTCAGAACCGGCGTAATTCATGGCTGACGGCTTGCGGGCGCCCGTGCTCGCGAACGGCTGCTCGCTGGGATACGGGGCACGATATTGGCTGGAGTAACTCGACATGGGCATTCCTTCTGAGACAAGGTGGGTAGTCCGGGATTCTGTTGGTGAGTTACCGCCGATGCACCCGTATTGGAGCACATCCTATTCCACTTCAGACCCATCAAGGCGGCATGATGACAGAACAGAACGACGGCGGGGCCCGAGGCGTCCTCTTCGATGTAGACGGAACCCTTGTCGACACCAATTACCTGCACACCCTCGCCTGGTGGCAGGCTTTCCGGCGCTTCGGCCACGACGTTCCCATGGCGACCATCCACCGCACCATCGGGATGGGCGGCACCACCCTCATTGAGCACCTCATCGGCGAAGACCGGAACAAGGACCAGGACGAGGCCCTGGAGGACACACATGGCGCGCTGTTCTCGGCCCAGTGGCCGGCCCTGCGCTCGTTCGACGGCGCCCGCGACCTGCTGCAGCACTGCGCCGACGCGGGTCTCGCCGTCGTCTTGGCCACCTCCGCCTCGGAGGAGGAGCTCGGCGTCCTGAGGAAGGTTATTGGAGCCGACGGCGCCATCACCGGGGCCACCAACGCTACCGATACGGGCATCAGCAAGCCGGCCCCGGACATCCTCGAGTCGGCGCTGCGCGTTGCCGACCTCAAGCCGGAGGACGCCGTCTTCATCGGTGACGCCGTCTGGGATGTGGTTACCGCGAACAAGCTCGGCGTCCCCACCATCGCCGTCACCACAGGTGGCACGAGTGAAGCTGAGCTGCGCGACGCAGGAGCGGCTTACGTGTTCGAGAATGTTCGGGAGCTGCTGAATGCCATCATCGCCGGCGAGGTCCCGGAGCTGGGAAAGGGAAGCGGCCAGTGAAGCCTGACTACCCCGACGCGCTCACTTATGACCGCTATCGGGAGCTGATGGAGCGGGACTTCTCGCGCCTGCTGGAGCTCACCAGGTCCGCCGAATTTGCAGGTAAGGTCGGAGCGCGGGTGCCGGCGTGCCCGGAGTGGGACATCGAGAAACTGGCGCGCCACACCGCGCTCGTCTACCTACAGAAGGCCGAGACCATCCGCACAGGCGTGAAGCCGCAGGGCCGGTGGGTTCCTGACGAGATTCTGCAGCTTGGGCCGGTTGAGATCCTGAAGACCTGCTACGAGCGGCTCACCAGCGAGTTTGATTCCCACAGCCCGTCCGACGCCGCGGAGTCGTGGGTGAAGGAGGACCAGACCGTCGGGTTTTGGATTCGCCGGCTCACCCACGAAACGGCCATCCACCGCTACGATCTTGAAGCCGCCCTTGGCGACCCTCAGCCGGTGGAGACGGGACTCGCGCTCGACGGGATCGACGAGGTCCTCACCGTCATGTTCGAGCGTGGGCGTTCCGCCCAGGGCGCTGATGACGTTCCGGAAGGAGTCACCGGAAACCTGGTACTCGAGAGTGGAGGGAAAGCCTGGTCGGTGATCCTGCTGCCCCGCGACGTCGAAGTCTCCCGCGAAGCAGGCGGCTCTCCCGATACCATCATCAGCGGTGAGCCCCACGACATCCTGTTGTGGCTCTGGGGCCGCGAACCCCTGCCCACAGGGTCCGACGACGACGGCCTCGCCGCGGAGCTGCGTCGGCGTCTGGCCTCCACTACCTGACCCGTCGAACGAAAGCACTCATGAAAATCACTGGAGCGGTTCTTGAGGAAATCGGCCGGGAACGCCCCTACGCCGATTCCATGCCCATCAGCATCGGTGAGGTAGAGCTGGATGCACCGGGTCCCGGCGAAATCCTGGTACGGATTGAGGCCGCCGGCCTCTGCCACTCCGATCTGTCCGTTGTCGACGGCAACCGGGTTCGCCCTGTCCCCATGCTGCTTGGGCATGAAGCTGCCGGGCGGGTCGAACAGCTTGGCGACGGTGTCACCGGGATTTCCCTTGGTGATCGGGTGGTTATGGCCTTCCTGCCGCGCTGTGGGGCATGCAGGAACTGCCAGACGCACGGTAAGCTCCCCTGCTCGGTTGGTTCCGCGGCCAATAACGCGGGTGTCCTGCTCGACGACGGGCAGCGCCTCCACCGCAACGGTGACGAGATCAAGCACCACCTCGGCGTCTCGGGATTCGCGACTCACGCCGTCGTCAA
Organism: Arthrobacter sp. TJ-270; assembly: GCF_058269075.1. Lineage (NCBI taxonomy): Bacteria > Bacillati > Actinomycetota > Actinomycetes > Micrococcales > Micrococcaceae > Arthrobacter > Arthrobacter sp. TJ-270. Next base: position 183,710 of record NZ_JBZCNB010000006.1, on the reverse strand, counting down.
CCGCAAGTCCGTAGTGAAGGTCGACGACGACGTCCCACCGGAAATTGCCGCCGTCTTGGGGTGCGCTGTGCTCACCGGCGGCGGCGCCGTCATCAATACGGGCAAACCGGAGGACGGCGACACGGTGGTGGTCGTCGGACTGGGTGGAGTCGGGATGGCAGCCCTGATCACGGCAATTTCTCTGGGCAAAGGTGACGTGATCGGCGTCGACGCTGTACCCGCCAAGCTGGACGCCGCCAGGGAACTCGGGGCAACCGCCGTCTACACGCCGCAGGAAGCACTCGACGCCGGTCTGAAGGCTCCCGTGGTGATTGAAGCGGCCGGCAACGCCCGGGCGTTCGAGACCGCGGTGCAGATTACCGACGTCGGCGGCACTACCGTCACGGTAGGGCTCCCTTCGCCGGATGCGCGCGCATCCATTGCGCCACTCGGCATCACCGCTGAAGCGCGGACCATAACGGGCAGCTATCTCGGTTCCGCACTTCCGGAACGGGATATCCCGCGGTTCGCACAGCTTTGGCGGGAAGGGAAACTGCCGGTCGAGGCCCTGATTTCCTCACGCATTGAGTTGGAGGACATCAATGAGGCAATGGACCAGCTCGCCGACGGCAAGGCCATTCGGCAGGTAATCCTGTTCGATTCCCCCGGTCCCCGTCACGACCCGTCACTTTCTGATCGGCTGTCCTAGACTAAGCGTGCTTTGGCCGTTCACCCATTAAGGAGTGCGCCCTGATACGCGCAATCAGCTACAACCTTCGGGAGCATAAAGCCAGCGGGGAACTGGAATCTCTGGTCGAGGACTACGAGGTCGATCTGCTGTGCCTGCAGGAATGCGACGCGTCGGATCTGCCCGACATCGTCGGTAACCTTCAGATGGCCACCGCCACCAAGGAAAACCGCCTTGGACTCGCGATGTATTACAGCCGGGCCCGGTTCGACATGGTGCGAGCCGACGCATTCTCCCTGAAGAAGTCTCTCCACGACCGGGTGCTCACACCCGCTCACGAGCGACTGATCGGCGCGAAGTTCCTCGACCTGGAGACAGAGAACACGCTCGTCGCCGGCTCCTTTCACGCGGCCCCGTTAACCGCCTTGAACTCGCTGCGCAGGCACCAGATCAACGCCGCGCACGCCGAACTGCTCAGCATGGGGGACGGCTTCGCAACTCTGATGGTCGGCGACTTCAACTACCCGTTCTTCACGCAGAAGCTCACTGCGCACATGAGCGAATCCGGTTACGACCTCTCCCTCAGTGACCGTCGGACCTACACGAGGGGCATGGTGTTCCGCGGGCATTTCGACTTCGCGACGTCACGCGGCCTGGACATCGAGAAGGTCGAGACCCTGCCCCGCGGTGCCTCCGATCATTTGCCGATCCTCGTGCTGGCCGACTACCGGACGAACGGCGATACACCACCCGAGGAAACGGACGTTACTCGCCCAGCAGTTCCCTAACGGCGGGTCGGATCTGCCCTGTTCCGGCTGTGCGAGCCCGGGTGATCCGGAATGTCGGCGGCACATGGTTCGATAGATTCAAAGCCCAGTTCACGGAGGCGCCATGTTCCTGCTCGATCCCACTACCCCCGACGGTGAGCCGGACCTTGTCTTCTCGGCAACGGATCTGGTCAACGCCTCCGTGTGTGAGTACCGGACCCTGCGCACGCTCGATGAGAAGCTGGGACGCAGCGCGAAGCCGCAGTTCGAGGCCGATGAGATGCTCGAGCGCACTGCTCAGCTCGGTGACGTTCACGAGCGGAAGATCCTCGAACAATTCCTCGCCGAGTTCGGAGAGTGGGATCCGGCTCGCCGGCGTGGCGTTTACGACGTCGTACCCGCCGCATCCATGGAACGCTCCCTGCTGGTTCAGAAGCACGAGGAGTCCATCCAGGCCTTACGGAGCGGCGCGAACGTTGTCTTTCAGGCTGCCTTCTTCGACGGGAAGTTCCATGGGAGATCCGATTTCCTCGTCAAGGTTGACGGTGCGTATGCCGTCTGGGACACCAAGCTCGCCCGCCACGCAAAGGTAGGGGCTCTCCTGCAACTCGCGGCGTACGGCGACCAACTGCTGAAAGCGGGCATTGAGCCCGCCCCGCTGGTCACACTGGTGCTCGGTAACGACCAGCACAGTGACCATCGCCTGGCGGACCTTCTACCCGCATACCGGGAGCGGAAGGACCGATTCCTCGACCTGATGGAGCAACATCGGAGCCGGCAGGAGCCTGTGCAGTGGGGCAGCGGATCCCATGTGGCATGCGGGCGGTGTGAGTACTGCCAACTCAAGGTTGAGGAGACTCGGGACCTGCTGTTGGTCGGGCGGATGAGCACCACCCGGCGGGCGAAGCTGCACAAGGCCGGCATCTATACCGTTGACGATCTGGCCTCAATGGACGTTGCCGAGGAAGATGAAAGCCTTCTTGCGCTGCGCGACCAGGCCCGAATGCAGACCGGTGTATGCGACACCGACGGAAGCATCGCATACACGGACAAGCACGGCGGAACGCAAACCCTGAGCTACCGGGTGCTCGAAGACAACAGCCTCGGCAACCTGCCCGTACCCGATGATGGTGACATCTTCTTCGACTTCGAGGGCGATCCGCTTTGGCAGGACCCGCTCACCGGCCGCTGGGGCATTGAGTACCTTTTCGGCGTCGTCGAAAATTCTCCCACGCCCGGTGGTGAGCCGCCGTTCGTTCCGTTCTGGGCACACAACCGCGCCCAGGAACGCCAGGCCTTCGCAAGCTTCCTCGACTACGTAGCCGACCGCCGCCGTCGTTATCCGAACATGCACATTTACCACTACGCGGCCTACGAGAAGACTGCGCTGCGGAACCTTTCGCTTATTCACCTGATCGGTGAGGAAGCGGTGGATACTCTCCTTCGCGATGGTGTGCTCGTTGACCTGTATGAGACGGTGCGCACGAGCCTGCGGATCTCAGACCGCTCGTACAGCATCAAGAAGCTCGAGCCCTTGTATATGGGCAGCAACCTGCGGTCGGGAGACGTGACGGACGCCGGTGCCTCCGTGGTTGCATACGCCCAGTACTGCGAGGCTCGGGACAGTGGGGACGCCGGGCGCGCCGAGGAAATCCTCGCCGGGATCAGCGACTACAACCGGTATGACTGCCTTTCCACCCTTGAACTGCGCAACTGGTTACTCGGCCTCGCTGCTGATCGGAGCATCGGTCTTGCGCAGCCGCAGGAGCCGAAGGTGGACAAGTCAGAACCGCCGTCGGCCGAAGAACGGGTGCTGCTGGATTACGTGGCGTCACTGCCAACTGACCGGGCGCGAACCGATGACGAACAGGCAATCGCCATGGTCGCTGCCGCTGTCGGGTACCACCGTAGGGAGGACAAGCAGTTCTGGTGGGAGCACTTCGACCGCCTGGGCTCCCCCATCGATGACTGGTCAGACACCCGTGACGTATTCATCGTGCGCCACGCGAGCATCAAGCAAGACTGGACAAGGCCAAACGCCCGAAGCAACCACGTCCGGGTCCTGGACGTCTGCGGAATCTCGTCAGAAGGCTCAGACTTCAAGCCCGGAAGCAAGTGGTTCCGCATGTACGGCGAACCACTTCCGGAGGGGCTGGAACCCTTCGATGGGAAGGTCGGCGGCAGGGAGGGCTGGTTCGACACGGAAGTCCTCGACGCTTACGCCGACCGGGACGGCGAGCACCTTATTGTGCGCGAGAAGCTCAAGCGCGGTGGCGAACCGTATAGCCAGACGCCAATAGCGCTGACCCCGGACAGGCCCATCCCCACCACCTCCATTCGGGTTGCCCTGGCCGATCTTGCGCGGCGCGTCGGATTCGCACTTCCTCAGCTTCCGAAGAGTCCGGGGCTCGAGATCCTCCGTAAAGCCCGTCCAAGGCTGACCGGCCGAGCCAGCCTTCCCGAGGTGGTCGACCACGAATACGTTCCGGCGATCACTGCCGCCGTTAAGCTACTCGATCACTCCTATCTTGCCGTCCAGGGGCCGCCCGGCACCGGCAAGACGTACGTAGGCTCCCATGTGATTCGCGCTCTCGTGGCCAGCGGCTGGAAGGTCGGCGTAGTGGCGCAGTCCCATGCCGTCATCGAGCACATGATCGACGCAGCGCTGGAGGCCGGCGTACCCGCCCACCAGATCGCCAAGAGAACCGACAACCCGGAGGCACCCTGGACCCGCAGGACGGACGACGACGTCGCCGCACTTCTCGACGGATCGGAAGGTGCGCTGGTCGGCGGCACGGCATGGACGATGACGGGGAGCAAGGTTCCGCCGGAATCGCTTGATCTACTGGTAATTGATGAGGCGGGCCAGTTCTCGCTCGCCAACACTCTGGCCGTGTCACGGGCAGCAAAGCGGTTACTTCTGCTGGGCGATCCGCAGCAACTGCCTCAGGTGACACAGGCGAACCATCCTGAGCCCGTCGATGAGTCGGCGCTGGGCTGGCTATCGCGGGGAAGCGCGACCCTGCGCCCTGAGCTCGGATACTTCCTCGCCGACAGTTGGCGAATGCACCCGGAACTGTGTGAAGCCGTGTCGCGACTCGCCTATGACGACAAGCTTGAGTCCGCAGTGCTCGCCACCAAGCGGGTTCTCGAGGGAACTCCCGCAGGAGTTGAATGCATCCTGGTCGACCACACAGGGAATTCCAGTGCTTCCTCCGAAGAAGCCGAAGAGGTAGTTCGCCAGGTTCAGCGACACATCGGCCTGCGGTGGGATGACGCCGCCAACGCGCCACGAGCTCTCACCGATGCAGACGTGCTGGTTGTTGCCGCCTATAACGCCCAGGTCCAGATGATCAGGCGGAAGCTCAAAGACGCGGGTCTCACTGGTACTCGCGTTGGAACGGTAGACAAGTTCCAGGGCCAGGAGGCGCCCGTGGTGATTGTCTCCATGGCTTGTTCAGCCGCTTCCGAGGCGCCCCGTGGCATTCAGTTCCTGTTGAACCGAAACCGGATCAACGTGGCCGTTTCCCGAGGGCAGTGGCGTGCGGTCATCATCCGCTCCCCCAGGCTCACGCATCACTTACCGTCGCGCCCTGAGCACTTCGAGGAACTCGGAGCGTTCATCGGTTTGTGCCAACATCAGATTGATCCACTGTGAGCGCTGGAGAAAACACTGCCCCCGCACGAAACCGTGCGGGGGCAGCATTAGAACGACGACGGCGTCACACCACCTCAAGCGCCTCCGCGATCGGTGTCTCGCCGGTGTTGAACTGAATGAACTTCCCGACCGTACCGGGGTTACTCAGGACAGCGGCTGCAACCTGCGCCACGTCTTCACGCGCCACCGAATCCTGCTGCGGCTCACTCGAAACCTCGATCGCTCCCTTACCCGGATCCGTCGTGAGAGCGCCTGGGCCAAGAATCGTCCACGCCAGATCAGTCCCGCGGAGGTACTCGTCCGCCGCAGCCTTCGCCTCCGCATAGTGGAAGAACCCGTTGTCCTCGGGTACGCCATGATCCTTCCGCGCACCCATGTAGGAAACCATCACGTACCGGTCGACCCCGGCCTTCTTGGCCGCATCCATCGAACGGATCGCCGCATCCCGATCGATAGCATATGTGTCCTCCGGGCTGCTTCCGGCAGCTCCCGCCGACCAGACAATTGCGTCCTGACCGCGCACGACGTCTGCCAGCTCGCCGACCGACAACTGCGTCACGTCCGCCACAACGGGCTTCCCGCCTGCCTCTTCAATATCGCCGGACTGGTTCGGATTGCGGATGATCGAACTCACCTCGTGACCGGCACCGGACAGAATTTGCGACAGGTGCAAGGCCACCTTCCCGTGGCCTCCAATGATGGCAACTCGTGACATGACCGCTCCTTTTCGTTGGGTGTCTTGTTCGGCCCAACACCGAAAAGCCGCTTGTCATTCCGGCACCAGAATTGAAGCGGGTACGAAGTCCGAACCCAGCGCTCAGCATTTAAGCAGGATTGCCGCAATTGAGGGCACAGCGCTCAAGCGGTCGAAGAAGCTATTCACGGGGACAAAGTTACAGAGGGAAAGAAGCACATCACCATGGGGGTACTGGACCGCGAGTGGTTCCACAGAGACGACGATCCGCCGTCGACGGGACGAAAGCCGCGAAGGGAACCATCATCGTCCTCTGAACCAGCACAGCCGGGATTCCAGCAATCCCACTCCGGACGCGTGCCGCAATGGGCGCTGGAAGAAGCGCTCAACGAACAGCTCCGCTCCTACGCGGCTGAATCCAGCGGACGACGGCAGCAGCACGCCCGGGTGCCGCGCCGTCGTCGTACGCGGTCCTCCGCTTTCAAACTTCGGATGCGCACGGGCGCTTTGATAGCGTTCGTGATCGCGCTCTATCTGTCGCCGGCTGTCTTCCAACGCGAAATCCTTCCGGATCTGACGCCGAACCTGCCGTGGTCGAACGTTCCACCCCGCGGAGTGGAGGCAGCAGATACTCCACTGGGTACTCCCCCGCCCTCGACGGGGTCTACTCAATACACGCTTTTTCCCCACGGGGACCTCGACCAGGACTTCATCGCCTACGATCCCTGCCGTCCCGTGCACTACGTGGTCCGTCCCGACTTCGCACCTGCGGGCACAGATGGCTTGGTACAGGAAGCGGTTGCCGAAGTGGCTGCAGCGACCGGTCTGACATTCGTTTTCGATGGCCCGACTACCGAAGCTCCCAGTACGGAAGAACGCGACCCCTACCAGCCGGAGCTGTATGGCGAGCGCTGGGCGCCCATCCTGGTGACGTGGACCAGTCCTGCAGAGGTTCCGGAACTCGCTGGTGACGTCGCCGGTTTGGGAGGCAGCGAGATCGCGCAGCGGCCAGGGAAGCCGGTGGTCTATGTCGCTGGCCAGACGATGCTCGATGCACCCGACCTCACCAACATCCTTCAGAATCATCCGAACGGTCGTAACCAGGTGAGGGCCGTCATCGTCCACGAGTTGGCGCACGTGCTCGGGCTGGACCATGTAGCCGATCCGACTCAGCTCATGCACGAGAGCAGCCCCATCTCCGAGTTGGCCGACGGCGATCGTGCCGGTCTCGCGAAGCTCGGCGCTGGACCCTGCGTACCGGAACTCTGAATGGTTCCGCCCCCGACAACGACCGGAGGAACTCCTACGGCGGAGCATCCAGACCGAGCGCCGCTGCCTCCGCCTTCAACGCCTGTCGGATCGCCCCGATAGCCGGATCACCGGCACTCGAGCGACGCGCGGCTGTGAAGATGGTGCGCGTCGGCCTGCCGGGCAGTTCGATCAGGCGTGGCCGGTGCTCTCGCTGCGTCCACACCAGTTGCGGAAGGAACGCGACGGCGATTCCGGACTCCACCAAGCGGACATGAGTTTGCAGGTCTGCACTCTCGTAACGAACATCCGGTTCAAATCCCGCCAGGCGGCACAGCTGCTCCGCCCAGTGCCTGGAGGCAGCTCCACGAGGCTCCATCACCCACGGCAACCCCATCGCATCCTGCAGGTCCTGAACCCGGTGAAAGTCTTCGGGTGCCGCAGTCAGGTCCGTCGGCACCGCCAACCGAATGTCATCACGCGTCAACAGATCCTGATCGAGGCTCTCATAGTGAGGAGCGGCGTGCCCTGGATACTGTTCGGCAACCACCAGGTCGAACTCGCGCGCCCACGTCTCATGCAACGCAGTCTCCGGTTCATGCTGCACCATCTTCACCAGCACCAGTGGATGCGTCTCCCGAAGGGTGCGCAGCATGTTCGGCATGAGGGCAAGTGCCGCCGTCTGGAAAACGGCCACACGCACGGTGCCTGAAACGACCGGCCGGCTGACGGCCAACGCGGCCTCCGCACGCTCAAGTCCTTCGAGTAACTCCTCAGCATGCTCCACCAGGACCAGAGCGTGCGACGTGAGTTGAAGCCGCCTCCCACTCTTGCGGAACAGCGTCACTTTGGCTTCCCGCTCGAGCAGGGAAAGCTGCTGGGAAACCGAGGAAGGACTGTAGCGCAGGGCGGCCGCAACCTCAGCGATAGTTCCACGGATGCTGAGTTCCCTCAGGAGACGCAGCCTCTGAATATCGAGCATCTCAACCATTCGATTTTTCCGAAGCTTAAGTTTCGGAAAACGTTACTTTTCCTAAAAGTGGCGCAGAGTCATACTGAAAGTCAAGCCTCACGCGTTCCTCCAAAGACGTCAGGTCCGTGAAGCTTTCCCGGGACGCTATCCACTCGTGATGGCACCCAAACCAAATACACCCAGACCGAGCCTGAACGGGCAAAGTCAATAACCTTTACCTCACCCGCCCTAGCCCGGCCATGCGCCGAAACGCCATCTTCGAGGAGTACCCCCTATGACCGCAGCAACAGGGACCAGCAGCACCGAGCAGGTCCGCCCCGGTGACCTGGCAGAAGAAGCCGTGTCATTGGTCCGACACTGGTTGTCTGAGGGCGCCAAGGTTCCGGTTGACGCCGCCGCCGCCCAGTTGGCCGGTGTCCTGAAGGACCCGCACGGGCTCGAGTTCACCGTCGGTTTCGTTGACGGCGTCATCCGTCCCGAGGACAAAGCGGTTGCTGCGAGGAACTTGAAGACCCTGGTCCCGAAGGTCCCTTCCTTCCTGCCGTGGTACATGAAGTCAGCCGTCACTGTTGGCGGATATCTGGCTCCGGTGGTTCCCGGCGTCGTCATTCCTATTGCCCGCAAGGTACTGCGGGAAATGGTGGGCCACCTGATCGTGGATGCAACCGAGGCCAAGCTTGGCCGGTCGATCTCCAAGATCAGGCGGGAAGGAATCAGGCTCAATGTGAACCTGCTCGGCGAGGCAATCCTCGGCGAAGGTGAGGCATCGCGCCGGCTCGCGGGCACCCACAAGCTCCTCGCCCGTGAGGACGTGGATTACGTCTCCATCAAGGTCTCCTCCACCGTCGCACCGCACAACCACTGGGCCTTCGACGAAGCGGTCAGCCACATCGTGGAGACGCTTTGTCCGCTGTTCAGGCTTGCGGCCTCATCCTCCCCGCAGAAGTTCATCAACCTTGACATGGAGGAATACAAGGACCTCGCCATGACCGTCGCGGTGTTCACCCGCCTGCTTGAGAAGCCCGAGTTCCACAACCTTGAGGCAGGGATCGTGCTACAGACCTACCTGCCTGACGCTCTCGGCGCCATGATCGGGTTGCAGGAGTGGGCAGCGGCCCGCACCGCGAACGGCGGCGCCCCCATCAAGGTCCGCGTCGTCAAAGGCGCCAACCTTCCCATGGAACAGGTCGACGCCGACCTGCACGGCTGGCCATTGGCAACCTGGGGCACCAAGCAGGACTCCGACACCTCCTACAAGGCGGTCATCGACTACTCACTGACCCCGGAAAGGATCTCGAATGTCCGCATCGGGGTCGCCGGGCACAACCTGTTCGACGTCGCACTGGCCCACCTGCTGGGCAAGGCACGCGGAATCACCTCGGGCATCGAATTCGAGATGCTCCTCGGTATGGCCACCGGTCAGGCTGAAGCAGTCAAGCGCGACGTCGGATCTCTCTTGCTCTACACGCCGGTGGTGCACCCGGCCGAGTTCGACGTCGCAATCGCCTACCTGATCCGCCGCCTCGAAGAAGGCGCGAGCCAGGAAAACTTCATGTCCGCCGTGTTCGAACTGGACAAGAACGAAGCCCTCTTCGAGCGCGAGAAGCAGCGCTTCCTCGCCTCGCTCGCTGCCCTCACCGACACCGTCCCCGGACCCAACCGGATCCAGAACCGCGCCCGGTTCGACGCCGAAGCTGCCCTGACCGAAGTGACTGCGCGCGCCGAGCTCGAAACAGGTGCTCCAGGGTACGGCGGGCCAACCGCCGGCTTCGTGAACACGCCTGACACCGACCCCGACCTGCCCTCGAACCGCGCCTGGGGCCGGGCGATCCTCGACCGGGTTCCCTCTTCCACGCTCGGCGAGGCGACAGCGGACGCCCACGAGCTCAGCAGCAGCGAAGAGCTCGAAACCGTCATCCAGACAGCCCTTGCCCGCGGAACCTCCTGGGGCTCACTGACCGGGGCTGAGCGCGCCGCTGTCCTCCACCGGGCCGGCGTCCGCCTCGAAGCGCGCCGGGCAGAACTGCTCGAAGTCATGGCAGCCGAGTGCGGGAAAACCCTCGACCAGGGCGATCCAGAGGTCTCCGAGGCCATCGACTTCGCCCACTACTACGCCGAGCTGGCCAAGGAACTGGACAACGTCGACGGTGCGAAGTTCGTCCCTTCGAAGCTGACCGTCGTCACTCCGCCGTGGAACTTCCCCGTCGCCATCCCGGCCGGTTCCGTCCTTGCGGGCCTGGCCGCCGGTTCGGCAGTCATCATCAAGCCAGCGCGGCAGGCTCGCCGCTGCGGCGCCGTCATGGTCGAAGCCCTCTGGGAGGCCTTCGACGAAGCAGGGATCGATCGCGATGTGCTGCAGTACGTCCAGGTAACCAAGCGCGAAGTGGGTACCGCACTGGTATCCCACCCGGCCGTTGACCGGCTCATCCTCACAGGCGGCTACGAGACCGCGGAGCTGTTCCGCTCCTTCCGCAAGGACCTGCCCCTGCTCGCGGAAACCAGCGGCAAGAACGCCATCATTGTCACCCCCAGCGCCGACCTTGACCTCGCCGCACGCGACGCCGTGCAGTCCGCGTTCGGGCATGCCGGGCAGAAATGCTCGGCAGCGTCACTGGTCATCCTGGTCGGATCCGTCGCCACCTCGCGGCGGTTCAACCAGCAGCTCCTCGACGCCGCCCGGTCCCTGCACGTCGGGTACCCCGTTGACCCGCGGACCCAAATGGGACCGGTCATCGAACCGGCCAACGGCAAGCTGCTCGACGGACTGACCGAACTCGGCGCCGGAGAGTCCTGGGTGCTCGAACCACGCCAGCTCGACGACAGCGGCAAGCTCTGGAGCCCCGGTGTGCGCACCGGCGTCAAGCGTGGAAGCGAGTACCACAGAACCGAATACTTTGGACCCATCCTGGGCATCATGACCGCTGACACGCTCGAAGAAGCCGTCAGCATGGTCAACGACATTGACTACGGGCTCACATCCGGCCTGCACTCACTGGAGCCCAATGAGCTGAAGTACTGGCTCGACAACGTCCAGGCCGGAAACCTCTACATCAACCGCGGCATCACCGGAGCGATCGTGCGCCGTCAGCCGTTCGGCGGGTGGAAGAAATCCGCAGTCGGCGCAGGCACCAAGGCCGGCGGCCCGAACTACCTGGTCGGCCTCGGCGAATGGAAGGATGCGCCGATCGAGGTAACTCCTGCAGCCACGCTCGCTGCACCGGCGCGGCAGATCATCACCGCAGCCGCCGAAGCGATCAGCACCGGAACCATCACCGCCGCCGATGTGGTCTGGCTCGAATCAGCGCTGGCGTCGGACGCCGTAGCATGGGAGAAGGAATTCGGCGCGGCCCGCGACGTCTCCGGACTCCACGCGGAGCGGAACATCTTCCGCTACCGGCCGCTACCGGCCACCATCCGCTACGAGGCGGCAACGTCCGGACGCGGTCTGGCAGAGCTGCTGCGCGTAGCCTCAGCAGGTGTGACCGCCTGGAACGGGCAACCGGCGCCCAGCGCACTCACAGTGAGCACACCTGAGCCGCTTCCCGATGTCGCGGCACGGGCACTTCGGGACTCCGGGATCGTCATCGTGGCAGAAGGTGCTGAGGCCTGGGCCACACGCGTCCAGCGTTACGCAGCCAAGACGGGACCGGAATCGGGAGTACGTATCCGCCTCATCGGAGCCGCCGCCATTGATACAGCTGAGGCCGCCGACGGCAAGCCCGACGTCGCCATTTACGCCAACGACGTCGTGGCCGCCGGCCGGGTGGAACTGCTCCCTTTCCTGCGGGAGCAGGCAGTCTCCGTCACGGCGCACCGGTTTGGTACCCCGAACAACCTCACCGGAGCTCTGACCTAAAGCATCAGCCGGGTCCGTCCGCTCTGGCACAGTGGATGGACCCGGCGGCACGATCCGTGACATATTAGTTACATAGCACGTTCGAAACCGACAACGAGGTCAGATTCAGCGATGAAGAAGCATTCCCCGCACAAAGTAGTGCACGGCACGAGAACCCACAGGACCCGGCAAGCGAAGACCGGGGAGCACTGCCCCCTCAACGGATGGTGGGCACCCGCGGGCCGGGAAGAAGACGGACGCTTCGTCATGCAGGGAAATATTCTGCCCGCATACGACGGCAGCACCGTCACCTGGACACTGGTCGCAACAAGCTCCGGCTCACGCAGCCCAAAATACGTCCTTCCCCCGGCAGGGGTCTTCATTGACAATTTCTAGCCCGCAGACGTCCCGCGTTGCGGTGCGGAAGTCTTCGCGTGTCAGGCATGCCGGTGACGACGGCTGCTACTTCTGCGACGGCCCGGAAACCGACTGAAGCAGATCAGTGACCGTTCCTGATCCGGAAACCGAGACGGGGCCCGCAGACCTGCAGCATCCCCGTTTCGCCCGCGCTTATGCCCGAGCGGTCGAGGGGATAAACCGCAGGGGCGCGACCGAACACCGGCGTGCACTGCTTCAGGACCTCAGCGGCAAGGTGATTGAGATCGGCGCCGGCGAGGGATCAAACTTCGGGCATTACCTGCGCACAGTCACCGAGGTTCTGGCGGTGGAACCTGATGATCACCTCAGGTCCCTGGCTCGGAGTCGGGCGGCGTCCGCTGCGGTTTCTGTCCGAGTAGTCACGGGAACGGCGGAAAGTATCCCGGCCGCGGACGGCAGCGCCGATGCGGTGGTTGCCAGCCTGGTGCTGTGCAGTGTGTCGGACCAGTCCGCTGCCCTGGCGGAGGCGCGCAGGGTCCTGCGCCCGGGCGGAATGCTGGCCTTCTATGAGCATGTCCGCTCGGAACGTAGGATCCTCGCTGCCGTGGAGGATCTGCTGACGCCACTCTGGCAACGCGTTGCCGGAGGTTGTCACCCCAACCGGAATACCTTGGAGTCGATCATCGCTGCCGGGTTCGAGGTCCGCGATAACGAGCGGTTCGGTTTCTCGGTCCAACCGCTGGCGCCGCCCGTAGCGCACATCCTCGGGCACGCGTTTGCACCCTGACCCGGAACGGTCCCTAGGTCGGAGGCTCCAGCCCCACCAGGGCAATCGCCAAGCCGTAGGCAGCCCCCATCACCACAAGTTCACCGCCGGCCAGTTTGCTGAAGTCTGCCCGGCCGAAGGAGTCCCCGGCAAGAAGCCGACGCCGATGCACCGCCCCGAACCCGATCAACACTCCCAGCATGGTCACCTTCAGGAGCAGGACCAGTCCATAGAGCGACGACAGCAACACCGTCAGATCGGGCACGCGCACCAGCGCACTCGCCACCCCGCTGACCGCCACTACGGCTGCACAGATCAGAGCGAGCCTGCTGAACCGCTGAGCGACAGCGTGCAGCCGGTCACCGACAGCTACCGCAAGCCAGGCCACACCTGCGAGCCCTCCCACCCACAGTGACGCCGCCGCGATGTGCGCCGTCATGCTGAACATCGCCAGGCTGTGACCGGTTTCGGAGGCGGCATGACCGCCGAGGGCCAGCGTCGTCGTGCCTGCCACCGCGAGAAACAGTGCCATCCGAAGGGCGGTGAGAGTCCGGGCAACCCACGCGAGCACAGCACTGGCGAGCAGAAAACCGATCTGTGCGACCAGCGCGCGTCCTGAGGCGAGCTCATTCAGGAAGGCCCCGAAGTCACCTAAATCCGCTTCCAGCGGACCGGCACCAGCCACCTCGAAGTAGGTCCAGAGCAGCAGCACAGAACAGGCGACGACGGCGGCGAGCGCAGCCACACTCCCCCGCCGCCCCAGCCGCTCGGCAAACGGGGACAGTTCTTCTGCACCGTCCTGAACGGGCAGAAGAACGCCGACACAGAGAACCGCAATCGCTGCCAGGCTCGAAAGGTGCACCAGTCCCCGCGTCAACGGCAGCGTCCACCCGACAAACCCAGCCGCACCGGCGTCGTCGAACAGGGCCAGGATGACCAGCGGAATCAGCGCTACCAACAGCACCGGCAGCAGGACTATGGCTACGACCCGCCGGGAGGGCGCGCCGGCAGCAGGCCTTCTTCGGGACAACACGTGCATGGCTGCCTTCTTGAAAGTCAGGAAAAGATCGGTACAGCGATCCTAAGCCAGCTTCCCGCCACCCCGAGGACATCCGAGCGCGCGGACAACGATCGGCGCTAACCTAGCTCCGTGACCGTTGTTATTGACCATGCCACCGCGAACGACGCCGGCCCGCTCGCCACCCTCGCGGCCGTCACCTTCCCGCTCGCCTGCCCGCCGACCTCCCGCCCGGAGGACATTGCGCACTTCATCGCCACGGAGCTCTCCGAGGAGCGGTTCAACCAGCACATCGCGGACCCGGACAAGATCCTGCTGTGCCTGCGTGAAGACGGGCACCTCCTTGCGTGGAGCATGCTCGTGAAGGCCTTACCGAAGGATCAGCAGGTGCGTTCCTCCCTGTCGATCTTCCCGACGATTGAGCTGAGCAAGTTCTATGTGCACCCGTCCCACCACGGGCAGGGTTCGTCGTCGCACCTGATGGAGGCATCGCTGGAAATCGCAGCGAAGGGAACCGACGCCAAAGGCATCTGGCTTGGCACCAATGACCGCAATGCCCGCGCCGTCCGCTTCTATGAAAAGCACGGGTTCGCCCGAGTCGGCGCGAAGACGTTCCAGCTGGGCAGCAACGTCGAGACCGACTTCGTGATGGAGCGCCCGCTCTCCTAGAACCGGCCTACGCTTAATTCGGCCGCGCCCACCCTAGGCGCCGTTTCCGTCCAGCGGAATATTCCTTCTGTTATAAGAAACTTATTCCCTGAATCCATTGACAGTGCGCTTCGTCACGCCTACTGTCGTTTTTGGGATCCCAAGTTCGATTGAGTGTATCCGCCGGACCACGAGTCAGTTGAGGCGGCGCGGCACCCAACACCCGTTCGCACGTTCTAAGGAATTCATGACATGGCCAATGACGACCATCTGACCTCGACGGTGGATCTGCCACCTCAGGATCTATCCGACACCTCGGGAGACGCGGCCCGCAGGACCACCGAAAGCAAAAAGCCCACGAAAATTCGGTGGAAGCTCTTCGTCCTACTGCTCATCCTCGTCACCCTCAACTATGTGGACCGCGGGTCCATCTCCGTGGCCATGCCGCTCATCCAGGAAGAGTTCAACCTCTCACCGGAGTCCATCGGCGTTCTGCTCTCCGCGTTCTTCTTCGCCTACGCCCTCATGCAGGTACCCGGCGGCTGGCTCGTTGACCGCCTCGGTGCACGCAAGATGGTCACGGGCTCCTGCGTGGGCTGGGGCCTTGCCACGGCTGCCTCCGGCCTGGCGTGGAACTTCGCCAGCCTCTTCACAGCACGCGCACTGATCGGCGTCACCGAAGCGGCGATCATGCCCGCCGGCGGCAAGCTCAACGGCCAGTGGATGGCCACCGGCGAACGCGGCCGCGGCGCCACCATTCTCGACGCCGGCGCTCCCCTTGGCGCCGGCATCGGGGGCATCGCGATTGCCGGCCTGATCGGCCTCACCGGCGGCTGGCGCGGTGCCTTCCTCGCAGCCGGCATCGCCACCGCTCTCTTCGGCTTCCTCGCCTGGTGGTACATCCGCGACACCCCCCGCCAACACCGAAGCATCAACCAGGCCGAAGTGGACCTGATCGAAGCGTCCCACGCAGAGGAAGACGCGAAGGCAGCAGCCGCCGGAGCCCCCGGCAAGCGCGGCCTGCTCCCCTACCTGAAGTTCAAGTCCTTCTGGGCCATGTGCTTCGGCTGGTTCGGCTTCAACGGTGTCTTCTACGGCCTGCTCACCTGGGGCCCGCTCTACCTTTCCGAGGCCAAGGGCTTCAACCTCGCCGGAGTGGGCTGGGGAACCTTCGTCATCTTCGGCGCAGGCTTCGTGGGCGAAATCCTCGGCGGCAACATCGCCGACGCCTGGCGCGCCAAGGGTGCCTCGGCCAACAAGGTGATGCGCACGCTGCTCGGCTTCTCGAGCCTCGTGGTCGTCGCAGGACTGGTCGGCGTCACCCTCGTGAATGACCCGATT
The DNA here is from genome assembly GCF_058269075.1 of Arthrobacter sp. TJ-270. Taxonomy (NCBI): domain Bacteria; kingdom Bacillati; phylum Actinomycetota; class Actinomycetes; order Micrococcales; family Micrococcaceae; genus Arthrobacter; species Arthrobacter sp. TJ-270. Next base: position 167,717 of record NZ_JBZCNB010000006.1, on the reverse strand, counting down.
ACCGCCGTCGTGCTCCTGTCCGTGGTGCTGTTCTTCCTGCGCTGGGTCGGCCTCTTCTGGAGCATCCCCTCCCTGCTCGGTGGCCGCGGCAACGCCGGCGTCCTCGGCGGTGCAATGAACCTTGCCGGCAACGTCAACGGCTTCATCACCCCCATGGCCATCGGTTTCATCGTCGGAGCCACCGGCGGTTACACCTGGGCACTGCTCTACTTCGTCGGTGCAGCCATCGTGATGTTCGTTTCGGTGATCACCCTCGACTACAGCCGCCGCCTGCCGGTCTAGGAACACACCATGAAACTCCTGGTCATCAATCCAAACATCAGCGAAAAGGTGTCCGCTCTGATCCTCGCTGAGGCACAGCGGGCAGCGTCACCCGGGACCGAAATCATCCTGCGGACGGCGCCCTTCGGCGTGGAATACATCGAAACCCGCATGGAATCGCTGCTCGCAGCGGGGGCTGTGGCGCAGGTGATCGCAGAGGAACACGAGAACGTGGACGCCGTCGTCGTTGCCGCTTTCGGCGACCCGGGCATGCCGGCGCTCAAGGAATTCGTGGACATCCCGGTCGTGGGAATCACGGAGGCCGCGCTCTACACCGCGGCCCTTCAGGGCACCCGGTTCTCCATTGTGGCAATCTCCCACCGGATCACGGCCTGGTACCGGGAGTGCGTGGAACGGAACGGTCTCGGGGGGCGGTTGGCTTCCATCCGCTCCCTGACCGACCCGCTCACCGGAATAGGTTCCGTCCAGGAGGACTTCACTCCCCACCTGCTCGAGCTCTCAGGCCAGGTGGTCCGCGAAGACGGGGCCGACGTCGTCATCCTCGCCGGCGCTCCGCTGGCCGGGTTGGCAAGGGAAGTAGGCAACCAGATTCCCGTGCCGGTTGTGGATGGCATTTCGGCCGGCGTGAAGCAGGCCGAAGTGCTCGTCGCCCTCGCAGGTGGAAGCCACCGTGCCGGCAGCTTCGCACCCCCTCCGCCGAAACCGAATGCCGGCTTATCAGTTGCCATTACCCGCACGCTTGGACGCGGGCACGAGATTCATGGAAAGGAACGTGGTCCGGAATGAGACTGGACTCGCTCGTCACGAATACCGTCATAGTCAACGCCACCCATACGGTCACCGGCCACATCGGCGTGCTGGACGGGCGCATCGCCGCAATCTACGACGGTGCCACCCCTCCCGACGAACTCCCCGAGGCTGCCCGCATGATCGACGCGCGAGGCCGCACCGCCATTCCGGGCGGAGTGGATGGGCACTGCCACATCGAACAGGTCACCGGTGCATACTCATCACTGGACACCTTCGAGTCCGCAACCATCGCCGCGCTCTGGGGAGGCACTACGACGGTCATCGACTTCGGCATCCCGCGCTCACTGAACGAAACTCCCTTGCAGGCTGCGGAGAACAAGCTGCGCCTGGCACAGGTAGCGCGCTGCGATGTTGCGCTGCACGGTTCGGTCATCACCTGGGACGACACCGTCCCGGCCCAGCTTGAGCGGCTGTCGGAACTCGGCATCCGGTCGGTGAAGATGTACACCACCAATCGCGGTTCCACCATGGCGGATGAGGACACCATCCTGCGCGTCATGAAGGAAATGGTCCGTCTCGACGGGCTAACCTACATACACGCCGAGCACGACGCCATCATCGCTGACTGCACCGGTGACCACGCAGGCCGCGGAGAGACCGGGATCGAGAACCTGCACCGTACCCGGCCGGAACTGGCGGAGATCGCCTCTGTTCGCGAAGTCCTGGCCATGGCCGAGTACACCGGCGCACCGGTTTACTTCGTGCACCAGACGGTCTCCGAAGCAGTCGAGCTGGTACAGGACGCCCGGTTCCGCGGGTTCAGCGCCTACTCCGAGACCTGCCCGCACTATCTGAGCCTTGACGAAAGCGTTTATGGCTCGGAGTTCCCCGAGCGGTTTGCCTGCTGTCCCCCGATGCGCAGCAGGGAGGCCGTTCAGGAGCTTGTCGACCGGGCTCTCGCCGGCGGAATCGACACCGTCTCCTCGGACCATTCGTGCTACGACATGGGCCAGAAGTCCTCACGCAAGGACGACATCCGGTTCATGCCGCACGGTCTTCCCGGCGTCGAGACCCGGATGCCGGCGACGTTCACCTCCCTGGTTACGGAGCGGGGAATGCCACTGCAACAGTTCGTGGAACTCTTCGCCGCCGCACCGGCGCGCATCAATGGGCTGGCTTCCAAGGGAGTCCTTGCTCCCGGATACGACGCCGATATTGTTCTGTTCGATCCGCGGGAAGTCCGGACTGTCGACGGCGCCGCGCTCCACATGGGGACGGACTTCTCGCCCTTCCATGGCCTGGAGCTCGCTGGGTGGCCATCGACGGTTATTTCCGCCGGCCGCGTAGTGCTCGACGACGGCGTCTTCAGCGACCCGGGACCCGTTGGCCGGTTTATCCGGAGGCAGGGACCGCGCGAGATGCAGGGCATCAGGCAGGAGGTCCTGTCGCATGTATGAGCTGGCTGAGACTTCACGATCGACCCGCATCGGGATGATTGTCCCGTCGTCGAATACGTGCCTTGAACCGCAGACCTATCGGATTCTCGGGGACCGCACCGACGTCACCGTGCACTTCACGCGTGTCGAAGTCACGCGGATTGCGCTGGACGACGGTTCGAACAGGCAGTTTGACCATTCCACGATGGTTGCCGCGGCGCGGCTCCTGCAGACAGCCGACGTCGATGTGATCGCATGGAACGGCACCGCCGGATCATGGTTGGGCCCAGCAGCAGACCGCGAGATGGTGCGTCAGATCACCGCTGAAACAGGTGTCCCGGCCACCACCTCGACGCTCGCCTACCTGGACGCCCTCAAGGCGTTCGGGGCAACGCGGATCGGACTGATCACGCCCTACACAGCGGACGTCAACGATGCAATCGCTCGACGGTATTCCACGGAGGGCATCGAGGTGGTGTCCGAGCGGCACCTCGGGCTGTCCGTGAACGAGTCCTTCGGGAGGGTTCCGCCGTCGGACCTGCTCGAACCGTCCCGTGACCTGGCATCGCGGCAGGACCGACCAGACGCTCTGATCTACCTCTGCACCAATCTGTACGGCGCGCCGGTGGTCGAGCAAGTCGAGGCGGAGACCGGCCTGCCCGTGCTCGACTCGGTGGCAGTGACGCTGTGGAAGACACTCACCATGGCCGGGGCTCCCGGCCTTGACCAGCGCTGGGGACGCCTGTTGCTCTAGTGCCTGCTCTGCCCCTGCGGTCAGCCGAAGAGGTGCTTCAGCGTCTGGTCCCGGTAGGACTGGACGTGGTGTAACGCCTCTTCGGCTGCTGCCGCCGGGTCACCGGAATTGATCGCCGCGCATAGGTCACTGTGCTCGTTGCATACGGCATCGAGGTTGGATACCTGCCCGAAGAGCCAGTGCAGTCTCCCCATCAGGGGCGTCAGAATGTCACGCAGGGTCGCGCTGCCTGAGAAATCGATGATCGCGTCATGAAAATCCGAGTTCGCCGCGCGGGCGGCCTCCCGATCTCCCTCGGCGAGCGCTTCACGGGATAGCTCGACATACTTCTGGAGGTCGTTGGGCTCACCGGCAGCCACCCTCTCCGCCGCCAGCTTCGACGCCAGGCCCTCCAGCGCCTCGCGGATGTCGAAGATCTCCTCGACTTCCTTGCGCTCGAGCCGCTTGACCACGATGCCGCGGGTTGGCAGTGTCTCGACAAGGCCTTCCCGATGAAGGATCCGGATCGCTTCGCGGACAGGGAACCTGGAGACCTCAAACTCGGTTGCAAGGTCACGTTCCACCAGCCGCGTACCAGGCGGGAACGTTCCGTTGAAGATACGGCTGCGGATCTCGTTCCCGACGATCTCACGCAGAGGAAGGTCATGGCGATACAGTCCGCCCTGAACACTCATGTACTGTCCCTTCACCGCCGTCTTCGCGCGAAATCCACACTACCGGTTCATGGTGAATCCTCTGCCTCAATTCGTTGTCTTCGCCCGCAAGTGCATCCGCTCGCCCTGCCGCCCGAACAGGCTGAGGAACTCCACGGCGTGACGGTCCGCCTTCCCGAACCAGTGCGGTACCCGGGTGTCGAACTCCGCCGCTTCCCCGGCGGGCAGCACCAGGTCGAGTTCACCCAGGACCATGCGAAGGTTACCGTTCAGCACGTACAGCCACTCGTACCCCTCATGGACCTTGAGGTCAGGTTCCTCGAGCGGCATGTCGGCGTGCAGCACGTGCTTGTAGGCCTGGATGCCGCCCGGCCGGCGGGTCAGTGGTACCACCGTTCCACGCCCCATATCGATCGGACGCAGGTGTACGCGCGGGTCACCCGTAGTCGGTGCACCCACGAGTTCATCCAACGGCACCTGATGCGCCTGGGCCAGCGGGAGCAGCAATTCCAGGTTCGGTTTACGTTGTCCGGATTCAAGCCGGGACAACGTGCTCACCGAAATGCCCGTCGACTCGGACAGCGCCTGAAGGGTCACGTCCCGCTTCACCCGGAGCGCCCTAAGCCGGGGCCCCACCGCGGCGAGGGCTTCTCCAATCTCGTCACTCATACCCATATTTTGCCACTTCAGCAAGGTTCCTTGCTAGTCGCGTTTGCCCGTTCCATGCTGAAACCATGACACCTGAACTGAACTCTTTCGACGTCGTCGTGATTGGCGGCGGAGCCGCCGGCCTCAGCGCGGCACTGATGCTCGGGCGCACCCGCCGGAGTGTCGCCGTGGTCGACGCGGGCCACCCACGCAACTCCCCCGCCAGCGGCGTGCACGGGTTCATCACCCGTGAGGGGATGAACCCGCTCGACCTCGTGACCGCCGGTCAAGCCGACGTGCAGTCCTATGGCGGCGCCATAATCGCCGGCACCGTCGTTGACGCAGCCCGCACCGCTGATCCCCACCTCCGCTTCCGCACCACGCTCGACGACGGGACCGTGCTCTCCTCGCGCCGGCTGCTCCTCACCGCCGGACTGACCGACGTGCTGCCGGACATTCCCGGACTCCGCGAACGGTGGGGCCGGGAGGTCCTGCACTGCCCGTTCTGCCACGGGTGGGAAGTCCGCGACCAGCGCATCGGAGTCCTGGGTACCCGCGCCATGTCGGTCCACCAGGCGTTGCTGTTCCGCCAGTGGAGCAGCAGCATCACACTCTTCCTGAACGACACCGTTGAACCGACCGAGGAAGAGTGGGAGCACCTCGCCGCGCGCGGGATCGAGGTCGTGGACGGCGGCGTGACCCGCGTCCTCAATGAGAACGACGGCGGCGCCCTGAGCGGCGTGGAACTCACCGGCGATCTCGTGGTCCCGGTAGAGGCCCTGGCGGTTGCACCGCGCTTCGTTGCCAATACCGGGATCTTCACAGGCCTGGGTCTCAACCCGGTCCAGCACCCAGCCGGTGTCGGCGAGCATCTTGCGGTGGACGAGATGGGGGCCACCGACGTCGACGGCGTCTGGGCCGCCGGGAACGTGGCGAACCTGATGCTGCAGGTCCTGCCGTCCGCCGCAGCGGGCTCGGCAGCAGCGGTGGCCATCAATAACCACCTCATGGCCGAGGAACTCCAGCGGGATCTCGAGACTTACCGGTCCTCTTCCGCGGCCGCCCCCGCAGGGAGCAGGATAGGAGCGGAGGTTTCCTGATGCATACACACCACCAGGCCCACGATCACGGTCCCCGCGAATTCGACGAAGCGTTCTGGGACGCCCGGTACGCGGAGAAGAAGCGCATCTGGAGCGGACGCCCGAACCCGCAGTTGGTCGCCGAAGCCGAGGGCCTGCGTCCCGGTACCGCGCTCGACGTCGGCTGCGGTGAAGGCGCGGATGCGCTGTGGCTGGCCGCGCGCGGCTGGGAGGTCACCGGCGTCGACATCTCGAGGGTCGCTCTCTCCCGCGCGGCCGAGCACGAGCGGGAGCAGCGGGAGGGGCAAGAATCCGGCACTTCTCCGGTGCGCTGGGAACATCATGACCTCACGGCCTGGGCCCCTCCGTCGGGCTCCCTTGACCTCGTCACCGCCCAGTACATGCATCTGCCCACCGCCCAGCGTGAGCACCTGTTCCGGAACCTGGCCCGCGCCGTCGCGCCGGGTGGAACCCTGCTGATTGTTGGTCACCACCCGTCGGACCTGCAGTCCGAAGCATCCCGCCCTAACCTGCCCGACCTGTACTTCACCGCGGAGGACATCGCGGAGATGCTCGACGACGGCTGGGAGCACCAGGTCATTGAGGCACGTCCGCGTAAGGCCAGCGGTCCGGAGGGCGAAACCCTCGCCGTCGCCGATACCGTCTACCGGGGCCGGCGCCTGACGTAGACACAGCGGTCAGGAGACGACGAGCGCCTCCAGGTCGTCGAAGAACGCCTGATAGCCCGCAGCTGTCTGCTCGCGCTGCTCCGCGGAGAAGTCGGGGGCGTCCTGCACAAGGGTCATCTGCGTACGGCCGTCGACGTCGGCGAAGGTGACGCTGATGGGCGCTCCCGGGTCCGTGCCTGGCCGGTCGGTGATGGTCAGGCCCAACCGTTCCGGCGGGGTCACCTCGGTGTACTCGCCCTCCCAGTTGATGGTGTTGCCGTCCGGCAGCTCCATGACGGCGTGCCAACTACCGCCGGGGCGAACGTCGAGCACGAGGGAGTCGCGTGGCACGTGGACCTGCGAACTTCCGAACCAGACGGCGAAGTCCGCGGGGTCGGTCCACGCTGCGAAGACGCGTTCCCTCGGGGCGGCGAAGGTGCGGGTGACAGTGATCTGGTGGGACATGCGGATCCTCTCTCCGTGATGGGGCGTCAGCGCTGAAAGCCTACGCCCTGCCCTTCAAGATGGCGTACCAGTACAACCGGATGAACCCGTACCGCTCCACCAGCCACGTCAGCCGCTTCTCCTTCGCGAGGCCCTTCCAGCCGGGAACGGAAGGTTTGGGTGCGCGGGTGTCATCGAATTCGGCAAGCACCACTGTAGAGCGACTTACCGTGAAAGGACAGGCTCCGTAGCCGTTGTACTCCTGGCTGGGCTGACTGCCCTTGAGCACAGCTTTCAGGTTCTTCGCGAGGACCTTGGTCTGCTGCCGGAGGGCCGCACCCGACTTGGAGTTCGGGGTCCCCGCCGCGTCACCCAGCGACCACACCGTTGGGTGAGTGACGTGTCGGAGGGTCTTCTTGTCGACGGCGACGAAACCGTCGTCATCGGCCAGGCCGGTTTCGCGAATCCAGTCCGGGGCGGACTGCGGCGGTGCGGCGTGCAGGACGTCGTACTGGATCTGTTCCTCCGTGCCCTGGGCGGTGTCACGCAGGGTGGCCACCCGGTTGTCGGCGTCGACCGATGTGAGTTCCGTGCTGCAGCGCAGTTCGATGCCGTACTCGGTGATCTTCCGGTTCAGCTCCTCGTCCACAACTTCGACGCCGTAGACGGTCTTCGTCGGGACGGCGAGGATCACGCGGATGTTGTCGAGGACGCCCTGCGAGCGCCAGTAGTCGCACGCGAGGTACATGGGCTTCTGGGCGGCGCCGCCGCAGGTGATGGGGCCGTCGGGCATGGTGAAGACCACTGTTCCGGACCGGAGGTTGCTCAGCAGGCGCCATGCCTTCACGGCGAGGTCGAGGCTGTAGTTCGTCGCTCCGTACGGGGAATCGTAGGCGCTCTGCAGACCTGGAATTCCGTCCCAGTTCTTCTGGATTCCAGGGCAGACGACGAGGTGTCCGTACGTGAGAGTCCTGCCGGAGGCGAGCGTCACGGTCTTCGTTGCCGGCTCTATGGCTGTGGCAGAGTCACGGTGCCAGGTGATGCCCTTCGGCATCACGGACTTCTGTGACCGCACGGCCATCTCCGCCTTGCCTGTACCGCCGGCAATGTGGGAGAAGAAGGGCTGGTATTGGTGCTGTTCAGTGGGATCGACGACGGCGATTCCCTTGACCTTGTAGCGCTTGAGGCGTGCCGCGAGGGAGATACCGGCGTTTCCGCCGCCGATGATCAGCACCTGGTATTGCAGGTCTCCCTGTCCCTGGGATTCTCCGCTGTCCTCAGACATGATCGCTCCTCTCGATGGTGAGCTCACCCATGCGGTTCCAGTTCGTGGCTGAGATCTGTTCACTGATGATGTGCGGAGTTTCGACGAGCGCCTGCGGCATGTCCTTCATGGCCTGCTGGAAGTGGTCGCTGGTCACGTGGGCGCCGGCGGAATCGTCTTCAAAGGCCTCAACGAGGACAAACTCGTTGGGGTTATCCACGCTGCGCGACCAGTCGAACCAGAGGTTGCCGGGCTCGGCGCGGGTGGCTTCGGTGAACTCGCGGGTGAGATCGAGCCAGCGCTCGCTCCAGTCGGGCTTCACGTTGAATTTGACGACGATGAAGATCATGCTGATGCCTTCCGCTCGAGTGGTTCCTGCACCATGCTAGGCGTCCCGGGCGAGCGCCGCAGTCCCCCAGGAGTGATCAGCTTCCACCCGGAACCAGCAGCGTTGACGTCGGAGCCGGCAGCGGAGCCGGCTGGGAACGCTCCGTGAAGCCGTCCATGATGTTCAACAGAGTCATGATGCCGATCACCACCAGAGACAACCTGATCACAACTCCAGCAAGCCCGGGACGCTTCGATCTCCGGCGCGTGCTCCCCCGGCGGTTGGAGGTCGGCGGGCGGGCCGGGGACCGCCCCGTGGCCACCTGGTCGCGCATTCCAACCCGACGTCGCTGGAGTGTCTGCGAGGCACCGCCGTCAGCTGCATGCAGTTCCTGTGTAGTCCACAAGCCGGGGCTTCGTTCACCGGCCAGCATCTCCCTGAGATACCGCGCGATGACGTCGACTGCAACGATATCCAGCACGGTGGGCAGCGAGCGCAACGCCGGTATGAACGTCTCCGCCGCTTCAATGCGGACGCCGCTATTCGAACGACCTGCAACATCGGGCTGTCCGATCAAGCAGATCCAGCCGACAGCGAGGTACCGATGCTGTGGTTCCAGCAGCGCTGCGACGGCGCTAGCCTGGTCCAGCACAGTGTCGATCCGCGCAGCCCGGTACCCGTTCTGCCGCAGTTCGCCGCCGCGCAATTCAACGGTGCCGGTCCAGTTCTTTGTGTCCAGAACGACGACGCCGACCGGCCCAACGAGCACATGATCCAGATTCGCTTTGGGTCGACCCGGCCAATGGACATCGTGAAGGACGCGCCAACCCTCACCTTCGAGCTCGGCCAGCCGTTCAGCGACAAGTCGCTCTCCCAGCGCCCCCGCCTCCCAGGCGTGCAACTGCTGCTCGGCGCGCACCAATTCCTGCTTCAGCTTCTCGACCCGCTCCCGAGCCCGCCGCGCCTGTTCGGCAGCACCTGCTCCTGCAGCCGCATCTGTCGACATGTTCCCCCCATTCGATCCTTTTCAGACTAGGACCGCATTCCAAGGCTTGGACCAGGAAATCCGCAAAACTGAATCAGTTCTGGAGGTAGGGAGCCGCGCAGGAATGGCCCTGTAGGGAGGTGACCTAAGCCGTCCGCAGCTTCTCGGCGAGCTCCGGGAGACTGCTCGCCTCAAGGTGCGGGGTCTCGAAGTATGCCGGGTAAGCCGTACCGGATCGGTTGATCCACGCCGTCTCCAATCCGGCCCGGTGCGCGCCGTGGATGTCCCAGGGGTGAACCGCAACCAACAGGAGCTCCCCCGGCTCCCGAACGAGTTCCGCCGCAGCATACTCGTAGGCTTCCTGAGCGGGCTTCCAACGGTCGGCGTCGGCGACGCTGAGCAGTCTGGCGAAGTGTTCGCGGATTCCTGCCCGCTCGAAAAGCGCTTCCGCCACCGACGTTGCGCCGTTGCTCAGGGTGACCAGCTCTGCAAGGCCGGCGAGCGCCTCAATGCCGGGGACGACGTCGTCGTGCACGGAAAGTGTTGTCAGCACGCCCATGATGTTGTCCTCCGCGGCAGTGTGGTCCCCCGCGCCGAGCGTGTCAGCGCACAGCCGCTGGAGGCTGTCCTTGGCGAGGTCGGCGAAGCCGGGATGATCGTTCGTCACGGTGAGGGCGAAGCCGTCCCGCAGGATCCCCGCGAACCACACGCGCGCCGCCAGCACGGGCAGCCCCTCGTCGTCGAACGCGTCGGCGAGCGGACTCATATCGGACAGGGTTTCATTGACGTCGAAAATGATGGTTCGTGGCTGATTGGTCATGGTGCAACCATGACAGGAGGAAGCGGCCGGGAACAGGCTTACGGCCGCCAGGTAGGAGAAATGCGACTGCGCCTGTCCGCCGGTGTGGAGTCCGGCGGACAGGCGCAGTCAGGGAAACGGAACCGCTAGTTCGCGAAGACGTCCTGCAGACGCGGGCCGATCCACAGGGCAACCGAATCGCCGCCGTTGTTCAGCACCGAAGCGCTGCCCCCGTTGTAGTAGGCCTCAGCCGAGTTCGTTCCGGGTCCCGTGTACACGCGAAGCTCCGCGCCGGGCGCCAGGACATAGCCCTCGCCGATGGTCAGGATGTTATTCGCGGCATCCCGGATGATTGCGCCGCTCACGTCGATGCTCGCGCCTGAGGTGTTGCGGAGGACCACGTGCTCGCCGTTCTCGGGCTGCACATCGTTGCCGACCGGGTTGTTCACCGAGTCGGCGATTTCGACGCCGGCTCCCGGGAACACGGGCTGACCCTTGAGGAAACGGTGGTTCTGGATCGGGAAGTCTGTGGTCACCGCGTCGACGCCGAGATCCAGCGAGTACTGCACCGCCTCGGGCGAGTTCACCGTGTACACGCCGAGGATCAGTCCGGCGCCCTTCACGTCCGCAACGTTCTGCGGTGTCAGGGTCCGGTAGTTGGTACCCACAGAATCGGCGAAGGTCGCCCACGACTCAACAACCGCACGCGGCGGAACCACGCTGGTGAGCTGCTGCAGCTCGATGTCCGGAGCGATTGCTGCGAAGCGGCGATTCGAAGCCTCATCAAAGCCGATGACCTGGATCTTGTCCGCGGCAACCAGCTGCGTCCACTTCGGGTCGCTGTAGAGTTCATCGGCGACAACCTGCTCGACGCCGGGCGAGTTCACGGGCGCCTTGATCTCGATGTACACACCGGTCTTGACGGTTGCGATCTCAGCCGCGTCGTCGAAATGCGGGATGCGCTCCCCTGCGTACTTGTCGCTGAAGTAGGAGCCGGCGTCGAGCTGCTGAAGTTCCGCCCAGGTGAAGGACGTGATCGGGTTGTTCTCGCGGCCGGGGAACACCTCTTCAACGTTGGTTGTGCGCGCAGGGGTGTTGTCGTGGAACAGGAACGGAACGCCGTCGGCGCTCAGCTGCACGTCGATCTCGAAGAAGTCGGCACCGGACGCACGTCCGTCCTTGAACGCGGCAACAGTGTTCTCCGGTGCGGTGCCGGCAGCTCCCCGGTGTCCGATGAGGATCGGGGCGTCGGTCGCCTTCTCGGCGGGCACAGCGTGTGCGACGGCGACGGGCACGGTGGCGAGTGTCAGTCCGGCAACGGCGGTGGCAATGGTCCTGGTCAGGCGAAAAGCCATAAGGTTCAGTCCCTTTCGGATGAAGTGTGGGTGGTCCCCTCCCCCGATGTTTCATGGTGCTGTGGTCCACCTGGTCAACGCCGGGTGAACTGCGAGTGAAAGCCGCGCCCACACCCCGCGTTGAGTTGGCAGGACACACCGTGAGAGCCCGCGTAACGGGGTGTGTCCTGCCAAATCGACGGGTTAGTGGCGGGAGTAACGCCGCACGAAGTTGGTGAGGATCTGCGGCGGCCAGGTCACTGACGAGCCCTTCGCGCGCTGAATGACGGTTTCCGCCTGATCCGGCGGGAAGTAGCCGGCATGCCGGTAGATGCGGATGCGTTGAACGAGACCCTCTACGTCCAGTTCGGGGTGAAACTGCGTGGCATAGAGGTTTCTCTTCACCCGGAACATCTGCACTGGGCACGACGCCGACGACGCCAGCAGCACCGCGCCGGCCGGAAGCGTTGCGCAAGCCTCCTTGTGCCCAACGAAGGCATCGAAGCGCGGCGGGAGGCCGGCCAGTAGCGGGTCCGATGCGCCGTCGTCGTTCATTGTGATCTCCACCGGACCGATCGGTTCCGCGAAGGTTCGGTCAATCACCGCGCCCTGGTGCCGCCCCAGCGTTCCGACCCCGTAGCAGGCGCCCATGAACGGGAAGTCGGAGTCGACAACCCGGTCGAGCAACTCACCGAGTTCACGCTCCACACGATGCTGCGTGAAAGATTTAGCGTCCTCCGGGTCGGAAGAGTTGAAGGGGCTGCCGCCGAGGAAGATACCGGAATAGTCCTCGAGCCGGAGATCGGGCAGAGGTTTCTGCTCCACACGGATTCGATGAAGACTCGACGGCGTCAGCCCGGTAAAGCGGAGGAAGCTGCGGTATTCACCCTCGGCCGCCGTATCCTCGGCGCGGGTGCCCAGAAGCAGGAACGGTAGCACCCATTGATCGTACTGCCCGGCAGATTTTTCAGCCGACCCCTCGCAAAATGGTAAGCATGCTGATAGAAATTAACGGTGCCGTCTTCCCATTAATTCCTTGACGGTCTACGGCATCCCAAGTCTAAGGAGAGCATCATGGCAGGAAACACGCTTGTACGATCCCTTCACGATCTCAGTGCTGCGGCTTGGTTCGGCGGGTCGCTCATGGGCGCCGTCGGCCTGAACGGCGCGGCAGCCGAAGCCAAGGACCCCACGGAGCGCGCTCGTCTTTCCACGATCGGGTGGGCTCGCTGGACTCCGGTGCAGATTGCAGCGTTCGGCGCACACGCGATCGGCGGCATCGGGCTCATCGCCGCGAACAAGGGCCGCCTGGCCGGACAGTCGGGCGCCGTCGCCAATACCGTCGTCAAGTCCGCGATTACTGTCGTCGGCATGGCAGCGTCCCTCTACTCCGGCATGCTCGGAAAGAAGGTGGGTGAGCTGAGCCAGCACGGCGCTGAAGGCTCAACAGAGCCCAACCCGGGAGCGCCCGAGGAACTTGCCAAAGCACAGCAGCAGCTGAAGATTCTTCAGTGGGTCCTGCCCGCCCTCAGCGGCGCAGTGATTGTGCTGGGTGCAAACCAGGGTGAGCAGCAGCGCCCCACGAACGTGCTTGGCGGACTCTTCAACCGCTAGACACCAAGAAGCAAGGCCCGTCGTTTCCCCCAAACGGCGGGCCTCTTCGGTTAACCCCCGTGGGACTTTCACGCAGCTCTGGTGGTTTCCGGCGTCGCTGGGTCGCCACAGGTGCACAAAAGTTCCGGATACCAACAGCGAATATTTAGAGGAGAAACATGGGCCAGCCAAAGCAGCAGCAGGATGTACCCGGCGTTCAGTCGGAGATGGACCCTACGCCGGACTGCGGTGAGGAGAGCTACCGCGGGAGCGGCAAACTCACCGGCAAGGCGGCAGTCATCACCGGCGGCGACAGCGGAATCGGTCGCGCCGTGGCCATCGCCTTCGCGCGTGAAGGTGCCGACGTCCTCATCTCCTACCTCAGCGAGGACGACGACGCCGAGGACACGGCCCGCCACATCGAGGATGCCGGCCGGCGAGCGGTTCTGGTACGCGGTGACCTCTCGGATTCCGAACACTGCAGGGACATCATCGAGCTGGCCGTGCAGGAATTCGGCAAGGTAGACGTCCTTGTCAGCAATGCGGCGTACCAGATGAGCCACGAGAGCCTCGATGAGATCACCGAGGAGGAGTGGGAGTACACGTTCAAGGTGAACGTCGCGGCGATGTTCCACCTGGTCAAGGCCGCCCTGCCGCACATGGCGCCAGGCTCGTCGATCATCGGCAGCTCATCCGTCAACTCGGACATGCCGAGCCCCTCGCTGGCACCCTACGCCGCAACGAAGGCAGCCATCGCGAACTTCTCCGCAAGCCTCGCGCAGATGCTCGGCGAGAAGGGTATCCGCGTGAACAGCGTTGCTCCCGGGCCCATCTGGACCCCGCTCATCCCCGCCACCATGCCGCCTGAAAAGGTAGAGCAGTTCGGCGATGATACTCCCCTGGGCCGCGCCGGGCAGCCTGCTGAGCTAGCCCCGGCATACGTCCTCCTGGCGTCCGACGACGGCAGCTACATGTCCGGCGCGCGCATCGCCGTCACCGGCGGCCGACCCATCCTCTGACGCGCCCGGTTCGAACGGGTTTGAGTTGGCAGGACACACCGGTAATGGTCGGGCAGAAGGGGTGTGTCCTGCCAACTCAACGTGATGGAGGATGAACCATGGAATTCAACCGGCTGCTGCAGATTCGGCGCATCTATGCGCAGGCTGCTGCCCTGGAGTTGCCCCGCGGCAAGGAGATCGTGGAACGGTGGCCGGATGCCGACGTCGTTCTGGTGGAAAACCACTGGAATATCCCTGAGGTGCACGGTGATGAGACCAACGTGCCCCGCTGGTCCCGAATCAAGACCGAGGCGCTGGTCCTCGGCGTCAAGAAGGCGCTGACCGTCAAGCCCAACGGGCGGTCCGCGGACTTCATTGCCCCCTCAACCGCCAACGGCTGCGCCATGGCGTGCGCCTACTGCTACGTTCCCCGGCACAAGGGGTACAGCAACCCGGTGACGGTGTTCGCGAACATCAACCAGATTGCCGGCACCCTCGAGCGGCATGCCACGCGCCAGGGCATGAAGCTGGAGCCCAACCAGTGCGACCCGGAACTCTGGGTCTACGACATCGGGGAGAACAGTGACTGCTCCGTGGACGCATTGATCAGCGACAACGTTGAGGACCTGGTCACTCTCTTCCGCGACCTCCCTACCGCCAAGCTGTCCTTCGCCACCAAGTACGTGAACCCCGCGATGCTGGACTGGGATCACGGCGGGCATACGAGAATCCGGTTCTCCCTCATGCCCGCGGACCTGGCGAAGTCGATCGACGTCCGCACCTCGGCCGTGGCCGAACGCATGGCGGCCATCAATGACTTCGTCGATGCAGGGTACGAGGTACACGTGAACTTCTCCCCCGTTATCGTCACGGACACGTGGCTCAGTGACTGGCACGAGCTCCTGCACCAACTCGACGCCATGCTGACGCCTGCGGCGAAAGCCCAGCTCGCTGCCGAAGTTATCTTCCTGACCCACAACGAACGCCTCCACGAGGTCAACCTGGGTTGGCATCCTCAGGCCGAGAGCGTGCTGTGGCGGCCGGACCTGCAGGAATCGAAGGTCTCCTCGAACGGTTTCACCAATGTCCGATACCGTTCAGGAACCAAGGCACGTTATGTCCGAGAACTGACCGCACTGATCGAGGAAATCGCACCGTACTGCCGGATCCGCTACGCGTTTTGACGCCCGGGAGAACGTGCCGTGAGGGTAAGCCGGCGAAGACGGGCTTACACCGCCAGCGCGAGCTCCGTCCCGTGGCGTGAGAGTGCAGCCACGGCGTTGGGGTTCGTCAACATTTCGAGCGCTTCGGCCGGCGTAGGGCGCAGGGCCGGGTCCATGGAGGTCATCGCGCGGATGAGGCGGCGCCAGTGGGTCGGGACGTGGTCGGGGATCACGGGGCTGCGCAGGGTACGGGCCACGAGCGATTCGACTGTGGGAAGGCTGAAGGCTCGGTGCCCGGAAAGGCATTCAAGCAGCACCAGGCCGAGGGAGTACATGTCACTTGGAGCGCCGACGCCCGTGCCGTGGGCTTGCTCCGGGCTCATGTAGAGGACGGTGCCCTGGGACGATGCGTCGTCGTCGCACTGCGGGCCGCGGGCAGCCGTTCCGAAGTCAACGAGCTTGGGCTGGGGCGACGGTGAGCCGCCGGCAGTAAGAGGGATCATGATGTTCGACGGCTTGATATCCCGGTGCACGATGCCCGCCGTATGCAGGGACTGCAGGGCGCGCAGCAGCCCGTACGCCCAGGCCGTCACATCGACGTTGTGCGGAGTGGTGCGTCGCAGTATGTCGCGCAGGTTCAGTCCGCCGACCAGTTCCTGCACAAGATACTCAACAGGTCCCTCGTCAGCGCAGTCAGTCACGCCGCAGTCGAGCACGCGTGTGATGTAGGGGGAATCCAGAGACATCTGGAGCTGAGCTTCTTCCGTGAAGGTGTGCCCACTGCGCCGGGCCACTTTCACGGCGACGTCGGTGAAAGTATCGAGGTCCGTGGCTGCCCACAGAACTCCGGTGGCGCCGGAGCCAATCGTTCGTTGTAGTTGCCAGCGGTCCGCGATATCCGATCTGCCGGGCATAGGGGGTGAGGAACTGCTCCCTGTGCCGCTCACGGTTGGCTGCGCTCGGAACGAGCGGCCCAGAGCATAGTGGCAACGTCTTCCTTGGTCAGCCCGGCAGACTCGGCGATCTTCTCGACGGACAAGCCATTGGATGCGGCTCGCTCGACTGCTGACGCGAGCGCGCTCTGAGCCCGGTCCAGTTCCCACTCGAGTGACTCGACCGCTCCGGCGGCTGCGACGATCCGCTCAGTGTCGGAGGCGCCGTCGTCGAACGCTGGGTCAGTGAAGCTTGCGTCCATCCACAACTCGTCGACGAGCTGAACGCGGTTCGCCACTGCAATGGGGGCCGGGGCCACGGGCGGCTTCTGGGCGACAGTAGACATCGGCTGCTCCATCTCAGTAGGAAGAATAGTAACTAGTTCAACTAGTTATATACGACCTTATAACGTCCTGTCTACGTTGAGAAACCCGGGCAATACACGGTGATTCTTGAGATTCTCCTCAATTCTCAAGTCCTCCTTGAGAAAAGCTAGGTGACCTAGCTTGTAGTCGGACGATAAACTAGTCGTTATGGAACCCGCAGTGAACCCCGACGGCGCAGGCTATTGGTACGCCGACGAGGCGAACCCCGGCAGCGTTGAAGTGCTGAATGCCCTGCGCGTCTACCGGGCAGCGGAAGCTGAAATGCGACGCCGGACGCGCGACGCCATGAAAATGAACGAAACGGATCTTCTCGCCATCAGGTACGCCATGCGGGCTCAAAAGGCCGGCCAATGCATCAGCCCGAAGGACCTTTCACGCATGCTGAGGATCTCGACCGCGTCCACGACAGGGCTTATCGACCGCCTCGTTGCGAGCGGACACCTCCTCCGTCGGCCGCACCCTACGGATCGGCGTTCCGTCGAGATCATTCCGACCGGCAACGCAGATATTGAAGTGCGGGAGACGCTCGGCGAGATGCACCAGCGGATGCACGACGTCGCTGAATCGCTCAGCCCCGAAGAGGCGCTCCACGTCACCCGCTTCCTCCAACGCATGACGCAGGCCGTGGAGCAGCAGGACACCCCGCACCATTAGCCACAGGATTCGTCGCCCGGCGACCGGAAGAGACAAGCATCATGGATATCGCGCAGTGGCCAACAAACCGGCTTCTCAATATGGCCGCCAGGCTCAGCGCTAACCGCGAGAACGAGCTACTGCGCGAGCTGGGAACAACACACGCCGGGCTCCTGATGCTTCGAGTCCTGGGCCGAAACAGTTCCATCACCCAGGTGGAGCTGGCACGGGAACTGCGGGTTCAGGCGCAAACCGCCGGAAAGCTTCTCGAAAGGCTGGAGACCCGTGGCCTGATTTTCAGGACACGGAGCGACGACGACCGGCGCGTCTTCATTGTCAGTCTCACCCCGGCGGGCGAGGCTACCCTGCGGAAGGCACAGACCCTGCTGGACGCGCAGGCACAGGCGCCGGACGGATCAGACGCCGCCCTGCGCCAGGAACTGATCGCCCACATCCGGGGCCTCGGCGGGATCGCTGACCCGGGTGACCACCGCCCCAGCCTGCGCATGATTTCCAGCGGCCAACCGCATAATAAGCGGAGCGGACACGACCTTACCACCGGCTAAGGATCAGACTGCGAGCAGGCCTTCGGGCGTCTCAGAAGTAGAGTGAAAGGTGCGCGCCTCGAACAACCTGGCGTCGAGTTCCTCGAGATCTCCGACGGCCGCAGAGAGCAGTCGTTGCGCGTGGTTGGGGTCCTTGGCAGTCTCACAGGCTTGCTGAACATCCAGCAGCGTCCGCGCAAGCTCTGCTCGAACCCGCTCCAGATCACGGATCCGGCGGGCCGACTCCCTTATCTCTTCAGCAATGCCGAATCCGCCATCGTATCGAGCTATCGGCCGGGGACTTGTTGAAGTTTGAAGCACCCCGAAATGATAAGCAGGCTTGCTATTTCCGCGCAAGCCGACACACCCTGGACTTGTTAGTGTTCAATCATGGGACGCAGTGAATCATCTCGGCACATCGCAACGAACCTGACTCCCCGGGTGGTCAGCGACTACCTGCGGACGCAGCTCTGGCCCGTGCCGCTTGCCGCGGTGGCTGTCTCTGTGGTGCTCGCCCAGTTCCTGACGTGGTTGGATCACCAGCTCGACGACGAGATGCCACCCGCCCTGTCCGCGCTACTGTTCAGCGGAGGCGCGCCCGCTGCCCGTTCGCTGATGGAAGCGATCGCCGCGTCGACCATTACGGTCACTTCGCTCACCTTCTCCCTGACGGTAGTCACGCTGCAACTAGCCAGCAGCCAGTACTCACCCCGGTTGCTCCGCACGTTCACGAGGGACCGTTTCGTCCACAACACCCTCGCCCTTTTCCTGGCAACCTTCGCCTTCGCCCTGACGGTCCTGCGGACAATCAGGGACGACATAGGGCAGTCCGCGATGTTCGTGCCGGAAATCGCCGTGACGCTGTCGTTCCTTTCGTCGCTGGCGACTGTCATTGGACTCGTCCTTTTCCTCGGTCATCTTTCACGGCAGCTGCGGGTGGAACGAATACTTGTGGATGTTCGCGACGACTTCCTGTCGATGGTGGGCGAGGAGGGATCGGATTCTGAGGCGTTCCACCACGAGCTCGATCCGCCGGTCGGTGCACTGGATGTCCAGGCAAGAAGCTCCGGCTTCATGGTGCAGGCCAACGAACCGTCGCTCCTGAAGGTTGCCGAGCGCTTCGACGCGATCATTGCCCTTTATGGGCCGCCGGGAACTTTCCTTGTCGAGGGAATCCCGTTCGCGCATGCCTGGAGACTTGATGGGACCCCGGTGAACGCCTGGAGTATGAAGGAGCAAGAAAGCCTCCGGCACGCGGTCACAGAATCGATCACAGTCGGTTTCGAACGGAACTCGGTGCAGGATGTCGGCTTCCCGATGCAGCAGCTTCTCGACGTGGCGGTGCGGGCGATGTCCCCCAGCGTCAACGATCCGACGACTTGTGTGCACGCTCTGGGGCACCTTTCGGCCGGCCTGTCCAAGCTTGCCCGGGAGGGCCAGGGGCACCGGGTGAAGAACGATAGCCAAGGACGCGTGCGGGTGTTCCTCCCGAGGCGGACCTTTGGAGTGCTGCTGGAGCTGGTCGTGTCCCAGATCTGCACCTACGGCATGGATGATCCGCGCGTCGCCCGCCGCCTGGTGGAGCTACTGGATGAGGCAGACCAAAGCGATCCTTCAGGCCGGTACAGCGAGGAGATCCGGGAACAGCGACAGCGGGTCACCCGCGCCCTCTCCAGTAGCCAACTCGATCCCGTGGACAGGCAGGAACTCCTCCAGGAGTGCAGGGCGCTCGCTGTCTGACACCGCCCCGTCAGCCGACCTGAACAGGCGGACCGGCGATCAGGAGCGCGGCAAACACAACGCTGACGCCTGCGATCGCCGCCAACACCGCTGTGAGCGGGTTGCGCAGCACCCACGCCTGCAGGTTCTCGACCGGACCGGACGGCCGTTCCTTTCCGGCCGCGAGGCGCCATCCGCCGTCGAGTTTTCCGCGGCGCTCAAGCTGCCAGTCAAAAAGAACGGTCGCGAAGGGAATCACGCCTGCAAGCAGTCCAAGAACGCCCGTACCTGCGCTCCATCGCTGGTTGACCCAGACAAATGTGGTGCTCACCAGGTACGCGAGGAACACGAAACCATGGAGCGCACCGCCGACGGAGACAAGCACATCCGTGGTTTGCGCCGCATACTTCAGGTACATGCCCGCCAGGAGGAGGGCCCACGTGATCGCCTCCGCGACGGCGACGCTGCGGAAGAGGATACGAGGGGTCATGGGTGTCTCCTGGTCAAGGGGGTGCGGTCCTTCAAATCTATCGCAGCGCCGGCCCGACGCAGACTACAGCGGACCGGCCAACGCCCGGCGCCGGTGTCCGTCGAGTGAACGGCGGACGCACACTGACCGCGAGAATGGATCCGAGGACCAGAAGGCCGCCGAGCCCCTGCAGCAGTGACAGCTGCTCGCCGAGCGCCAGCCAGCCAAGGAGCGCGGCCACCACTGGACTGAGCAGCCCCAGGAACGAGGGCGCTGTGACGGGCAGGCGCTGGATGCCGCGGAACCACAGCACGTAGGCCACCGCCGTGCCGACAACCGAGAGGTAGAGATAGCCGCCGAGGTTCGCCGGGGACAGTGCCGGCGGCGGACCTTCCACCACCAGCATCAGTGGGACCAGGAGGAGTCCGCCGGCTACCAATTGCCAGGCCGTCATGGTCAGCGGCTTTTCAGCCTTGCCCCACTTCTTGGCGAGCACGACGCCGGTGGCCATCGACACGGCACCGCCGAGTGCTGCCAGCACCCCCACACCGTCCAGGCGAGCCTGGGACTGGAGAACCAGGAGGGCGACGCCGGCAGCTCCGATGATGCCCGAAAGCACCACTTTCAGCGGCAGCCGGTCCTTGAGCACCCACGTTGCCAATCCCGCCACGATGAGCGGCTGCACGGCGCCCACGGTGGCAGCAATCCCTCCGGGCAACCGGTACGCCGCGACGAAGAGCAGGGCGAAGAACACCCCGATGTTCAGGCCACCCAGCACCATTGCCTTCCACCACCATGAGCCACGCGGGAGCCGCCGGACCAGCAGCAGGAGAAGCAGTCCTGCCGGGAGTGCCCGAAGCACCGTGGCGGTCAAGGGAAGACCCGGTGGCAACAGGGAGACGGTCACCAGATAGGTGCTGCCCCACACCATCGGCGCCAAGGCTGTGAGAATTAAGGTCCAACCGATTTTGCTAAGCACTTAGCAATTGTAGCTAAGTGCTTAGCAAACTGTCTAGAGTGGACCCATGAATGACCATGTCGATGACATCGTCCAGCAGTGGCAACGGGAACGGCCGGATCTCGATGTCTCCCCCATGCACGTCATCGGGCGTCTCTCCCGCGCTTCCCAGCAGGTGGAGCGCCGGCTCGAGGAGAACTTCGCGCGGCACGGGCTCGACTCCGGATCCTTCGACGTTCTCGCCACCCTGCGGCGGAGCGGTACCCCCTTCACCCTCAGCCCCAAGGACCTCGCCTCGAGCGCAATGATTACCTCAAGCGCCGTCGCGCAGCGCCTGAACAGACTCGAGGAACGAGGGCTCATCACGCGGGCGAAGAGCAGTGTCGACGGACGCGGGACTGAAGTGACTCTCACCGGGAAGGGACGGGAAATCGTCGATGCAACCCTTCCGACTCACCTGGCCACCGAAGAAGAATTGCTAGCCCCGCTCTCCGGGAACGAACTCCGCACGCTCGCGAAACTGCTGAAGAAACTCGGGACCGGGCTGGCCGATTAGTCCTGCACATCCCAGTACACGGCGCCGTCCGCAACCCGGCCGGCGGACGGCTCATGCTGCGTCAACCGGCCGTCATGCATGAGGTGATGGACCTCGAACCCATGGAGCAGGACCAGCACGTCCGCAACAATGCGCCGGTGGCAACGCCACCAGACGCTTTCGCTGCACATGATCGCGGTGGAACGCTGCGCTGCAATGGCACGCAGGTCCGCCAGTGCTGCCTCGAATTCGCTCGTCCGGGTATAGGCGGCATAGGCACGGAACTGCGCAACCCGCCACCACCCGTCCGTTTCCGGTTCACCCGCAGCATGACGACGGCGCCCGCCCAGATCCTCAAGCCACACATAGTCGATACCCTCGGACGGCAACCACTCCTCGAGGGCTTCCTTGCGGGTGTCGAGGTTGCGGCGGCTGCCGGGGAAGCGGCGGACATCCGCCAGCACCTGGACATCGGCGCCATGGAGCAAAGCGCCGAATTGGTCCCGGTCCGCTGTCCCGTGCCCGACGGTAAATAGCCGCATGGATCCAGTCTGTCAGGAGTGCGTGAGAGCATGAATTCATGCCCGAATCCCCTTATCCCATGATCGATGTCGCGGACATCATTCGCATGGTGGGCGGCGCCGCTTTCCAGCGGGGGCAGGGCTATGCCAAGGAGTCCCTGGTGCAGGGACTCACCTTCGAACCGGAGTCCAAGACCGTGCACGCGCGGGTCATGGGCAGCTCACCGGCGCCGTACCGCACGCAGCTGTATCTCGCCCGGAAGGGTGACGGCCGGTACCACCTTCGTGACAGTGTGTGCACATGTCCGGTGGGGCTGGACTGCAAGCATGTTGCCGCCGTCGCGCTCCGTTCCAATATGGAGAACCTGCGCGCCAATCAGGAGCTGACGGCACCACCGTCCCCTGCCCGCCCGGCGGGCTGGCAGGAATCGCTCTCGGGCTTGCTTTCAAACCATGAGCACGACGACGGCGCGCTGGCCGCCGTTCCGCCCACCGCCCTGGGCCTGCAGTTCGAGCTGCGCCCCACCACGGGAGCCAAATGGGACCAGCGGCGCGCCTACCGCGGGTTCAAGCTCGGCGTCCGCCCGGTCATCCGGAACGTGAAGGGCAACTGGGTCAAAAACAATCTGGCGTGGGGAAACATCAGCTACCAGACGTACGGGCTGAAACTGGACCCCGATCAGCACCGCTGGTTCGCCCAGTTCCCGGCGCTGCACCGCGGAACCGGCGTCACCTACTTCGGCAATAATGACTCCTGGCTGTACCTGGACGATTTCAGCAACCCCCTGCTCTGGCAACTGTTGCAGGAGGCGCAGCGGCTCGGAATCGCCTTCGTCGGGTCGAAAAAGAGCGTGACGGTTCAGCTCGCTTCCCAAGCGGTGCTGCTGCTCGATGCCACCACTGTTGACGGCGCCGTCCAGCTCTGCCCGGCCATTAACATCGACGGTGAGAACCACCCTCCGGACTCGGCGCATGTCATCTCCAACCACGGGGTGTACACCGCGTCGGAGGACGGCACCATCACGCTGGCACCGACCACCCGCAAACTCACCGACCACAACCGCGAACTCCTCGAGCGCACGCGGCCCGTCCGCATCCCGGAGACAGAGAAGCAGGAATTCCTCGCGGGCTTCTATCCCCGGCTCATCCAGTCCATCGAGGTGGTCAGCAGCGACGGCTCCGTCATCTTCCCGGAAATCATCCCGCCGGTCCTGGTCCTCACCGCCACCTTCGACGAGGACCAACTGGATCTTTCCTGGGACTGGGCGTACCAGGCCGGCAACACCGAAACCCGCAAACCGCTGAAAAACACCGACGACGACGGCGGCTACCGTGACGCTGCAGCCGAAACCGCCGCCCTGCAGGCTGCACGGGAAGCCCTGGGCGGGCGCATGGTGAGGGAGCGGGTCTACACCGGCATGGAAATGGTGGATTTTACGGAGATGGTCCTCCCCCGGCTGGAGCGCCTCGATTCGTTGCGCGTCGACGTGATGGGCAGCAAGCCGACGTTCGAGGAACTCACCGAAACCCCGCAGCTCCTGATCACCACGGTAGACACGGAAGACCGCGATTGGTTCGATCTTGGCGTGCTCGTCACGGTGCAGGGCCGGAAAATCCCGTTCGACCACATCTTCACCGCGCTGGCCAAGGGCGCCAACCGGATCAAGCTGGTGGACAACAGCTACCTGTCCCTCAACCAGCCCATCTTCGATCAGCTCCGTGAACTCATCGATGAAGCCCGGATGCTCAATGAATGGCAAACGGGTCTGCGGATCAGCCGTTACCAGGCCGGCCTGTGGGCCGAGTTCGAAGACCTGGCCGAGGAGACGGAGCAGGCCCAGGCGTGGCAATTGGCCGTCAACGGCCTGCTGGAACTGACCGAGGTGGAACAGACTCCGCTCCCGGAAGGGCTCCACGCCACACTGCGTCCTTACCAGATTGATGGCTTCAACTGGCTCGCGTTCCTTTGGAGTCACGGCCTCGGCGGCGTTCTCGCCGATGACATGGGCCTCGGCAAGACCCTGCAGACTCTCGCACTGCTGCTGCACGCGAAGAACCACGGCGAGCAGCGGCCCTTCCTCGTTGTTGCGCCCACCTCCGTGGTGCCGAACTGGATAGCTGAAGCGCAGCGGTTCGCCCCAGGTCTGACGGTGCGGGGAATCGCGGACACACAGGCCAAGAGCGGTACGCCGGTAGCCGAGCAGGTGGATGGCGCCGACGTCGTCATCACGTCCTATGCTCTGTTCCGGTTGGACAATGATGCCTACGGCAAGCAGGAATGGGCAGGGCTCATCCTGGATGAGGCGCAGTTCGTGAAGAACCATGCGGCCAAGGTCCACCGCTGCGCCAAGGACCTGGACGCACCGTTCAAGCTGGCCATCACGGGCACCCCGATGGAGAACAACCTCATGGAGCTGTGGGCGATGTTCAACATCACCGCTCCGGGGTTGTTCCCGTCGTCGCGCGCTTTCACGGAGGAGTACCGCAATCCGATCGAGAAGCAGGGCAGTACGGAGCGCCTGCAGCGGCTGCGTCGCCGGATTCGACCGCTGATGATGCGGCGCACCAAGGAGGCCGTCGCATCGGACCTGCCGCCCAAGCAGGAGCAGGTCCTATCCGTCGAGCTCCATCCACGCCACCGGAAGATCTACCAGACGCACCTGCAGCGCGAGCGCCAGAAACTGCTCGGGTTGATCGATGACCTGGACCGAAACCGGATGATCGTGTTCCGGTCCCTGACCCTGCTGCGGATGCTCAGCCTCGATGCCTCGCTGGTGGAGCCTGAGTATGAGGGAGTGCCGTCGGCGAAGCTCGACGTCCTGTTCGAGCAACTGGAGGACGTCCTCGCTGAGGGCCACCGCGCCCTGGTGTTCAGCCAGTTCACGTCCTACCTCAAGCTCGCGGCCGCTCGGCTGGAGCAGCAGGGAGTTGAATTCGCGTACCTTGACGGTTCCACCAGGAAGCGCGGTGAGGTCATCGATTCCTTCAAAAACGGAACCGCGCCCGTGTTCCTGATCAGCCTCAAGGCCGGCGGCTTCGGGCTCAACCTGACGGAAGCGGACTACTGCTTCCTGCTGGACCCGTGGTGGAACCCGGCCAGTGAATCCCAGGCGGTTGACCGGACCCACCGTATCGGCCAAACCAAGAACGTAATGGTTTACCGGATGGTCTCCGCGGACACCATCGAGGAGAAGGTGATGAAGCTGAAGGAGCAGAAGGCCAAGCTGTTCAGCTCGGTCATGGACGACGACGCCGTCTTCAGCTCAGCGCTCACGGCCGATGACATCAAGGAACTGCTCGCGGGGTAGCCGCGACGCATCGAGGCCGAAGGGCTCATAGAGATGGACCGTCCCCGGAAAGCATCATCGATTTCCGCTCTCTTGAGTGCCAGGCCCCGAGGGGAACCAAGCCGTGCGCCGGTTCCCGGGCAGCAGATTCTGGGCCTGGAACGTGCACGGGACGCGCTGCTCTACATCCCGCCAGGCCTGAAGCCCGGGCAACAAGCCCCGCTCATTGTCCTGCTGCATGGTGCCGGGGGTGAAGCCGCGGGAGGACTTTCCCTGCTGGGCGGTCTTGGTGAGACGAGCGGGATCGTGATGGCAGCGCCGTCGTCACGGGACTCCACCTGGGACGGTGTTCGCGGCGGTTTCGGCCCTGATGTCCGAGTAATCAACCGCGCCCTGGAACAAATCTTCACGCTGGTTTCCGTGGATCCGCGCCGCATCGCGGTGGCAGGGTTCTCCGACGGGGCCTCCTACGCGCTGGCACTGGGCCTGGCCAACGGGGAACTGTTCTCCAACGTCGTGGCATTCTCACCAGGTTTCGTTCCTCTCGTACCGCGTAACGGCGAACCCCGTCTTTTCGTTTCGCATGGCGACGCCGACAGGGTTCTGCCGATTGACCGCACCAGCCGTCGGCTCGTGCCCACCCTCAGAGCAGAGGGCTATGACACCACTTACCGGGAGTTTCAGGGACCCCACGCTGTCCCCCGGCCCATCGTGCAGGAGGCCCTCGACTGGCTGGACTGGCCGGGGACAGACCGGCATCGACACTCAGAGGCAGCATTGCCGGACCGCGACCTTCCCTAATTGGTTGCGAGATGCACTCATCCGGGTTTCGCAATAGTCTGGCCAAGTGGGTACAGACACCGTTAGATCCGGCGAACAGATTGACAGGCAGTCGCGCATTCTCGAAGCGGCGATGGATCTGCTGTCGCGCCACGGCATCTCAGGTGTCAACATGCGCGCCGTGGCACGCGAAGCCGGCGTAGCTCTGGGGCTGGTCAACTACTACTACGAAGACAAGTCCTGCCTGATCCGTGCCGCCTTGCATCGGATCGACGAGCACGACCTTCTGCTGGTCGAGCCTGACCCTGATTCGCCCCCGGACGAACAGCTCCGCAAGTCTCTCCGGCGCGTTGCGGGCGCCGAACTTCTGACCACGCGATATTTGTCTCTGCGCCTCCACCTTTGGGCTCTCGCTCAGGCCAGTGAGGACTTTGCACAGATCAACGCGGAGGCGTTCGAGCGGTATCTCGACGGTCTCGCGACTCTGATAGGCAATGCCAATCCCGAGCTCTCCCGCGATGAGTGCAGGGAGCGGGCAGCGGACATCGTCGTCGTCCAGAACGGCATGTGGCTAACTGCTCTCCTCGGCGTGGACAAGGCATCAATCCAGAGGAATATCGCCCACACGGAGGACATCGCCTTCGCCCCTTCGCGCAAGAACGAGCGCGGTCTGGGCGAGCCCGAAGAGTCCTAAAGCTTGCCGCATCCGCGGAAGCGGCTTTGTGACTGTCATTGAACATTCGTTCAGATTTACCCTTGAACGTTTGTTCAATATCCCCTAATCTGAATTGTATGAGCTACGCCACACAGTCCAAAACGGATACCGCATCCACCCTGTTCATTAACGGCTCGTGGGAGCCGGCCGCGTCCAGCGCGGTGCGTGAAATTCGCAACCCGGCCGACGGCGAACTGGTCGCGACGGTCTCCGAGGCCGGCAGGGAAGACGCCGAGCGCGCCATTGCTGCGGCCCGTGCAGCCTTCGACTCCGGCGTCTGGTCCGCGGTCCCTGCGCCCGAGCGCGGCGCGTTCCTCCTCAAGGTAGCCGCGGAACTGCGTGACCGCCGCGAGAAGTTCGCCCGCGCCGAATCGCTGGACACCGGGAAACGGATTATCGAAAGCCGGATAGACATAGACGACATCGCCGCCTGCTTCGAATATTTCGGAAGGCTGG
Source organism: Arthrobacter sp. TJ-270 (assembly GCF_058269075.1). NCBI lineage: Bacteria > Bacillati > Actinomycetota > Actinomycetes > Micrococcales > Micrococcaceae > Arthrobacter > Arthrobacter sp. TJ-270. Next base: position 140,602 of record NZ_JBZCNB010000006.1, on the reverse strand, counting down.
CCGGGCAACAGTCGGGCCGCGTGGTCGACGCCGGGGACCCCGCCGTCGTCAGCAGGATTGTCTACGAGCCGGTCGGTGTCTGCGGCCTGATCACGCCCTGGAACTATCCCCTGCTTCAAGCGGCGTGGAAGATAGCGCCCGCATTGGCCGCCGGTTGCACCTTCGTCCTCAAGCCCTCCGAGCTGACCCCGTCCACTGCCATCCTGACCATGCAGCTGCTGCAGGACCTGGGCCTGCCGGACGGCGTCGCCAACCTCGTCACCGGTGCCGGCGCGGAGGCGGGCGCACCGCTCTCGGAACACCCCGACGTCGACCTGGTCTCCTTCACCGGCGGGCTGGAAACCGGCAAGCGCATTGCCGCGGCTGCCGCAGGCACCGTGAAGAAGGTGGCGCTGGAGCTCGGCGGCAAGAACCCCAACGTGATTTTCGCCGACGCGGACTTCGATGCCGCCGTCGACAATGCGCTGAACGGCGCATTTGTGCACTCCGGGCAGGTCTGCTCCGCCGGGGCGCGGCTGGTGGTCGAGGAATCGATCGCCGAGCGCTTCGTCAATGAGCTGGTCCGCCGCGCTGAAGGCATCAGCATCGGCGGCCCGTTCGATGAAACTGCCGAAACCGGGCCGCTGATTTCCGCGGCCCACCGCGAAAAGGTACACACCTATGTCCAGCGCGGAGTGGAGGAAGGCGCGCGGCTGCGGTGCGGTGGCGCGGCGCCTGAAGGAGAGCGGTACGACGCAGGTTTCTACTACCAGCCAACCGTCCTGGACCGCGTGCAGAAGGGGATGTCCGTCGTCGTCGATGAGGCCTTCGGTCCGGTAGTGACCGTTGAGACCTTCCGCACCGAGGATGAAGCGGTCGCGACCGCCAACGACACCATCTACGGGCTGGCCGGGGCGGTCTGGACCCAGGACGCCGGCAAGGCGCAGCGTGTGGCCGGCCGGCTGCGGCACGGCACCGTCTGGATCAACGACTACCACCCCTACCTCCCGCAGGCCGAGTGGGGCGGCTTCGGCCAGTCCGGCGTCGGCCGCGAACTCGGGCCGACCGGCCTGGCCGAATACCAGGAATCCAAGCACATCTACCAGAACACCAACCCGCAGGTGACGGGCTGGTTCGCTGAGCACGGCAAGGAGAGCTAGATGCATATCGACAACGTCGAGAACCTCAACGACCGAGAGTTCGACTACATCGTCATCGGCGGCGGATCCGCCGGCGCCGCAGTCGCCGCCCGGCTGAGCGAGGACCCGGCCGTGTCCGTGGCGCTGGTGGAGGCCGGCCCGGACGACCGCGGGATAGCCGAAGTACTGCAGCTTGACCGCTGGATGGAACTGCTGGAATCCGGCTACGACTGGGACTACCCGATCGAACCGCAGGAGAACGGCAACTCCTTCATGCGCCACTCCCGCGCCAAGGTCATGGGCGGCTGCTCCAGCCACAACTCCTGCATCGCCTTCTGGGCACCGCGCGAAGACCTGGACGAGTGGGAGTCCAAGTACGGCGCCACCGGCTGGAACGCCGAGGCCGCCTGGCCGCTGTACCAGCGGCTGGAAACCAACGACGACGCCGGCCCGGACGCGCCGCACCACGGCGACTCAGGACCCGTGCACTTGATGAATGTGCCCCCGGCGGACCCCACCGGCGTCGCACTCCTGGATGCCTGTGAGCAGGCCGGCATCCCCCGTGCCAAGTTCAACACCGGCACCACCGTGATCAACGGCGCGAGCTTCTTCCAGATCAACCGCCGTGCAGACGGCACCCGATCCTCCAGTTCGGTCTCCTACATCCACCCGATCATCGAGCGTGAGAACTTCACCCTGTTGACCGGCCTGCGCGCCCGCCAACTGGTGTTCGATGCGGACAAGCGCTGCACCGGCGTCGATGTTGTGGATTCGGCGTTCGGCCGGACTCACCGGCTCTCCGCGCGTGGCGAGGTGGTGCTGTCCACCGGGGCGATCGACTCGCCGAAGCTGCTCATGCTCTCCGGCATCGGCCCCGCCGCGCACCTCGCCGGGCACGGCATCGAGGTTCTGGCGGACTCCCCCGGCGTCGGCGAGCACCTGCAGGACCACCCTGAAGGCGTCGTGCAGTTCGAGGCCAAGCAGCCGATGGCACAGACCTCGACGCAGTGGTGGGAAATCGGCATCTTCACACCCACCGAGGAAGGCCTGGACCGCCCGGACCTGATGATGCACTACGGCTCGGTCCCGTTCGACATGAACACCCTGCGGTACGGGTACCCGACCACGGAGAACGGCTTCAGCCTCACCCCGAACGTCACTCACGCCCGTTCCCGCGGCACCGTCCGGCTGCGCAGCCGGGACTTCCGCGACAAGCCGATGGTGGATCCGCGGTACTTCACTGATCCGGAGGGCCACGACATGCGCGTCATGGTCTCCGGTATCCGCAAGGCCCGCGAAATCGCCGCCCAGCCTGCAATGGTCGAATGGACCGGCCGGGAGCTTTCGCCCGGTATCGAAGCGCAGACCGACGAGGAACTGCAGGACTACATCCGCAAGACACACAACACCGTCTACCACCCCGTCGGCACCGTCCGTATGGGGCCGGCCGAGGACGAGATGTCGCCGCTCGACCCGGAACTGCGGGTCAAGGGTGTCACCGGACTCCGCGTCGCCGACGCCTCTGTTATGCCCGAACACGTCACCGTGAACCCCAACATCACCGTCATGATGATTGGAGAGCGCTGCGCGGACCTCATCCGCGCCAGTCGAAACGGCGAAACGGCGGAGGCGGAGCTCAGCGCGGCCCTGGCCTGACTGCCAGCACGCCCCACAGCGGGCTCCAGAGCCGGATAGGCGAACCCGGTGGAGCGGTTCCTCATGCTCCCTCCACCGGGTCTTTCCACATCAGCTCGGGCCTGCCGCCCGAAGGGGATTATTCTTGAACATTCGTTATTCAGAAGTCTTGAACACATGTTCAATGTGAACTAATCTCCTCATATGACCTACGCCACACCGGGCGGAGTTGCTTGGGCTCCTCTCACGGGGAAGCCGGCGTAGGCACAGCCAGACTAGGCAAAAACACTTGGGGGAAACGGCCGGGGGCCCACAACCGCTGCCCTGCCGTCGATTTCACCCGTGTCCAATGGCGGTCACGGGTAATCACCATCGTGCTTTCTGACTTAGGAGTCCAAAAATTGGAACGCAACAAGAGTATTGATTCAAGCGGCACGGCCGCCGCCCGAACGAAACACCGCCATAATGTGCGGGGACCAATGAGAGGGACGATATGAGTCAGATAGCCGACGCTCCGCCCGCAACAGTTACTGGAGGCGGTGATACGCCCCCCGCGGCTCGAACCCGCGTCAATTGGACCGTATTCATCGGATCGGCCACAGGGATCCTCGCGATCGCCATCTGGGCCATGAGCGACGCCGCTGGCGCCGAGGCCCTGATCGGGTCCATGGTCACCTGGGTATCCACCAACATGGGGTGGTACTACTTCCTGATCGTTACCGTCGTGGTGGTGTTCGTGCTGGTCATCGCCCTGACCCGGGTGGGCAAGACGAAGCTCGGTCCGGACCATTCGAAGCCGCAGTTCAGCATGTTCACCTGGGCGTCGATGCTCTTCGCAGCGGGCATCGGCATCGACCTGATGTTCTTCTCGGTGTCCGAGCCCGTGACTCAGTACCTGGCTCCCCCGCAGGGTGACGGCAGCACCGTCGAGGCCGCCCGGCATGCCATGGTCCTCACCCTGTTCCACTACGGCATCACCGGCTGGGCCCTGTACGCGCTCATGGGACTGGCCCTGGGCTACTTCGCCTACCGGCATAATCTTCCCTTGAGTATCCGCAGCGCGCTGTACCCCATCTTCGGCAAGAAGATCAACGGTCCGCTCGGCGACGGCGTGGACATCGCAGCCCTCCTCGGAACCATCTTCGGCATCGCCACCTCCCTGGGCATCGGCGTCGTGCAGCTCAACTACGGCCTCAGCCTCATGTTCGGACTGCCCGAGAACGTCGCCGTGCAGATCGGCCTGATCGTGGTGGCCGTTGTCATGGCCACCGCATCCGTGCTCTCCGGCGTCGAAAAGGGAATCCGCCGGCTCGCCGAGCTCAACGTGCTCCTTGCCCTCGCCCTGATGGTGTTCATCCTCCTGACCGGCAAGACCAGCTTCCTGCTGGACGGGATCGTCCAGAACACCGGCGACGTGCTCAGCCGGTTCCCGGCAATGACGCTGGACGCCTTCGCCTATGACCGGCCCGGTGACTGGCTGCAGGGCTGGACACTCTTCTTCTGGGCCTGGTGGATTGCCTGGGCTCCCTTCGTCGGGCTCTTCCTCGCGCGTATCTCCCGCGGCCGCACCATCCGCCAGTTCGTGCTGGGCACCCTCATGGTCCCCTTCGCGTTCATCCTGGTGTTCATCTCAATCTTCGGCAACAGCGCCCTTGACATCGTGATGAACGGCAATGCCGCCTTCGGGGAGACGGCGATGGCCCAGCCGGAGCGGGCGTTTTACGGCCTCCTCGAGCAGTACCCCGCGGCTCCGCTGATCATCGGCGTGGCCACCTTCACCGGGCTGCTCTTCTACGTCACCTCCGCCGATTCAGGTGCGCTCGTCATGGCCAACTTCACGAGCCACCTGAAGGACGCCAATGCCGACGGGCCCAAGTGGCTGCGCGTCTTCTGGGCCCTGGTGACCGGACTCCTGACGCTCGCGATGCTGACCGTCGGCGGTGTGACGACGTTGCAGAACGCCACGATCATCATGGGTCTACCGCTCTCTATCCTGCTGCTGTTCATCATGCTGGGCCTTTACAAGGCCCTGCGCGTGGAGAACTCGCTGGCCGACAGCTACCGTGCGAGCCTGCCGGGGATCATCTCCGGCCACAGCGGGGACGGATCGTCGTCGCGCAACTGGCGCCAGCGCCTCAACCGCGCCATGACCTACCCGGGGCCGAAGCAGGCGAACCGCTTCGTGGACACCGTGGCGCTGCCCGCATTGCAGGAGGTGCACGACGAGCTGAAGGCGCAGGACGCCAATGTGACCCTGACGACCGGCGTTGTCGAGACCTGCGGCATCCGCCACGTCGACCTGCTGGTGAGGCTCTGTGACGAGCGCCCGTTCAAGTACCAGATCTACCCGGTCCAGTACGACACCCCGTCATACGCGCCCGGAAATGCCGGGCTCGAACCGAAGTACTACCGGATGGAGGTCTTCTCCCTCGAGGGCAGCCACAGCTACGACCTTGCCGGCTACAGCAAGGAACAGGTCATCACCGATGTCCTGGACCACTACGAAACCCACCTCGAATTCCTGCACCTGAACCGTGCGGTGCCCGGCACCACGGCCGTCACCGAGGACCAGGCTGCCAAGGACAACTGGGAATCCGACTTCGCTCACCCGGAGGAGACAAAGTGAGTCGACGTTGCCCTCTGTAGCGCCCTAGGCAGATAGATCCGAGGGAGGCTGTCGTCGCTGAGACGGCAGCCTCCCTCTGCGTTTGCGCGAAGTGCGCATACTTAGGGTCGCTCTTGATTCGAGGGGGTGTGCTCGCAAGCGGGCACCTCAGAAATGCGCAACTATGGCTTCCCCGCGTATGTGGCGAACTCAAGAAGGTTCCCGTCAGGGTCCCGGATGTAGACACTCGTCATCGGGCCGAGGGCACCCAACTGTTCACCGGGACCTTCCTCAATTGTGACTCCAGCGTCTTGCAGGAACGTCAGTATCTCGTGAGGCGGAGCGTCGACCACGAAGCAGAGGTCGTCGCTGCCAGGAGTTGGCGCGGCGGCTGCCGGTAGGTAGGGATGCGCCGCAGGATGCAGATTGATCTTGCTGTCGCCGAAGAAGAGGCTGTGGCGACCATCGCTGGTGACGTGCTTGAAGCCAAGTCGCTCATAGAAAACGATGCTCGTTTCGAGGGAACGAACTGTCAGAACGAAGTGGTCCAGCCGCGTGATGTGCATGCCTCCATCCTGCCGTAGAGCACGTCGTGCTTATCGAGAAAGCTGGTCCAGCAACTCAAGCTCTTCCGATCGGCTCAGACCGGACCTACGTTCACGGTCAAGACCAAGCTTTCGCTCGAATTCCACGGTACGTTGCACGGTTTGACGGAGACCCTTTAGGACGCCGCCCGCAGCATGGAAGGCGGTGTTGTCTCGTTGTGCAAATGCGACATCAGCTTTTGGTATCCACAGCGGCATTGACCGGGGACCCGCCCAGAACCGGACATCGTGTTCCATGAGCCATTCGTCGCCAGCGGCCACTATGTCTCCGGTGAAGCCGGCAACATCTGCAGAAAGCGCGAGCACATCTGAGAGAGCATGCTGGTCACCGGTGGCGTTGATGACACCTCTAATCGGTTCTCTAGCGGCCTTGGCTATGAAGATGGCGAGATCCTCGACATCGATTACCTGTACCACTCGACCGTCAGTTAGAGGTGATAGCACCGGCCCGCCGCCTGCGAGAGCGAATCGTCCGACCCAGTAGCCAAACCTGTCGCTGCCATCTCCCGGGCCAGCAATCAGTCCTGGCCGGACTGTGAGAAGCCGATCACCCACGGTCTCCTGTGACTCCTGCTCAGCGGCGACTTTCGCTTGCCCGTAATCTTTTAGGTCTATCGGCTCGAGCAGAGGTGCGGATTCATCAGCACCAGCATCGGCATTCGTGGCATATACGGAGACTGATGAAACCAGAGTCCAGTGCTCTGCCCTTCCTGCGAGAGCATCGAGGGCCCCCTGCACAAGTCGGGGCTCATACGAAAGCTCCACCACTTCGTCCCACGACTGATCGGCTACTGCCGCGTAGCCATCCGACGATTGCCGATCAGCCTGCACGAAGACCGCCCTAGCAGGTGCTTGACCGGACTTACCGCGTGCCAGGCAGGTCACCGAATCGCCGTTCGCCAACATCTGCTTGGCAATCTCAAACCCAAGCCAGCCAGTTCCCCCAAGCACCAGGACGTTTCGCATATGGCCAGTCAACCGACAGGGCAGGAAAGGGTCAACCAGTTCACCTGCAAGCCAGTCACTGTTCGGGATGATGCTCGCGATCGATAGCTGTGTCGTCTTCCTGGGCGGACTCTTCATCTTCGACGCGGTCGACCCACGGGCGGTTGACGTCCTGTACACCTGGCTGATCCTCGAAAGTCATACGCATGGGATACGCCGGCGCGTAGGACCCGGAATAGTGCTGGGCATTAGGCACATATCCGAAGGAGGAGATGCTCTCCTCCCCTGGACCGTTTTCGGCTGGTTGTCGGTTGCTCCCAAGCAGGCTCCGAGTGAGGGCGGCACCGTCAGCCATGAGCTCATCCACTGCAGTCAGCAGGTGATGGTCGCCCAATGGCATTGCCTCGGATGCTGAAGCGAGGACTGCGCGGCGAACAAGTTCCTTAGTGAACGACGCCGTCGTTCCCTCAGTTGCTTCCGCTGCCGCGCGCATAGTTTCGACGCTAAATGCTTCGCTGGGCGCGTAAAGCTGCAATAGGGCAGCACGTTCACCCTCATCCGGAAGGGGAATCGCGACAGCAAGGTCCACACGGCCGGGACGCTGTGCGAGCGCGCGTTCGAGCATGTCCACACGATTAGTCGTGAGCACGAACGTGACGTCGGCATCATCATCGAGGCCGTCCATGACGTCTAGCACTTCAAAGAGCAGGGGTTGCGGACCATGGCCGAAGCTGCGGTCTTCCGCAATGAGGTCGCAGTCCTCGAGCACCACGATGGACGGTTGAAGAGCTCGTGCCATCCGGGCTGCCTCACTCACGTGAGCGAGCGTGCCGCCGGACAAGATGATGGCCGTCGTCCCCTCGCTAGCGCTCAACAAGTAACGAACCGTGTGCGTCTTGCCCGTGCCAGGCGGGCCGTACAAAAGAATCCCCCGCTTGAGATGTTGTCCGGCTGCCACCAACTCGTTCCTGTGAGCGGCAATCCCGAGGGCATGGTCGCTGATCCTGGCGAGGAGACCCTCAGGCAACACGATCTGGCTCCTCGCCAGCTCGGGCCTCCTGTGAAAGGTCACCCCCGAGCTACTAGGACCGAACTCCTCAATCGTGAAGGACAGTATCTGTCCTTGAAGGACGCTTTCCCGCTCCATACGACGTCGGAATACGGCGAGGAAGTCCGCTGTGACCGCCGCATCCGCGCAGAGCGCTTCCAAGGAAGCAGCTTGCCGTCCATATCGGGGTTCCGCTTTGCGCTGTAGGAGCGCGATCGGTTCGCCGTTGTGGTGAAAGAGGCGAAGACCGAAAGCAACAGTCTGCCGCTGTTCGTCAGGACCGACTGGAAGATTTGCGTAGTCGGGCTGTGAAAGCGGGAAATTTGGGTAGATGTCGGATTGCTGGACCATGTCGCTCAGGGACATATGGTGCCGCTGGTCACCGCCCCCGATACCGGTCAGCCTACTGCCCTCACCCACGAGCGAAGCGAGGATAATATCGGCGTCCATGAACCGGTGAACGGACACTTCCTCGACAACCATGGGAAGGGACGACGGCGGAGCGCCGAGGTGCGCAGCCAGAGTATTGACCAATTCCCGACCACGCTCAGAGGTAGGTTGAGCCGACTGCACAAGCCGCACCATCGCACCAAAATCACTGACAAACTTCGCCGCGTCTTCCCCCATGCTAGGAGGCTAACAGCCCCGTCAAGGACGCCTCCCTGCGTGCTTTCCATCCTTCGGACCGTCACCAACGGGGGTTCAACGACAGCTGAGCCCTGAGGCTTAGTCGCGCTTCGTGACGCGAGCGGCCAAAATGGTCCGTCCACGGTTGAGGATCTCCGCGACGAGGATACGCTCTTCATCCGTGAATTCTGGGCTGTAGCGCTCGCCAACGGGGGTGATATTTTCCAGGTTGGTGCCATAGAAGAGCTTGTCGTAGCACTTGGATGCTTCTGGTCCGCTGTCGTCTAGGGACGCACCGACGCTGCGGGCGATGTCGTTGAACAGGTTCCACGCGTTGAGTAATTCCGTGCAGATCCCATCGGATGCCGGCAACTCCAGCAGCCGTTCCAGTCCATCCAGGTTCTGAGGTTCGTCACTCCCCTCCTCCAGTTGCAAACCGTATTGCTGCGCCACGGTCGCGAACCCCTCCGGGCTGCGCACGGAAACTATGCGACCGTCATTGACAAGCACGCAGTCGGTATCTCCTTCGACTTGGCCGGTTCCATCATCGGTCTGCCATACAACGCCGAACTTTTGGCCGCGAAACCGGAGCCAGTACGGGTAGGAGATCATCATTCCCCGGATCCTACCTACCAAGCGTTCCGACCGAGGTGATTACGTCATCGTCATCGAAGTTCTCCGCTCCGTCTTAAGAAGCTGGCAGACCGTCGTGGCGAAAATCGCTCCACACCACTTGATCGGCGCCAACTTGAACCCTCACACTGACTCCGCCGCACCCGTCTGCAACGGATCCAGCCCAGGAGATTTCAGTGATTGTCTTCGGGTCGGGCGGTGAGGATCCGTTTGGCGCTGACTTGCAGGATGCCGAGCGACTCCTTAATCAGGGGCGATGTGATGCTACCCCTGCGCACGGCAGCGACGATGCGGCGCGCGGGCTTCCCCTTGCCAGTAATGCGCAGTCGAACCACGTTTTCGGCACCATGCAGGGGCGCCAGTCGTGGCAGCAGGCCCACGCCCAGCCCCGCGCCAACGAAGGCGATCTGCGTTTCCCATTCAACGGCCTCGTGGGCGATCCGCGGTGTCACCCCGACTGCCGTGAACGCCGCAGTGAATAGGGAATGGTAGGTGGAACCTGCGGCCTCGGTGATCCAGGGTTCCGACGCCAACTCTGGGAGCGTCACCGTTTCCCGCGATGCCAACGGATGGTCGGAGGGAATGATTACGTCCAGGGGATCGTCGAGGAGAACGGTCTGCTCGAAGCGCGGATCGTCCTCAACATAGGTATCGGATTGCATGGCGACGATGACCGCGAGGTCGATTCGCTCGGCGACCAACAAGTCGAAGCAGCGGGCCGGGTTGGCCTCGAGTACCTGCACCTCAAGCAGAGGGCGTGTTGCGTGCAGGGTGGCGGCCAGCGGAGCGAGCAGTTGAGCGGCCGCCGTGGAGAATCCGCCAAGGCCAAAACGGGACTGCACCTGGTCGCCGGCCTCCATGGCCGCGGCCCGTAGGCTCTCCCATTCCGCAATGAGTGTGTCCGAGCCCTCCACAAGAAAGCGGCCCGTGGCGGTCAGTCGGACACCCCGGCCATCCTTCGTCAGCAACTGCATTCCAAGCATGCGCTGGAGTTCCCGCAGTTGCGCGGAGACGGCCGAGGGAGAATAACCCGTGAGCTGCGCGGTTGCTCCAACAGTGCCGCACCGGGCAAACACCCGAAGTGTTATGAGCCGTGGATCGATCATGCACTAATGATGCACTGTTATCTCCGAAATCTTGCGCTTTTACTGCAGCCCAAACGTCCCTAATCTTATGAGTACAGTGATTTCGCTAACACGCCGGTTGGACTCCACCAGGCCGTGATCTCCACGTATCCCATACTTACCCATCCATCCCGGAGGAAACAGATGTCCGCTCCAGTGAACGTGCCCCTCAATTCACGAGGGAAGCTCGCTTCATCCTTGCCTGCCGAGCAGCTAGCGGAAATCACCGAGTTGTTCAATTTCCGGCGCGTGGGATACTCCCTCGATGCCCCCTTCTACACCGATCCGACAATCTTCAACGTCGACATGCAGGCAATCTTTGGCCGGCACTGGATCTTTGCAGCCAGCATCGCCGAGCTCCCGGAGCCGGGCGATTACGTCACCGTCGACTACGGGCCCTACTCCCTGATCGTGCTGCACAATGACGACGGCGGCGTGAACGTCCTGCACAACGTGTGCCGCCACCGCGGCGCTCGCGTCCTGACCGAACCCGCGGGAACAACGGGAAACCTGGTCTGCGGCTACCACTCTTGGACCTACTCGCCCGACGGCAATCTGATCCACGCCTCGGCACCTGGGGAAACGAAGTTCGACAAGGGCTGCTTCGGCCTCAAGCGCGCCCACAGCCGCATGGTCGCCGGACTCATCTTCGTCTGCATTGCGAATGAACCGCCGGCGGATTTCGACGAAACTTCTAAGATCTTCGAGCCTTACCTCGCGCCCCACGATCTGTCGAAGTCGAAAATCGCCTATCAGCAGAACATCATCGAAGAGGGCAATTGGAAGCTCGTCATGGAGAACAACCGTGAGTGCTACCACTGCGACGGCCACCCGGAGCTCGCCTGTTCTCTCTTTCCCACCTGGGGCCTGACGGAGGGGCTGATCCCGGCCCATCTCGAGGAAGTGTGGGACCGCAACAAGGAAGCGCAGTCCTCGCTCGAAGAGCGTTGCCGCCGCTATGGCCTTCCCTACGAGGTCGTCGAGGAGCTTGACACGCGCGTAGCGGGAATCCGCATCTCACGGGAATCGCTCGACGGTGAAGGCGAATCGTTCTCCCCCGATGGGCGCAGGCTCTCCAAGAAGCTGCTGGGTGACTTGCGAGACTTCCGCCTTGGCCGCTGCTCGATGCACCTGCAGCCCAACAGCTGGTTCCATTTCCAGGGGGACCACGTCATCACGTTCGGCGCCTTCCCCGTCAACGAACACCAGACGCTGGTACGCACCACCTGGCTGGTGGCTGACGACGCCGAGGAAGGTGTCGACTACGACCTGGAGAAGCTCACCTACACCTGGAAGCAGACCAATCTGCAGGACAAGGCGTTTGTGGAGCTGTGCCAGAAGGGCGCCAGCAGCCCCGCCTATGAGCCCGGCCCGTACATGAAGAGCGAATACCAGGTCGAGGCGTTCATCAACTGGTACGTGAAGCGTGTGCAGGAGCACTTGGCATGATTGAACTCGGCACGGAGACTGAAATCCTGGAACCGCAGCGCATCCGCGGTCTTGAGATGCCGTGGAACAGGGTGATGGGCAGCTCCGAGGGACCTGCCCGCGCCGCCCACGCGTTGGGCCCCTGGCATCCGCAGGAGTTTATGGCCGAATGTGTCGAGATCGTTCCCGAGGTGGGCGGGATGATGACCTTCGTGTTCCGCCGCTGCGACGGTGCGCCCCTCGCGTTCCGTGCGGGCCAGTACGTAAACGTCGCTTTTCCCGTCAACAGCGAGGACCAGGACCCGGTGGACCGCAGCTACTCGCTGTCCAGTTCGCCCACGCAGCCGTGGACCTTCGACATCACAGTAAAACGAGACCCCACTGGGCTCGTCTCACCTTGGGTGCACGAGAACATCAAACCCGGCACCGTCCTCGAGATGCTCGGGCCGGTCGGGGCGTTCCACCTGCCCGATGCCGACCGCCGGGCACGATACCTCTTGCTGGCCGCCGGCGCAGGCATCACCCCAATCATGTCGATGGTGCGGACCATCCATTCACTGCCCGGAACGGCCGATGTCGTGGTGCTCTACCACGGAGCGGAGGCTGGAGGATTTGCCTTCCACCAGGAGCTGGCCTACATTGCCTCGGTGGACTCGCGAGTCAAGGTCTTCTACGCGCTGGGCGACCGCAGTAAACCCGAAAAGTGGGATTGGCTCAGCGGAAGGCTGACGGCGGCCATGCTCGACGAGGTTGCCCCCGATGCCAACGGCCGCCAGGTCTATGCTTGCGGCCCCCAGGGCTACCTGAACACCGCCACCGAGCTCCTGCGGAAGGTCGGCGTCGACGACACCTCCATCTACATGGAATTCTTCACTGGAAACCGCCAGACGATCCTTGAATATCAGGCGGAAGTCGCGCTTGCGGTGGACATTGCAGAGGAAATCGCTGAAGAAATCGCTGATTCCGCCGAGGACTACTATGAAAGCCAGCCCACAGCGTTCGGGCTCTACGAGCCCAGCTATAACGCCGGGGGGCCCCTTGAGGCCACGGGGATGCCGCTGGAAACCGTGGACTCGGACGCGCCCTATTCCGAAGCCGCCGACGGCAGTTCGGACGCGGGGCCGGAGGCCGTGTCCCCTGATGCTTCGAGCTTCGACACGGTCGGAACGGGAGACCTCACCCTCTCCTTCATGCGCACAGGCATCAACGTGCGCATCGACCCCACCGAACACATCCTCGGGGTCGCCCAGCGTGCGGGCGTCAGGATCAGCGCGAACTGCAAGGAAGGCATGTGCGGCTCCTGCAAGGTAGTGAAGCTTGCAGGAGAGGTCGAGATGAACCACCAGGGCGGGATCCGCGCACGGGAGATCGATGCAGGCAAGTTCCTGCCCTGCTGCTCCACTGCGCGCACCGATTTGGTGATCGATGCCTAGCCGCTTCCAGCTGCTCTAAGCCGGACAGCATCAGGGGTGTTTACCGCTGTTGCTGCGGGCACTACTTTAGGAGCATCCGGGTGAGCCCGATTCATTCCACAGCACTACGAACGGGCCCTTCCGGTACCTGTCAGAACAGGCCACAGCACCCACCGCCCCGGGTGGGTCGTGCAAGGAGGAACCGATCACCATGGCACCGAATCTGAATCAGCCCATCACCGACGACAGCATCAAAGTCCGGCAGCTCAGCCACTATCAGTTCAGCTGGGTAGCTGGCGATCCAGGCCAGCCCGGATCATGGACTCTGCAACTGGTCCTTGACCAGGGAGCCTGGGAGGAAGTTCTCACCATCGACGCCGATGACGCCGATAATCTTCAGGACTTGCTCGCTTCGGCGGAGACCGTGTACTACGACATTCCGCGCCGCACCCTGATGTTCGGGACAACGGAAGCCGGGCACCACTGACCTTAGGTGCTTGCGCCAAGTGTGAGAGGCGGGTGAAGAAACCACGCTCACGTGGAGGGAGCGGACATTGTGTCCGTTCCCTCCACGTTTGCCTGCGTTCCTGAAGTCGTGATCAGCCGGTACCGCGGGCGCGTCTGAATACGACGCTGGGCGCCGTTCCCCAGTTGCACGAGTTTATGATGCTAAGGACTCGGTGTTGCCAGCCGGTCGAGGACCCCGGTTTGGGCGAGTATTGCGAACCGGTCAGGTACGCCCCAGTGTTCTACGATCTTGCCATCCACGATGCGCGCCACGTCTATGACAGTTATGTCTATCGGTCGGTTGCTAGGAGGACCGAAGAACGGGCCGGTGGCGGTGCCCCGTCCCCGGGTACGCACCCAGATGCGGTCGCCCGACTCCGCCCAGTCCTCGATCGTGAAGGTCATGTCCGGCACAATGGTGTGGACGTCCTTCATAGCCGCTTTCACATGCTCAACCGCTTCCGCGCCGGTGCCTGCCATGCCGAACTGATGGGCGACGAGGTCCGGGGAACACAGCTCCTCGGCGACAGCTCCATTGCCAGTGGAAAAGCCCTCCCGGAACATCCGGCGCATCACCTGCAGGGCCACCGGTTCTCCCGCCTGTTCCGGGGCACCAGCGTGGTCCACATTCACGTTCTGCTCGCCCATGGTGATTCCTTCCTCAACTCGGTTCGGTAGAACTCAACCGAGCCACCCCCGGGCATCGGAGGAGGGTGATTCTACCCCTCTGGACAGGCGCTGAATAGTGAACAAGTCCGACTGGCGGTGAGCGCCGCTATTCCCTGGGCCGCCCATCCGCTTGAGTCGCTTCGCGACCCGGAGATCGGGTCAAACCAGCACCGTTACCGGCAACCGCTCCCCCATCGAGCCTGATTGCACGCGAACAGACAGCCTCAGCGAAAGCCTCGTCATGCGTCGCCATCACCAGGGTTCCGTCACCACCTACATGGCGCCGGATGAGACTCGCCAAGACGTCCCGTCCGCGTAGATCCAGGCCCACCGTCGGCTCATCGAGCACCCAAATGTCAGGTCCCCTCGCCATCAGCGATGCCAGCGCGAGGAGTCTCCGGTCGCGGAAGCAGAGATCGTGCGGATGAGCGTCGACGACATCCGCGAGCACGACGTCGTTCAAAGCCCCTAGCGAGAGCTGCCTCGCTTCCTTCGCCGATTTCCCGGCCGCTCGCGGTCCGTACGACACCTCCCGCAGCACCGTGCGCTCGAAGAGTTGCTGGTCACTGTCCTGAAAGAGGTAGCCGACGCTCGCAGCAAGAGACCCCGTGACTCGACCATAAATGTCCTGCCCGTCCACGTGCACCATGCCAGCCGACGGCTGCAGCAGTCCGTTCAGGTGCTGGAGGAGCGTCGACTTACCTGACCCGTTCGGAGCGAGCACCGCCAGCGCCTCACCGCGGAGAATGGTCAGTTCCGCTATCGAAAGAACCGGCTCCGTGCCATAACCGAAGGTGAGGTCGCGGAGGCGAATGGCTGGCATCGCACCGGTCGCGGCCGGCGCACCCGATGGAGCCGGATCTGAAATCGTGCCTTCGGTCCCTACTCCGTACCGCCGCAGATCTGCCGCGCTCCCACCGTCAATGACCGCAGTGCCGTCAGAAAGCACCAGAACCCGGCTCCCGGGAGCAAAACCAGACGGAAGCATCGGCTCGAACTGCAGGAGAGCGGTCCCACTCTGCGCCACCTCGTTCAGCAGCGCCTCGATATCCCGGCGACCGGTAGCATCAAGCCCCTTGAACGGCTCATCCAGCACAAGAAGGCCGGGACCACCGACGACGGCGGCCGCAATACACACGCGCTGGAGCTCCCCGCCGGACAATCGCCGCGGATCCCGCTCGAGCAGATCACTCAAGCCGACCCGCTCGGCGGCACGCTCCACGAGCTGATGCATCTGCTCAGACGAAACGCCGCGGTTGGCAAGACCGAAGGCAATTTCCTCAGCGACCGTCGCGCAAACCATCGACAACTGGGCGTGTGCCCGCTGCCCGACGAAACCTACGTGCGCAGCCCACGCGGCAGGATCAATGCGCGGATCGGAGTCCGAACCCTCAAAAACCAGACGCTCCCCCGCGACCGTCAGGGAGCCGACCAATCGATGTCCCTGGCCGCTATCGAACTGCCCCGCAACCACCCTCGCAAGGGTGCTCTTCCCGGAACCGGAAGCACCGACAACCAGTGCCCTCTCCCCCGCGCCAACGGTGAGGGAAATGTCAGCCAGCCCCGCGCCGTCGTCGTACGTGAAGCTACGCAGATCAAGAGAAATCACACCAGCCTCCCCAGATACCACCAGGCACTGAAGAGCACGACGACGGCAAGCATCGCCCAGCGAACTGTCCGTTGAGCTGCGGTGTCCGTGTCAGCGCGGTAGCTGGTGCGCGGCATGGTCCCGGCGAAACCGCGGGCCTCCAGGGCGCGGGTCCGGTCGGCGGCGTCCATCAGCAACCCGGCGATAAGCGGCCGCCCCACCATCACGAGCGCCCGCAGCTTCGACAGCGGGCTACGGGTAACCACGAGGCCGCGCGACTGCTGGGCCCTCGTGATCCGCGAGGCTCTTTCGGACACGAGCGGCGCGAGTCCGAGGGCTGCCCCCAGCACGAACACCAGCTTGCGGTTCCACCCCCGATGGGTGAGGGTGCTCAGCAGTTCGGACACGTCCATGGACAGCACCGCGGTGAGGAGCAGACCGGCGAAAGCCGCGATGCGGGTGCCCATGGACAACGCGAACTGGAGTCCCTCAGCGGTGACGGCGGCTATTCCGAGGTCGAGCAACACGGTGTCGCCCTCGGGATAGAAGAGCCCATGGAGCAGCAGGACAAAGAGGAGCATCGGCCCCACCAGCACTCCGAAGACGACGGCGATGCGTTCCGCGCGCCCGGACGATGCCGCCGCGGGGAGGACCGCCAGCAGGAGGATCAGGAGCGAGAAACGCCAGGCGTCGACCACAAGCACCAGCACAACGAGCAGCCCGGCGACGGTCAGCTCGGTGAGCGGGTTGAAGATTCGGCGGCGGAACCGCAACCCTTACTTCCTTCCGGCCGTGCTTCCGCCCGGTACGCCTGCGTCAGCGGACTGTGCAATCGGCGAGGGCTGACCGAGCAGCACCCGGTGGCGCCGCACAAACGGGAAGGCGTCGCGGGTGCGGCGCGGCAGCGCGTACACAATCAACGCCACGACCGTGAACACGATGAGCTTGTCGATCGTGTCCGACGTCAGCCCCTGCTTGGTAGCGGCGACCAGCAGGGTGTCGCCCATCGCACGGAAGGCCGCCACGATGGCGTTCGTGCCCATGGTCCCGGCCGCACCGAACATGAAGGCAGCAACGGGAGCAGCCAGCAGACCACCGACGACGCCGGTCAGCAGGCCGGCGATCGGCACCAGGTAGATGCGGCGGAACATGCCCCACCGCGCAGCCAGACCGGCAAGCAGGCCTATAGCCGCGGAACCAGCCGCGAACGGCAGGGCGAACGGGTTGAACAGACCCCAGATGGCGTTGCTGAGCACACCGGTCGCCGCGCCCGCAGCTGGTCCGGCCAGTACGGCGACGAGCACCGTGCCGAGCGCATCGAGGTAGATCGGCAGTCCGAGGGTACCGGCAAGCTGGCCGAACGAGATGTTCAGCGCAATACCGATCGGCATCAGCACAACAGCCTGGGTGTTCAGCCTGGGCAGGATGCCGGCCACCAGCAGGGCGCCGCCGCCGAGGAATCCCACAAGGGTGATCAGCCCGGCAGGCGATCCTGCTCCCCCGGCAATCTCGGTGGGCTGGACCAGAACCAGGTACAGGTAGGTGGCTGCGATGACTACGGCGCCGGCAGCCAGGAGCATCCAGCGCGACGACGGCGCAGAGGCCTGGGAGGGCAGCGTCAGGGAAGAATTCATGGCGTTCCTTACGCACGGTGAAGCATTTACGTGGGAGCGCACCTCATGTCACCTCGGCGCAGGCCGGCGGGATCCACCGGCAGCTCACAAGTCTACCGGGCCTGGGCTGAAGCGACCCTGCGGGCCAGGGAAGCAATTCGCTCGATCATCAACTCGAAGACTTCGTCGGGGTTATTACCGGTGACCACACGGGCGTTCGGCGGGAGCTTGCGGAATCCCGCAAAGTCACCCACGGTCTGCGCGAACGTCAACGCTGACTCCGTTTCGACGTCCACATGCGCTTCCCGGGCGCTGTAGCTTGCCTCGCCCGTGGCGACCATTGCGGCGAAGAGATCGTGAAGGTGGGCGATGTAGCCCTGGTTGTACAGCCGGTGGAACTCCATGTAGAAGCGAAGGGCGTCGGAAAGGAACGCGATGACCGGGTTCGATGAGGAACTGCGCAACCCGTCGGCGTCGTCGGTGTGGAGCAATTCGGGCGGCACTCCGGCGGCGGCTGCCAACCGCTCGATGTGCTCAGGCCGGCACTCTATCCGCTCGGTGGTTTCCAGCGCGCAGATGATCGGCAGCTTCTCCGTGGGCACACCATCGTACGCGGCGTAGACCTCGCGGGCAGCGTGGGGGTCAACATGGGTGTTCCATTCCGCAACGGGCGTGGTGTTGCCGCGGTAGTTGAAGGATCCGCCCATGATTACCAGCCCTTTGAGCAGGTGCGGCAGGTCGGGTTCCTGCCGGATCGCGAGCGCCAGGTTGGTGAGGGGACCGGTGACGAGCCCCGTGAGTTCGCCTGGATTCGCGCGGGCCGCCTCCACCCACAGGTCAATTCCAGACCGGCCGGACACAGCCTGCCTGGCCGGCGGCAGTACCGCATACCCGAGCCCCTGGTCGCCGTGGGTCTCCTCGGTGGTGACCAGCGGAATCTCAAGCGGGACTTCGCGGCCGAGGGCGACCGCGACGCCGGTGACCCCGGCCAGCTCAAGCGACGCCAGAGTGTTCGCCGCAACCTGACGCGCAGATACGTTGCCGGCCGTACAGGTGATCCCCTCAATGTGCACATCGGGCACGCCCAGCAGGTAGAGGAGGGCGACGGCGTCGTCAATGCCGGTGTCGACGTCAAGGAGGAGCCGGGCGGGCTGGGCAGTCATGGGTTTACCGTAGCAACCCGGCCCCCTCTAGTTTGCCGACTCCGCGAGGATGAGCTCGAGGTTCCGCGGATCATGCGCGAACCGCCCGAGGAACAGTCCATCCACCTCAGGCCGCAGACGCGGCAACAACCCAGGGCCGGCACTGCCGCCGTAAATCACCGCGACGCCGTCGGGCAGTTCAGCCTTCATACGGGCTACCACGGCCCGCACATGATCGGCCCCTGCCGGTTCCGCAGCACCGATGGCCCACACCGGCTCGTAGGCAAGAATCGGTGCCGGGCCCGCAGCGCTGACACCGGCCGTCGCCACCTGATCGAGACAGAATTGGGCTGCGTCCTCCACTGACGTCCGCTCCAGCTCACCGACGCACAGCAGCGGCGTGAGCCCGTTCCGCTGCGCAGCCGCTACCTTCGCGGACGTCACGCCGTCATCCTCCCCGAAGTGCCGGCGTCGTTCGGCGTGGCCCAGCTCAACGAGCTGCACGCCCATCTCCGCAAGGAACGCAGGGCTCACCTCGCCGGTCAGGGCGCCGGTGTCCTGATCGCTGGCGTTCTGAACTCCGACTTTCACGGCCGTGTCCCGCGTCAGCCGGAGTGCAGTCTCAAGCACCGGGAACGACGGCGCCACGAACAGTTCCACGTGCCCGTCCCGTACCGCCGGGCTGGCTTGCGCAATACGCACCACCTCTTCGAGCCAGATGCACGAGGCGGCGTAGCCGAGGTACATCTTGGTGCTGATGCCGATAGTTTTCATGTAGGGTTCTGGTCCGCGCGACGCTTAGGCTGAAAGTCGCCTCTTTCCGGCCGCGTGTGCTGGGTGTTCAGAGCGGTCGGATTCGTGGACGGCGGAGGAGTTCCTGCGGGTGTGGTCCATGACCGGTCCGGTCCCAGCGATCTCGCGAATGGCGTCAATTCCCTCGACGGCCGCCTGCTTGGTGGGGAAATACGCGGAGACAGCCACCAGGGTGCCATCACCCGCCATAAGCTTCAGCCGGTACCCATGATCATGGGCGTCTACCAGTTTGAAAAATCCAGACATGTTCTTACCTCCCTGTAAGTACGTCTCGACCCTCCATGATACTAAGCTGGCTTGCAATTTGGTTAGTCGTCGCCGGTCACGATTCGGCGACGAGCACTTAAGAGTTCAACCTCCGGGCGCGCCGCAACGAATCGCTCAACCGCATCGAGGACCTCCACAACATGCCTGCGATCGCCTGAGACAAGGCCCACCCCCACCATCGCGCGGCGGTGCAGGTCCTGGGAACCGACTTCCGCCACGGAGACGTCGAAGCGTCGCCGCACCTCAGCAACGAGCGGCCGAATCAGCGAGCGCTTCCCCTTCAGGGAGTGGACGTCGCCCAGCAGGAGGTCGAACTCGGTGAATCCCACCCACACGGCCGCTCACCTGCCGCGGGCGGCAAGGGGCGCCACCAATGACGACGGCGCGTTCCTCGCGATGAACGCCAGCACCTTGTAGCGCATGCTGGGGATGGAGACGGCCTTGCCCGCGGAGAGGTCCTTCAGCGCAGCCTGAACGACCTCCTCCGCATTGAGCCACATCCACCGCGGAACGGACCCTTTATCCATACCCATGCGCTGGTGAAACTCGGTGTGAACGAACCCTGGGCAGAGCGCCATCACGGTAACTCCACGCCTGCGATAGGCGAAGTTTGCCCATTGGCTGAAGTTGATCATGGCCGCTTTCAGGGCGCCATAGGTGCCGCGCGGCGTGAACCCGGCAACGCTCGCCACATTCACGATCCGTCCGGAGCCCCGGGCCAGCATGCCCTGCAGCGCAGCGTGGCTGAGCGCCAGAGGAACAGTGAGGTGGATTGCCGCATGGTTGAGCTCTTCCTCGAGCGGATTGTCTTCAAAGGATTTGGGAAGGCCATAGCCGGCGTTGTTGACCAGGGTTGAAACGGGGTCCTGCCCGGCCCGCAGCCTGCGGAGAACGCGGCGGACGCCGTCGTCGTCGTGCAGGTCCGCTACCAGCACCTCGACGGCGACGCCGAATCGGGAGTGCAGTGCGGCGGCTTTTTCCTCCAGCCGCGCGGAGTCCCTGGCGACCAGCACGAGCGCATTGCCCTGCGCGGCGAGCTGCTCCGCGAACTCAGCCCCGAGGCCCGCTGTCGCGCCCGTGATCATTGCCCTGTCAGCCATTGTGTTCCCTTATCAGGTGGGTAATCCAGCAGTAAAATGAGAGTGCTGGTTGAGCGCGGTTTGCGCTCCTCCAACAGCGGTGCATGCGGTGCGCCTCCCCCGACGCCTCGCGGCACAGCGAAGAGTCATATTCACACATTAGGAGGGGAGATGACTACCGCATCACACCACGCGCATGATTTCCATGTAACCCGCGACCACGTTCGCAGTGCAGCGATGGGGATGGGAGTAGTTTTCCTGCTGATGGGGATTCTCGGGCTCATTCCGGGCATCACCACCTCATATTCGTCCATGGCATTCGCATTCGGTTCCGAGGCGATGCTTCTGGGCGCGTTCCAGGTCTCCGTGCTGCTCAACCTGGTGTACCTCGCCTTGGGTGCCGCCGGAATCTGGATGAGCCGCGGAGTTCTTTCGGCCCGCAACTTCCTGATCGGTAGTGGTGCCGTGCTGCTGGTCATGTGGCTCTACGGACTGATAGTCGGTAATTCTGCAGCCAACATCCTGTCCACGAACGCCGCGACCAACTGGCTGAACCTGATCCTCGGCCTCCTCGCCGGAGGACTGGGAGTCGCCTATGCCCTGCGACACCTGGAAAACCGCGCCATCCAGTAGCGCGACCGCAAGCACGCTCCGCCCGCAGAACGCGGCGGGGCGTGTCTTGTACGACTGGAATGTTAATGAAAACAGATGCCCTCCAGGGGGTCCCGGTCCTAGACTGACCGCGAGGCCTCCTGCTGACAGTTGGGGTCAGCCATGGCCTTGCGGAAGGGACGTTCGACGACGAACGACCGCCAACTCTGAAGGGATCACCATGTCAGGAAACAAGGCCGTGGCCTATAAAGGCCCCGGCAAGGTCGAGATCATTGATACCGATTACCCCACGTTCGAACTGAAGGACGGTCCGGGCGTCAACCCTGCGAACGTTGGTAGGCAGGTGAATCACGGCGTCATCCTCAAGACCGTAGCCACCAATATCTGCGGATCGGACCAGCACATGGTCCGCGGGCGGACAACCGCCCCGTCGGACCTCGTGCTCGGCCACGAGATCACCGGCGAGGTAGTCGAGGTTGGCAGCGACGTCGAGTTCATCAAGAAAGGAGACATCTGTTCGGTTCCGTTCAACATCTCCTGTGGCCGTTGCCGGAACTGCAAGGAGCGCAAGACCGGCATCTGCCTCAACGTCAATCCGGACCGTCCGGGCAGCGCCTACGGCTATGTGGACATGGGCGGATGGGTCGGAGGCCAGGCTGAGTACGTTCTGGTTCCCTATGCCGACTGGAACCTGCTGAAGTTCCCGGACCGGGACCAGGCGCTGGAGAAGATCCTGGACCTGACCATGCTCTCGGACATCTTCCCCACGGGCTACCACGGCGTGTACACGGCCGGCGTCACCACCGGCTCCACCGTCTACATCGCCGGCGCGGGCCCCGTCGGGCTGGCCGCCGCACTGTCCGCGCAGCTGCTGGGTGCCGCCGTCGTTATTGTGGCTGACCTCAACGAGGAGCGCCTTGCGCAGGCACGCAGCTTCGGCTGCGAAACGGTGGACGTCTCCAAGGGCGAGCCAAAGGACCAGATTGAGCAGATCCTCGGAGTGCCGGAAGTGGACTGCGGTGTCGACGCCGTCGGCTTCGAGGCACGCGGTCACGGCAAGGACGCCTCGCACGAGGCTCCAGCGACGGTGCTGAACTCGCTGATGTCCATCACCGCCGCCGGTGGCGCGCTGGGCATCCCGGGACTCTACGTCACGGGCGATCCGGGCGGAATCGACGAGGCTGCGAAGGTCGGGTCGCTGTCCCTTTCCCTCGGCACCGGCTGGGCAAAGTCACTGTCCTTCACCACGGGCCAGTGTCCGGTCATGAAGTACAACCGTCAGCTGATGATGGCGATCCTGCATGACAAGGCGCACATCGCCCAGGCCGTCAACGCCAAGCCCATTCCCCTGGAGGAGGCACCGCAGGGCTACGAGGAGTTCGACAAGGGTGCAGCGACGAAGTACGTGCTGAACCCGAACGGATACATCGCCGCCTAGACGCGCCTCGTTGAGTCGGCAGGACACGCCCCAAATGAACCACCGAACGGGGTGTGTCCTGCCAGCTCATTCGAGCGGTTTCACCTGAACAGCCCCGGCCCTATGTAAGGCGCCAGCTGCTCCTTCTGCTCGGCGGTGATGCGAAGCAGGGAGCCTGACTCGCCATCTATGAACGCCAGCGTGGACTGGGCCTTCACGCACACCCGATTCGTCACGGGATCCTGGATACGGTAGGCAATGTCGATGCTTGCTGCCTTCAGGTCTGCGATCCATACCTCGATTTTCAACGGCATGTTCCGGTAATCCAGCGTGGCCGTGTACCTGATGCGATGCTCCACCACGAGCGCCTGCACGTCTGATCCGATGGAGGAAAAGAGCGGCACCGGAGGATCCTCACCCGGCGCCCCCGTTCCCCCGGGTGGGCCGAACGCATGGATACGCGCCTCTTCCAGGAGTCGCGCCACCTGGACATTGTTGATGTGCCCATAGGCGTCCATATCCCCCCATCTCATGGGAATTTCACAGGTTACCGACTGGTACGCATCCATCCCTATGTTTTACAGTGGTCAACGGTGTTTACACCACTCCGATCAAGGAGTTCTCCGACGCTTTTCGTCAAGCACCAAAACGTCTCGATTTGGCAACGATTAGAAAACACTCTACGGTGGGGACGTACCCACTTTCGGGAAATCACAAAGCAGACTCCGTTTACGTCTGCCACATAATGCCCTGGTGCTGCCCCTCCACCGCACGTTGCTCGTCCGGCAGACACCACAGACAAGACCACTGATCAGTCAAGGGTGAGCAACGGCGCAAAGATGTCCGGGGACGGAACGAGTGCAGGTGGCCTTTTGGAGCATCGTACCCATGAAGAACCAGAAACTCAGCCTTAACGTGCGCCGCGGCTTCGCAGCTGCCGCCCTCGTCGGTATCGGTCTCGGTGCATCCGCTGGTGCAGCCAACGCTGCTCCGGCCAGCACCTGGGACGCCCTTGCACAGTGTGAAAGCGGTGGCAACTGGGCCATCAACACCGGCAACGGCTTCTCCGGCGGACTGCAGTTCACCCCGTCCACCTGGGCCGGCTTCGGCGGCCAGGGCCTGCCTCAAAACGCCAGCCGTGCAGAGCAGATCGCCGTTGCTGAGCGCGTTCTCGCAGGCCAGGGTTGGGGCGCATGGCCCGCATGCTCGGCCAAGCTCGGCCTGACCGCCGGTGCCAACCCGACCCCGATCCCCGCCGCTCCGGCACCTGCTCCCGTTCAGGCTCAGTCTGTTCCGCAGGTTCAGGCACCGGTCCAGGCTCCGGCTCCGGTTGCTCCGGCACCCGTTGTTGAGGCCCCGGTTGTTCAGGCACCCGTTGTTGAGGCCCCGGTTGTTCAGGCACAGGTCCACGCTCCGGCACCCGTCGTTGAGGCTCCGGTTGTTCAGGCCCCCGCTGCTCCCGCCGTTGCACTCTCCGGTGAGACCTACACCATCCAGTCCGGCGATACCCTCAGCGGCATCGCTGCGAAGCTCGGCGTCGAAGGCGGCTGGCAGGCCCTTTACCAGGCCAACGCTGACACCGTCATTCACGCTGACCTCATCTTCACCGGTCACGTTCTGCAGCTGCCTGCCTAAGGCTTCAGCTACGTACGAAAAGAACCCCGCAACATGCGCGTTGCGGGGTTCTTTTGCGCCTGCGCCCTCCGCTGAGTGCGGTGCGTTGGCCGGGCGGACTGGGTTCAGCGCGGCGGCACCAGTCCCGCAGCGCGCAACGCCTCCGCCATGGCGCTGTTGGCCGGAGCCTGATCTGCCCGGGGGCCTTGCTTGGAGCTGCCAAGCTTGGCATTGCCGCGCTGCTGCGGCGAGCCCGGCTTGGAAGTGCCGGGCTTTGGACTGCCGCCCTCCCCGCCGGATGAACGACGACGGCGGTCTTCTCCCGCGCGCGCACGCGCCTCCCGGGCGGGCTTGGCGCCACGCGGAGCGGCGTCGTCATTCAACCGCAGGCTGAGGGAGATCCGCTTGCGCTCAGGGTCGGCCTCCAACACCTTGACCTTCACCACCTGGCCCGACTTCACGATCTCGTGCGGGTCGCTGACGAAACGGTCAGCCATCGCCGAGACGTGGACCAACCCGTCCTGGTGCACACCGACGTCAACGAACGCGCCGAAGGCAGCAACGTTGGTCACCACACCGTCGATTACCATTCCGGGGCGCAGGTCCGAGATCTTCTCCACGTCGGAAAACGACGCCGTGACAAACGCCGGCCGCGGATCCCGTCCCGGTTTCTCCAGTTCCGCGAGGATGTCCTGCAGTGTTGGCAGGCCGATGGTCTCGTCCACGTACTCGGCGAGATTCAGCGACCGAAGTGAGCCACCGGCGTCGTTCACCATCCGCCGGGCCACGGGGTAGGCCTCCGGGTGCACGCTCGAGGCGTCCAGGGGTTCGTCACCGCCTGTAATGCGGAGGAAGCCGGCGCACTGCTCGAACGCCTTCGCACCGAGCCTCGGAACCTTCAACAGGTCGCGCCGGCGGGCAAAGGGCCCGTGGGCATCGCGGTGGGCCACGATGTTCTCGCTGAGCAGGGGCCCCACGCCTGCCACCCGGGTCAGGAGCGACGGAGAGGCGGTGTTCACATCCACACCGACCGCGTTGACGCAGTCTTCGATCACCGCATCGAGCGAGCGCTCAAGTTTTACGGGGCTCACGTCGTGCTGGTACTGGCCCACGCCGATGGACTTCGGGTCAATCTTCACCAGTTCGGCCAGCGGGTCCTGCAACCGCCGGGCAATCGAGACGGCGCCGCGCAGCGACACGTCGAGCTCAGGCAATTCCGCCGACGCCAGCGCCGACGCGGAGTACACGGACGCCCCGGCTTCGGACACCACAAGCTTGTGCAGGGTCCGGCCGGAGATCAGCGAGATCAGTTCAGACGCGAGCTTGTCTGTCTCACGGGAAGCGGTGCCGTTGCCGATCGCGATGAGGTCGACGTCGTGACTGGCCACCATGCGCGACAGCGTTGCGAGCGCATCATTCCACTTCTTCGCCGGAGCGTGCGGGTAGATGGTCGCAGTTTCGAGGACCTTGCCGGTTCCGTCCACCACCGCCACCTTGACGCCGGTCCGCAACCCGGGATCGAGACCGATCGTGGTGCGGCTGCCCGCGGGTGCCGCAAGCAGCACATCGCGCAGGTTGGCTGCGAAGACCCGGACCGCTTCGGTTTCGGCCTCCATGAAGAGCCGGACGCGCAGGTCGATCGAGAGTTTCGCGAGCAGCCGGCGCCACGCCTGCTGGACAGTCGCCATCAGCCACGCATCCGCAGGCCGGCCCTGGTCTGCGACACCGAGGAATGCGGCTACGGAGTTCTCGAAGCGGCGCCGGGCACGGAGGGCGGCCTCGGCGTCGGTGCTATCGGCCTCGGCAAGGGCCAGCTGCAGGACGCCCTCTTTCTCGCCACGCAACAGCGCCAGGACGCGGTGTGAGGGCATGGCGGACGGCGCCTGTGAAAAGTCGAAGTAATCGGCGAACTTCTGGCCCTCGGCCTCTTTGCCGGATACCACCTGCGAGCGCAGCCTCCCCTGCTTCCAGAGCCGTTCCCGAAGGTCGGCGAGCAGGTCGGCGTCCTGGCCTGCTCGTTCCACGAGCAGTGCACGGGCCCCGGCGAGGGCGTCCTCGGCGGTGGCCACGGCGCCGTTCAGGTAGCGGTTCGCTTCCTCGTTCGGGTCGAGCGACGGATCCGCGAGCAGCGATTCCGCGAGCGGCTCCAGACCCGCTTCCCGGGCAAGCTGCGCCTTGGTCCGCCGTTTCGTCTTGAAGGGCAGATAGATGTCTTCCAGGCGGGCCTTGGTGGTGGCACCGACGACGGCGGCACGCAACTCGTCGGTGAGCTTGCCCTGCGCCTCGATCGCTTCAAGGACAGCTGCCCGACGCTCCTCGAGCTCGCGCAGATACCGCAGCCGCTCCTCGAGCTCGCGCAGCTGGGCGTCGTCGAGGGTCCCGGTGACTTCCTTGCGGTAACGGGCGATGAACGGCACCGTGGATCCGCCGTCGAGCAGTTCGACTGCTGCCTTGACCTGCCATTGCTGGACGCCGAGTTCCTCAGCGAGTTGCTCGAAGATGGTGGGAGGGGTGCTGTTTGGTGCGGTCACGCCTGCCATTGTGGCATTGACCGGCGCGCCTGGCGCAAACAGACCGGGACCGGTCCTGATGTGCGCAAGATGCTAGGAGCAGCTTTCGCGGTCCAGCTCGACCACCAGCGGGTGCGTCCCTGTGAATTCCTCGCCACCGGTTGAGTACGCGACCGTGACACCCTGCGCAGTGCCGACGTCGGCGCCCTCCGCGATTGAAACGGCGACCACGAGGTTCACGTACTCGTGCGTGGTGATGTTGTAGCCCTCTGCGGGGACAGGCTCGACCGGGCCGGCGGGCTCGGCCTTGGCGGAAGGAGCTGCAGGTGCGGGTTCGGCGCTGTGCGTGCCATGAGCGCCGCCGTCGTCGTCGCCGTGGGCCTTGTGGTGACCGTCCCGGTTGGCCGTGGACACCTCGGCGCTCACGAGGGTGAGGTCTACTGGGTCCTGGAGAGTAACGTCGTCCAGCGTGAAGGTTTCGAGCGCCTCGTTATGGACCAGGACCGTGAATTCCTGGTAGCCGATGTCGGGCTGGGTGTAGCAGAGGGTGGCGCCGTTCTCCGCGAGGTTCAGGGGGTCATCGCCGAAGTCCGTTGTGGCCAGCTGGTTGCTGACGCTCTTCTGGGTGACGCTCTCCTGTGATCGGGGTGAGTTGACGTCGAGCGGGTTCTCCTCGACGGCCATGCATCCGCTGGTCAGGAGCGCAGCGATCATCGCCCCTCCAGCAAGTGCCGCCCGCCGAACCGCCATGTTCCACCATCCTCGTAAGACCCGTTTACCTGTGTTCGGCGACACAGCGTTTCCGGATGGGTCTTACAGGCAGGATCTACTCGTAGAGGACGTACTCGGGCTGAGGCGTCAGCGCCAGAATCTCCGGAGGTGTCATGAGCGGGCCGAGCACCACGTCCTCCTCGAAGAAGAGCTTGAAACCGGCATGGACCGTGGGCGGTATGTCCTCCATCAGGAGGTTGTAGGTCTCGATCTTCGAATTCGGAGCGCCAATGCCGTCAACGCTCCGAATCACCGCGATGCCCGGGTACTCCTCGATCGCGGCCACATTGGAGACGACGCCGGGAGCCACCTGGTGGAACACCAGCGCCTTCTGCGGGAGATTCTTCTCCCTCACGAGGGCATCGATATACGCCGCTATCTCGTTGATCTCCTCCCCGGTGGTGTGCCCGTAGGAATGGCCGGGAAGCTGCTCCGCCGTGATATCCCACTCGGGATCGATGGCCACGCCGACGTCGGGCTCCACCAGCCACTTCTCGAGCGCCCGCACTTCATCGGCCATGCTCGCCCGCCCGGGCTGGACGTTCAGCAGCAGCATCCCGTCATGGCGGCGGGCGGCTTCAAGGTATTCGCTGATGATGTCGTCGGATGCGCGGGTCCGGTATGCACCGTCGGCGCCCGGGTCAGCCTGCACGACCACGGCAATCAGTTCCAGCACCGGCATCACCTTCCGTCCGCCGGCCAGTTCCGTCCCCAGTGCGTCGATCTCGGCAACCCGCTCATCGATCGCGCCGATGCCGAGCCTGCCGAGGGCTTCCGAATAGGGGTGTCCGCTGAACCCGACGAGCCGGTAGTCCGGAAAAAGTTCCATTCCGCCGCGGGGAAGCTCAACAGGTTCCGGCGTGGGCGTCGTTGACGGTGACGGAGAAGGAGACGGAGACGGGGTCGAGGACGCAGTTGAAGAGGCGGCGGGAGACGGGGTTGCCGAGGACGATGCTTCCGCAGATGCTGAAGCCGCCGTGCCACTGTCCGCGGGTGTTGTGCTGCAGCCGGCCAGCAGGACGGTTGAGGCCACCCACATCCCACTGAGTTGCAGGATTCGCGCCGGGCAGGAGCGTCGTCGTCGTACGCTCTGGTGCAGTGCCATACCTTCACGCTACCCCCACGTGCTGCGAGCGCTGGTAGGCACAACGGGCAGGCGTCACAACGATCCTCAGCCTGCTTCGTATTGTGTTCGGTTACTCGCTCACCTAACAATGAACTATGACAGTGCTGATGAGGTCCCTCGAAACCGCCGTACCGACTACCGTCATGGTGCAGTCCCAGGTGCGGGACGTCTTCGCTGCGCAGCCCGGGCTCAACCGGCTCGGCCAGCGGCTGGTCACCGCGGCGTTCGATTCGTCCGGCATTGACACCCGGTACACGGCGGTGGATGAACTGACCCTCGAACGGCACAGTGAGACTCCGCTGTTCTTCGATTCGGCGACCATGACGATCCTCAGCCCCGGCACGAAAGCCCGCAACGAGGTCTACGCCGAACAAAGCACCAAGCTGTTCATCGAGGCCGCGCAGAAGGCGCTCGATGCGGCAGAGGGCGTCGAAGCGGCTGACGTCACGCACGTGGTGACGGTGTCCTGTACCGGGTTCTTCAACCCGGGACCGGACTACAAGATTGTCCGGGCGTTGGGGCTTGACCCATCAGTGCAGCGTTTCCACCTCGGCTTCATGGGCTGCTACGCGGCGTTCCCCGCCCTGCGGGCAGCGAAGTCCTTCTGCGAGGCCGACCCCAAGGCCGTGGTCCTCGTGGTCAGCGCAGAACTGTGCTCCCTGCATGTGCGGTCCTCGAACAACCCCGACACCATTGTGGGTACCTCCCTCTTCGCCGACGGCGCTGCGGCCGCCGTCATCAGCGCCCGCACCGACCTCCCGCACCCCGAAGGCAGCGTGCTCAGCCTCGACTTCTTCGAGACCACGCTCACCCCGGTCGGCGAGGAGTCGATGGCGTGGAACATCGGCGACGAGGGTTTCGAAATGGTCCTCGGCACCTACGTTCCACACATCATCGACGAGCACATCGTCGGTGCACTGGCTCCGCTGCTGGAGCGGGACGATGACCTCATCGGGCTCGAGTACCGGGACATCGAGCACTGGGCCATCCACCCGGGCGGCCGCAGCATCCTGGACAAGGTGCAGGCCAAGCTGAAGCTCAGCGACGACCAGCTGATCCCCGCCCGCGAAACCCTCCGTAACTACGGGAACATGAGCAGCGCCACCGTGATGTTCGTCCTCAAGCACATCCTCGACCAGCCCGGCGGACAGGCCGATGAGCGCATCTGCTCCATGGCCTTCGGTCCCGGGCTCACGGTGGAAACAGCGCTCTTCACCAAGACAGCAGCCTGAATGGCCTTCCTCGCCCACCGCGACCTCACCGCAACCGAGGAGATGGACAAGCCGGACTGCCATCCTGCTACGCTCAACCGCACCTACGCCCAGTTCGGGCTCGTCAACCGCTCGGTTGCCGGCTGGCACCGCACCTGGGTGCGGTACATCCGGCCCGTGCTGTCGACGTCGCGCTCCAACACGCTGCTGGACATCGGCTCCGGCGGCGGCGACGTGCCCCGCGCTTTCGTTCGTTGGGCCGCCCGTGACGGATACGCGCTGGAGATTACCGCGATTGACCCGGACGAACGCGCGCAGGCCTTCGCAAGCAGCCAGCCGACGACGCCGGGACTCACCTTCCGGCAAGCCTTCAGTTCCGAGCTGGTCAAGGAGGGCGCACAGTTCGACGTCGTCACCTCCAACCATGTTCTCCACCACCTCTCCCCCGAGGAACTGCGCGGGCTGCTCAGCGACTCGGAGCGGCTGAGCACCCGGCTTGCCCTGCACAGCGACATCGAGCGGACCCGGCTCGGGTTCGCGCTGTTCGCGGTGGCCACCCTGCCGCTGCGAGGCTCCTACATCCGGGAGGACGGGCTGACCTCCATTCGGCGAAGCTACCTTGCGAAGGAGCTGCGCGCCGTCGTGCCCGGAAACTGGCGCGTTGAGCGGCAGGTCCCGTTCCGCAACCTGCTGGTGCACCGTGCCTGATGTCCTGATAGTCGGCGGCGGGCCGGTGGGGCTGTTCACCGCGATCCTGCTGGCGCAGGCGAGCGTTGAGGTGGAAGTCCTGGAGCGGCGTGCCGAGCGCAGCTCCCACTCGCGCGCGATCGGCATCCACCCGCCGGCCCTTGCGGCGCTGGAGCAGGCAGGGGTTGCGAATACGTTGATCGCCTCGGGAGTGCAGATTCCGGGCGGCGTTGCACGCAGCCGCGGACGGACGGTGGCGGAGCTCTCCTTCGCCCGGTTGCCGGGCATGCACCGCTACGTCCTCGCGATACCGCAGGAGCAGACCGAGCGCATCCTGTCGGAGCGGCTGGCTGAACTGGCGCCCGCTGCCCTGCGCCGGGGTGAGACGGTTGAGGCGGTCCACGACGTCGGGAATGAAGTTTTGACCGTTACCGGGACCGGCACCCACCGTTCTGCGCTCCTGATCGGCGCGGATGGGGCCCGGAGCACGGTGCGCAGCGCTGCCGGGATCGGCGCGAGCGTCCGCCCGTATCCCGACGCCTACGTCATGGGTGATTTTCCGGACAGCACCGGCGACGGGAGCACCGCTGCACTCTATCTGGAGCCCGCCGGCATCGTGGAGTCCTTCCCGCTGCCCGGCGGGGTCCGACGCTGGGTGGTGCGGATGCCGTTCCAGGTGGAGCACCCCACAGCTGAGGCGATTGCGGGTCTGGTGGCCGACCGGACGGGCGTCCCGGTGGATACCCGGAACAACACGATGCTCAGCTCTTTCACGGTACGCCGCAGGGTCGCCGACCGGTTCGTGCAGGGGCGTATCGCGCTGATCGGGGACGCCGCGCACGAGGTGTCGCCCATCGGCGGGCAGGGCATGAACCTGGGATGGCTCGACGCCGCGCAGCTTGTTCCGCTGGTGGTGGCCTCGCTGGCGGGTACCGACGTCGGGCTGGGGCTTCGCCGCTTCAACGAGGAGCGGCGCCGCGCGGCGCTGGCGGCCTCGCGGCAGGCACACATCAACATGATCCTGGGCCGTCCCCTGCCCTCCGCGGTGTTGTCGGTGCGGAATCGCATCATGGGCAGGATTGCCGGGGTGCCGACCGTGCACGACGCCGTGGCCCGCACCTTCACCATGCACTAGGGGCGCCTCTCAGGATTTGCCGAGCTGCGATTCCGGCCGCAGAATATCGGGCACGACGCCGGACAGTGCGGTTTCTGCCAGTGCCTCCCCCAGTGCCGGCGCCTGTTTGAAGAGGTTGTGACCCGCTACGGCGCTGAGATTCCCCACCGACCAGACGCCGACGCCGTCGTCACCCCACGGCAGGCGCGTCACCCAGCAGTGGACGTAGCCGGCCGGCTCCGGATCCAGGCCGGGCAGCGCGTGCCGCACGTACGCTGATGCCCGGGCCGCGAGCGACTCCAGGGCAGTCGGGTCGACGACGCTCCCGTCCTGGCGCACCTCCGTGGTTTCGCTGAGGCCAACCGAGTAGGAACGGTCATCGGCGGAGGGCGCCGCGTAAACACCGGTCTCCCCGAACACCCCGCTGCTGTCCTGGAAGGTGGGCAGCGGAACCCCGGCGTCATCGCGCACCCGGAAGGTCACGCGGGCGTGCGCGGCAAGTTCAACGGGGATGTCCAGTCCCGCGCCGCGTGCCAAAGCAGCCGTGCCGCGGCCGGCGCACAGGACCACATGATCGAACCGGTCGACGCGGGTCCCGGTACGGATCTCCACATCTCCATCGGGGGTGTGCTGCACGGCCAGCACGTGGTCCGCCACGAGAGCATTTTCCAGCTTTCCGGTAAGTGCCCGGAAAGTTGCGTGGGTGTGGATCGCGCCGCCGTCGACGTCGAGCATGGCCTTGCCTGAGAAGTCCGCAAGGATCGGCAACGCAGGTGCGAGTTGTCCAGGGGCCAGCAGCGCCACGCGGATGTGTGGAAGGTCGCTGAGAACGCGGAGCTTGTCCTCCACGCTGTCGCCGATTGCTACCGCACCGGCATCGGACACCAGCTCCACGCCGAACTCGTCCTCCCACTCACGCCAGAGTGCGCGGCTGTGGCTGACGAACGCGGCCAGCCGGACGTCATCGTGGGCATGCCGGAAAATCCGCGACTCCCCGGCTGACTGTCCTGAACCCGGCGTCCCGGACTCATAGACGGTTACGTCCGCGCCCGCCTTCTGGAGAGCATGGGCTGTAGAGAGCCCGACAATCCCTGCACCTACCACTGCGACACGTGTCATGGTCCCAGCAAAACACGTATGCGGCCCCCGGCGCAGCCCGCACCGCTGTTTGCGCCCGCGGGCACCGGCGGAAGCTAGCGGCCCTGCACCTGTGCGAGGAGTTCCTCAAACGGCGGGGACGCTTGCAGGCCACGGGGGCGGCGCGGCGTCGTCGTGCCTTCGATCATGCCGGCGAGTTCACCGGCGGCGCGGCTGATGCGCTGGTCCAGGGCGGGCGCACCGTTGGATCCGATCCCCCAGTCCTCGGGCCCGGCGTAGACGCCGGTGGACACAACGCGGGCGCGGAGGTAGCTGAACAGCGGGCGCATGGCGTGGTCGAGCATGAGCGAGTGGCGGACACTGCCGCCGGTCGCCGCGATGAGCACGGGCATGCCGTCCAATGCGGTGTTGTCGAGAACGTCGAAGAAGGACTTCAGCAGACCGCTGTAGGAGCCGGAGAAGACGGGGCTGACAACGATGAGCGCGTCCGCATCCGCAACGAACTGCAGGGCGTCGGCGAGCGCAGGGGGAGCGAAACCTGTAACCATGTTGTTTGCGATGTCCACGGCCAGCTCACGAAGCTCAATGGTGGTGAGCTCGGCGTTCACATCGGCACGTTCGAGTTCACGGCGCGCTGCCTCGCCAAGCTGGTCCGCCAGCATTCGGCTCGACGACGGCGACCCCATACCGCCAGACACCACTACTACACGGCGTGTTTCCATTGCCGGTCCTCCAGTTCGCTACTATTCATGCGTTTGCATCTAGTTGAACCGGCAAACCCCGCAAAACATTCCCGTCACTGCTTGTCGAGTGCGCTTTCCTTGTGGGCGGCCTTCTTTCCCGTCTTCTCGCTCTCGACGATGTAGTACGGCTCGTCCTTCGATGCGTTGAACTTCTGGCCCTCGAAAGTGAACTCTTTGTCCTTCTTCTCAACCACCGTGCCGGACGTCTTTCCCTGGGACGTATTCCAGCTGACCTTGGTTCCCTTGCTGTATGCCATGACCCCAGCCTGTCATCCGCGTCCGGCGTACACCACCCCTGAACTGCCCAAAAGGGTGGCTGCCCTCGGGGTCGAATAGTCGCTACGCTGGTTTTCCGGCTTCCCGCGAAGGAGGTCGCGCTCTGATAGCCCGCTGCGAGGAGAGACCCATGACAGATGTCGCCAGCCAGCCGCCCGCCGAGGATGATGACCGCGCCATCCTGACGAACCGTCAGGGCCATCAGGTCTATGACAACCAGAATTCGCGCACGGTCGGCGCTCGGGGACCGGCCACCCTCGAGAACTACCAGTTCCTTGAGAAAATCAGTCATTTCGACCGGGAGCGCATCCCTGAACGGGTAGTCCACGCCCGTGGTGCGGTGGCGTTCGGTGAATTCGAGGCAACCGGCAAGTGGGGGGACGAGCCGATCGCGACGTACACACGGGCGAAGCTGTTCTCCGAGCCCGGCAAGAAGACCGACGTCGCCATCCGCTTCTCCACGGTCATCGGCGGCCGTGACTCGTCCGAGGCCGCCCGTGACCCACGCGGGTTCGCGGTGAAGTTCTACACGGAGGACGGCAACTGGGACCTCGTCGGCAACAACCTCGCCGTGTTCTTCATCCGCGACGCCATCAAGTTCCCCGACGTCATCCACTCCCTCAAGCCGGACCCCATCACGTTCCGCCAGGAACCCGGGCGCATCTTCGACTTCATGTCGCAGACACCGGAGTCAATGCACATGCTGATGAACCTCTTCAGCCCGCGCGGCATCCCCGCGGACTACCGCCATATGCAGGGCTTCGGGGTCAATACCTACAAGTGGGTCAACGCGGACGGTGATACGAAGCTCGTTAAGTACACGTGGCAGCCTCACCAGGGCGTGAAGAGCCTGACCGAGGAGGACGCCGCCAACATCCAGGCGACCGACCTCGGACACGCGTCCAAGGACCTCTACGAGGCCATCGAGCGCGGGGATTACCCGAAGTGGGACCTGTACGTGCAGTTGATGGATGACGGCGACCATCCCGAACTCGACTTCGATCCGCTCGATGACACGAAGACCTGGCCGGAACAGGATTTCGAGCCGAAGCTTGTGGGCACCATGACCCTGAACCGGAACGTGTCCGATCACCACAACGAGAACGAGCAGATCTCCTTCGGCACCGGCGTCCTCGTTGATGGGCTGGACTTTTCCGATGACAAGATGCTCGTGGGCCGGACCTTCAGCTACAGCGACACCCAGCGCTACCGCGTGGGCCCGAACTACCTGCAGCTGCCGGTGAACTCGCCGAAGAACGCGCCGATCGCAACCAACCAGCGCGGCGGCCAGATGTCCTATGGGACGGACCTGGGCCCGGGGCAGAACCCGCACGTCAACTACGAACCCTCCGTCACCGGCGGGCTTCGCGAGGGTCATTACCCCACGCACGACGAGCAGGGCCCCGAGATCACCGGGCGCCTGACCCGCCAGCGCATCCCGCTGACCAACGACTATCTGCAGGCCGGCCAGCGCTACCAGCTGCTCGAGCAGTGGGAGAAGGATGACCTCGTCGGCAACTTCGTGACGCTCATCGGGCAGGCTGACCGTGCGGTCCAGGAACGCATGCTGTGGCACTTCTACCTCGTCGATGACGAGCTCGGCGCCCGCGTCGGGGAAGGCCTCGGGATCGGGCTGGACGAGGTGAAGGACCTGCCGCCGCTCGCCAGCCAGACGCTGTCCGAGGAGGAACTGGCCCGGCTGAAGATTCTGGGCAACAACGGACCGCGCAACGTAGAAGGCCTGACGATGACTCACTGCGTGCCCAACGAGCACGTGGTGGTGACTCGCTAGTTCGGTTCCAGCACAGGAGGCGTCGGCATCATGGCGACGCCTCCTGCGCTCGCTATAGCTTGGTTAGAGCGTCGGGATCCAGACGCGCATGCCGCCCGGGCCGCGGTTGCCCCACCGGAAGTACGGCACCAGGTCGACGGCGAAGGACCCGGTCTGTTCAGGAGCGGACGTGCCCACCACCGGATACGGCTCCGACGACGACGGCGGCCGCACCGTCGCGCTGACGCTCACCTTCGGGACGCTGACATCGCCGGGGACCAGCGCCGCGGCGGCACCCACTTCGGGCTCACCTGAGGTTTCAAGCACCACATCCTCAAGCACGACGCCGTTCGGCAGGTCAGTCTGCTCCAGCGCGTACACGATCGGTCCCCGCGTCACGGCCACGCATCCCCGCGCGGCGTCAAGGTGCGGGTGCGGGGCATGGAGCCGGGCCGGCATGTCCAGCACCAGCTCTACGGTTCCGGGTCCGACGTCGGACAGCCGAAGGTAGCCGTCCACCGGCACCACGTGGTGCTCCGTTCCGTTAACCGACAGCGCATGGCGTTCGGCCCAGGCCGGTATCCGCAGTGCCAGCGAGGGCAGGGAACCCGAGATCTCGAGACGAACGCGGCCGTCGAACGGGTATCCTGTCGCGACGGACACGGACGCCTGCGGAAGCCGGATATCGGCGGATTCGAAGAGGTGGAGCTGGAGTCCGCCGTCGTCGTCGGTTGTTGCCGCGTAGGCGTGCAGCGACGAAAGCAACCGGGCAAGGTTCGGCGGGCAGCAGGCACAGTCATACCAGGGTGCCCGGCGTGCTGGCGCCTGCTCGTGTTCGCCGTCGCGCTCGGTCCGGACGTGCAGCGGGTTGGAGTAGAAGTAGTCTGTTCCGGCCGGTGAGGTGGAACCCGCAACCGCGTTGTATAGGGCGCGCTCGAGCTCGTCCGCGTACCGCGCCTCACCCGTGATCAGCAGCATCCGCCAGTTGAACTGGACACTGGAGATGGCGGCACAGGTCTCCGAGTACGCGCGGTCCGGCGGCAGTTCAAAGGGATCACCGAATGCTTCGTCACGGTGCCGGGACCCGAGGCCGCCGGTGATGTACATCTTGCGCAGGTGCACGTCGGACCAGATGCGCTTCAGCGCCGCGAGCAGGTCCTCGTCGCCGTCTTCGGTGTAGAGGTCGGCAATTCCGGCGGCCAGGTAGAGTTGGCGCACCACGTGTCCGGTGGCGCCTGGAACGTCGCGGACCGGCGTGTGGTCCTGGAAGTAGTGGTAACCGAAACGGTCCTCGCCGACGCTCTGGTGCCCGCGGGCGTCCACCATGCGGCGCGCAAGGTCCAGCCAGCGCGTATCGCCCATGTGCCGGTACAACTCCACGAGCGCCGTCTCGATCTCGGGGTGCCCGCACACCGGCGGCCGGCCGTCTGCCGGGAACGTACGCTCCACGAGTTCCGCAAAGCGGATCCCGATGTCCAGCAGATCCGTCCGACCGGTGGTTCGCGCCCAGGCAATACCGGCCTGCAGCAGGTGCCCAAGGCAGTACAGCTCGTGTCCCCACCGGAGGTCCGAGAACTGCCGGTCGGGTGTTTCGGCGTAGAAGGAGTTGAGGTAGCCGTCATCCTGCTGTGCCCGGGCAAGCAGGTCAACGGTCTCGTCGACGAACGGCAGCAGTTCCGGGATGTCGCTGCGGCCGGCCTCCCAGCCGATGGCTTCGAGCACCTTGTAGATGTCGGAGTCAGCGAAGTGGAAGCCCCTAAACTTACCCGGCTCGCGCGCTGCCGCCGCCCGCATGTTCGGCAGCGCACCCGACTCCTCGAGCCGCGCGATGCAGTGCTGGAGGCTCGCCCTGCGGTTGATCCGCTGCCAGGAACCGAGCATGCCGTCCGGCGCGAAGGTGACAGCGTCGAAGCCAAGGGGGCTCAGGGCCAGCCGGTCCGTTGAGCGCGGCGCGGCCGGTGCAACTTGAGCGGTTTCGGGTCTCATGGGCTGTTCCTAGTCCCAGCGCGCCGTGGGCCAGCCGTCTTCCCAGTTCAGTGGGACCAGGCCGAGCCGGAACGCGCCGTCGAGTGCTTCATCGTAGTAGTGGAAGGCCAGCATGTCGCCGGACACCGACTGCCCGCCCGGGCCCACGCGCGGTCCGTCGCTCGCCAGCAGCGGAGTGCCGCCGTCGTCGAGCATGGGCACGCCGTCGCGGTCCACGTAGGGGCCTTCGATGTCAGTGGACCGTCCCACCGCCATGTTGTAGGCGCTCTCAAGACCCTTGCAGCAGAAGTCCTTCGAGACGAAGAGGTAGTAATAGCCATCCCGTGCAACGAGGTAGGGCGCTTCGATTGCGTTGGGTGGGCTCTGCCGGTCAGCGATGGTTACCGGTTCAGCCGCGGGATCGGCGAGGAGTCCGGACGGCCATTCGAGTTCAACTATCTGCAGCCCTCCCCAGAAGGAGCCGAAGCTCATCCAGGGTGTGCCGTCCTCGTCCTCGACAATGCCGGCGTCGATCGCGTTGAAGTTCTTCCCCTCCGAGGAGATAACCTCCCCCTGGTCGACCCACTCGTAGGCGGGGTCATCGGGGTCGAGGGTGGTGTTCGTCGCCAGCGCGATCACCGAGGTGTTGCTTCCGAACGTGGACGCGGAGTAGTAGAGGTACCAGGTGCCGTCATGCTCGTAGAGTTCCGGGGCCCACAGATTGTCGACGCCGGGAACCGCCTCCGACAGCCATTCCGGCTTTTCCTGCCACACTTCTCCCGCGTATTCCCAGTGCTCGCCGTCCTCGGAGCGGCGGACCTGGATGTTGCCGTCCGCGGTCTGGCCGTCGCCGGTGGAGTAGACAAACCAGTCGCCATCTCCTGACCCGGCCACCAGCGCCGGGTCGTGGGTGAAGTAGTCGCCGGTCACCTCCTGCTCCCCCGCAGGCGGCGCGGCACAGCCCGCCATCCCGAGCACGAGGGTGATCAGGATGGCGGGCCGTGCCGCTGCGCGAACCTTCACTAGCCGAGCGCGATCGCTGACCAGGAAACCGGGGGCAGCGACACGGTGAGGATGCCGCCGTCGAGCACTGCGCCCTGGAGCTGCTTCAGGCCCACCCGGTTCTGGTCCTCAAGCGTGTTCTTGGCGTAGACGTCCTCATCATGCAGGGTGACAGCCTCGTTGATGAGCTCAACGCCCAGCTGGCTTACATCGATCGAAACGTCGATGGTATCGGTCTGGCTGCGGTTGACGAGGAACAGCGCCGCGTTACCGGCGTCAACCGTTGCGACCGCGTCAATCAGCGGCGCGTCGCCGTAGACCTTCGTCGAGTAGGTACCGGCGTCGATCTGCGGGCGCAGCACCTCGCCCTTCGCCAGCCGCGAAGTGACGGAGAAGGGGAAGAAGGTTGTCTGCCGCCAGGTGTCGCCGCCGGGCTCGGTCATGATCGGGGCGATCACGTTGACCAATTGCGCGAGCGACGCCGAGGCTACCCGGTCGTGGTTCTTCAGCAGCGTGATCAGCAGATTGCCGAAGACCACCGCGTCGGCGACAGAGTACGTGTCCTCGAGCTGGCGCGGGGCAACGCGCCACTCGTCATTGACCTCGTCCGATGCCTGGTGCTCGTCGAGGTACCAGATGTTCCACTCGTCGAAGGAGAGCTTGATCGTCTTGTTGCTCTTCAACTTGTGCTTCACATGATCAGCGGTGGCGACCACGGTCTCGATGAAGTACTGCATGTCCAGCGAGGACGCGAGGTAGGAATCGAGGTCCCCGTTCCGCTCCTGGTAGTAGGCATGGCAGGAGATGTAATCCACGTAGTCGTAGCTCTGCTCGAGGACTACGCGCTCCCACTCGCCGAAGGTCGGCATGGAAGAGCCGGAGGAGCCACAGACCACCAGCTCGAGGTCCTTGTCCGCCGTCTTCATAGCGGAGGCGGTCCGGGCGGCGATCTTGCCGTAGTCCTCGGCGGACATGTGGCCAATCTGCCAGGGACCGTCCATCTCGTTGCCGAGGCACCACATGCGGATGTTGTACGGTTCCTTGGCGCCGTTGGCGATGCGCTGGTCGCTCAGCGCGGTTCCGGAGGGGTGGTTGGCGTATTCGAGCAGGTCAAGCGCCGCTTCAATGCCGCGGGTGCCCAGGTTCACGGCCATCATCAGCTCGGAGTCGGTGAGCTTGCACCAGCGGGCGAACTCCTCGAGGCCAACCTGGTTGGTTTCGAGGGAGTGCCACGCCAAATCGCGGCGGACGGGGCGCTGGTCGCGGGGGCCGACGCCGTCTTCCCAGCGGTAGCCGGATACGAAGTTGCCGCCGGGGTAGCGGATGGTGGTGGAGCCGAGTTCGCGGACGAGTTCGATGACGTCCATGCGGAAGCCGTCCTCGTTGGCGGTCGGGTGGCCGGGTTCGTAGATGCCGTCATACACGCAGCGGCCGAGGTGCTCAACGAAGGAGCCGAAAATTCGCCGGCTGATCGGCGCAACGACTGCTGACCGGTCAATGCGGATGGTGGTCGGCGCCTCCACGGGAAGGTCGGTGCCTCCGGCGGGCGTCGTGGCCGCCGTCGAGTCGGGCGTAGTGGTGGTGGTCACGGGTGATTCCTTATCTATGCAGTGGTCTGGGATGTAGGTAGAGCGGGTGGCAGGACGGAAGGCTAGATGGCTGGGGTCAGCTGACGTGACCTCCCCGGGCGGGTTCGGCGCCCGGAGGCACCGCCGTCGTTCTGGGCAAGTGTGTCCAGCCGGTGGCCGATGACGAGGCTGGAAACCAGCAGCGGCAGTGAGGCACCGACCAGCGGCAGCAGCGCGCTGACGCCGCTGAGCAGGATCGCGACACCGGCGATCGACACCAGCCAGGCCAGCGTCATTCCCGGCGATGCCAGCGGAAGCACCAGCGCGTAGCGCCAGGTCCGCCGCACCGAATCACGGTGGCGGGAGCAAACAACGACGGCGGCACCCGCCGACACTGCCACCGCTGCG
Organism: Arthrobacter sp. TJ-270; assembly: GCF_058269075.1. Classification (NCBI taxonomy): domain Bacteria; kingdom Bacillati; phylum Actinomycetota; class Actinomycetes; order Micrococcales; family Micrococcaceae; genus Arthrobacter; species Arthrobacter sp. TJ-270. Next base: position 99,851 of record NZ_JBZCNB010000006.1, on the reverse strand, counting down.
GAGACGACGACGGCGAGCGCGCTGAGCGCGACCTGCAGGCCTGCCGTCGCGCCGGGGAGGGTTACCGCGTTCAGCAGAGCCAGCAGTCCCGCGATCATGAACAGGCTGCCCACCTTGTTGGCATGAAGGAACTGGGCGCGGTAGGCGGTCACGAAGTCGCTGATCAGCCGGTCGCCCGGGTCTCCCGCGCGGAGCCGTGCGAGCAGCACGGTGGTCGCGACGGCGCTCGGAAAGATCCCGAAGACCACCAGCCCGGCCAGGGTCCCGGCGAGGAAGAGGAGATTCAGGAGTACCAGCTGCATGACGAACCGCAGCCAGTCCATGAGGCGTCCTGCCCATCCCGGGGTGCTGTTATCCATGCCTGTGCCCATCGTCAGGGTCCCTGGGTTCCGGCATAGACAACGCCGAACTGGTCGATTCCACTGAAGGACAGTGCGGCCCGGTTCCGGGAGAAGTCCCAGGAGCCGAAGACCACAGCGTCCAATCCGGTTCCGGCCACAGTGAGGCGCACCTGGCGGGGTTCACCGTCGGAGGTGGCGCCACGGAGGTCCTTCACGGTCATGGCCTGGGCTTCGACCAGTTCGGTCGACTCCGGGGCGAAGCGCACCACGCGCCAGGTGCCGCTGATCTCCGTAGGCTCCGGAAGAGTTTCCCGCTCCGGCCCGGCGTAGGGCTGCGGCGAGACGACCGGCCAACCGTTCGCGGTGGTGAAGACCCGCCGTAGCTGCACCATGTGCTGGGTGGGATCCTCGGCGAAGCGGACGTGGTGCACCATGAACTGCTGCTCGCCCTTTCGCTCATCGGCGGGCACGGTGAGGACAGAGTTGTGGCCCGGCGCGAGCCAGGCGGTGTCGCCGTCGAACCGGTAGCTGCCCAGAATTTTGGTACCCACGCTGTGCGGAGCGGCGTCAATATCGGTCATTTCGGCGCCGTTCGCATCACGGTAGGGCCCGGTAATCTCGTCGGCTAGAGCAACCCGCACGTTGTAGGTGTTGAACAGGGAGTCGTAGGAGACGAAAAGGACGTAACGGTCATCCTCCTGGCGGTACTGGACGAAGGCCCCCTCAATGGCCCGGTCGACGTCGGTATGCCGGCGGGCAATACATGTGCCGAGGTCGCCCTCCGTCAGTGCCAGCCCGGTTTCCGCGTCGAGGCGCAGAGTGTGGATACCCGAGAAGAAGGAACCGTAGGTCAGCCAAGGGTCGCCGTGCCGGTCGAAGGTGACCGCGGCGTCGATCGCATTTTGCGTGTCCCGTCCGGAGCGTGTGCGAACCACGAGGCCGCGGTCTTCCCAGGGCCCCGCAGGGCTTCCTGCCACAGCCAGGCCAATGGCCGAAGTGCTGGAGCCGAAGGTGGAGGCCGAGTAGTACATGTGCCACCGGGCCTCCCCTGCCGGCGCCGGCCAGCGCACAACCTCCGGCGCCCAGAGTCCCTTCGCACCGCTCCACTCGAACGCCGCGGCCGGCACACCGTCGAGCGCGGTGCCGCGGTACGTCCATTCGATGAGGTCCGAGGAGGAGCGCACGTGCACTCCGGCCGGGATGTCGTGGAAGTTGGCGACGGCGTCGGTGGAGAACATGTAGTAGGTGCCGTCGTCGTCCCTCACCACGGTGGGGTCATGGGCGTGGCGGGGCCCCCAGGTCTCCGGTCCGGTAGTGGGAGCGGGCTTCAGGTTTTCCAGAAGAGACATCGGTCAGCCCTTCGAACCGGTGAGCGCGATGGATTCGATGATCTGCCGCTGGAACACGATGAACACGATCAGCACGGGAAGCAGCGCGACGAATGACGCAGCCATGATGAGCGGGTAGTCGGTCTGAATGGCGTACTGGGCGTTGAAGTTCGCGATGACCAGCTGCAGGGTCTGCACCTCGGGCGAGTTCAGGTAGATGATCGGCGCCAGGTAGTCATTCCAGACGGCCATGAACCAGAGGATGAACTGCGCGGCGATCGCGGGTTTGATGACCGGGAAGATGAGGCGGAAGAAGATCTGCAGGTAGGAAGCGCCGTCGATCCTTGCCGCTTCGATGATCGAATCCGGCACCGAGGTCAGGTACTGGCGCAGAAAGAAGATCATGATGATGTTGCCGAAGACGAAGGGCACGATCAGCGGAAGCAGGGTGTCCACCCAGCCAATGGACGCGAACATCGTGAACTGCGGAATCATCAGGGTTGGGAACGGCACCATGAGCGCTGCGAGCAGACTCAGGAACACCACGTTCTTGTACGGCATGCGCATCTTCGCAAAAGCGAAGGCCGCCAGAGCGGAGAACAGTGTTCCGAGGATGGTGACGGTGCACGCCACGATGAGGCTGTTCTGGATACCGCTGAGCAGAGGTCCAGCTGACCAGATCCGCAGGTAGTTCTCCCAGACGAAGGGATCGGGAATCCACTGCGGCGGCAGTGCGAAGACGCCTTCGCGGGTTTTCAGTGACGTGGAGAACGTCCAGAGCAGAGGAGCAACCATCACGATGGCGCCAAGCGAGAGCACAATCGTCACGATGACGTTGATCAGTCGGTGCCGGCGCTCCGAAGGTGAGAGACCGCGGGTCTTGGGCGACGCCGGCCGGTTGCGGGCGGACTTGCCGTCCGGGAGGCCTTGCTCGGGCTTGAGCGGCGGCGCGGTGGGGAGGACGCGTTGGGAGGACATGGTGACCTGCCTCAATCAATCGAGAACTGGTTGCGGCGGTTCAGCCGGAACTGGATGAAGGTAATGAGGAACACCATGAGGCCGAGCACGACCGACATGGCTGATGCGTAACCCATCTGCAGGTTGTCGAAGGCCTTTTGCCAGATGTACCAAACGATAGTGGCCGAGGAGAACTCAGGGCCGCCGGTCGGGGTCATGATGTTGATTTCGACGAACACCTGGGATCCGGCGATGACACTCGTGACCACCAGGAAGAAGGTGACCGGACGGACCATGGGAACGGTGATGTGGCGGAACTGCTTCCAGGCACCGGCACCGTCGAGGGCTGCTGCTTCGTAGAGGTGGCGCGGCACGGATTGCAGGGCGGCCAGATAGAGCAGCATCGAGAAGCCGAGGCCCTTCCAGATGGCCATGATGATCAGAGCGGGCTTGACCGTGGAGGTGTCCTGCAGCCAGTTGGGTCCGTCGATGCCGACGAGCGCGAAGATCTGATTGATCAGGCCGAAGTCACCGTTGAAGGCCCACTGCCACAGGATGGCTACTGCAGCGATGGAGGAGATCACGGGGACGTAGTACACGGTGCGGAAGAAGGTGGTGCCATGCATTTTCCGGTTCATGGCCAGCGCCAGGGCCAGTGAGATCACCAGCCCGATCGGGATCCCGATCATCAGAAAGAAGGTGTTGTACATGGCTTTCAGGAAGTAGGGGTCCTGAAACATGGCGATGTAGTTATTGAGGCCGCTGAACACCGGAGCCGTGAGCCCGTTCCAGTCGGTGAAGGAAGCGTAGATGGAAAACAGCATCGGGTAGAGGGTGAACAGCAGGAACCCGATGACCGGCAGGGCAACGAACGCCAGCGCAGTCAGGTGTTCCTGCCGGTGGAGCCGGGATCGGCGCGTGGTGGTGGACATCTGAAATCCTCGTTGATTCAAGCACGTGTGGGGTCGCCCGGCAGGAGCCTGGCTGGAAGGGTGCCGCGGCCGGTCTTCGCGCGGCCGCGGCACCCGGTCTGGTCAGCGGTTGGTCCGGTGTGCCCGGAAGCTAGCCACCGATGCCTGCCTGCTGGTTGGCCGCGTCGAGGAACTGCTGCATCTTGGGCTGCGCTTCCTTCACGTACTCGGCCGCTGTCTTCTTGCCATCCAGAACGGGCTGGATGTTGGTGAAGAATTCGTCATACCACTCGGCGTTGTAGGTGAGTTCACTCGGAAGCGGGCGCCCGTATTCACGGACAACCTCGAGGAATTCCTCCTTGTTGGCGGGCATGGTGGTGTCGTCGCTCGCCCACTCCTCGGCCATGTCCTCAAGGTTGGGGATCTGGACGCCGGCGTCGGTGAGGGTCTGCTGTGCTTCCTCATTCGCCGAGAGGTAGGTGGCGAGCTTCGCCGCTTCCTCAGGGTGCTTGCTGGCGTTGGATACCGCGATGCCGAGGGTTCCGGTGTAGGTGGCGGGTTCGCCCGTCGCGCCGACCGGGTAAGGAATCAGGTCGTACTCGAAGGGAAGTTCCTCATAGGTGGAGAGGTCCCACGGTCCCACGGGGAAGAAGCCGATCTCGCCCTTCATCCACCGCTGGTAGGTATCGAGGGTCTGTGCTTCGCCTGCGGACGGAGTCACTTCGTGCACGTTCTGCAGGTCCGCGAACCACTGGAGTGCTTCGATGAATTCAGGGGTGTCGATGGTGACCTTGGTGCGGTCCTCGTTCAGCCAGTCGCCACCGTTGGACCATACGAACGCCGGGAGGTTCCAGACCACGTTAAGGCCGGTGCCCCACTGGTCCAGCTTGCCGTCACCGTCGGTGTCCTTGGTGAGCTGCTTGGAAACATCGACGAACTCTTCCATGGTGTAGGGCTCATCGGGATCGGGAAGGGGGATGCCTGCTTCCTCGAACATGGTCTTGTTGTAGCCGAACGAGAACGGTCCAATGTCCTTGGGCAACGCGTAGATGGCGCCCTGGCCGCTGAGTTCCCCGTCGAAGCGGTAGCTGTCCACACCGTAATCCCAGATGTTGTCGAGATCGATATTCTCTGAGCCCTCGACGTTCTCGGTGATGTCCTTGATGATGCCGTTCTTCACATAGGCCTGCACTTCACCCGGGCTGATGTAGAAAACATCAGGGATCTGCCGGCCGGAGATGGCTGCCTTGAGCTTGGTGCTGTACTGGTCGGCGGTGGTCAGGATCATGTTGACCTCAACGCCGTTGTCCTTCTCGAATTGGGAGACTGCCTGCTCGTAGGCCTTCTTGTCATCAGGCCCACCGCGGTACATGAAGGTGAGGGTTTTTTCGCCGTCTTCTCCGCCGCCCGCGGCAGCGGCGCATCCGCTGAGCAGGAAGCTTGCGACCGCTGCTGCTGCGATGGTCTTGCTGATGGTACGTGACTTCATCATCACGTGGTCCTTCCGGTTAGGGGTATGAGGGGATACCAGTCCAAACTGGTAGCAACGCTGCACTTACAACGTTGATTACAACGTTGAAAACGAGAATGACACAAATCACACCCGTCCGTCAATGGGCCTTTCTGAAAATGCCAGAGCGTCCGCGTGGAAATCTGCACCCTCGCCCTTGCTCCACCCCGGTGGCAGGGCCACCAAAATTCAACCCTTGACGCCCACCGAACCACGTGTCATATTTTCAACGTTGTAATTCTGCAGCGCATCCTGACCGAAAGGACCGTGATAATGACGTCACGATCACCACAAAGCCAGCTCCGCCAACGCATTACCAAAGCAACCGCAGCACTCGGAATGAGTGTTGGGCTGATCCTGACCGGGACAGCCACCGCACCGGCGGTCCTGGCCGACACCACCAAGAACGCTCCTCAGACCTGGACCGGGCAGGGCACTCCGTTCACCGAGGACCTGCCCGGCGGCAAGTCCGTGGTGGGAGAGACCTCCCCCATCCATGACCCGGCCCTCATCATTGACGACGACGGCACCTGGTACGTCTACTCCACCGGCCGAATCAACCGGGAGAACGGCGGAACAATCCAGATCTGGTCCTCCCACGATGAAGGCACCACCTGGGAGTACACCGGCACGGTCTGGGACGAGATCCCCGGCTGGATCGACGAACACTTCGCCGGCGGCGTCCTCCCTGACAACCTCTGGGCACCCGAAATCTACGAGAACGACGGCACGTATTACCTGTACTACTCCGCGTCCCAGTTCGGCACCAGCAACTCCCTCACCGCGCTGGCCACGAACACCACGCTCGATCCCGACGATCCCGATTACGAATGGGTGGACCAGGGGCTGGTGATCTCCTCCCCGGCGACCGGGCTGGACCCCAACAACCCGGGCAAGACCTTCAACGCGATCGACGCCGGCATCGTCGAGGGCGAGGACGGCAAGCCCTACATGGCCATCGGCTCCTTCTGGTACGGCATCTTCCTGGTCCCGATCGAGTGGCCCAGCGGAAAGCCCATGGAGAACTGGCAGTCCCAGACCGTGAACATCGCTGACCGGTTCATGTGGGGCAACCCCATTGAGGCCCCGTACATCACCAAGAACGGCGACTACTATTACCTCTTTGTCTCCTTCGACTCCTGCTGCCGCGGCGGCGACTCAACGTACAAAATCGCCGTTGGCCGGTCAGAGTCGGTCACGGGCCCGTACCTCGACAAGGACGGCCGGGACATGTTCGGTGGCGGCGGCACGGTCGTGCTGGACGCCCACGGCGCCATCACCGGTCCGGGCGGCCAGTCCGTCTTCGGCGACTATCTCGCCTTCCACTATTACGACGGCGCCAACGAGGAGATCCCGTACTTCCCCACCCTGGGCCTTCAGAAGATCAACTGGGTTGACGGTTGGCCCGAGTTCAACCAAACGGTTGAGCTACCCAAGGTGACGCAGGCTCCCCAGCCGGATGCCGCCGTCGTCGGCGGTAAGGTGACCTTCCGCGCGGAGGCAACGGGCACTCCGGCGCCGGTGGCGCAGTGGGAGATCTCCTCGGACGACGGCGCCACCTGGCAGCGCGTGACTGATCAGCCGGCCACCATCAACGCCGGCGACGGCCTGCGGCGGTCACAGCTGACGCTGAAGAAGCTCACCGCTGAGCAGGACGGTTTGCTGGTCCGGGCTGTCTTCTCCAACGCCCACGGAACCGCAACAACCGAACCCGTGGCGGTTGAAGTGCGGACACCGGGCGCGAGCGGCCGCTAGCCCCAACGCACTGCCGTGCGACCGAAGCACGGCAACGCGGTATTCTGCCGGTGGGACACATTATCGCGTGTCCCACCGGTTCCAACACGAAAAGGACACTAGCAATGGCGGCGACCCTGCATGATGTGGCCCAGGTGGCCGGGGTGTCGTTCAAGACGGTGTCCAACGTCATCAACCACCACCCCAACGTTCGGCCGTCAACACGCGAGCGCGTGGAGAAGGCCATCGCCGAGTTGGGGTACCGCCCCAACCTCACCGCACGGAGCCTGCGTTCCGGACATACCGGCGCCATCACGCTCGCCGTGCCCCAGCTACGCCTGCCGTATTTTGCCGAGCTGGCCGACGCCGTGATCAGAGCCGCAGAGGCGCGCGGCCTGGTGGTGCTCATCGAGCAGACCAGCGGCGAGCGCGACCGCGAACTGGAGGTGCTCAAGAGCCCGCGCCTACGTATGTCGGACGGACTGATCTTCAGCCCGCTCGGCCTGGGTGAAGAGGATGCCTCGCTGGTCACCGCGGAGGTGCCCATCGTGCTGCTCGGCGAGCGGATCTTCTCCGGCAACTGTGACCACGTGACCATGCAGAACATCGAAGGCGCCCGCGCCGCAACGGAACACCTGCTGGATACCGGGCGGCGGCGCATCGCCGTCGTCGGCGCCCATGAGGGTGAGATCATTGGTTCTGCCGGGCTCCGCCTCAAGGGCTACCGCGAGGCGCTGGAGGCGCGCGGAATGGAGTACGACGACGAGTTGGTCGCCTATGTCGGAACCTGGCACCGTGCCAACGGCGCCGAAGCGATGCACGACCTGCTGGACCGCGGCGTGGAGTTTGACGCCGTCTTCGGCTTCAATGACACGCTCGCGCAGGGCGCCATGCGGGTGCTGCAGGAAGCCGGGCGCCGCATCCCCGATGACGTGGCGGTGATCGGATTCGACGACCTCGACGAGACCCGCTACTCCATTCCCACACTCAGCAGCGTCAATCCCGGACGTGAAGAGATCGCCGAGACCGCGATCAAGGTGCTCATGGAGCGCATCAAGAACCCTTCGGGCCCCGCACCGCGCGAGATCCTGACGCAGTTCGAAGTGGTGGCCAGGGAGTCGACGGCAGCCTGAGCGCTGGTTGTACGCGACTTACGCCAGCGATTCGATGATGGCGTCCGCGGGTCCCGTCCGTGCCAAGGCGAATCCGCTCCCAGCCCAGAGGTGCGCGACGTCGGCATTGCCCTGGGCGACGGCGGCCTTCCGCAGCGGCGCCGTTGCATGGTGCAGGTGCGGGTATCCCGCCGGCGCGTCCCGATGCTCGAGAATGAACCGGTTCGTAAGCCCGCGAGCGTACCGTCCCGTATAGGCCCGGGTGAGCGAGGTCCCCGGAAACAAACCCCCGCTCAGCGCCGCCCGGTGCACCGGATTGGTGCCCGCTTCGTCCGCGAGGAGGAGTGCGGTACCCACCTGAACCGCATCGGCGCCAGCCTTCCGCAGCCGTACGACGTCGTTGGAACCGGACACTCCCCCGCCCGCCGCGAACGGCACCGCCGCGGTCGAACGGATAGCGGCCAGTGTGTCCTCAAGCGCCTGATCAATCGGCACCGCCCGCTGGTCAAAGGTTCCGCGATGCCCGCCGGCGCTCGGCCCCTGGACCGCGAGCGCTCGTGCCCCAGCGGCTGCAGCTAACTCCGCCTCGGCGGGATTGGTCACTGTGACTATCGGCAGGATCCCGGCAGCGGCCATGCTGGCAAGAACCGGAGCGTCCGGACACCCGAACGTGAAGGAGACCGCCGCGGGCCTGGCGTCCAAGACGATTTCAAGCTTGGCGTCCCAGCCGTCTTCGTCGGCGCGGGGTTCGCCCACTTGCACTCCGAGCACGGCGGCCTCGGGGCGCAGGGAGTCAAGGTAGGCATCGAGCAGTGCCGGTTCCGGCTGGAACGCATCGGGCACAAACAGGTTCACTCCCACGGGACCGCTGGTCAGCGCGGCCGTACCGCGCAGCTGCGCCTCGAGGTCCTCCGGCGTCCGGTACCCGGCGGCTAGGAATCCGAGGCCGCCTGCGTTGCTCACGGCGGCGGCAAGCTCCGGCGTCGTCGGGCCGCCCGCCATGGGCGCTCCGATGATGGGCCTGTCCAGCTCGCGCAGGTCGAACACGGCGGCTCCTCCATGGTCGCGGGTTCCTCCAAACCTACAGGTGCGTGGGAGCGAAGAGCTTCAACAGGGTCTCGACTACGACGACGTTGGGCCCCTCCGCGGCGAAGCTCGCCTCGAGCGCCTCCCGCACGTTTTCGGGTGCCACGCGAACCGCGGGAACGCCGAAGGATTCGGCCAGTTTCACGAAGTCCGGCCGGGTGAGCTCGGTTGCGGTGGCCTTGCCGAACGCGCCTTCCATGTATTCGCGGAGGATGCCGTAACCGCCGTCGTCGACAATCAGCCAGGTGACCGGCAGGTCGTGCTGGCGTGCGGTGGCCAGTTCAGCGATCGAGTACATGGCGGAACCGTCCCCGGACACCGCGAGCACACGCGCCGGCAGGCCCTTCGACGCCAGGCCGACCGCGCCGCCGATGGCTCCGGGGAAGCCGAAGCCGAGTCCGCCGGCCCCCTGCGCGGAGTGGAACTCCCCATCCCTCGAATCCCAGCAGCTCCAGGCCCAGTATGCGGCGATGGTCATGTCCCAGAAGGTCTGCATGTCATCGGGCGCGGCCGCGCGGATGTCGGCCATGAAGGTGCGTTCCTTGCCGAGATCCTGTGAATCGAGCCGGGCCTGCACCTTGGCGAGGGTCTCAGCCACGAGCTTCCGGGGATCGTAGTCGCCGGTGCGGCGCTCGACGGGTTCCAGGGCTTCATCCAGCGCTGCGAGTGCTTGCCCGGCGTCGGCCCGGATACCCAGGGCCGGCCGGTTGGATTCGAGAACCCTCGGTTCGGCGTCAATCTGAATGATGCGCCCGCGTGGCTCCAGGGTGAAGTAGTTGGAGGTCACCTCGCCGAGGGAGGACCCGATGACCAGCAGCACATCCGCGTCCTCCAGGACCTCGGTGACATAGCGGTCCTCAGCCCACGACTGAAGTGACAGTTCGTGGTTCCAGGGGAACGCGCCGTTGCCGCCGGGTGAGCACATGACCGGCGCGTCGAGCTTTTCCGCCAGTGAGAGCAGCCACTTCTCGGCCTTTCCGCGGCGGGCACCGCCGCCGGCCACGATCGCCGGCCGCTTCGCTTCCGAGAGCCACTTGACCGCCTCGCGGACCAGTTCCACGCGCGGCGGATTGTCGAACGGCTCGGCCAGTGCGTCCTCGACCTGGGGAACGACGACGGCATCCAGCAGGACGTTCTGCGGAACCTCTATCCAGACGGGCCCCTGGGGCGAGGAGACGGCTTCGGTCCACGCGTCCTGGATTGCCGACGGGATGCCGGAGGCGTGCTGGATCAGCCGCTGGCTCTTGGTGACGTTGGCGGCGGATGCCTTCTGGTCGTCGAGCTGGTGCAGCATGCCTTTACGGCGCGCGCCCAGTCCCTCCAGTGGGATCTGGCTGGCGATGACAACCATCGGTACACCGGTGGCGTAGGCCTCCTGCAGTCCGGCGAGCGAGGTGAGCGCACCGGGACCGGTGGAGAGGAAGAGCACGCCCACTTCACCGGTTGCACGCGAGAACCCGTCGGCGGCGAACGCCGAGTTGTTCTCCACCCGGGAGGACACGAACTGGAGGTCGGAGCGGGACAGCGCGTCGAACAGGCCCAGCGCGTGCTGGCCGGGAATGCCGAATACCGTCGTCGCGCCGAGCGCGCTCAGGGTTTCGACCACCAGGTCACCGCCATTGCGCTGCCCTGAAAGCGGCTGCGGGGGAACTGTGGCGTCGCTGTCAACGGACTGCATTAGCTGTCCTTTCGCGTGGAAATCTTGTCGGCCATCAGGCTCACCAGATCGTAGGCCACATGCGATGCCGCCACGCCGGTGAGCTCGGCATGATCGTAGGCGGGAGCAACTTCGACGACGTCGGCGCCCACCAGGTTCATCCCGCGCAGACCGCGGAGGATTTCAAGGAGCTCCCTGCTGGTGATGCCCCCGGCCTCGGGAGTGCCGGTGCCCGGCGCGTGAGCGGGGTCCAGCACGTCGATGTCGATGGAGACGTAGAGGGGCCGGTTGCCGATCCGGTCGCGGAGCTTGGCAACGATCTCGTCGACGCCCTGGCGGAAGACGTCCGAGGAAGTGACGATGCCGAAGCCGAAGCGCCGGTCATCCTCCAGGTCCTTTACCCCGTACAGCGGTCCGCGCGTCCCGACGTGCGAGATGGCTTCGGTGTCCAGGATTCCTTCCTCAACAGCCCGCCGGAACGGCGTGCCGTGGGTGTACTCGGCACCGAAGTAGGTGTCCCAGGTGTCGAGGTGTGCATCAAAGTGCAGCAGCGCAACCGGCTCCGCGGCACGCTCGGATGCGGCACGCAGCAGCGGCAACGCAATCGTGTGGTCGCCGCCGAGCGTGACCAGGCTGGCGCCGTCGCGCGTTAGGTCCAGCGCATTCTGCTGGACCGTCTCAATGGCTTCATTGATATTGAAGGGGTTGACCGCCATGTCGCCGGCGTCAGCGACCTGCACCCGCTCGAAGGGCGAGATGTCCATCGCAGGGTTGTAGGGACGCAGCAGGCGCGATGCCTCGCGGACATGGTTGGCGCCGAACCGGGCGCCCGGCCGGTAGGAAACGCCGGAATCGAACGGCACACCCACGACGGCGATATCCGCCTTCTCCACCTGGTCGATCCTCGGGAGCCGGGCAAAGGTAGCGGCACCTGCGTAGCGCGGGATCCGGGCCGAATCGATCGGCCCAAGGTGGCCCCCTGCCGTGACGCGCAGCTCTTCCATGTACATCTCCCTCGCTCCACACTCATGCCGTCGTTGCTGCATAAGTTGCCCAATAGGCATCATCTGTTTAGCGCAAGGCTAATTTGTGGCGAGCGTCTCAGTCAAGGCAGAACGGTCTAGTAGCGCGGGATCAGTGGCTTTTTAGCTCGGGCCTTGATCTGCTGCACAGCCCAGGAGTTACCGTCGGGGTCATCGAAGCCGAAGAAGGTGCCGCCGTCGCGCTTGTCAAAAACGGTGATGTCACTGACATCGACGCCGCGGCCCAGCAACGCATCCCGCGCCTCGTTGATATCGGAAACCACCAACTGCAGGCCTTTGAGCGTTCCCGGCTGCATCGCGCCCATGCCCGGCCCGTTGCCGAACACGATGGAGCAGCCGGAACCGGGCGGGGTGAGCTGCGTGAAGTGCATGCCGCCGGTGTTGGTCTCGAAATCCTGAACGAATCCCAGCTTGTCGCGGTAGAACCCGATCGAGCGTGAGATGTCGCTAACCGGCACAATGACAACTTCCAGCGTCCAGTCCATGAGTGATCCTGACCGTCGAAGGGGTGGGGCTCACGCTACCGCGACGGCTCTCATGACGTATAGCCCATCGCTTCTCGAATTGGAGGATTTTCCCAACATACAAAGCATGCTTATGGCTTACCCTAGCTTCGGGAGGCCGCTGGAACCAGCGTCCACAGGACTATGGCTTCCTCACCGGACGGGTTCAGCCAGGTGTGCGGTTCCCGTCCGGGGAAGGTGATCGTATCCCCCGCTTCCATCTCGTACCGGTCATTGGAGAAGATCAGTTCGAAGCGGCCGGCCACGATGTGCAGGGTTTCGACTTCGCAGTCCACGGAGTACAGGTCCGCTTCCCCCTTCCCATACGGCTCGATCACGGCACGGATCATTTGAAGGCGCCGCTCCGAGCGTGCGGTCATGAGCCGTTCATTGATCCCTTCGCCGCCAAGGCTGATCTTCGGAGCTTCGTTGAGTTTGGTGAGGTGTGTTTCAGGCACGGTGAAGAGATCCCCGATGGAGATGGACAACACCTGGCACAGCGTGACCAGCGACGCAACCGAAGGTGACGTCAGATCCCGTTCAACCCTGCTGAGGAACCCCTTGGTGAGGCCGGTTGAATCGGCCACCTGCTCGATCGTCATCCGCTGCGCCTGACGGGCTGATCGGATCCGTGAGCCAATAGCCACCGGCGCATTGCTTGGTTCTACTGGCAAAGCCTTCATGTGGAGTCCTTCCGGGGGCTGGTCTTTGAGCATACCGACGGCATCAGCATCGTCACAGTTGACCTGTTAGTTCCGTCACAGATAGCGTATAGGACAACATCTGTTGTCTATAGGTGAAATTTTCCGTCTTCAGGAGATCCATGGAATTCGTCAATATCACCATCGTGGTGGTCTATCTGGCCTCGATGCTCGCGTTCGGCTGGTGGGGCAAGTCGCGCACCAAAAATACCAGTGACTACCTGGTGGCCGGCCGACGGCTGGGGCCGGTGCTCTATACCGGCACGATGGCGGCAGTCGTCCTCGGCGGCGCGTCCACCGTGGGCGGTGTCGGGTTGGGATACCGGTTCGGGATTTCCGGTATGTGGCTCGTTGTAGCTATCGGCACCGGAGTCCTGGTGCTCAGCCTCTTCTTCGCGCCCACCATCCAAAAGCTGAAAATCTACACTGTCTCCCAGATGCTGACGCTGCGGTACGGGCATGAGGCAACCAAGATCGCCGGGTTTGTCATGCTCGCCTACACGGTGGTGCTGTGCGCAACCTCGACCGGAGCCTACGCCACCATCTTCGTCGTACTGTTCGGCCTGGAACGGTGGCTGGCCATCGCGCTCGGCGGAATCATTGTGCTGATTTACTCGACTGTCGGCGGCATGTGGTCCATCACTCTGGCCGACATGGCGCAGTTCGTCATCAAGACGATCGGCGTCTTCGCACTCATGCTCCCTTTCTCACTCTCGGCTGCCGGTGGATTCGACGGTATTCGTGAGCGCGCCGGAGAAGAGTTCTTCAGCATCACCGGCATCGGTGCGCAGTCCATCATCACCTACTTCGTGGTCTACACCCTCGGGCTGCTCATCGGACAGGACATCTGGCAGCGCGTCTTCACGTCCAGAACGCCGGGCGTAGCCCGGTGGGGCGGCACCACCGCGGGAATCTACTGCATCCTCTACGGCATCGCGGGCGCCATGATCGGCATGGCCGCCAGCGTACTGCTCCCGGTCCTCGAAAACACCGATGACGTCTACGCCCAGGTCGCCCTTGACGTGCTTCCGATCGGAGCCGGCGGCCTGGTCCTCGCCGCCGCGGTCGCAGCGATGATGTCCACTGCTTCGGGTGCGCTGATTGCCGCGGCCACAGTGGCAAGTTCCGACGTCGTTCCCTTCGTCCGCGGCTGGCGGCACCACGGTCTGCGCGGCGGCGCAACGGTCGCGGCGGAAGGCGGCAAGGGGTCCGACCCCGAGCACGATGTTGCGGGCAACCGCCTGTGGGTGCTCGGTCTTGGCATCCTGGCGGTGGGCATCGCGATTGTGCTGAACGACGTCGTCATCGCCCTCACCATCGCGTACGACATCCTGGTCGGCGGCCTCCTGGTCGCAATCCTCGGCGGCCTCGTGTGGAAGCGCGGAACGGGCCCGGGCGCCGCGGTGTCCATGGTCGTGGGCTCAGTGGTCACCCTCGGCACCCTCGCCGTCTATGCAGGCTTCGCAATCGGCGACGGGGTGTACGCGAACGAGCCGATCTACTTCGGGCTGATCAGCTCCGCTGTGTGCTACGTCGTGGTATCGCTTGCCACCAGACCGACGGACCCCGCAGTCATGACGGCGTGGAACAAGCGTGTGGCAGGCGAGGTCCAGGAAGAGGTCCCCCTCGAGGGACCTGCTACCGCCGTGCGCTGAGACAAGCCGCTGAGTGCGCAGATAACCGCCTTCCGGCGACGTCATTCCGTGGTTATCTGCGCACTCAGCGGGTCTCGGGGGACCCCTCCGTGACAGCCCGGGATGCGGCGGTGTTGCCGGCCTTGGTTTCATCCTGGGCGGTTTCAGGCTCCGACTCCCCCTCGACGGCTTCGGGTTCGTCGTCGCCATCGTCCTCTCCGGTCCACACCTTGATCGCGGCCCAGACCACCGCGGCTACCGGCACCGCGAGAATGGCGCCGATGATTCCCGCCAGGATGGTGCCGGCGGTCAGCGCAATCAGGATCACCAGCGGATGGATGCTCAGCGAACGCCCCATCACCACCGGCTGCAGAAAGTTCCCTTCCAGCTGATTGACCACGACGACGGCGAGGATCACCATCAGCGCCACGAACGGCCCGTTGGCCACCAGTGCTACCAGTGCTGCGAGTACACCGGCAACAGTGGCGCCCACCAGTGGGACGAAGGCACCGACGAAGACGATGACGGCGAGTGGGAGCGCCAGGGGCACGCCGAGGATAAACAGGGCAAGGCCGATGAAAATTGAATCGACCAGTGCAATGATGGCTGTCCCGCGTACATAACCGCCCAGAACATCCAGGCTTCGGAACCCCACTAAACGGGCCTTGTGAAGCCGCTCGCCACGGAATCCACGCAGCATGAATGCCCAGATTTTCTCTCCGTCCTTGAGGAAGAAGAAGAGAATGACCGCCATCAGCAGGGCCCCGGTGAGGAACGTACCCGCCGCAGTAAGGCCTGAGAGCGCGGTGGACCCTGCCGTGGCGCTGGTGGCGAAGTCCACCACCGCCTGTCGGGCCTCCGCGATCTGGGCCTCATCGATCGGCAACGGTCCGGTCCGGATGAAGTCATAGACCTGATCGAATCCCTCGTTGGCGCTCGCTACCAGCTCATCAAACTGGCCGCGAACCGCGAAGACGATTCCGGTGACCACGCCACCCAGGACACCCAGCAGCAGCAGGAAGGCGAAAGCCGTTGCGAGCGCGCCCGGCCAGCCCTTGTGCCGCAGCATATTGACCAGTGGACTGATCGCGGCCGCCAGGATGAGCGCCAGCAGCAGCGGAATGACTACGAGGCGAATTTGGATCAATCCGTAGATTGCCACCACCAGCGCTGTGAGGAGCAACAGGAGCTGAGCGGCGCGGAGGCTCGCCCGGCCAAGACTGTCTCTCCACGGGCTCGCCTGGTTCTGTGTTGCACTGGTGTCGCGACGGTACTCCACGGGCGCTTCTTCCTTGCTGTTATTCGGCGGGTTTTCGCTTCTACCCTACGTGCACGCTCCTAGAGCGGCAGGAACAGCACGGTGTAAACTCCCAAGGCGCCCATCGCGAGGACCGCCGACGATGTGCACATCACCGCGACGACGTCCGCATCCACTCTGCCCCGTGAAACCCCGGCGACGCCTCTTGCGTACCGGCGTCGCTGGCTGAGGTAAATTCCGAGCGCCGCCCCCAATGCCGCGAGGACCAGGACCACGGCAAACAGGCCATGCCCGGGGACCCAGCGCAGGAACAGCAGACTCGCTCCGACCAGTGCGGTCATGGTTCTGCCCCAGGCAAGCGCCGTCCGCTCCGGCTGCAGTCCGGGGTCCCGGCCCAGGGCGGTCATTCTAGGCTCCCCGCACCAGAACAAAAACAACGACGACGGCGGCAACCACCGACCCGCCGAGCGCCAGCAGAGGCGCCAGGAACGGAAGCGGCAGGGGCGTGCCATGGCGCATGGCCCGTTCCACGTTGAGCCACCGGAAGCATGCCACCGACGAGATGATCATGGCGAGCAGCAGCAGAAGAACCGCGAGGGTGGTCCGGACCTGTGGAAGAAAGATGTCGGTGGTGAACGCCTCTACGGCGATGCCGCCGGCCATGAGTGCAAGCGACGTGCGGATCCACGCCAGGAAGGTTCGCTCATTGGCGAGCGTGAACCGAGGGTCCGGTTCACTGCCGCCGCGCAGAACGCGCCGGGCCAGGCCGCGCCGGCCACCGTCGTCGTTGTCGTTCCCTGCATAATCCACCGCTTCATCCTAGCCAGTGCGACGGGACCGCCCGATGCGGGTACCATGGATGATTGCGAAGGGGAGTAGTTCCGGAGTGCTTGCGCTCCGCGGCCTGTCGACATACTGGCAATCAGCGATGATGCCCGGCAATCCACCGCACTGGCGGCGAACGAGACCTTCGGCCATGCATCAGTTAATGGCCGGAGCTCCGAATCAGCCCTGGCCGTGTGAAATCAGGAGCCGGCTTTGACCCCCGAAGGAACCCGAACACCCGCCGATATCAAGCGTTGGCGGCAGTATCTGGCCGACGAACGGGCGGAGGCCGCGACCTACCGCTATCTGGCACGCAAGCGCGGCGGTGAAGAGAAGGAAATCCTGCTCGCGCTCGCGCAGGCGGAAGGCCGGCACGAACAGCACTGGCTCTCCCTCCTCGGCGACGACGTCGGCAAACCCCAGCGCCCCTCGCTGCGGAACCGGATCCTGGGCTTCCTCGCCCGGCGCTTCGGCTCGGTCTTCGTGCTTGCCCTGGCCCAGCGCGCCGAGGGCCGTTCCCCCTATGCAGCCGATCCGTTCGCGACCAATGCGATGGCCGCCGATGAACAGATCCACGAGGAGGTCGTGAGGGGCCTCGCGACACGTGGGCGCAACCGGCTCTCCGGCAATTTCCGGGCAGCAGTGTTCGGCGCCAATGACGGCCTGGTGAGCAACCTCGCCCTCGTCATGGGTATCGGCGCAACGGGAGTCTCCAGTGCGTTCGTGCTGTTCAGCGGGATCGCCGGGCTCCTCGCAGGTGCACTGTCGATGGGCGCGGGCGAGTACGTATCGGTGCGTTCCCAACGGGAACTGCTGACGGCGTCGCGCCCCACGCAGGTCACCCTGACGGCAGCCAAGGAACTCGATATCAACGCCAACGAACTGGTCCTGGTCTACCGCGCGCGGGGAATGTCCCCGGAGGCGGCCGAGCACCGGGCCGCTGAACGCATGGGGCAGTTCACCTGCGACTGCGACCCTAGCCTGTCCCTGCAACCGGAGCGCAAGGAAACCCGGGAGGACTACGAGAGCATCGGCACCGCCATGGGCGCCGCCGCCGCCAGCTTCTGCTTCTTCGCATCGGGTGCGGTGATTCCTGTCCTGCCGTATCTCTTCGGTCTCACCGGGATTGCCGCGGTTGTGACCGCCTGCACCCTGGTGGGGCTGGCGCTGCTGGCGACCGGCGCCGTCGTCGGCCTGCTCTCCGGCGCTTCCCCGCTCAAGCGCGCGCTGCGCCAGCTCGCCATCGGCCTGGGGGCCGCTGCGGCGACCTACCTGCTGGGGTTGGTGTTCGGCGTCTCGGTCGCCTAGCGGCGGCTCATGGCACAGCCGTCGGCGCAGCCGGATGCTCAGTCGCCGACTCTGCCGGAGCGCTCCGGATCCTCTCGACCATCGCCGTCGTCGACCGCTCGGGAACGTAGTCGAGGATGCGCACAACTCCTCCGCAGCGCTCCACCACCGGCGCTTCCTCGAGCATCTGCGAGGAGTAGTCACCGCCCTTGGCGTAGATATCCGGGCGCAGTGCCTCAATCAGCGGCACCGGGGTGTCAGTGTCGAAGGCCGTCACGTAGTCCACACAGCTCAGTGCCGCGATAACACCGGCGCGGTCGGACAGGGCATTGATCGGCCGGTCCGGCCCCTTCAGGCGCCGCACCGACTCGTCACCGTTCAGGGCCACAACCAGGACATCGCCCAGCTGTTTGGCCTGCGTCAGGTAGCGGGTATGCCCGCGGTGCAGCACGTCAAAGCACCCGTTCGTCAGCACAATCCGCCGGCCGTGCTCACGCTCCCCCGCCACTTGCTGCAGCAGCTCATCAAGCGGCAGGATCGCCGACGAGAGGCCGCCGAGGTACTGCGCCAGGTCCGCGGTGGAACACACGGAGGTCCCCGGCCGTCCGACCACAACGTCGGCCGCAGCCTGCGCAAGGTCCAGCGACGCCGTCATGGGCATGCCCGCCGCCCGCGCCGCCGTCAGGCACGCCACGAAGGTGTCCCCCGCCCCCGATGCCTGTTTCTCCGACGCGGGCCGCGCCCAGGTTCGGTGCGCCTGCCCCTTCCCCGAGAGCAGGACCGTGCCGTCCCGATCAAGCGTGACGACTACGGCGCTCGCTCCCGTCGCCGCGAAAAGCTCCTCGCGGCGTTCGGTGACGAGCGCGGCGCGGTCGTCGGCAGCCGATGGGAAGCCCGTGCCCAGCAGACGCGCCGCCTCCTGCGCATTGGGCGTGACAATGCCGGGCTTGAGTTCGGACCACGGCCGCGGATTGTGAGCGTCGACGACGGTCAGCATCCCGCCGGCGTTGCCCCGCAGCGCCTGGCGTACGGAAGACCCCAGTGCCCCGGTGCCGTAGTCACAGACAACGACGGCGCTGCTACCCTGCAGCGCCACCGGAATCGCCGCGGCCAGTGCGGCGACCGACTCCTCCGGTGGCGCCCCGTCCTGATCATCAAGCCGCAGCATCACCTGATCGCCACCGATGATCCGATTCTTCGTAGTTGTCCTGAATCCATCCGCGGTTACAAGTCCCGTAGTGTCCACGCCGGCGTCGTCAAGCAGCGCACGCAGGCGCGCCCCGGCGTCGTCGGTTCCCACGAGGCCCACCAGACGCACCCGTGCGCCGAGAGCAGCGAGGTTCATGGCAGTGTTCGCCGCGCCGCCCGGTGCGTACTCGCGTCGACGCACGTCCACCACGGGTGCGGGAGCCTCACGGCAGAACCGCTCGATGCTGCCGGTCCACCAACCGTCCAGGATTACGTCCCCGACCACCGTGACGACCGGTGCAACGCGGGCCAGTTCAACGGGCACCCACTCGGTCAGACCTCGGGTCTCCTGCAACCCGCTCATGACCGGGAAGACTTCCCGGGTGCCTCGATGTGCACCACCTTCACCGTGGAGAACTCGTCCAGCAGTTCCGGTCCGTAGCCGAATCCTTCTCCGCTCTCGCCGCGCGGCTGCGCTGATCCGCCGGGAGCGCCACCAAAGACGGCGTTGACCTTCACCGTACCCACTTTCAGCGCTGCGACAGCCTTCTGCGCGTTGGTGATGCTTCCGGTCAGGACATTCGCGGCCAGGCCGTACCGACCGGCCGCGGCGAGCCTGAGCCCTTCGTCAAAACTGCCCACGCGCGTAACCGGCGCCACCGGGCCGAAGGTCTCCTCCGCCATGACATCCATCTCCTCGGTGCAGTTCACCAGGACGGTCGCCGGGTAGTGCGCTCCCGGCCCGTCCGGGATTGCGCCGCCTTCCACGGCTTCGGCTCCCATTCCGACGGCGGCCTGAACCTGGGAATCCACGGCGTCGCGCATGCGGCGGTCAACAAGCGGGGCGAAACTGCCGGACTCATTGCGCCGACCGGCTTCCGCCGCCAGCGCGTCGCAGAATTCGTCTGCGATCGCGTCGTGAACGTAGATGCGTTCCACGGCAGTGCATATCTGACCGCTGTTGCTGAATGCCCCTATGGCGGCTTGCTCTGCTGCCCAGACCGGGTCGACGTCGCGGTCAATCAACAGGGGATCATTGCCGCCGTTCTCCCGGATCACGTGGGCTCCGGTAAGTACAGCTGCGCGGGCGATGCGCGCCCCGGCAGCGCTTGACCCCACATGCGCGTAGACGTCGATGCCCTCTTCCGTGGTGAGCATGGCCCCGACATCGGGTCCTCCGGTAAGGGTGGTCAGGACTCCAGCCGGGAAACACGGCGAGAGCAGTTTCCCCAGCAGCAGGCCAAGGTGCGGACACCGTTCGCTCGGCTTGTGCAGGACGGTATTGCCGGTAACCAGCGCAGCCCCCAGTAGACCGCAAGCAACTGCCACAGGATCATTCCACGGTGTGAGGAGTGCCGCCACCCCTCTCGGCTCGGTAACGGTGTAGTCGGAGGCAAGGGCGGAGCCACGGAGACTGTGCCCGCGATGAAGCGGCCCGAGCTCCGCGTACTGTTCGAGCGTCGCAGCCCCTGCCTCGATACCGGCCAGCGCCTCCTCACGGGGACGCCCGGTCTCCCTGCTGTTCAGCTCTGCAAGGGAATCAGCACCCTCCCGCAGGGCTTTCGCTGCGGTACGGACCATGCCTGCCCGGTCAGCGGGAGCCAGCGCGGCCCACTCAGGCTGCACCGATCTGGCCAGCTGGACGGCGAGCGCAACCTGCTCCCGTCCGGCCGATTCCACGGTCCCCACGGCGCTGCCATCCCGGGGATCGCAGATGGTCAGGTCCGACTCGGCGGCACTGCCGCGGATCATGGTCTGGGGCTCGCTCGTCATTGCGCTCCTTCTGGCTGGCGAATCGCTTCGTGCCAGAGGAGTACCCATCCGAGCAGCGGTTCACACAGCTTCTGCGGAACCTGTTTTGGGCGATCCGCCTTCGATCAGGAGCTGCCCGCGCTCCCCGTCACGGGTTCTGTCCGGAGGCTGCCGGGGTCGGACGCGGGCCGGATCTGGATCCGTCCGTCCTGGGTTCGGACCTCGAAGGTACGCTGGGGCCTGGTGGCAGGGCCCCGGTCGATCTGGCCGTCTGTCAGGCGGAAACGGCTTCCGTGCCAGGGGCACTCCACGCACCCGTCCTCGATGGTTCCCTCGTGCAGGGGTCCCCCGCGGTGCGTGCAGCGGTCGGAAATGGCCCGCAGTTCACCCGCGTGGCGGATAACCAGCACGGCCACTCCACCGGCGTCGACGCGCATGGGCTTGTCGCTGATGTCCTCCACAGCGGCTACATCGGTCCAGTCCGACGGCGGCACCTCGAAGGCCGTCGTGTCGGTTCCCACGCCACGGGCATAGGCAAGGTGCCCACCGAGCCATCCGGACGCCGACACCAGACCCATGCCCACGGCTGCCGTCAAAACCCCTACCCCTCTGGCGTTCGCGGCACGCGCAACCGCACTGGCCGAGAAGACGCCCACGGCAGCCACGTTCAGGCCTGCATGGACGAGCCCTACCCTGCGCTCTGCGCCCTGGGTGTCGGCCCAGTCGCTGAGCCCGGTCAGGGCTGCGGGCAGTGCGCTGAGGTTTCCCAGAACGATCAGGCGTCGCGCTGCCGTGGCAGTACCGGTGTCCTTCCCGCCGATGAAATCCAGGAAGAAGGCGGATGCCCATGATCCGAGCGGTACCAGGATCAGGATGGGGTGGGCGGGATGCCCGGTCCCGGTGCCGCTGAGCAGGTTTTTGATGGGGCCGGGCTTCAGCCATTTACCTACGAGGCCCGCAACTTTGTTGGCTGGGGCATCGAGGAACTCAGCGCGTTCCACGCGCCCTATGACGTGATCAAGCGAAGTGTTGATGGTAGCCATGTCCATGACGACCACTCCTTTCGGACGGTGGGTCAGTAAGACGGTGGGGCAGTGAATAGTCCGACGCTAGCCCAGCTCACGCGGAAGGGGAAGACGCAAGCACCCCTATTCTGCAGAGCTCCCTGCGAGCTCACGCCGAGCCTCGTCGACGTCGGCCTCAATCAGTTCGGCGTTCACGGCTACTGCCACCCGGTACGCGTCACCGGCAGCAACGATCACCTGGGCTGCCGGATCGGCTGCATTGCCTACGGCCCACACTCCCTCGACGGTGGTGCGGCCGGAGTCGTCGGTGGTGACGCAGCCGTTTTCCATCGTCTGGCAGTCCGGGACGCGCACGATCGACGTGTCAACGGTTGAGCCGGGTTCATAGAACAAGGCATCGCACGGCACGAGTTGACCGTCCTCCAGGCGCACGCCGGTCAGGGACTCACTTGCTGCGACCAGCGCCCGCACGCGACCCTCAACTACCTTCACGCCGCTTGATGCCAGGGACGCTGCCGCGTCGCCGTCGAGGGGATCCATCTCATGGGTGAACAGCGTGACGTCGCTCGAGAATTGCCGGACGAGCAGCGTCTGCTGTACCGAGGACTCCGCAGTTCCGAGCACAGCCAGCGTCCGGTCCCGGTGCTCCCAACCGTGGCAGTACGGACACTGGAACAGGTCCGTGCCCCAGCGCGCGTCGGCACCTTCCACCTCGGGCAGAACATCCGTCAGCCCGGAAGCCAGAATGACCTGTCGGGCGTTCAGGACGCGACCGTTCGCAAGGCAGACCCGTCGATCCGGGTGGACCTCCTCCACCGTGGCATCGATCAGCTCAACGCCGTAGCGTCGCACGTCCTCCCGCGCCAGCTCGAGGAACTTCGCCGGCGGGATACCATCACGGGTGAGATACCCATGAATGTGTTCCGCGCGAACATTGCGGGGCTTCCCGGAGTCAACGACGGCGACCCGGCGCCGCGCCCTACCCAGAAGGAGGGCGGCACTCAGGCCGGCCGCACCGCCTCCGATGATAACGACGTCGTAAGTGTCTGATGTGTTCACGCCGGGCGCCTCCCAGTCAGGGGCAGGCGCCTACGTGGAGACGTCATTTTCGATGTCTTCCGCAAGTTCGTCCACCTTCTCCGGGCGCAGGTGCACCCCAGCCTCTTCGAGCCGCTCCTCGAGGACATGGGTGACGTCGTCCTCCACATGGCCGAGCCGGATCTCGGACCTTACGTCCTCAGCGATCTCTTCGACGGTTTTTTCCTGCGTCTCGGCGGGGTCAGCCTCGCCGGGTTCCTGGTTGTCTGCGGTCATGGCTTTTCCTCCTGGCTCAGCGTGGCTGAGCCGGGTTGCTTGGGTCACCCTGGGAAGGCGGATTCACCGGCGGTCCGGAGGTTGCCGGGCTTACGGGCGATCCGCCCCTGTTACTGGTTCTTTCCGGGGTGTCCGGGTTCTCGGGCCCACTTGGCTCGGCGCCGTTGCGTAGAGCGTCCAACCGGTGCTCGAGAACCTGAACAACCGGAAGCCGGTCCCCGTGCGCACGCTCATACTCGAGCAGCTGGGCTACGGCCGGTTCGTCCAGTCCATTGATGCGGGTGGGCAGGGTACCCAGCGGGAGGTGGTCATAATCCGGCAGGGGAAGATCTTCGTGCCGTGGCGAGTCGCTCTGTGTCATGGGTTATCACTCCGAAGGTTCAGTAGCTACGTCGTCGGGCTGTCCCTCTTCGCCCGTGTCACCCTCGAGCTCATCTTCCCCGACGGAGTTGTCCTCGAGGTCGGTGTCGATTCCGACGTTGTCGTCGAATTCGGTGTCTTCGACCTCTCCCGGAGTGTCTCCCCCGCCCGGATCATCACACCCGGCCAGCAGCACGGCGCTGATACCTGCCGCAGCTGCCATTGCCCACAGCTTGTGCTTTGCCATGATCGGTCTCCTTCCGCTCGAACCGTGGGGCGGATTACCCCTCACCAATAAACAGTATGCTTACTATCTTCATCTTGTCGATCATTGTGGACCGCCGTCTTGGTAAGCGCACTGATAATCTACGGACAGCACAAACCACTCAGTCTGACGAAGGAGTCCTGACATGGCGGGCAAGTTCGAGCTCTACCTGGATGATGAGACCAGCTACCGGTTCCGGTTGACCGGAGACGACGGCGCAACCCTGATGACGAGCGAGTCTTACGACGACAAGCCGACAGCCGTGTCCGGTATCAACGGCATCCGCGACTGCGCATCCACTGCGCTGATCAAGGACCTGACCGACGGTGACGACAGCGAGTAACAACTCCCGATTCTGAGGTGACAATGGCCAACAGCCTGGCAGCGAACCGGCAATCTGCGGCGATGGGCACAGGGGTCGGCCCCCTCATGGAAAGGTTCCAGAACGTCGAGCGCATCGCCGTCCTGCGCGGCGGAGGTCTGGGCGACCTGCTCTTCGCCTACCCCGCGATGAGCGCCCTGGCCGCAGCATATCCGGAAGCGTCGATCACCCTCCTGGGAGTCCCGCTCCACGCCGAACTCCTCCGAAACAGACCCGGGCCGGTGTCCGGGGTGGAGGCGCTCCCCTACGCCTCAGGGGTGCGTCCCGGTCCCGAGGACGGTAGAGCAACTGCCGACTTCTTCACAGCCATGCGCTCCCGCGAGTTCGACCTTGCCGTCCAGGTTCACGGTGGCGGCCGGAACTCCAATCCGTTCCTCCTCAAGCTCGGCGCAAGGCATACCATCGGCACCAGAACACCGGACGCCGTGGAACTGGAACGCAGCCTGCCCTACGTCTACTACCAGAACGAATTTCTGCGAGCGCTCGAAGTGGTGGGCCTCGCCGGTGCTGCCCCGGTCTGCCTCGAACCGCAGTTCGCAGTCACCGAAGAAGAAGCGGTTGTGGGGCGTTCGCTTACCGGCGCCGGAATCCGGCCCCTGCTGGTGATTCATCCGGGTGCCACGGATCCGCGCAGGCGCTGGCCGTCGTCGTCCTTTGCCACCATCGCCGCGCGGGCAGCGCGGGACGGCAGCGATGTGGTGCTTGTCGGCGACGACGGCGACGCACCGCTCGCGGCCGACATCGTCCGGCGCGCACAGGCGCAGGCCGGGACAGCCCAGGCCGGGCAAAGCGAAGCTCGGATCCGTTCGCTCGCGGGGCAGCTGTCCCTCAGCGAACTGGCGGGCGTACTCTCGGCGGCGACCGTCGTCGTCGGCAATGACAGCGGGCCGAGGCACCTCGCTCAGGCGGTCGGTACGCCCACGGTGGGGATCTATTGGGCGGGTAACGTGATCAGCGCCGGGGCTATGGGACGCATGCTGCACCGCGTGCACCTGGCGTGGACCACGGAGTGCCCCGCATGCGGGGTGGACGTAACGCAGGTGGGCTGGACCGCGGAACGTTGCGAGCATGATGACTCGCAAGTCCAGCAGATCCAGCCCGACGCGGTGTACGAGGACGTCAGGGACCTTACGGCCACGACCCCTCTTCTTCGTGGCAGATAAGCATCTGCCGAACCTCGCAGCCACGCGGCTGTGACAGCGCGAAGAGAATTGCGTCAGCTACCCGGGTGGGGTCGTTGAGCCTTGAGTTGTCCTGCGGCTTGTACTTCTCATCGCGGTCGTCGAAGAACCTGGTCTCCATGCCACCGGGGATCATGGTGGTGACTCCGACCTCGCCCGCCATCTCCGCAGCCAGCGCATGGCTGAAACCAACCACGCCGAACTTCGAAGCGCAGTAGGCCGTGGCATCGGCGACCGCACGGATGCCCAACGTCGAGGCGATGGTTACCACCCGCCCGTGGCTGGTCTTCAGGTACGGCAGCGCGGCGCGCACGGTGGACACCGTTCCGGTGAGGTTGACCGCCAGCACCTTCTCCCACTCCGCCGCGGCTACATCCTCGAGCCGTCCGCACCGGTCGATGCCGGCGGCGGTGACGACGGCGTCCAGGCCGCCGAGCATGTCAGCCGCCTGCTGCACAGCCGCCGTCACTGCCTCCCGGTCTGCGACGTCGACCTCCAGCGCTTTCACGCCGGATACGCGGCTGTTGTCCCGGTCCAGCACGACGGGCGTACCGCCGGCGTCGAGCACGCGGGCCACGACCGCGGCGCCCAGCCCGGACGCTCCGCCCGTGACCAGTACGCGGCCGGGGTTGAAGGTGAAGGTGTTCGTAGAAGTAGTCATGTGATCCTCTCAGTGTCCTTTGCTGGGTTACCCGACCTCGGCGAGGGCCGCGGCCAGGGACGTGGTTGAACGTGCAGGGATATACGGGACGGTGACGGTCTGCCCGCCCCAGGACCGCACGAGTGCGGATTCGGGGAGCTGGGCGGCGGAGTAGTCGCCGCCCTTGACCCAGATGTCGGGACGCAGGGTCGCGAGCGCCCCTTCCGGCGTGTCCTCGCCGAAGACGAATACGGCGTCGACGCATTCGAGCGCGGAGAGCAGTTCTGCCCGGTCCTCCTCGCCCATGATGGGGCGCTGCGGGCCTTTCAGCCGGCGGACCGAGTCATCCGAGTTCAGGCAGACGATCAGGCAGTCCCCCAGCCGCCGCGCGGCAGAGAGCGTGCGCGCATGGCCGGCGTGCAGCAGGTCGAAGCATCCCCCTGTTGCCACCACCGTGCCGCCGGCCTCCCGGGTTTCACGGACAACGCGGAGCGCATCGACAGCGCGGCCGTGCAGCTGCGTCGGTTCCGGATCCTCCCCGAGGGCTGACACCCCGCCCCGGCCGAGGAACCCGGCCGCTTGCTGGACGGCCGAGTGGGTTGCCTCTTCCAAACCCGCGCCCGCGCCGAGTGCGAGCGCAAGCGCCGAACAGAAACGGTCACCGGCGCCACAGGGGTCCGTCGCGACGATCGCGGGAGCCGGAACCAGGTGCGGCAACTCGGCGCCCTCACCCTGACGGTGGACCAGGGCGCCCCGCTCCCCCAGAGTCACGATGACCGCCCTGCTCTTCCACCTCCGCTCCAGCAAGGCGGCGGCGTCCGCTGCCGCACGCACGACGTCGGTCCTGCCACCCGGCGATGCTCCGACCGCCTTCAACGCCTCGCTGAGGTTGGGGGTCACGGCGGCCACTCCCGGCACGGGGTCCGGCCCTGACGGGTGGGGATCCCAGACAACCGGGATGCGACCGGCGACCCGCCCCAGCACCTCCCGCAGTTGGTCGTTCACGGCAAGCCCCCGCCCGTAGTCGGAGACCAGCACGACGTCGGCCGTCTCCACCGCACGCAGCATGTCCCCTGTCACCGGCGGCACCGGCGCTTCCCCGCATCCTTCGTCGAACCGCACAACCGGGTGACTCCCAGCCCGGATCCGCGTCTTGACCGGAGTCGGCGCACCGGAGGGGCCGGTCACGAGCGTTATGCCGGCGAGCTCTTCGCGCAGGGTGGAAGCGGCGTCGTCGTCGGAGAGCACAGTGACGAGTTCAAGCGCTGTTCCCTGCCCACGCTCCTGCACATCCTGCTGCAGCATGCGTGCAACCAGGCCGGCACCACCGGCGCGGCGCTTCGCGGCAGCCACGTCGACCACGGGGACGGGCGCGTCGGGGCTCAGTCGGCTGGCTTCCCCGGACAGGTCGACGTCGAGGAGAACGTCGCCCACTACGACAATCTTCATGATCCCGCCTCCGTCGCCCGGCAGCGTGCTACTTCAGCGTCGAATGCCCGGCAGATCGCGTGGAGGGCAATGAGGTGGCCCTCCTGCGCGTTGGCCGACCGGGCGTTCACGGCCACATGGTCATCGCAAAGCGCGGTGAGCGGGTTCGGGCCGGGGCCTGTGAGAGCCCAGCTCGTGACACCGATCGTGCGTGCGGCTTCGGCGGCGCGCAGGAGATTCGGGCTGCTGCCGCTGGTGCTCAGCAGCAGCAGGATGTCTCCCTCCCGGCCGTGGCCCTGCACCTGACGGGCGAACATGTTCTCGTATCCATAGTCATTGGCGATCGCCGTCACAGACGAGGACTCAGCGTGCAGGGAGATCGCGGAGAATGCTTCACGGTCTCCGTCGAACCTGCCCACCAGCTCCGCCGTAAGGTGCTGGGCTTCAGCGGCCGAGCCTCCATTGCCCGCGGCGAGCAGTCGCTGACCCGCCATAAGGCGTTCGGCGAGGTCCACACCCCATTCGGCAAGGTGGGCGGCAGAAGCCATGAGGGACTCAACTGCGGGGAGTACCTGCTCCAGGTGTCCTATTACCGCATCGAGGGCCCCGGATCCGGCTGCGTCGGGCGGCGCCGAAGGGGGATGCGGCGGAACTGCGATCAGCGGCTGCCTGCGCCCGGCCCGGACGGTGGCAAGGTGTTCAGCGCTCATCGTGCGCTCCTTCCTGTGCTTTGCAGATGTGAACTGGACGGCAGAGTTGCAGCCTGGGCCAACCGGGAAGCGCTGCGGCCGGACCGCGGGCTCCCGCCAGCCTGGTTGAGGGTGAGCTGGTAGGCCTTTTCGGTGTCAGCAGCGATGCGGTCCCAGGAGTAGCGGGCGTGGACCCGCGCCAGTCCCGCCTTCCCAAGCTCCTTTGCAGCCTCGGGGTTTTCAATGACCTGGCGGACGGCATCGGCGAGCGCACCCGCATCCCGCGGCGGCACGTGGAGTCCCGTCTGCCCGTCGACGACGGTGTCGATGAGGCCTCCCACGGCAGCGGCGATCACCGGAACACCGCAGGCCATAGCTTCGAGCGGGACAATCCCGAACGGCTCGTACCAGGGTGCACAGACCACGGCGTCAGCGCTGCGAAGCAGCTCCGGCATCCGTTCGCGGGGCACCTGGCCCTCCAGAATTACCCGATCCGCGACGCCCAGTTCCGTTGCCAGTGCCATCAACCGCCTGGCTTCCGGATCTTCTTCGAGGCGCTTGGCGTCACCTCCGCCGCCCGCGATGACCAGTTCGACGTCGAACACTCCGCTGTCCGCGAGTATCCGTAGGGCGCGGATCACCAGGTCCACGCCCTTGCGGGGAACCAAACGTCCGACGGTCATGATCCGATGTGCCCGGTGACGTGGTGCAACAGGACCGTTTGCGCCGAACAGCGTGAGGTCCACCCCGCATGGCGCCACCGATACCCGGGTACCCTCGACGCCCATCGCCTTCAGCTCGAACACCTCATCCGAACAGGTCGCGATCACGCGGTCCACCTGCCGGCCCACGGACGGTTCCAACCAGGCGCGCTCCGGCGGACTGGTGTCCTCCTTGCCCTGATGCCGCCGCTTGACGGTCCCCAGCGCGTGGAAGGTCTGAACCACCGGGACGGCGTAGCCCGAGTCTTCCCGCCGGGCCGCATCGAGTGCCGCAAGTCCCGACATCCAGAAGTGGCCGTGCACGAGGTCCGGCGGGCGGGAGCCCCAGTCCGCCGCAATACCGTCGGCGAGCGCCCGCATGTAAGGCAGCAGCTCGTCCTTGGAAATGGCGGCGGGCGGGCCGGCGTCAACGTGGACAACCTCGAGACCGGGCGCCGCCTGCACCCGTTCGGGCAGGTCCGTGCTGTCCCGCCGGGTATAGACGGTGATGCTGTGTCCGCGCCGGGCGAGCGCCAGCGACAGCGCAGCGACGTGCACATTCTGTCCTCCGGCGTCCACTCCGCCGAGCGCGGCGAGCGGGCTCGCATGCTCCGACACCATGGAAATCCTCATTGTGGTCTCCTCTCAGAAACTGCAAGGACGCGCATACGCTCCGTGGCCCGGCCCAGAACCTCGTCCCACGCTTGAAGGAACCCCGGTAGTCCGTAGCGCTCGAGCACTACCTGCCGCGCCACCTCTCCACGCGCGCGGGCCACCTCCGGATCCTCGACCAGCAACCGGACCGCGGCGCAGAGTTCGTCGACGTCGGTGGAAATGGCGCCTGCCTCCGGCGGCACCGCGCGCGACGCTTCAGTGGTGGCCAGCACAACCACGGGCATCGCCAGATGCATGGCCTCCAGCAGCGCCAGTCCCAGCGAAGTCCACCGCAGCGGGTGGATGTACAGCCGGCGACGGGCGAGCTCCGCGTGAAGCGTCGGCGTCGGGAGGTCACCGCATACGGTGAGCTCGTCGGCTCCCAAACCGAGTGCGTTGGGCAGATCCGCGGTTCCCATGCCGAAGATGTCGAGGGGAGCAACCCGCGTGAACCGTGCAAGGAGATCGGTTCCGGTCACCCGTCCGCGCCGCACCGGCTCGTTGACCACCACCGCGGCGTGCGCAATCTCGCCGGTGTAGAGCGGGCCCGGGTCCACGATGCCGTGTTCCACGACCATGGTGGGCGCCATGCCGTTGTCCCAGAAGAGCTGGTTGAAGTGGGTGACATGAACGATGGGGATTTCGCTCTGCCCAGCCAGCGGATGCAGCGTTGTCAGGATGTCGCCCTTGGGGGTGTTGTGCTCGAGGAAGACCGCCGGAATGTCGCGGCCGGGCCGGCGGCCGAGCAGCCGCTCCACCTCCTCGAGCTCTCCAAGCCGCTGCAGGACGACGACGTCGGGGTTCCACTCGCGCAGGTCCTCCGGCGCCACTTCGCGGACGGAGGCGGGCCAGTCCCGGCCTGCCCGGCCCAGCCCCCACGGGCCGCCCTCCGGCGTGGTGGGCAACAGGTATTCGTGTGGTCCGCGCACAAAGGCATCGGTCCACCCGCCGTGCACGTGCCAGAGCAGTATTCTCATGCGTTCCTCGTTTCTCTCCTGCTGGCCAGGGACGGGACACCCGAGGTCAGCCGCAGCACGGCGGCGAAGACCTCCTCGGGGCTTACGTTGGCGAGGCAGGGGTGCCCGGGAACGGGACATTCGCGGGCCCGGGTCAACCTGCAGGGCGCGTTCTGCTCCCCGAGCAGCTCGACCGGCACACGGTACGGCGCCCACCGGACCGCCGGCACCACGGGCGAGAACAGGCTGACCACCGGTGTGCCCACCGCTGCAGCCAGATGCGCCGGGCCGGTATTTCCGACGACGACGGCGTCAGCTCCGGCGAGTACGCCGGCCATGGTGGGAAGGTCGGTCTGCCCGCCGAGGTTGATGCCGTCAGGACCGGCCACAGTGGCCGTCAGTTCACGCTCGCTGTTTCCTCCGGTCACTACCACGCGGTACCCGCCGCCCGTGAGCAATTCGGCGAGCGCAGCATGATGCAGGGGCGGCCAGGCACGGGCAGGGACCGCGGCACCAGGGTGCAGAACGATGTATGGCTCGGCACCCACCAGCTGTGTCACGTCGGGGATATCGCATACGCGGAGCCGGCCGTCGTCGTCGTCGGGCAGGTGATGACCGGCGGCAGCGGCAATCCGCAGCGCACGCTCAGCCTCCGGCTGGTCCTCGGGAAAATCCTCGCCGGGTTTCAACCGGACATCGAGCAGGCTGCCCGCATAGTCGACGGAGGCGCCGGTGATGTGCCGGACACCGGCCAGCCGCAGCAGCAACGCCAGCGGCAGCGGCGACTGGTGAAACGAGGTCAGGATGACGGCCTCGGTGACACCCGCAGCTCTTACGTCGTCCTTCAGGGTCGACAGGTGCTGCTCGGTGACGCCCGGCGCCGGCGCTGTGATCCATGGACAGTCCCAGACGATCACGTCGGACACTCCCGGGAGCATCCTCGCCCCAGGCGCCCCCTGGGGGCCGCACAACATGACGACGCCGGCGGGATGGCTTGCTGCTACCGCCCGGACAGCCGGTCCGGACAGGAGCACGTCGCCCACGCTGTCCAGACGGGCCACGAGGATGCGGCCCGTCATGTGGCCCCCCGGAGCAGTGCGACTGCTTCAGCAAGGCTGTGCGCAACGAGCGGTGCGGCGTCGATCTCTTCCTGCCGGGTGACCGGTGTGGGAACCAGAACACCTGTTGCTCCGGCAGCGGCAGCTGCCTCAACGTCGGAGCCGATGTCCCCGATGAAGGCGACCTCGGACGGGTGCAGGCCAAGCTTCCCGCACGCTCGCAGAATCATGCCGGGTGCGGGCTTGCGGCAGCTGCAGCCGTCGTCGGGCCCATGTGGGCAGATTTCCCAAAGGTCGAACGGACCGAGGACGTTTTCGACGCGCTGATTCACCGCCTCCACCTGGGCGGCGGTGAGCAGCCCCCGCGCGATTCCCGACTGGTTGGTGAGCACGCCCAGCGACACGCCCGCAGCACGAAGGGTGTTGAGCACTTCTTCCGCGCCGGGCATGGCCACAACGCGGTCCGGGTCGCCGTTATACGGCACGTCCACCACGATGGTGCCGTCTCTGTCGAGGAGAACGGCTTTGGGCTCGCTTCTCATACAGGCACTGTTCCCTGCGAAGAGGGAACCTAAACACTTCTCAGCGGAGAAGTTCGCTTGAGGTTCCCGGTTCACGCTTCCGCCCCGCGCGGCCAATGCCTTCTGGCAGGATATTCCCATGTTGCCTGACACCGCCGTGGAAGCGCTCGAGCCGGACGGACGCCCCGAGGTACTGGCGCTTCGCGCACTGAAACTGGGCGACCTGCTGGTTGCGGTGCCTGCGCTGCGGGGATTGCGCCGCGCGTTCCCGGAGCACCGCATCCTGTATGCCGCCCAGTCCTGGCTGGAGCCGATTGTCCGGCTGACCGGAGCTGTGGACGCGCTGCTGCCCACCTCCGGGCTTGATGAGCCGCTGGCCCTGCGCCCGGGCAGGGTCGACGTCGCCGTGAACCTGCATGGGAACGGTCCGGAAAGCCGCGGCAGGCTTGAAGCGCTGGATGCTGCCCGTCGGATCGGG
Source organism: Arthrobacter sp. TJ-270 (assembly GCF_058269075.1). NCBI lineage: Bacteria > Bacillati > Actinomycetota > Actinomycetes > Micrococcales > Micrococcaceae > Arthrobacter > Arthrobacter sp. TJ-270. The sequence goes on along the minus strand of NZ_JBZCNB010000006.1, from coordinate 67,372 downwards.
CACCGCGCTCCGGGCTGGTTCGGGCCGGACTGGGAAGACGGAGTGCATGAAAGATACCGGTGGGCCCGCCTCGTCACGGAGCACGGCATCGAGGCGGATCCACTGGATTACCGCCTGTTACAGCCGCCGGTCGCGAGCCCGGCGGCGGGCGCCGTCGTGATTCATGTGGGCGCCGCCTACGGAAGCCGTCTCTGGCCGGTCAAGCGGTTCGCGGAGGTCGCCCGTGCGCTCTCGTCCGCGGGGCATCGGGTGCTGCTGACCGGCAGTGCGGGCGAACGGGCCCGTGCCGAAGCCGTCGCTCAGACTGCCGGGCTTCCCGGCGAGAATGTTGTGGCCGGACGGCTCGGGCTGCTCGAGTTCGCGGCCCTGGTTTCCTCCGCTGCGCTTGTTATCTCGGCCGATACGGGTGCCGCACACCTTGCCTCGGCATATGCCCGGCCGTCCGTGGTGCTGTTCGGGCCCGCTCCCGTATCCGAATGGGGGCCGCCTCCCGGGCCGCACCTTGTGCTCACGGACGAGTCCGTGCGCCGCGGTGAAACCTTCGCGAGCGACCCTGATCCGGCAATTCTTGCGGTGACACCTGAGGACGTACTGCGCGCGGCTGCGGAGCTGGGCATTCCCCGGTAGGACATTCAGGCGATGCGGGCCATCTTGTCCGTTGCGGCCATCCGAATCGCACCCGCTGCTTCCGCGCCCCGAGCACCGCCCTCATCAAGAAGTCGTTTCTGCAGTTTCACCAGTGTTCGGGACAGCAGACGCGAGACCTGCATCTGGGTCATCCCCAGCCGACGGGCGATCCGGTCCTGGGACTCCTCGTGGAAGTACCGCCGGTACAGCAGTTCCTTCTCCGGCGTCGAGAGCTCACGGACAGCGGCACGCAGGGTAAGCACGTCATCGCTGCGGGCATACTGGTCATCGTCAGCGGGCAGGATCTCCGCCCATACCTGTCCCTCCGCAGAAGTGTCGAGCGATTCGGGGCGTTGGCTTCCGCGACAGCTCAAAGCTTCACCCACAATCGCCGGATCCTTCTCAAGATGCTCGGACAATTCCCTCAGGGACGGCTCGCGACCCAGGCGTTGCGCAAGCTCCGATTCCGCCTTCACGGCCGCTGACTTCAGGTCCTGGAGTTCGCGAGGCGGCCGGACCATCCAGCAGCAGTCCCGCAGATACCGCTTCACTTCGCCCCTGATTGTTGGAACGGCGTAGGCAGCGAAGTCGATACCGAGTCCCGGGTCGAAGCGTCTTGCCGCCTTCATCAGGCCCTCATAGGCAACCTGACGGACATCAGCAGCATCCTTGGCGAACGGGGAATATCCCCTCGCGATTCCCTCAGCGATATGGAGGTGTTCCAGCGCGATTTCTTCCTGCATCGCCGCCTGTAGCCTGCCCTGGCACCGCGATTTCGTTGGGACATCGCGGGTGTTGATACTCCGTGTACGGGCGGCAGCGCGCATACTTTCACCTCTTGAAGAAGACGTGGGGCGGTTCTCTTCAGAAGAACATAAGCATGCTGTTAGGGCAACGCGTTTATCGGATTGTTATCCAAGAAATCTTCTAATCGTTTCTCGGCTAAGGTATTGACTACTTCTCTTCGACACTCTATGGGTGCCGCTCCGCAACGTACTTCTCAAGGTTCTCGAGGGTGCGCTCAATGGACGCTGGATGTTTCCTCGTGAACCCGAGGAGCTTCAGAACCGCCCTGCCGGGCACACCGCGCGCGTCCCATTCCTCTATGACAAGCGTGCCGCCGTCGTGCTCCCGCAGGGTGTAGCGCCAGATATGGCGGGCGAAGTGGCGCCACGCGATCCGCTTTCCCTCTTCGAACTCGACGACGGTGTTGAGTATCTTGTAGGGCGCCCCGATTCTCATGTCCATCCCGAAGCGGGCGCCGGCGGAGAGCCGCTGCGGCCCGTTTGGCTGCTCGCCCGTAACCGTCCCTGAACCGTCGATGACGCTGTGCAGTGCCGGCGTGACGAGCACGTCGAAAATCGCGGAGGGAGGGGCGGGGATGAACCGCTCGCGGCGGATCAGGTACGGGTTAGCCATGCCATCATTGTCCCTGCTGCGACCGCCCCTGCTGCGCCGGCTCAGCGATTCGTCTCGACTGACTCGGGAGGAATACCCGCCTCACGCTCTACCCGGGTGTCCCGTTCGATGACGGTGGACAGCGCCTTCTCATGGACGAACGCGAGCAGAATTGCTGCAATCACGCCAAGCGGAGCCATGTAGAGGAACAGCGGCGTGAGGGCGTCGTTGTAGGACTGGATGATGGGTGACTGCAGAGCTTCCGGCAACGCGCTGACCAGTTCCGGGGTGAGCGAATTCGCGCCTCCCTCAAGTGCCGACCCGCCCGCAGGCAGCCGCTCCCTCAGCAACTCCGCCACCCGCGCAGTGAAGAGGCTGCCGACAACTGCCGATCCAAGAGTTGCACCGATCTGCCGGAAATAGTTGTTGGAGGCCGTCGCCGTGCCGACCACGCGGTTCGGGAAAGTGTTCTGGACGATCAGCACCAGGATCTGCATGCTCAGGCCCAGCCCGGCACCCATGATTGCGATGAAGACGCAGATCTGCCAGACCGGCGTCGTCGGTGAAATGGTTGAAAGCAGCAACAGCGCCACTGTGACGCCGACGGAGCCCACGATCGGCATCCACTTGTAGCGGCCGGTTCTGCTGACCAGAAACCCCGAGCCGGTGGAGGTCACGATCAGCGCGCCCATCATGGGGATCATGAGCAGTCCGGCGTTGGTGGCGCTCGCACCCGTCACCATCTGCAGGTAAGTAGGCAGGTAGCCGATGGCACCGAACATGGTCACGCCGATCAGCAGTCCGCCCGCGGTGGTGAGGACAAAGTTGCGTTCACGGAACAGGTTCATCGGCAGGATCGGCTCCTTTGCGCGCCGCTCCACCGCGACGAACAGCACTGCCGTCACGACGGCGAGAACAATCAGCCCGAGGATCGGCGCCGACAACCACGGATACTCCGTGCCGCCCCACGTACCGACCAGAACCAGTGACGTCGTCGCAATGGCAAGCAGCACCATGCCGGCGGCGTCGACGTGCGGGTGCGCCCGCTCACGCGCCGGAAGGTGGAGGAAGAAGAAGACCACGAGCACCGCCGCAAGACCCAGGGGCATGTTGATCCAGAACATCCAGCGCCAGCCTGGACCCTCCGTGAACCAGCCGCCCAGCAACGGGCCCGCCACCGAGGCGAAGGCAAACACGCCGCCCATGGCGCCCATGTACTTGCCCCGCTCCCGGGCAGGAACGACGTCCGCAATGATGGCCTGGGAGAGAATCATCAGCCCGCCGCCACCCAGGCCCTGAACCGCGCGTCCGGCGATCAGCCACTCCATATTCGGTGCGAGGCCGCCGACAATCGATCCCGCCATGAAGATGGCAATCGCGAGCAGCAGTAGGTTTTTCCGGCCGAGCAGGTCTCCGAGCTTGCCGTAAATGGGCATCACGATAGTCGCTGCGAGGATGTACGCGGTAATGACCCAGAGCATCTGATCGACGCCGTTGAGCTCACCGACGATCGTGGGCAGTGCCGTGCTGAGAATCATCTGGTTCAGGGCTGCAAGGAGCATCGAAAGCATCAGGCCGACAAACAGGAGCAGCAAACCTGTTTCCTTGCGTGGGACGGTGCTGGTCATCGGATCTCCTCCAAAACCTCTCGGAGCAGCACAGTGGCGCCGTCGAGTGCGGAAAACTGGTTTTCAATCTTGGGCGTATCCGCTGACTGCTGGAACGCGTACCGGGTCGGCGCTCCGGCCACGAGGACGATCATGCGCGCAACATCTTCGGCGGAATAGCGGCTCAGCGCGGCCTGCCATCGTCCGGAGCCGATCAGCGCGGCGGCCACCACCTCGCGCACCAGTTGCTCCACGCGAAGAAAATAGGCGTACCGGCGCTGGCGCAGGACCGGATACGCGGTGAGCACTTCGGTGCGCCGGCTGGCGTCCTGCTCCCCGCCCTCTGCGGAATGCACGCCGGCGATCAACAGCCGCGATACCTGTTGGATGAGGTCGTGTTCCGGAGAGAACTGTTCAAGCAGTCCCTCATCGATGCTCGGTTCCTGCAGCCCGAGGATCGCGTCTTCCTTGGTGCTGAAGTAGTTGAAGAACGTTCGCGGGGAGACATTCGCCTCGGCGGCAATCCGCTCGACCGTGACAGCCTCCGGACCCTTCTCCAGCGTGAGGCGCGTGGCGGCGTCGTGCAGGGCTGCCCAGGTCTCGGTGCGCTTGCGTTCCCGTAGGGAAATTAGTTGACTCACCAAACTATTCTGCCAGTTTCACCGGACTTGCACAACTGCAATCTTGCAGGGGTGCAAGTCCCGTTTCCAGGAGGCGCTTGACTGTGACCCGAACCACATCTACGCTGGTGCAACAGGGTTGCACTGAATGCAACCCAGACATGACTCCCCATATTGCTTCCAACTCCCCACATTTCAAAGGAGAAATCATGACCCTGAGCCCGTCTGTCATCAATGTCGCGGACCTCGATCGCCTGAAGGTCCTGCACAATGGCACCAAGCAGGCCCTGACGTTCTCGGACGCCGAGTTCGAACGCCGCCTTGCCGGACTGCGCCGGATCATGGCGGCTAAGGAGCTCGACGCCGTCATCCTCACGAGCTATCACGGCATCAAGTACTACTCGGACTTCCTCTACACGACGTTCGGCCGTAATTACGCTCTGGTTGTCACCGCCGATGCCTCGGTCACGGTCACCGCCAATATCGACGCCGGTATGCCGTGGCGCACCAGCTATGGCGAGAACATCGTCTACACCGACTGGAAGCGCGACAACTTCTACTTCGGACTGCAGGAGGCACTTCGCCAGCGTGGCGTCACGGCCCGTCGACTCGGAGTCGAGGATGACGCCCTGCCGACGATGACCCGCGAACGCATCCAGGCGGCATTCGACGGTGCGGAACTGCTCGACGTGTCCCAGGACGCCATGCGCCAGCGCATGATCAAGTCCGCGGAAGAAATCGAGGTCATCAGGCACGGGGCCCGGATCGGCGATCTGGGCGGCGAGGCGATCAAGGCTGCCATCCGGGAGGGCATCTCCGAGTACGAGGTCGCGCTCATCGGTACCGAGGCCATGGTGCACGAAATCGCCCGCACCTTCCCCCACCGGGAGGTACGCGACACCTGGGTGTGGTTCCAGTCCGGCATCAACACGGACGGCGCCCACAACTGGGCCACCACGCGCGAGCTGCAGCGCGGTGACATCTTGTCGCTCAACTGCTTCCCGATGACCAGCGGCTACTACACCGCCCTGGAGCGCACACTGTTCCTCGGCCAGCCGGACGAGCGCAGCCTGGAGCTGTGGAACATCAACGTCGAGGTGCACCGGCGGGGACTCGAACTCATCAAACCCGGCGCTGTCTGCAAGGACATTGCCGCCGAGCTGAATGAGATCTACATCGGGCATGGCCTGCTCGCCAACCGCACCTTCGGCTACGGCCACTCCTTCGGCGTCCTCTCCCACTACTACGGACGCGAGGCAGGCCTCGAACTGCGCGAAGACATCGATACCGTTCTCGAACCCGGCATGGTTGTGTCCATGGAGCCCATGATCACCGTGGCCGATGGTCAGCCCGGCGCCGGCGGCTACCGCGAGCACGACATCCTCGTTATCGGGGAAGACGGGGCCGAGAACATCACCGGCTTCCCCTTCGGGCCCGAGCACAACATCATCGAGGCCTGAGCAAGCAGGTACGACGGCGGCGCCCGCATCCGGCGCAAGCGCCGCCGTCGTTCTTTTCAGATTTTGCCCACTAGCAGGAGACCGCACATGGCGCGCACCACCGTGTATATGGAAGAACTCGACGCTTTCACCTACTCCGAGAAGATCAGCGCCGAGGACGGGATCATTCTCATCCCCGCCGGCGCGGTTGAACAGCATGGACCGCATATGCCGCTGAACGTGGACGTACTGCTGTCGCGGGCGATGGCGGGTGCGGTCGCCGAACAGATCGGTGCGCTCGTCGCGGCGCCCATCATGTACGGCTACAAGTCCCAGCAGCGCTCGGGCGGCGGGAACCATCTTCCAGGGACTACGAGCCTCGACGGCGCCACCGTTGCCGCCATCGCGAAGTCGCTCACCCTGGAACTGGCACGCCACGGAGCCCGCAGGATCGTGTTCGTCAACGGGCATTTTGAGAACTACCAGTTCCTGTATGAGGGAGTGGACCTGGCTGTCCGCGAACTGCAGCTCGCCGGCATGGATGACCGCCGCGTCATGCTGCTGTCGTACTGGGACTTCGTCGACGAGGAAACGATCGGCGAGCTGTATCCGGAAGGGTTCAGCGGATGGGATGTAGAGCACGGCGGTGTGCTTGAAACATCCCTGATGTTGCACCTTTACCCGGAACGGGTCGATATGGGCAGGGTCGAGGATTTCCCTCCAGCCGTCCTGCCGAACTATGACCTCCTTCCGGTACGTCCAGAGCTCACTCCCGGCTCCGGATGCCTATCTTCTGCCGCCAATGCCTCAGCGGAAAAGGGAGAAATCCTACTAAAAAGGGCGTCGAGCAGCATGGCCGGCGCTATTACCCATGAGTTCAGGAGCGATCAAAGATGATCTGGAACAGGCAAGCGGCGGTCACCACGGCGCCGAACGAGGGCGTCCAAACCGATACCGAAGAGGAGGTGGAGACCCCCGCCCAGAAGAAGCGAAGGGCGGTGGATGACACTGTCATCAAATGGCTGGCAGCGGTTCTCGTGGTCGCTATCCTCGTTGGAACCATCGCCGCCCCCGACGCCGCGGCGGGAGCCATCGGCACCGCCCGGACCTTCGTCACTGAATACTTCACCTGGTTCTTCGTGCTCTTCTCGGTCCTTGCGCTCGGGATCTGTGCCTGGCTTGCCTTCGGTCGTTTCGGACATATCCGTCTGGGCGGCGCAGGCGCCAAGCCGGATTACAGCAAGTTCGCCTGGTACTCAATGCTTTTCGCCTGCGGACAGGGCATCGGGCTGATTTTCTGGTCCGTTGCTGAGCCGATCATGCTCAAGGAGGAGAGCCCGCTGTTCAGCGGGAGCGACGCCGTTGTCGCGCAGGACGGCGCCATGGCGTGGTCCTACTTCCACTGGGGGCTCACCGCATGGGCGATGTACTGCATCGTCGCAATCTGCCTGGCCTACTCACACTTCAACCTCGGCAAGAAACTCACCTTCCGCGACACCGTCGTCGACTTCTTCCCCGTGAAGTCGCGCAGGAGCATCGGGGTGGCCGTCGAGGTGCTCGCTATCCTGGCCTGCGTGCTCGGCCTGGCCACCTCGTTCGGATTCGCCACGCTCCAGTTCACTTTCGGCCTGACGTCCTTCACGAACATAAGCGGTGGCATGCCGGTCTGGATCGCGGTTGTCGCTGTCTTCGCCGTTTTCACGGCGATTTCGGTGTACTTCGGCATCAGCAAGGGCATGAAGCGCATCAGCGAGGTGAACTCGGTCCTGAGCATCGTGCTGGTCGGTTCGGTCCTGCTCTTCGGTCCTGCTGTCTACCTGCTGTCCTCCGTGCTGCAGACCTTCGGCGTGTACTTCCAGAATTTCGTCGCCATGAGCTTCTGGGCGGAGTCCGATGTCGCAAGTGCGGGCATCGGCAGCTGGCAGGACAGCTGGAATGGGTGGTGGACCGTATTCATCTGGTGCTGGGTGATCGCGTTCTCCGCCTTCGTTGGCCCGTTCATTGCCCGGATCTCCAAGGGCAGGACCATCCGGGAGTTCGTCATTGGTGTCACCGTCATCCCCTCCGTCATCGTGATGGTGTGGATCGGCGTGCTGGGTGGTGCAGCCCACTTTTACGACAACGCCAACAACGGTGCCATCTCGGGTCAGATCGCGGAAAGCACCGAAAGCGGCCTGTTCGCGATGCTCGATTTTGTGCCGGTTGTCGGAACGATCCTGATGGTCGTCTCCACAATTTTGGTGGCCACCTACTACATCACGTCACTGGACTCCGGAGTGCACGCCCTCTCAGGGTTCGTTGCTTCCTCAAAGAGCCCCAGCAAGTGGTTCCGGGTGCTGCTCGTGGCAGCTATTGCATCGGTCACCGTAGCCCTGCTGGTCCTCGGCGGAGTTTCGGTCATCGGGACGGTGCAGACCGGCACCATTATCGGCGCCTTCCCGCTGGCCTTCATCCTGATCATCATGGTCATCAACTTCATCAAGCGGCTTCGCCGCACTGAAACCATGACGGTTCCACCTTCTCTGGCGAAGTCCCGGCAGGAAGAAGCTAAAGCGCCTGCACTCGTAGCCTCTGACAGCAGTTCACATCTGAACTAGATGCGTCACTGTCCCTGTGGCCGACGGCGTCACCCAGATGGGTGACGCCATTGGCATTTCCGTCGAAGAAGTAACTGATAGGGGATGATGAAAGACATCATGACAGCACAACCAGAAACCAGGGACAGCAAGGGCGCCTCCGTCATTTCCAACGTGATCGACGTGCTGCGGTGCTTCAGCATAGAAGAGCCGCTACAGGGCGTAACTGAGATTGCGGTGCAGGTAGGCCTGCACAAAAGCACGGTTTCGCGAATTTTGGCGAGCCTGGAGAACGAAAATATCGTCGAACGTGACCCGCTCTCGCGCCGCTTCCGGCTCGGACTGGGAATCATCACGCTCGCCGGTCCCCTTCTGGCGGATCTGGACGTCCGGAAAGTCGCCCACCCTGTCCTGAGCGAGTTGACCGGAGAAACCGGTGAAACATCAGCGCTGGTGTTATGGAACGGAACTGAGTCGATCACGGTGGAGCAGGTTGTCAGCAAAAACAACGTCAAGCACACCTCGCCGCTCGGTACCAGTTACGGCACCGCATACAGCGCCAGTGTCCAGGTATTCCTTGCGCTTGAGGAGGAGGACCGCGTTCGGCAGTTGCTGCTCAGCCAGACGGTTGTCCACCCCTCCCCGGACAAAGCCAGCCTCGACGCGTACCTCGCGCGGTTGCGGGACGTGCACCGTCAAGGCTATGCGGTGAACTACGGTGAAACCTCCGCCGAGGAGGTCGGGATCGCCGTCCCGGTTCACGACCACCGGGGAAACGTAGCGGCTGCAGTTCTGATTTCGGCGCCCCGCTTCCGGGTGGACCGGGATCAGCTCGGCGCTCTGGTGTCCGCTTGCGTTCTGGCGGCAAAAGACGTGACGCGGAGACTCGGAGGCCGGGCCTCCCAGTGAGCCGGTGTGCCCGCTGCCCGGCGGTGAGCACGGGCATAGCGCTGCAACGCATCACTTGCCCGCAAGCCGCAGACAGCGTCCGGTCGGAAGCGGATACTAGGGGTATCCGCACACGTGAGGAGGCTGGCAAATGAAGGCATCAATCGGCGACCGCATCCTTGTCCACGGCGTCCACGTGGATGACGCCGAACGGGAGGGTGAGGTACTGGAGACCCGTGGTGAGGGCGGAGCCCCGCCGTACCTGGTCCGTTGGTCGAACGGATCCCAGGGACTGGTCTTTCCCGGTCCCGGCACGGAGATTCGCTCCACCGATACATAACCGGTCCCGGCTGCTTCGCGTTGGAGCGAGGATGAAGTAGGCGGGGCAGAGACCCAGACAACGACGGCGGCCGTCACCTTTCCAGGGAAAGGTGACGGCCGCCGTCGTGAAGGTTCTTTACGGGTCAAGCCCTTAGAGCGTCTCGTAAACCTCGCGCAGCAGGCGAGCGGTCTCGGACGGGGTCTTCCCCACCTTGACGCCGGCGGCCTCGAGGGCCTCCTTCTTCGCCTGGGCAGTGCCGGCGGAACCGGACACAATTGCACCTGCGTGGCCCATTGTCTTGCCCTCGGGTGCAGTGAAGCCTGCAACGTAGCCGACAACCGGCTTGGTTACGTTCGCCTTGATGAATTCGGCCGCGCGCTCTTCGGCGTCGCCGCCGATTTCGCCGATCATCACGATCGCCTTGGTCTCCGGATCCGCTTCGAACGCCTCGAGTGCGTCGATGTGGGTGGTTCCGATCACCGGGTCACCGCCGATGCCGATCGCCGTGGAGAAACCGAGATCGCGCAGTTCGTACATCATCTGGTAGGTCAGGGTGCCGGACTTGGAAACCAGGCCCACCCCGCCCTTGCCAGTGATGTTGGCCGGAGTGATACCGACCAGCGATTCGCCGGGGGTGATGATGCCGGGGCAGTTGGGCCCGATCAGGCGGGTAACCTGCTTGCCGTCGGCGTCCACGCGGGACTTCGCCAGCGCCCAGAATTCCGCGGAGTCCTGTACTGGTACGCCCTCGGTGATGATGACGACGAGGCCGATTCCGGCGTCGATCGCCTCAACAACGGCGTCCTTGGTGAACGCCGGCGGGACGAAAACGATGGAAACGTCAGCGCCGGTTTCGGCGATCGCTTCCTTCACGGTGCCGAAAACGGGCAGCTCCACGTCACCGTGGGTGACGGTGGTGCCGGCCTTGCGGGCGTTGACGCCACCGACAACCTGGGTGCCGGCCTTCAGCATCAGTGCGGTGTGCTTGGTGCCCTCGCCGCCGGTGATGCCCTGGACAATCACCTTGGAGTCTTTGTTCAGAAAGATAGACATGTGTGTTCCTTAGTCCTGTGGTCGCGACCGGTCAGCGAGCGGCGTAGGCCAGCTCGGCAGCCTTGTCGGCGCCTTCGTCCATGGTGTCGGCGATGGTGACCATCGGATGGTTGGCATCAGCGAGGATGCGGCGGCCCTCCTCGACGTTGTTGCCGTCGAGACGGACCACGAGAGGCTTATTCTCCTTGTCGCCAAGGATCTCCAAAGCCTTCACAATGCCGTTGGCTACCGCATCACATGCGGTGATGCCGCCGAAGACGTTCACGAAGACGCTCTTGACCTGGCTGTCGTTCAGGATCACGTCGAGGCCCGCAGCCATGACCTCGGCAGAAGCGCCGCCGCCGATGTCGAGGAAGTTGGCGGGCTTCACGTTGCCGTGCGCCTCACCTGCGTAGGCGACGACGTCGAGGGTGGACATCACGAGCCCGGCACCGTTACCGATGATGCCTACTTCGCCGTCGAGCTTGACGTAGTTGAGGTCGTTTTCCTTGGCCTTGGCCTCCAGAGGATCGGTTTCGTCCTTATCCTCGAGGTCAGCGTGGCCCTTCTGGCGGAAGCCAGCGTTCTCGTCGATCGTGACCTTGCCGTCGAGAGCGAGGATCTCGCCCGAACCGGTCTTGACCAGCGGGTTCACCTCAACCAGGGTGGCGTCTTCCTTCGTAAACACATCCCACAGCTTCAGGATGGTGTTGGCGACACCTTCGCGGAGTTCCGGAGCAAACCCGGCGGCATCGATGATCTCGTCAGCCTTGGCGCGGTCAATACCAACCGCGGGATCAACCGCGATCCGTGCCAGCGCTTCGGGGCGCTCGACCGCGAGCTGTTCGATCTCCACGCCGCCCTCAACGGAGCACATGGCAAGGTAGTTGCGGTTGGACCGGTCCAGCAGCACCGAGAAGTAGTACTCCTCAGCGATGTCTGCGCCCTGCGCAATCATCACCTTGTGGACTGTGTGGCCCTTGATATCCATGCCGAGGATCGCGGATGCGTGCTCGTAAGCCTCATCCGGGGTCTTGGCTACCTTTACGCCGCCAGCCTTGCCGCGGCCGCCAACCTTGACCTGCGCCTTGACGACGACAACGCCGCCAATCTTCTCGGCTGCTGCTTTTGCTTCTTCCGGGGTCTGCGCCACGATGCCGGCAAGCACGGGAACGCCGTGAGCCTCAAATAGATCGCGCGCCTGATATTCAAACAGGTCCACTTATCTAGTGTCCTTCTACGTCGAAGTAGGTTTACACAGGGAACTCTAGCCCCTTGGCTCGGAACGCCTTTCACAGACTACCGGTTTCGTGAGTAAGCACACAGTTCTATGAGTTGTAGAAAAGTAACCCTTTCGGTTACCGTTCCGCGCCGCAATTACGGCGCAGGGCGGCCAGCCCTGCCGTGCGCACACCCCACACACCCACGACGGCGGCGCTTATCCAGGCACGCCGCAACGCTCCACCGGTGCTGGCTGCACCCCCTGCTACCCGACTTTGGTCAGCGGAGCGTAACGGAGCAGGAGCCGCTTTTCCCCGATGTCGAACCGCACTTTGGCGACCATCTTGTCCCCGCCGCCTTCGACCGCAAGAACCGTGCCGTTGCCGAACGTGGTGTGGTTGACCTTGTCTCCCGCAGCGACAGCGACGACTTCTTTCTGGGGCTGCACCCTACCTGCGGCTTTCCCCGGAAGCCCGCGTCCTGACTCGTTGCCGGAGGCCGCGCCGGCGCCCCAGTAGGAGCCGCTGAACCGGGGCCCGCTGATGCTTTGGGTGCTGGTCCAGGCCGGTTTCGCGGCGCCCTCCCGTTTCCAGTGGATCAGGTCTTCAGGGACCTCTCCGACAAATTGGCTGGCCGGGTTGTACTGGCTCTGTCCCCAGAGGCTCCGGACCTCGGAGCGCGTGATGTACAGCCGCTTCCGGGCACGGGTCAGCCCGACGTAGGCCAACCGGCGCTCCTCCGCGAGTTCCTTGGGGTCTGTAGCGGAGCGCTGGTGCGGGAAGATCCCCTGTTCCATGCCGGTCAGGAAGACCACCGGGAACTCGAGGCCCTTGGCGGTGTGCAGGGTCATGAGGGTAACGACGCCCTGCTTCCGCGCTTCCTCCACGGCCTTCTCCACGTCCTCGCCCGCACCGGCCGGGGCGTCCGGGATCTGGTCAGCGTCAGCCACCAGGGACACCTGTTCCAGGAAGTCGCCCAGGGTCCCTTCGGGGTTGTCGATCTCATATTCACGAACCACCGCAACGAGCTCCGCAAGGTTCTCCACGCGCGACTCATCCTGCGGGTCGGTGCTGGTCCGCAGCTGCGCGAGGTATCCCGTCTGCTCGAGGACCGCCTCCAGCGCCGCGGACGCGCCGGACCCTGCTGACACCTCCGCGAGATCATCGATGAGCTTCACGAACGAGGCAACCGCATTGACGGAGCGCGTCGCCATGCCGGGTGCTTCGTCGGCCCGGCGAAGTGCCTCCATGAAACTCACGCGATCGCGTTCGGCGAGCGCCGCAATGGCGTACTCCGCGCGGTCACCGATTCCCCGCTTTGGTTCGTTGAGGATACGGCGGAGGTTGACGACGTCGTCCTGGTTTACCAGCACACGCAGGTACGCAAGCGCGTCCTTGATCTCTTTGCGCTCATAGAAGCGTGTACCGCCGACCACCTTGTACGGCAGACCGACGCGCATCAGTATTTCCTCTATGGAGCGCGATTGGGCGTTGGTTCGGTAGAACACGGCGACGTCTCCGGGCCGCAGGTTCTCCTCGTCCTGGAGCCGGTCGATCTCGTCCGCGATGAACCGTGCTTCTTCATGTTCATTTTCGCCGACGTAGCCAATGATCTTCTCGCCGTTGCCCTCAGCCGTCCACAACCGTTTCTCCGGTCGGTTGGGGTTGCGGGAGATGACTGCATTGGCCGCGTTGAGGATGTTCTGGGTGGAGCGGTAGTTCTGCTCCAGCAGGATGGTGCGTGCGTTGGGGTAGTCCTTCTCGAACTCCACGATGTTCCGCACGTCCGCACCGCGGAATGCGTAGATGGACTGATCTGAATCACCCACGACCGTCAGCTCTGCGGGCTCCTCCACGGTTTCTCCCGCGACGCCCACGATCTCCCGGACCAGCGCGTACTGGGCATGGTTGGTGTCCTGGTACTCGTCCACGAGGACGTGGCGGAAGCGCCGCCGGTAGTAGTCGGCCACGCCGGGGAAGGCACGGAACATGAAGACGGTCTGTGCGATCAGGTCATCGAAGTCCATAGCGTTGGCCTGGCGAAGACGCTGTGCGTACCCCTTGTAGACCTCTGCGACCGCCTGCTCGAAAGGATCGGAGTAGTTGGCTGTGGAAGCATACTCTTCCTCGTCAACCAGCTCGTTTTTCAGCGCCGAGATCTTGTGCTGGATGGCCTTGGGTGCGAAGCGCTTGGGGTCCAGGTCCAGCCCCTTGGCCACCAGCGTGATGAGCCGAAGAGTGTCCGCGGAATCGTAGATGGAGAAATTGGAGTTCAAACCGATGGACGTTGCCTCACGGCGCAGAATGCGTACGCACGAGGAGTGGAACGTGGAGATCCACATGCGCTTCGCGACATCGCCCACCAACCCCTCGATCCGCTCGCGCATTTCCTCAGCAGCCTTGTTGGTGAAGGTGATCGCGAGAATCTGACCGGGATGTGACCGGCCGGTGGCCATCAGATACGCGATTCGGTGGCTGAGTACGCGCGTCTTTCCCGAGCCCGCTCCGGCCACAATCAGCAGGGGCGAGCCACTGTGCTTGACCGCTTCCTCCTGCTGCGGATTCAACCCCTCGAGCAGCTCAAGGGCGCGGCCTTCATCGACATGGCCGCCACGGCGTGGATGCTCCGTGGCGTCAGGAGAGGACGACGACGGCGCGCCGCGCCTGCCTGCGGAAGGGGTGCTGAGGTGCGGATCGAAAAGCAAGTCCATGGTGCTTTAAGTCTAGGTGCTGGCACGGACAGAACATGTCCGCCGTCGTCGTGCTGGTCTTTTTCCTCCGCCGGCCGGGGGCTGGGACGGGCGTGCGGAGGGGGGTGGACATGGCAGTGCCCGCCGGATCAAAGGATCCGGCGGGCACCGGTGGGGATGAGGAGCCGCTTACTTCGCGGTGGATCTCCGGTCCTCGGGCTCAATGCCCAGGTCCAGGAGCTTCCCGCTCTTGCGGTCAGCCAGGTAGTCCTTCATCTCCCGCTTGATCACAGGCAGGAGCATGTACACACCGAGCAGGTTCACGAAGGCGCAGACGAACAGCGCGGAGTCCGCGAAGCTGAGCACCTGCCCGAAGGTCAGCACGGTTCCGGTAACGGTGAAGAACAGGAAGATGACCTTGTAGAGAACCTCAGAAGCCTTGCCGCGACCGAAGAGGTACTCCCAGGCCTTCAGACCGTAGTAGGACCACGTGATCAAGGTCGAGAACGCGAAGAGCGCTACGGCTATGGCAAGTACGATCGGGAACCAGTCGATGACAGTCGCGAAGGCATCCGAGGTCAGGATGACGCCATCCGGGGCGCCTTCGCCGGCCTGCACCTGATCGATCCCGGCCTGCAGGCTGGGAGCGTTCGCGATGACGATGGTCAGTGCGGTCATGGTGCAGATAATGACGGTGTCCACGAGTGGCTCGAACATCGCCACGAAACCCTCACTCACGGGACGGCGGGTCTTCACCGCGGAGTGAGCGATTGCAGCGGAGCCGAGGCCGGCCTCGTTTGAGAACGCAGCGCGCTGGAAACCGACGACCATGACACCGACGATGCCGCCCGCCATTCCCGCGGGTGCGAAGGCGCCTGCGATGATCGCTCCGAACGCCGCCGGGACCTGATCGATATTCACGATGATGACGAAAAGGCAGGCGGTGACGTAGACGATACCCATGGCCGGAACAAGCTTGCTGGTGGTGGCACCGATGGACTTGATGCCGCCCAGGATCACCAGGCCAACAAGGCCGGCAAGGACGAGGCCGAAGATCAGGGCTGCGCCTGCGCTTCCGAGGAAACCATCCTCACCGCCGGTCACCTCCTGTACCTGCGCGAAAGTCTGGTTGGCCTGGAACATGTTGCCGCCTGCTACACCGAAGAAGAGGATGGCGACGGCGAAGATTCCGGTCAGGATCTTTGCGGGCCACTTACCGAACTTCGTGAAGGCCACCGGCAGGTACTTGAACGGGCCACCGGATACGGTGCCGTCCTCGTGGACCTCGCGGTACTTGACGCCCAAGGTGCACTCCGCGAACTTGGTGCACATTCCGAGAAGTCCCGCGAGGATCATCCAGAAGGTTGCACCGGGTCCGCCCAGCGCCATTGCTGCGCCGACACCGGCGATATTTCCCAGCCCGACCGTGCCGGACAGCGCCGAGGTCAAAGCTTGGAAGTGCGGGACCTCCCCCGGATCATCCTTGGACGAGTACCGCCCGCGGACAACTTCGTAGGAAACCTTCAGTCCACGAAACTGGATGAAGCCGAAGTAGATGGTGAAGATGACGGCCGCGGCGATCAGCCACGCGACCACCACTGGGAAACTTACTTCGCCGATTGTGATCGGGACGAAGACGACGGCGGCGAACCAGGTAGCGATCGGTTCGAAGACCGCATCGATAGAGTCTTCGATGGCTGCGAGCCATCCCACCTCATCGGCCACGGAAGTCATGGGTAGTATTTGGTTGATTGCCATCCGTTAAAGAAACCCGGTTCGTGCTGTGATTGCAATCACAGCACACGGTGTGCGCTCATCGATATCAAATTGATACCAAATCCTGACTGGATTTTCAGGAAGTGTTGGTGCATGGTGACCGTCTACCATTGAGCCATGGGCAAAACGAGGGCACAGATCGCGCGCAAGCACGGGACGGCGGCAGCCGGTATGCCCGCTTCATCCAGCCAACCGGACGTCTCGCCCCGCCACAACGGCAACCTCATCCTCATACCGGCGGTTGCGGCGGCGCTCTTCCTGTTCTGGTACTTCCATTTGCTCACGCTCTCGCAGATGACGCAGCTGTCCGGCGGGCTCAGCATGCCCGACATGCTCATCGGTGGCTACGATGCGGCGTACATCGACCAGTTGCGTTCGGCGATGGACCCCGCTGCGCTCGGCCAGTTGAGCTACGTGCACAAGACTGCGGGCACACTGTTCCCATTGCTCTTCGGCTTGGCATGGCTCCTGCTGGTGCAGCTCAACGTCTCGCGGCGGTGGCTCCGCTGGGTGCTATGGAGCCCTGTGCTTCTGTTTGTGGTGGTGGACCTGTGGGAGAACGTTGCGATCGACTCCGTTCTTGCCGGACCCGACGCCGGTTCGGTGGCCCTCGCGTCCACCCTCACGGTTGCGCGGTGGGTGCTGTTCGCCGCGAGCTGCCTCGCTGGCCTGGTCGCGGTCCTGCTGCCCCGTAGTGTGCGGTCGGGGAGCTAGGAAGACTGTAAGCTGGTACCGCCTGCGGCACTGTTAGTGATCCGCAGTGCCCGCCTCTGTAGCTCAGTAGGATAGAGCGTCCCTCTCCTAAAGGGAAGGTCGTCGGTTCGATTCCGGCCAGGGGCACATTTGGTCCACATGGTTACCCCTGCCCATTGCACTGTCTTTCCCGCTGCATCAGGACGCGGACGTAGCCGATACTTGGAGAATGTCTCTTCTCTGGGTGCGCCGCATCGTGCAGCTCCTCGTTGGCCTGTTCCTTTACGGGTTCTCCATCGGCATGATGATTCGCGCCGGGATCGGTGTATCTCCGTGGGATGTGCTGGGGCAGGGTGTGTCCGTCCAGAGCGGCGTCCCGTTCGGTCTGACCACCAACCTCATCGGGCTGGTGGTACTGCTCCTATGGATTCCGATCCGCCAGAAACCCGGATCGGGAACCGTGCTGAATGTCCTGCTGGTCGGACCGAGCGCGGAGGTTGGCCTGGCAGTGATCCCGCAGCAGACGGTCCTCTGGGTGCAGATTCTCCTGTTCACCGGCGGGCTGGTTCTTCTCGCGGTTGCCACGGGCCTTTATATCGGCGCGCGCATGGGCCCCGGCCCGCGTGACGGGCTCATGACCGGAATTCATAGGCGCTGGGGCTGGCCCATCTGGGCCGTGCGTACAGGCATAGAGGTCTCGGTCCTCGCCATCGGCTGGGTTCTGGGCGGCACCGTGGGCGTGGGCACCGTGGCGTTTGCGCTGTTCGTGGGGCCGCTCGTCAACCTGACACTGCCTCGCCTCCAGGTGCCGGAGGAACCGGGCGAACCACGGCTCGGCGGCCGTGCATCGCCATCCGGTGTGACGCCGTAGCCCCGCCGTTCCGGAAGGGACGGTGTATCAGGCTCCGGGTCCGGAGACCGACAGGGCTTCGGCAGGCTCGTCCGGTGCAACGGCTTTCTGCACGGCGAACTGGGTGCGGTGCAGTTCGGCGTACCGCCCACCCTCGGCAAGCAATTCCTCATGCGTACCGCGCTCGGCAATGCGTCCGTCTTCGACTACAAGGATCTGGTCCGCGCTGCGGATGGTGGACAGCCTGTGGGCGATCACCAGCGCCGTGCGTCCTTCCAGTGCCTCGGTGAGCGCCGCCTGGACTGCCGCTTCCGAGGTTGAGTCCAGTGCTGCGGTGGCTTCGTCGAGGATGACGACACGCGGTTGTGCGAGGAGGAGTCGTGCGATGGTCATCCGCTGCCTCTCACCGCCGGACAGCCGGTACCCGCGCTCCCCCACCATCGTGTCCAGCTGGTCAGGCAGGGAGCGGATCAGCGTTTCCAGGCGGGCGCGGCGAACCGCGTCCCAGACCTCACCGTCGGATGCATCGGGGCGTGCCAGCCTGAGGTTGGAGGCAATGGTTTCATGGAAGAGGTGTCCGTCCTGCGTCACCATGCCCAGGGTGTGCCGCAGAGATTCGAACGTCACATCGCGGACGTCCTTCCCACCGATCCGGACCGACCCGGCGTCGACGTCATACAGCCGGGCCAGCAACTGTGCAATGGTCGATTTGCCGGCACCGGAGGTGCCTACCAGGGCCATGGTCTGACCTGGCTCGATACGGAAGCTGATGCCGTGCAGCACTTCCTCACCGCCGCGGGTATCCAGTGTCGATACCTCTTCCAGCGAGGCCAGCGAGACGCGGTCCGCCGACGGGTAGCCGAAGCGGATGTCGTCGAACTCGACTGCCACCGGACCGCCAGGAATAGTCTCTGCGTTCGGCTTCTCTTTGATGAGCGGGTCGAGGTCGAGCACCTCGAATACCCGCTCGAAGCTCACCAGAGCACTCATGATTTCAACGCGCGCGTTCGCAAGCGAGGTCAGCGGCGCGTACAGGCGCGTGAGCAGCAGGGCCAGCGTTACCACTTCACCGGTGTCCAGTGCGCCCCTGAGCGCCAGGGTGCCGCCCAACCCGTACACCAGGGCGAGGGCGAGCGCGGAAACAAGCATCAGCGCGGAGAAGAATACGAACTGCAGCATTGCTGTCCGGACACCGATATCCCTGACCCGGGCAGCGCGCACGCGGAACTCCTCAGACTCCTCGTCGGGGCGGCCGAACAGCTTCACGAGGGTGGCGCCGGGGGCCGAGAACCGCTCGGTCATCTGCGTGCTCATGGTGGAGTTGTAGTCAGCGGCCTCGCGCCGAAGCGACGCCAGCCTGCTGCCCATCCTGCGTGCGGGCAACAGGAAGATGGGCAGCATGATGATCGCGAGCACCGTGACCAGCACCGACGTGCTCAGCATGACTATCAGGGTGAGGATCAAAGCCACGAGGTTGCTGACCACCCCGGACAGCGTGCCGCTGAACGCCTGCTGCGCACCGATCACGTCATTGTTGAGTCTGCTCACGAGTGCGCCCGTACGGGTACGGGTGAAGAATGCGATCGGCATCTTCTGCACGTGGTCGAAGACCGCGGTGCGCAGATCCAGGATCACTCCCTCGCCGATCCGCGCTGAATACCAGCGGGTCAGCAATCCCACGAGGGTGTCAGCAACGGCGACGATCGCAATGACGACTGCGAGCCACACGATAGTGCTGGCTGCCTCTTCGGCGATGATGGCGTTGACTACCTGTCCGGCCAGAACGGGTGTGGCGACCGCCAGGAACGCAGACACCACGGACAGCGCGATGAACAGCACCAGCTTGAACTTGTAGGGTACGGCGAAGGAAAGGATCCGCTTCAGCGTTTCCTTGGAAAATTTGTTGTTGCCGTTCTTGGCGGAGGAGATCCGGTATAGGGAACTCCAGGCCGCGCCTTCCATGCTCATGGATGCCTCCCGTAGTGGATTCCAAGCTTAGGTCCCGCGACTGACACTTTCCGTCCGGGGTGCCGGATCGTCGCGGAGTTGTACGCCGAGGGCGTCATTAACAAGCGGCAATACCTCGGTTCCCAGCAGCTCGATTGATTCCAGAACCTGTTCCTGTGGAACGGATGAGAAATCGAGCTGGAGGATGTGCCGGTCGTGGCCCATAGCGGCGTGCGTCAGGACGATCTTCTCCGCCACCTCCTCCGGCGTACCAACGTAAAGCGCACCGGTCCGTGCCGTTTGCATGTTGTAGGTGACCCCGCTCGGTCTGGGGAAGCCGCGCTCGGCCGAGATACGCGTCATGCTGTCGAGCCAGTGCGGACGGAACGTCTCCTTCGCTCCGTTGCGGAGCACCAGCCCCACGCCGCTTACCCCGACCCGCGGCGCGCCTCCCCCGGCTGCGCTGAACTCTTCGCGGTACAGGGCGGCGTGCTGCGCGAAATTGCCGACGGCGCCGCCCAGCAGCGCGTAGATAACCGGCTTTCCGAGCCGCGCAGCGCGGACCGACGACGACGGCGTGCCACCCGTTGCGATCCAGATGTCCAGGTGCGCGCGGGTCGGCCGGGGCAGGATCAGCGCATCCTGGAGGGGCGGCCGGAACCGCCCGGACCAGGTAACCCGCTCCTCGGCGTCGATACGCAGCAGCAGGTCGATCTTTTCCTCGTAAAGTTCGTCGTAATCCTCGAGTGCGGCACCAAAGAGGGGGTAGGACTCAATGAAGGATCCACGTCCCGCTGTCAGTTCCGCCCGTCCGCCGGAGAGCAGGTCGAGGGTGGCGAACTGCTGGAATACGCGTACCGGATCCTCGGTGCTGAGCACCGTTACCGCTGATCCGACGTGAATCGTCCGGGTCTGAGCCGCTGCAGCCGCAAGCACGGGGACCACTGAGGACACCGCATAGTCAGGGCGGTGGTGCTCCCCGATACCGAAATAGTGCAGGCCTACCTCATCGGCGAGCCGCGCGCGCTCCAGGAGGTCGGCCATTCGCTGTTCGGGCGAAACCCTGGCGCCTGTGACGGGGTTTGGGTGAATATCGCCGAAGCTGAAGATGCCGAGTTCCATACTGGAGTGCAACCCCGGCCGCGGTGCCCCTATTCCGTATTAATGCGATGCGGGTGGGTGTAGCAATTCAGTGTCTGCCCGCGGCTGAAGCCGACAAGCGTGATCCCGGATTCTTCCGCCAGATCAGCAGCCAACGACGACGGCGCGCTCACCGCCGCGAGAGTCGGTATCCCTGCGAGGTGGGCCTTCTGAACCAGTTCGAACGAGGCCCGGCCCGAGACCTGCAGGATCATTCCCCGCAGCGGCAGCAGATCGGCGCGCAGCGCCCAGCCGACCACCTTGTCCACTGCGTTATGACGGCCCACGTCCTCGCGGAGGCACAGGAGCTCGCCCTCGCGCGAGAACAGGCCGGCGGCGTGGACACCCCCCGTGCGGTCGAAGAGCTTCTGGCTTGTCCGCAACCGATCCGGCAGGGAGGCAAGGACCGCGAGGTCCACCGTGCCGCCGTCGTCGTGCACGTCAAAACGGGCCGACTTCCGGACCGCATCGATCGAGGCCGTTCCACAGATGCCGCACGAACTGGACGTGTAGACATGGCGATCCATCGACGCGTCCGGCAGGGCAACGTCCGGCCGGAGCTGCGCCTCCACCACGTTGAACGTCTGCCGACCCTCCTCATCAACGCCCGCGCAGTAGCGGAGCGCCAGTACCTCACCCTGTTTGGCGACCACTCCCTCGGACACGAGGAAGCCTGCCACGAGGTCGAAGTCGTCTCCGGGTGTACGCATGGTGACGCTGAAGGCGCGGCCGCCCAGCCGGATCTCCAGCGGTTCCTCACCGGCCAGCCGGTCCTCCCTCTGGGTGACCGGGCCGTCAAGCCTGTAGCGCATGATTTTGCGCCGATCCATCACTCGCGTCATCGACGTGCCTTCCGAATAAGTTTGGGTCGAGCCTAGTTCACCGCTCGCCGCCCAGCCACCGGCACATCCGGTATACCGTGCGTGGCTTCTGAGCGACAATGGTCACGTAGGACCACTCAACGCTGAGAAGCGGCCTAGAAAGGATGCGCGATGACTCGCTCAAACCCTCCCGTCGAGGAAGCCGACGAGAACGATCTCGATGTTGGTAAGCCCAAGGACTGGGCCGCCGGGCTGCCGGGCGTCTATCACTCGATGCAGCCGGCAATCAAACATATGGGCCTCGATCGGAGCGCGCGCACCCTGCTCAGGATGAACCAGAAGCAGGGATTCGACTGCATGAGCTGCGCATGGCCGGACCCCTCCGACCACCGCAGCACCTTCGAGTACTGCGAGAACGGCGCCAAGGCAGTCACGTGGGAAGCCACCCCGGTGACGGTTTCGTCGGAGTTCTGGGCCGAGCATTCGATCAGCGAGCTGCGCGGGCGTTCCGAATTCTGGCTAGGCATGCAGGGTCGGCTCACCGAGCCTGTGTACAAGACCGCCGGCGAGGACCACTACCGGCCGATCAGTTGGGATGAGGCGATCACCATCGTTTCCGAGAAGCTCAAGAGCCTCGCGTCCCCGGATGAAGCCGCGTTCTATACCAGTGGCCGTGCTTCGAACGAAGCAGCATTCATCTACCAGCTGTTCATCCGCGGACTGGGCACCAACAATTTGCCCGACTGCTCGAACATGTGCCACGAATCGTCCGGCGTCGCAATGGGCGAGACCATCGGGATCGGCAAGGCGACCGTTGCCTACAACGACTATCTCAACTGCGATCTGATGATTGTGATCGGGCAGAACCCCGGCACCAACCATCCCCGCATGCTGAGCGCAATGGAGAAGCAGAAGGAGAACGGTGGCCAGATCGTGGCCGTCAATCCTTTGCCGGAGGCAGGCCTGCGCCGGTTCAAGAACCCCCAGAAGCCCAAGGGCGTGGTCGGCCGTGGAACCGACCTCGCAGATCAGTTCCTGCAGATCCGCGCCGGTGGGGACATGGCTTTGCTTCAGGCTCTGTCCAAGCGTGTGCTTGAAGCTGAGGACCGGAATCCCGGTACCGTGCTGGACCACGATTTCATCGCTCAGTACACCGAGGGGCTGGACGAGCTGCGCGAACATCTGGCGAAGCTGGATGAGCAGACGGTGCTCGAGGCAACCGGGCTGCGTTCGGAGGAGATCGACGAGCTCGCCGACCGGTACATCAAATCCAAGAAGGTCATCATCACCTGGGCGATGGGCGTCACCCAGCAGAAGAACGGCGTCGGCACCATCAAGGAGATGATCAACCTGCTCCTGCTGCGCGGCAACATCGGCCGGCCGGGCGCGGGGGCCTCCCCGATTCGTGGGCACTCCAATGTGCAGGGCGACCGCACCATGGGCATCTGGGAGCAGATGCCGCCAGCGTTCCTCGACGCGCTCGGAAAGGAATTCCGGTTCGAGCCCCCGCGCGAGCACGGTGTCGACGCGGTGGCCGCCGTCAGGGGAATGCGCGACGGTGATATCAAGTTCTTCATGGCACTCGGCGGGAACTTTGTGGCCGCGATGTCAGATACCGCGGCGACGGAAGCGGCCATGCAGAACCTCGAGATGAACGTGCAGGTATCCACGAAACTCAACCGTTCACACACTGTGGTCGGTGAGGAAGCCCTGATTCTGCCGACGCTTGGCCGCACCGAAATCGATATTCAGGCAACCGGCCCGCAGTTCGTTTCGGTTGAGGACACCGTCAGCGCTGTTCACTCCTCCGAGGGCAGGGTTGAACCGGTAGCGCCCGGGCTGCTCTCCGAGGTCGCCATCGTAAGCCGCCTGGCGCGGGCCGCTCTTGGCGACCGCGTTGCCGCTGACTGGCAGGGCTTTGAAGACGACTACGACCGCATCCGCGACCACATCGCCCATGTTGTGCCGGGCTGCGAGAACTACAACCGGCGCATCCGCGAGAAGGATGGCTTCCTGCTGGCGAACGGGCCCCGCGACTCGCGGAAGTTCAACACTCCGAGCGGCAAGGCGCTGCTCACGGTCAATGAACTGGATCCGATGGACTGCCCGCCTGGGCGCCTGATCCTGCAGACCATGCGCTCGCATGACCAGTTCAACACCACCATTTACGGTTACAACGACCGGTACCGCGGAATTAAGAAAGGCCGCCATGTAGTGTTCGTTAACCCGGAGGACCTTGCGGAATTCGGCTTCAAGGACGGCGATCTGGTGGACGTCCATGGCGAATACGCGGACGGCAAGGACCGCGTTCTGCGCAAGTTCCGCGCTGTGTCCTATCCGACTGCCCGGGGCTGCGCCGCCGTGTACTACCCGGAGGGGAACGTCCTGGTGCCGCTCGACGACACCGTCAAGGGCAGCAACACACCTGTCTCCAAGGGCGTCATTGTCCGGCTGGAACCTGCAACGGATGGCCCGGCCGGCGGCAGCAGCGAGGAAAACGCGCAGGAAAATATGCCGTCAACCGTCTGATCGGGGGCCGCCTCCCGTGCTTCGGCTACTGGTTTCCAGCTAACTGAACCACGGGAGGGGCAGCACGGTTATCTTCTCGTCCGGTTCACAGCCCTGCTCCGGGATAACGAGGACACCGTCGGCGTCGGCCAGTCCGCGCAGCATGCCCGAACGGTGGTGGACCGTCGGCATTCCTCGGCCGCTCTCGTGACGGTAGGGCACCAGCCGGGTGCGTCCGGACAGCGGCTCGAATGCCTCACCGACCAGGATCGAGCGCGATTCCGGGAAGGCGGCCCCGCGCAGGCCGGCGAGGAGGGGTCCGCCGACCGTCAGGAGGGCCATCATCGCGGCCAGTGGGTTTCCTGGCAGGCCGACGAAGAAGCGCCCGTCCGGCAGTCTCGCCAGAAGGGTAGGGTGTCCGGGCCGCATCGCAATGCCGTCGATGATGAATTCGGCTTCCAGCACGG
Organism: Arthrobacter sp. TJ-270; assembly: GCF_058269075.1. NCBI lineage: Bacteria > Bacillati > Actinomycetota > Actinomycetes > Micrococcales > Micrococcaceae > Arthrobacter > Arthrobacter sp. TJ-270. Next base: position 42,751 of record NZ_JBZCNB010000006.1, on the reverse strand, counting down.
TCAGCGCGCGGCGGATGTGGTCGGCGTCGGACGCCCCGGTGCCGCCGGTACTGATCAGAACATCGCCCGACGCACGCGCCAGCGAAAGTTCGTCCAATGCTTCCGCGCTGATCGCGGCGACGACATCGTCAAGATCGTCGCGTGCGCGGGCCACGGTATCCACGTGGCCACCCAGCATCGAGACGAGGCCGGGCAGCTGCGGACCAAAGGTGTCGCGGACCTGGCCGGGCTCAGGCAGTCCCGCTTCGATGACCTCGTCGCCGGTCAGCAGAAGGGAGACGCGCGGGGCGCGAAGTACTGGGAGGTTGTCCCATCCGCAAACGGCGGCGAGGGCGATCTGTGCCGGATTGAGCACCGAGCCGGCTGCGATGGTCTCGGTTCCTTCGTCTGCCTCCTCGCCCGCCGGCCGGAGGTGTTCATTCACCGCGGGTTCGTCGGGACGCGCACGTTCGTTCCGGGTCAACACACCGTCGCGGACTGCTCCGTGTTCGGTACGCAGGATTCCGGTTGCCCCCGGCGGGACAACGCCGCCGGTGAGGATGAACGTTGCCTGGCCGGGTTCCAGTGTGGCGTACCCGGACTTCTTGTGTTCATGTGCGCGGTGCCAGGGACTCTCGTCCTTCTGAACGGGCGTAATCAGCGTCCAGGGCGGCTCACCATTCAGCGCCCAGCCATCCATCGCCGAGGATGCGTAATGCGGGATAGGCTGCAGCGCCACAACGGGTTCCGCCAGGGTCTGGCCAAGAGCATCCGAAAGGTTCACGGTCTGCGCGGTCTTCGGGATGGCGGATTCGTACGCGAGCTGCCGTGCTTCCTGCCAGGTTACGTTGCGCCCGGGACCGCTCACCGGCGGTCCTCCGCCTCGGCGATGGGCGGACAGGCGGAGTGTGCGGCCTGCATCGCCGACCTCATGGCTGTGGCGCTGTCCGCCTGGCCGTATCCAACTGCCATTCCTGCCGCATAACCGGCAATGAAAGTGGTCAGCGGAGCCGCTGGACGGACCACGGAGTGCGCAGCCTGGCCCGCCAGGGCGAGAACGGCATCGACGTCCACCTCCGTACCCTCAAGTTCGAACATTTCCAGAAGCTTTTCGCTCCACTGCCTGAGCAGGCGATCCCGATCCTCCATGGTGAACCTCTCGCTATTTGCCCGCGTCTGGCTCCTCCACCCCGAATTGCCGGGCGTCGGACCACGTATCGATGTCGATGGTTGAGCCTGCGGGAACCTCGACTGGACTCCATGTCACCCTAGCAAGGAGGGCGCGCATAGACAGGTTTCTTACTTCCTGCCGGTCGACAGCACTCGCGAGGTCAGTCCAGCGATACAGAGCCGCGAGCGGCTGGTCCCTGCCGCCGTCGTGCGCCAATACCGATAACCCGGTTGCGAGGGCGCCCGAGGCAAGTGCGGGCAGCGCGTCGCTGATGCGCGGCATGTCGCATGCGAACACCAGCACCCAGGGCGGGGGATTGTCTTCCAAATGCACGACGGCGGCGCGCACCGCCGCCGCCGGCCCACCGAACGGTGGATCCTCCCGGATCAGCTCCGCCCTTGCCGGCAGGTCGGGCGAGGGACCGCCCACTACGACAAGACGCCGGGCCGCAGCGAGCGCGTCACAGGTACGTACCAGCAGCGATGTGCCGTCGACCCGCAGGGAAGACTTTGGAACCCCGCCCAACCTGGACGATCTGCCACCGCTGAGCACCACGGCGTCAAACATCAGCTCCTCGGCGGCGCTCGGGTCCGCGGTCGGGCTGCTCACGCCGCGTTGTCGGCGGGCAGGAACTCGCTCCACTGTGGCGAGGGCTTCTCAAGTTCCCGGATCTGCCAGGAAGTCCCGCGGGGAGGCCTGGGCACAACACGGAGCGACCAGCCGAGGGAGCCGAGAGTCTTGTCCCCCTTCGCGTTGTTGCATTTCAGGCAGCAGGCGACGAGGTTCTCCCAGCTGTCCTCTCCCCCGCGCGAGCGCGGGACCACATGGTCGATTGTGGATGCGGCCTTGCCGCAGTAGGCGCACAGATGATTATCACGCCGGAGGACGCCGCGTCGCGTTGCTACCGTGCTGTTGCGGTAGGGGATCTTCACATACCGGTTAAGCAGAATGACAGATGGTCTGGACAGGACTTCGTTAGGACCAACCACCGGGTCCTCCCCTTCCGCGACGACGCTGGCTTTCCCTGTGAGAACAAGGACCAGCGCCCGGCGGAAGGTGACCACCGCCAGTGGTTCATATCCAGCATTAAGAACGAGAGTGCGCATGCACATTCCTCTTTGCCGACCATTGTCCAGGAGATTCCGTGAAATCCCTGAAGCTAAAGCGAAGGTACTTCGGATTAACAGTGCAAGAGTAAGCCGTTCCGCTTATGGTTCGTCAATCGCCACACCCGCTTTTTCCCGGCGGACGGGCACGAAAAAGCCCCTCGCCGGAGACGGTGAGGGGCATTTACGAATCTGTCGGAGGATTAGCCGCCGACACGGATGAACACAGGGCCCGATCCGAGTTCGGAAGGCGCGATGACGGTCTGGTTGCCGTTGAATCCGCCATGGACGGCCTGGCCGCCGCCGATGTAAACAGCGATGTGGGCCAGTCCCATCCCGCCGTCGGCATAGTAAATGAGGTCACCGGGAATGGCTTCTGCGGCGCTGACCGTGCGGCCGAGGGAGAGGTAACCGGCCGGCCACCCGTGGAAGTTGATGCCTGCAGCGGCGAGGGCGTTGCTGGCGAGGCGGGTGCAGTCCTGGGTCACTCCGAGCTGCGCCTTCGCGGCAGAAGCGATGGTAGCGGCTACGCCCGAGGACGCCTGGGGTGCCGCTGCGGGGGCAGGCGTCTTGGCGACGGCTGGCTGCGCGGCGACAGTGGCCGTTGTTTCCACTGCTACTGCGGGCTCGATTACCGCGGGCTCTGCCTCGACAAGCGGTGCCACAGCGGGAGCGATCTCAATCGTTTCCGCCTGCGGCTGAATTACAGGGGCAACCACCTCAGGAGCGGCGACAGCCTTGACGGCCGCCTTGTTGAAGGATATCTCAGCGTCCGCAGGTGCCTGGACCGGCGCCGTGGCGGGCTGAACCTCGAGCGTGGTGGTGACGGTGTTGCGCTCCGATGGCAGTTCCACCGCGTTTGCAGCGACGCCGGTGGTAAGAACCAGTCCGGATGCTGCGGCGATGACGGCTGCCTGGCGGCCTACGCCCCCGGCGTTGTCGCTGACGGCGCGCGCAATGGTGGAGAGAGGGGCTGATCGCTGCACTTCGGCGCGGTGGCGCGCGATGGCACGGGTGTTCGGGGTCATATGTGTGAGCTCCAGGTTTTCTGGTTCTTAGCTGACGCGGACGAAGCTGTAGCCAGAGAGATCGGACAGGCTGTGAAGACCGGTGTTCATACCGTTCAGGCCACCGCTGATGACCTGGCCGTTGCCGACGTAGATCGCGACGTGACCACCGGAGACCACGAGGTCACCGGGAGCGGGAGTGGGAACGACGGATCCAAAGGCGAAGAAGTCGCTCGGAGCGATGTCGCCTACGGACTTGCCGATTGAGCGGAGGGCCTTCTCAACCATCGCGGTGCAATCCTGTGCGACACCGATCTGGGAGTAGGCCGAGCCGACCAGCGCTGCACCGACGCCACTGGCGCTGGGTGCCTTGACAGGAGCGGGAGTCTCAACGGCGGCGGTCTCTACCTTTGCCTGGGCCGGAGCTGCTGCCGCAACTTGGACGGCCGGCGTTGCGACCTCGACAACGGTCTCGACGACCGGGACCGGGGCGGCCTCAACAACCTCAGTCTGCACTGCGACAGGAGCGTCCTCGACGGCTTCGACAACCGGAGCAGCTACGGCCTCGACGGCCGCACGCTCGAAGGTGACAGCCGCATCAGCAGAAGCGCTGACTGCGGTGGGCTGAACGGCGACTGCGCTGAGCGTCTTGACAGCCTGGGCCGAACGCTGGGCGTCGGATGCGCCGTGGGCCGGAAGTCCGGCTGTCAGGACCAAGCCTGAAGCTGCCACAATGACCGCTGCCTGGCGTCCTACGGAACCTGCGTTCGAAGATACAGCCTTCGAGATGGCTGCGAGCGAGTTGGTATGAACCGGCACCGCACGGTGGCGGCCCAGCGCAGAGCTGTTTGACACGTTAAATTGCCTCTCCCTACGCCTGCGAGGTGAGCTGTCGGATTCGGATGGGAGTCACCCGGCCGCGGATCGTCTCAAATCCTGCGACTTAACCCCAAGGACTTCTGAAAAGAAGCCCGCAATTGGTTCCCCCGCCCCTGCCATGCGATTTACGAACGGACCTCGTGCAGTGGCAGAGCTAGGCGATCTGCGCGAGAGTGCCGAACCCCCTGCGATCCGGCACGAGTTGAACGCTACCCCAGAAATTGAGGTATGTCACATTCCGATCACGGAACGGTGTGTTCCCGGTTACGACGATATTGAAACCGTTCAAAGCCAACCGAGCGGGTCGACGTTCTTGCCGTCTACAAGGACCTCGAAATGCAGGTGGCATCCGGTAGAAGCACCGGTGGATCCCACCCATGCGATAGCTTCGCCGCGGTCAACAACCTGACCGACTGTCACGTCCATCGCTGACAGATGGTTGTAGGTGGTCTCAAGGCCGTTGGCGTGCTGCACGACGACGCGATTGCCGCCGCCGTGCGCGTGCCACCCTGCGAAGGTCACTGTGCCGGCCGCTGCAGCCTTCACGGCCGTTCCGCAGGCTTCGCTCATATCCTGCCCCGTGTGGAGCTCACCGGTGCCGGTGATGGGGCTGATTCGGGTACCGAAGGGCGAGCTCATTACTCCGCCGTCCAGTGGCGCGGAGAGGGAACCTTTGGATTCTGCGGTCACGATGTCACTGCCCGAAGCGGAGACCATTTCGGCGAGCTTTGCGTCGGGGTCGAACTTCCCGTGCAGCCCAGCCCGGTGGAACGAGACATCCGCACCCGCGGCGGCCTGAACCCGCTGTGGTTCGTCCTGCTCAGCCGGAGCGGAAACGGCCAGTGCGTCGGAAGGCGCAACCGCTGCGGTTGTGGGCAGCGCGACGGTGAGGACCATTCCGGATGCAGCGGCGGCAATGGCAACCTTCTGGCTAAGCCCTGCCAGGGAAATATCCCGGCGTACGGTGACGGCGCGGCGTCGTCGTTCGATCCGCTGCGCGTCCCGGGGACGGAGGCCATTAGTGGACTGGGCCCCAGGCGCGGATTGTGCCGGGGCTTCGGAGACGTTGCGGGCCTCGCGCCGGGACATCGGCGCAGCTGGGCACGCAGCAACCGCCGCCGTCGGGGTCTTGAACTCCTGGACAGCTGACGTGACCGGCACAGCAGCGACGTGGGGCGCTGTGAGGTGGGGCACAGCGACGTGGCGGGCTGTGAGGTGGGCGGTTCGCTCGGCGCGGTGACGCCTGTGGGCGTCGCGGGGCCGTGCTTCAGCAACCGGGGTGCCTGCACGGCGGCGCCCCGAAGCAGTGTTCGACAAGGAGACCCTTTCTCATTTTCGCCTGCGAAGTTAGCTGTCGGGTTCGAGTATGAGAAAACTCGGTTCGGGATACTTCCGTTATGGCAGCACCCGGCACTTCACCCCAGGGCCATGGCGAGCCATAACCGGTGGTGGGTCCTCCGCCCCTGTCATCTGTTCAACACTGCGTTCGCTGACAGGGTTAGGCATGCGAACCAGGTAACGCTGGAGTATCAGCGCCAGGTATCAACTATAAAACCGGTGAGGTCGAGCGTAATCGTTTCGTTACCAAACTGTGGATAACCTTAGGCAATCCAGAGCTTTCCCCTCATTTCGTCAAGACTGGGGATGAACCGCCACGAAAACGTGTGAGGCGACTTCCGGCGGCAGTTCCAGTGCGCCCTCCACACCAGGCACCCGAACGGACACGTAATCCCCCGCCGCCTGCAGGGTCATGGACGCTCCGGGTCGCAGGCCACCCTCATCCAACTGCGTGAGCAGTTCCGGATCGACCTGGATAGGTTCAGCCAGACGGATAAGAGTCACAGCTGACCCGGCGATATTCGTCGCCAGGGCTTCGCTGAGGGTACACACACCGAGGGTCACGGTTTCGGAGGGCGTTCCGCCGATCGCTTCAAGCCCGGGAATGGGATTGCCGTAGGGCGACTCCGTCGGCTTTCCAAGCAATTCGTAGAGGCGCCGTTCGACCCGCTCACTCATGACGTGTTCCCACCGGCACGCCTCGTCGTGGACATAGGCCCAGTCAAGACCGATGACATCGGAGAGCAGTCGTTCAGCCAGCCGGTGCTTGCGCATCACCTCGGTGGCCCGCCGACGTCCGAGTTCGGTCAGTTCAAGGTGACGATCGCCGGTCACCACAACCAGCCCGTCGCGTTCCATCCGGCCCACCGTCTGAGACACCGTGGGTCCTGAGTGGCGAAGGCGCTCTGCGATGCGCGCACGCAGGGCCACGATGTTTTCTTCCTCGAGCTCAAGGATGGTCCGCAGGTACATCTCGGTAGTGTCGATGAGGTCCGTCATGCGGGGTTCAGCTCCTTGGCACTGGTGCGGATTGAGCGTTGATGCAGCGGTTGCCTGCAGTCCCTGGAAGGTGGGCCGCCGTCGTCATCCCTACGCCCCACAAGGTTAACCCATTTAGTTGGCCCGTTTGACGGTTGTCGTTTGCCACCGAACCGAGCGGTCATAATGCACCCGCGACGGAATCGCTGGGGCAGAATGGTCTGCGACCCCACATCACAAGTAAACGTCCTGGAGCAACCATGAGCACTTCCGCCGATATCCGCATCCCCGCCGAGCTGCTGCCGCAGGATGGACGGTTCGGCGCGGGTCCCTCCAAGATCCGTCCGGAGCAGCTGGACGCTCTCAAGAGTGCAGGTAGCGCACTGCTCGGAACCTCTCACCGTCAGGCCCCCGTAAAGAACCTGGTCGGATCGGTGCGGTCCGGCCTGATGGATTTCTTCGGCGCTCCTGAGGGCTACGAGGTTGTCCTCGGTGTCGGCGGATCCACTGCATTCTGGGATGTCGCCTCGTTCGGCCTCGTCGAATCCCGCGCACAGCACCTCTCCTTCGGTGAGTTCGGGTCCAAATTCGCTGCGGCAACGTCCAAGGCACCCTTCCTCGGGGAGTCCACAGTGATCACCTCCGAGCCCGGTTCACGACCGGCTCCCACCGCCGAGTCCGGCGTCGACTTCTACGCCTGGCCACAGAATGAGACCTCCACCGGTGTGGCGGCGCCCGTTGAACGCGTGAGCGGAGCAGACGACGGCGCGCTCGTTGCCATCGACGCGACCTCCGCGGCAGGCGGGCTTGCGGTGGACGTCTCCCAGGCAGACGTCTACTACTTCGCTCCGCAGAAGAACTTCGCGTCCGACGGCGGTCTCTGGCTTGGCCTGTTCTCCCCCGCAGCGCTGGAACGGGCAGCTGCAATCAAGGCATCGGGTCGCTGGATCCCAGATTTCCTCGACCTCCAGACAGCCATTGACAATTCGCGGCTCAATCAGACGTACAACACCCCGTCGCTTGCCACTCTTGTCACGCTGAACGCGCAGATCGAATGGCTCAACGGCAACGGCGGCCTCGACTTCGCCGCGAAGCGCACCGCCGATTCCGCGGGCCGCGTATACAGCTGGGCAGACGCCTCCGCCGTTGCCACCCCGTTTGTGCAGAATCCGGACCACCGTTCCAACGTCATCGCCACCGTCGACTTCGATGACACCGTTGACGCCTCAGCTGTGGCGAAGACCCTGCGGGCGAACGGGATTGTCGACGTCGAGCCGTACCGGAAGCTAGGCCGCAACCAGCTGCGCATCGCAACCTTCGTGGCGATCGAGCCCGCCGACGTGTCGGCGTTGCTGCAGTGCATCGACTACGTGGTGGAACGCTCCTAGCCGTTCCGCTCCGCCGTGTTTCGCGCCGTGGCGGCCAGGGTCAACCTGAGCCGCCGTGGGGCGGAGTGAACCAGCCGCACGGTGACGTGGTGAGACCGCCACACCCAGACCAGCCCGGCAATAGCGGCGATGAAGCCTGACACGGCGGCCACCACAAGCCCCCACCGTGGACCGAAGGCGTTGGTCACCCACCCCACAATGGGCGCCCCAATGGGCGTTCCGCCGAGGAAAATCGCAAAGTACAGAGCCATCACCCGCCCGCGCATCTCCTGCACGGTAGTCGTCTGAACGTACGCGTTGGCGCTGGTCATCAGGGTGAGCGCGAAGAGCCCCACAGGGACCAGCGCGACGCCGAAGAGCCAGACGGTGGGCGCGAGCGCCGCCAGCATGCACGCCAGACCGAACGCTCCCGCCGCCCCGAAGACGAATCTGAGGCGCGGCCGTTCCCGCCGCGCGGAGAGCAGGGCGCCGGCCACCGAACCGACCGCCATGATCGAGGACAGCGTGCCGAAGATTCCGGCGCCTGTGTTGAACTCGGTGCGCGCCATTGCGGCGATGTACACCGCGAAGTTTAGGCCGAAGGTCCCGACGACGAAGATCGCGAACATCACCATCATGAGGTCCGGGCGCTGCCGCACGTAGCGAAACCCCGCCCGGATTTTGCCGCGTCCGGGCGCGGAGCGGTTGAGGACGCGCAGTTCACTTCGGCGGATGGTTCCAAGGACAAAGATCATCGCGCCGAACGTCACGGCGTTGATCAGGAACACCCAGCCCGGGCCGACGGCGACCGTGAGCAGTCCGGCGATGGCGGGCCCGAACATCCGTGCACCGTTGAAGGAAGCACTGTTGAGGGCTACGGCGTTGGGCAGGTATTCGTCGCGCACCAATTCGGAGACGAAGGCCTGGCGGGCGGGAGCGTCAATTGCGGAGACAAGACCCAGTGCGAGCGCGAACGCGTAGACATGCCAGAGTTCCGCCAACCCAAGCACCACGAGGATACCGAGGCCGACGCCGAGCACCGCCATGGCGCTCTGTGTTCCGATCAGCAACTTGCGGCGATCGACTGAATCAGCGATCAGCCCTGCCCACGGGGCGATGAAGAGCTGGGGACCCAACTGCAGGGCCATGACGATTCCCATCGCCGCGGCGTCCTGGTCCGTAAGGATGTCGTAGACCAGCCAGTCCTGGGCGGTGCGCTGCATCCACGTACCCACATTGGAGATGAGTGCACCGATGAACCAGAGCCGGTAGTTGTGGATGTGCAGGGATCGGAACATGCCCATCAGGCAAGGCTCCTTCCTGCGGTTCTTTCCACCCTAGGCAACCGGGGAGTCGTCTCCGGGGGTGCTTGGGTCTTCATCCGGGGCGTGCTCGTCCGCGGCTTCGCCGTCAACGGTGACGTCGGTACTCGGAACCGGCGCGGCGTCCTCCTCGGTTCCAACGTTGTCGGGGGTGTCCTCCGGGCGCACGCGTTCGGACCACGGAACCCAGTCCGGAGCCAGGAGCGCTTCTTCCGAGGGCAGCAGGCCTACTTCGCAGATGGTCACGTCCTTGCCGCGGGGAATCCTCGCGAGGGTGGCGAACCAGTGCCAGCCCACGTAGCCGGGAACATTCGCGACGAAACGATGCGTGACCAGTCGCTCGGCTTCGGGGAAAGCGCCCAGGTGCTCCCCCACTGGAGTGTCCCCTGCAATTTCGAGCACACCGTTGCGCGCGGTCTCCACCGCCGCAGCCAGCACAGCATCCGGCTTGGACGGCTTCCGGATGGGCCTGCGCTTGGCCGCGGGAACAGCGGGGACTGCCGGGACCGCTGATTCAGCTGGTCCTGCTTCCGCTGTTTCCGTCGACGCCGGGGATTCAGTCATGGGACTTAAACGTCCAGGTCATCCGCGACGGCGCGCAGCACTGCGGCAACCTTTGCGGAGTGAGATTTGTCGGGGTACCGGCCGCGACGCAGTCCGTTGGAGACATCATCCAGCAAACGGATCAGGTCTTCGGTGATCACGGCCATGTCTTCCGCCTTCTTGCGCGTTGCCTTGGCAACGGAGGGCTGCGCGTCAAGAATGCGTGCGGACAGCGCCTGGAGGCCCTTGCGTCCGTCCGCGACGCCGAACTCCAGCCGGGCGCCTACCTTGACCTCGGTCACTCCGGCGGGGAGTGCCGAGGCATGCAGGAAGACTTCCTTGCCGTCATCCGTCGCCAGAAAGCCGAAACCCTTCTCAGAGTCGAACCACTTGACCTTGCCGATAGGCACGTAATTACCTCGTTCTCGAACTGCTTGGCGTATACCGGCCGTGCTTCGCAACGGTGATCGATCGCAATCGAGAAGTTGCCAGTCAGCCAAGGCACACGCAGGGAAAAAGTCTGCCTTAGTAGGATACCCGGCACCGGAGCGCGGAATGGGCGGGGAGCGCCCTTGTACGCTAGGAGCATCATGACGCACAATCCTCCCTCTGTTCCGGCGAACGACGGCGCCGGCCCTGTCCGCGGTTCCGGACGGACCCAGCGTGCGCGGCTTGTCCTGCTGATTGCCGCCGTTGTTCTTGCAGTTATTGGCCTCCTTTCCCTTGTGGTGGTGCTCCTGTCCGCCTGGGCGGGAGCGGACCCGTGGCCGGGCTTCATGACGGCGGCCTACTTCTGCCTCCCGCTCGGCTTCCTGCTGATGATCGTCAACGTGGTTGTCAGCGTCATCTCGCGCGGCCGCAGCTGAAGTCCCTCGAACGTGCAGGCTCGCCGCTGAGTCACCAGGATGCCGTAACGGCGTCGCCACGCGGTGCGAGTAACGTTAATGTGGTGTCCGCCATCCGTGCCCTCGCCGAGGATCTGGCCTCCCGTAGTGACGCCGAACTCCGAAAGCTCATGGCCGCACGCCCGGATGTGGTGCTCCCTCCCGTACCGGATTTCGCGGCCCTCGCGGCACGCGCCTCAACGCGGGTTAGCGTGCAGCGGGCACTCGAAGGGCTGAGTTCCCCGCAACTGATGGTGCTTGAGGCGGTGGTCCTCAGCACGGACCTCGATGCTCCCACCGGAAGCACGGCGGCAAGCCTGAAGGCGGCGATCGCTTCCATGAGCGCCAAGACCCTTGAGCCGTATCTCACCCAACTGCAGGAGCTGGCGCTCCTGAGAGTCGGACCAGTGGTGAAGAGCCGCAGGTCCTACTTCCCGCTGGAGACCCTGCACGAGGCGCTCGGACCCTATCCCGCCGGTCTGGGACGTCCGCTGGCAACACTGGCTCAGCAATACCCGGAGTACGGCGAGCGCATCAGATCCGGAGTTGAATCCCTGCGCGCCGCGGGCATCCCGCTTCCTGCAGGCCCGCCCGCGTCCACGGCGGATCCGGCAAAAGACCTCGCAGTGATACTCAGGCAATCCTGGGATGCGGTGCTGGACCTTGCGCCGGATAAAACGCGGGAGCTCCTGCAGAAGCTCGCGGCTTCTCCCGTCGGTTCGGCAAAAGCCGGTGCACCGGGCGCCGCATCCCCGCTCGAGTGGCTGCTTGGGAGTGGCTTGCTCATCCGCCTCGACGCCAACCATGTGGAACTGCCCCGGGAGGTCGGAATAGCGGCGCGCGGCGGCCTGGTGATTCCGTCCCTGCCGGTTTCGCCGCCGGTTCCCCAGCTGACCTCCGTACGCTCCACCCTTCGGGACAACGCCGCCTTCGGTGCGATCGCGGAGACCCTTCGGCTTATCACCGAGCTTCTGACCTCTGTGCAGTCAGAGCCCATCGCAACCCTCCGCACCGGCGGAGTAGGCGTCCGCGAGATCCGGCGGCTCGCTGATACCCTCCGGATTGACCGTGAACAAGTGGCATGGCTGCTCGAGCTGGCGGCGCTGGCCCGGCTCATCGTGCTGGATCCGGACAGTTCGCGGTGGATGGTCACGGCCGACGGCTTCTGGCACCTGTCGGAACGCCACGAACAGTGGCTGCGCCTGGCGCGTGCCTGGCTCGACGCCGAACGCGCCCCCTCACTGGTGGGCGGGCAGCTGCCCGCCGGCAGTACCGTCAATGCCCTGTCCTCGGAGGCGACGCGCACGGATGCGCCTGCTGTCCGCCGTCGTACGCTGTCAGCTGCGTTAGCGCTGTCAACGGAAGCCGGGCACGACGCCGGCCGCACGTGCGTCCTCGACGCTCCTTCCCTGATCGAGCGCCTCACCTGGCAGCAACCTCGCCTGCGGCGGCGCTTCACACGGCTGGTTCCGGGCATGGTCGAGGAGATGGGGCATCTGGGCCTGCTGGGCTCCGGTGCCCTGACCGAGTTGGGAGGAGCGGTCGCCGAGGAACGGTTCGACGACGCCGTCGCGGTCCTTCGCGATGCGCTGCCGGAACCGCTCACACACTTCATGCTGCAGGCCGACCTGACGGCCGTGGCGCCGGGCTACCTCGAACCACACGTGGCACAAGAGCTGGCCCTGCTCGCTTCCGCCGAAGGGCAGGGCCCGGCAACCGTGTACCGTTTTTCCGCCCAGTCCGTGCGCCGGGCGCTCGACGACGGCCAGGACGCCGCGGGCATCCTCTCCTTCCTCCAGAAGCACTCAGCCACTGACGTTCCGCAACCGCTGCGCTACCTCATTGAGGACACCGCCTCACGTTATGGTTCGCTGCGCGTCGGCCCCGCCTCCAGTTATGTGCGCAGCGACGACGACGCCGCGCTCACCGCGCTCCTCTCGGATCCGGCGGCCGCGGCGCTGGGACTCGTCCGCCTTGCGCCGACAGTGGTGACGGCACAGGCCACGCCGACAGAACTCGCGACCGCGCTTCGTGAGCTCGGTTACTCTCCCGCGCTGGAGGGAGGAACTGCGCAGAGGCCTGCCTCCCGGGCGGCAGGCGGCTCCGCGCCGGCGTCGTCCGCGGTGCGAACCAACCCGTGGGTACTCACGGAAGGGGACGTCGAAGCGCAGATGAAGGTACTGCGCGGCGGCGCGCGGCCGGGCCCGGGAGCAGGAGCGGAAAGCGAAGCGATGATCGGTCTGGAGACGCTGCGAACGGCTATCCGGACCAAGCAGGCCGTCCGGATGGGCTTTGCGGACAGCTCCGGGAATTCCACCCGTCAGGTCTTTGTTCCACTGTCGGTTCATGCCGGGCGCGTACGGGTCTTCGACCCGGAGAAGGAAACCGAGCGCGTGATCTCCGTGCACCGGATTATGGATGTGGAAACTGTGGAAGGGGCTTCAACGGATGCCTGATGGCCCGCTTATTGTCCAGAGCGACAAGACGATCCTGCTGGAGGTCGATCACGAGCAGGCCACCGAGGCCCGGCATGCCATTGCCGCTTTCGCGGAGCTGGAGCGGGCGCCCGAACATATGCACAGCTACCGGCTCACGCCGCTCGGCCTGTGGAATGCCCGGGCTGCCGGGCTGGACGCCGAGCAGGTGCTGGACACACTGCTGAAGTACTCACGCTTCCCGGTGCCGCATGCCCTCCTCGTCGACATCGAGGAGACCATGTCGCGGTACGGGCGTCTCCGCCTGGAGAAGGACGCGCAGCACGGCCTCGTGCTGCGCACCAATGACTACCCTGTCCTCGAGGAAGTACTGCACGCGAAGAAGATCGAGCCCCTCCTCGGTCCGCGTATCGACGGTGAGACGGTGGTGGTGCATTCCTCGCAGCGTGGGCAGCTGAAACAGCTCCTTCTCAAGCTGGGATGGCCAGCGGAGGATTTCGCGGGCTACGTTGACGGGACGCCGCATCCCATCGTGCTGAATGAGGACGGTTGGGCCCTGCGCCCCTATCAGAAGGTGGCTACGGAGAACTTCTGGGCGGGCGGCTCGGGCGTCGTCGTGCTGCCCTGCGGCGCGGGGAAGACGCTCGTCGGCGCGGCTGCCATGGCCACGAGCTCCACCACCACGCTCATCCTCGTGACCAACACCGTCTCCGCCCGGCAGTGGAAGGACGAGCTGCTCAAGCGGACATCGCTGACGGAGGACGAGATCGGTGAGTACTCCGGATCCGTCAAGGAAGTCCGGCCGGTCACGATCGCCACCTACCAGGTCCTGACCCTGCGCCGCGGCGGGCTCTACCCACACCTCGAACTGCTCGACGCGAACGACTGGGGCCTCATCGTCTATGACGAGGTGCACCTGCTTCCCGCCCCCATTTTCCGCATGACCGCCGACCTGCAGGCCCGCCGGCGCCTTGGCCTCACCGCGACCCTGGTACGCGAGGACGGCCGCGAGGGCGAGGTGTTCTCCCTCATTGGGCCGAAGCGCTACGACGCACCGTGGAAGGACATCGAGGCTCAGGGCTACATAGCACCCGCGGACTGCGTCGAGGTTCGCGTGGACCTGCCCCGCGATGAGAGGGTTGCGTACGCAATGGCCGACGACGGCGACAAATACCGCCTCTGCGCCACCTCCGAGACAAAGACCTCAGTGGTGGAGAGGCTGGTCGCCTCCCACAAGGGCGAGCAGCTCCTGGTCATCGGTCAGTACATCGACCAGCTCGACGAGCTCGGTGCGCGGCTGGACGCTCCGATCATCAAGGGCGAAACGTCGGTGAAGGAGCGCCAGCGGCTGTTCAGTGCCTTCCGCTCCGGGGAACTGCACACCCTGGTGGTATCGAAGGTGGCCAACTTCTCGATCGACCTGCCGGAGGCCTCAGTGGCTATCCAGGTATCGGGCTCGTTCGGATCCCGCCAGGAGGAGGCCCAGCGCCTGGGCCGGCTGCTGCGCCCCAAGGGTGACGGCCGGGCAGCGCGGTTCTACACCGTCGTCGCTCGCGACACGCTGGACCAGGACTTCGCCGCCAAACGGCAGCGCTTCCTGGCGGAGCAGGGCTACGCCTACACGATCATGGACGCGGCAGACATACCGAAGGGCTGACCTCGTTCGCTTTCGGGAAACATCCAGAAAACTCCCAGCAACTGGGAGCAGACTGGGAATCGTGAACAAATCAGGACCTGAAGCCAAGCTGCTTGTAGTTGACGACGAGCCGAACATCCGGGAACTGCTTTCCACCTCGCTGCGGTTCGCGGGATTCGACGTGGTCGCCGCCGCGAACGGGCGCGAGGCCCTCGCCGCTGCCGAGACCCATAACCCCGACCTCGCCGTGCTCGACGTGATGCTGCCGGACATGGACGGCTTCACCGTCACCCGTCGGCTCCGCGCCGCCGGGCGACACTTCCCCGTGGTCTTCCTGACCGCACGTGATGACACCGATGACAAGGTCACCGGCCTCACCGTGGGCGGCGATGACTACGTCACCAAACCCTTCAGCCTGGACGAGGTGGTCGCCCGCATCCGCGCGGTCCTCCGACGCACGCAGCCTCACGACGACGACGGCGCAGTCATCCGCGTCGATGACCTTGAACTGGACGATGACGCCCACGAGGTGCGCCGCGGCGGCCAGGTCATCGACCTCTCCCCCACCGAGTTCAAGCTCCTGCGATACCTGATGATGAATCCCAACCGCGTGCTCTCGAAGGCGCAGATCCTCGACCATGTGTGGGAATACGATTTCAACGGGGACGCCTCCATCGTTGAGTCCTACATCTCCTACCTGCGGCGCAAGATCGACAAGAACCCGGACGCCCCGGCGCTCATCCAGACCAAGCGCGGGGTCGGTTACCTACTGCGCACCGCTGACAAGCGCTAGCAATCCGCTCCGTACCCGCTGTGATTCGTCGTTGGAAATCTGCCTCACTCCGCACGCAGCTGATTGCCATCATGACCCTGCTCATGGTGTTCACCGTTGCCATCACGGGCATCGTGACAATGTCACTCCTGAGGAACAGCTTGGTCATTCAAATGGACCAGGACATCGAAGCTAACGCCCAGTCGGTGACCAACAGCATCGGCGCCATGGGCAGCGACACCAGCCAGAACCTGTTCCGCTTCTACGGCGTATGGCTCGATGCTGACGGTGACACAGTCCGCTCCACCCACCCCTCCGGCCTTTCAGAGGTTCCCGCACTTCCTCGCCTTGACCGGGAGGATGTTGAGAGACTCGACCAGAAGGGCTTCACCGTTCCCGGGAGCAGGAATGAGAGCGAGTGGCGCGTGATTGTCTTCCCGCTGGTCGAGGACGACAGCTCCGTTGCTGTTGCCACCCCGATGTCCACAGTGAACGACACCGTCTCCGAGGCGGGCCGCATCATCTTCACGGTCGGACTCTTTTCGATCGCCGCGGCCTCGATCGTCGCCTACCTCGCTGTCACCCGGCAGTTCCGACCGCTCAGCCGGGTGGAACGAACGGCGGCCGCAATCGCCGGCGGAGACCTTTCACGGCGCGTCGAAGTTGAGCGCCCCGCCACGGAAGTGGGTAGGCTCTCCCGCTCCCTCAACGCGATGCTCGCTCATATCGAGTCGGCATTCGCCGCCAGGATGGAATCTGAGCGGAAGATGCGCCGTTTCGTTGCGGACGCCTCGCATGAACTGCGCACGCCTCTGGTCACCATCCGCGGGTTCTCGGAGCTTTACCGCCACGGTGCCCTCCAGAATGACGACGACGTCAAGGCCGCCATGGGTCGCATTGAAAGTGAAGCCAAGCGCATGGGGCAGCTGGTCGAGGACCTGCTGACCCTGGCGCGCATCGATGAGCAGCGGCCGCTGGAGTCCCAGCCCCTTGATCTGCTCGTGCTGGGAAACGACGCCGCCATGGACGCGCGCGCCATCGCACCTGAGCGGACCATCAGGGTGATAGGGCTCGACGGCGGGTCCGCCCGGCATGCCCCGACGGTCGGCGACGAGGCCCGTCTACGCCAGGTCGTCGGGAACCTGATGACCAATGCGCTGCGCTATACGCCCGAAGGATCATCGATCGAGGTTGCGGTCGGCGTCGCTCCGGTCATCCACGGCAGGAGCGATTCCGTGCTTGAGGTTCGCGACCACGGCCCCGGAATCTCCGAGGAAGATGCCGCACGCGTTTTTGAGCGCTTCTACCGGGCGGATTCTTCGCGCTACCGGGAAACCGGCGGCACGGGTCTGGGCCTCGCGATTGTCGCCGCCCTCGTTGCACAGCACGACGGAAGCGTGCGGCTCGAAGAGACTCCCGGGGGTGGAGCAACCCTGTCGATCAGACTGCCGCTCGACGCCGAGAGCGTTCCTCCGGCGGACGACTGATTCTTCGGGCGCGACTTCAGTGCTTCTGTAGTACCGCAGGCCTTTCCTCCACAGCCAGCCGGGCGGGTGCTGGTTACCCACATTCGGCTTCTTCCGGCTCCGCCGGCCTGCCCCCGCGCTCTAGCGTCAGGAGCGCAAGGGCATCCCGTTAGGAGAAAACACAGGAGGAACAGGTGACCTATTTCAACGTCAACACGGATTCATTGGCGGCCAAGAGTGCAGATGTGCAGAACACTATTGCGCGGCTTCAGGCGGAGGTGAACGCCATGCAGTCGGGCCTGCGGTCCCTTGAGTCGGAGTGGCAGGGCCAGGCATCGCAGAACTTCCAGCAGCTGGTGACGGACTGGCGTGCTACCCAGGCCAGGGTTGAGGAGTCGTTGACCAGCATCAACCAGGCGCTCGGCGTGGCAACAGAGCAGTACACGCAGGCTGAGCTCAGCAACGCCCGCATGTTCATGCACTAGCCCCTTCAGCAACCTGAAAGGCAGAAGGCCGCTCACCCGTGAGGGGTGAACGGCCTTCTGCCTGTCTTTGCGCTTTGGAGCGGCCGGTGAGGCGGGAGGCTTAGAAGCCGCCCATACCGCCCATGCCGCCCATCTCGTCGCCGCCGCCTGCGGGAGCTGCCTTCTCAGGCTTGTCCGCGACAACAGCTTCGGTGGTGAGGAACAGACCCGCGATGGAGGCAGCGTTCTGCAAAGCAGAGCGGGTAACCTTCACAGGGTCGTTCACACCGGCAGCCAGGAGGTCCTCGTAGTCGCCGGTTGCGGCGTTGAGGCCGTGGCCTGCGGGCAGTCCGCGAACCTTCTCGATAACGACGCCGGGCTCGAGGCCTGCGTTGAAAGCGATCTGCTTGAGGGGGGCGTCGATGGCGATGCGAACGATGTTTGCACCGGTTGCCTCGTCCCCTTCCAGGTTGAGGTTGGCGAATGCCTTGGCGCCGGCCTGAATCAGGGCCACACCACCACCGGCTACGATGCCTTCTTCAACAGCAGCCTTCGCGTTGCGTACGGCGTCCTCGATGCGGTGCTTGCGTTCCTTGAGCTCAACCTCGGTTGCTGCGCCCGCCTTGATGACTGCAACGCCACCGGCCAGCTTGGCCAGGCGCTCCTGCAGCTTCTCGCGGTCGTAGTCGGAATCGGAGTTCTCGATCTCGGCGCGGATTTGTGCAACGCGACCGGCGATTTCCTCGGCATTGCCTGCACCCTCGACGATTGTGGTCTCGTCCTTGGTGACAACAACCTTGCGTGCCTGACCCAGGAGGTCCAGTGTGGCGCTCTCCAGCTTGAGGCCAACTTCTTCGGCGATGACCTGGCCACCGGTGAGGATAGCGATGTCAGCCAACTGGGCCTTGCGGCGGTCGCCGAAGCCCGGAGCCTTGACGGCAACGGACTTGAAGGTGCCGCGGATCTTGTTGACCACGAGGGTAGCCAGTGCTTCACCCTCAATGTCTTCAGCGATGATCAGCAGCGGCTTACCGGACTGCATGACCTTCTCGAGGACAGCAACGAGGTCCTTGACGTTGGAGATCTTCGAGTTGACGATCAGGATATAGGGGTCTTCGAGGACCGTCTCCTGGCGCTCTGCGTCAGTGACGAAGTAGCCGGAGATGTAGCCCTTGTCGAAGCGCATACCCTCGGTGAGCTCAAGCTCGAGGCCGAAGGTGTTCGACTCCTCGACGGTGATGACGCCTTCCTTGCCAACCTTGTCGAGGGCTTCGGCAATGAGGTCACCGATCTGCTGGTCACCGGCGGAGATCGAAGCCGTGGCTGCGATCTCTTCCTTCGTCTCGATTTCCTTGGCGGAAGCGAGGAGCTCGGCGGTGACGGCGTCAACTGCCTTCTCGATGCCGCGCTTGAGGCTCAGCGGGTCAGCACCGGCGGCTACGTTGCGCAGGCCTTCCTTGACGAGTGCCTGGGCGAGGACGGTGGCGGTGGTGGTTCCGTCACCTGCGACGTCGTCAGTCTTCTTGGCAACTTCCTTGACCAGCTCGGCGCCGATCTTCTCGAACGGATCGTCGAGTTCGATTTCCTTGGCGATGGATACACCATCGTTGGTGATCGTGGGAGCGCCCCACTTCTTCTCAAGGACAACGTTGCGACCGCGGGGGCCCAGCGTAACCTTGACTGCGTCAGCGAGGGTGTTCAACCCGCGCTCGAGGCCGCGGCGTGCCTCTTCATCAAAAGAAATGATCTTGGCCATAACGGCGTAGGTCCTTTCGGGACGGTCATGCGTATGCTGCTACCGGTCTGTGATGCCCGCGACGGACGAGCAGATCCGGGAAGATCTCTGTACCTCCCGAACCGGCCCTCAACACAGAGGTTGCCTGGTTCACTCATGGGGCGGCGCCTTAGCAGTCGTCGCACCTGAGTGCTAACTCAATAATTAGCACTCACACCCCGCGAGTGCAAGCTGTTTCACCTGAGAGAAAACAACGACGACGGCGCGCCGCCCCTAACAGGGAGAAGCGCGCCGTCGTCGTTCGGGTACTGTGTGGGTCGGCTCAGGATGCGAGGCGCACCGCCTCAGCCTGCGGCCCCTTCTGTCCTTCACCGATCTCGAATTCAACCCGCTGGCCCTCGTCGAGTGCGCGGTAGCCCTCCATCTCGATTGCCGACCAGTGCACGAAGACATCCGCCCCGTCTTCATCGACGGTGATGAAGCCATATCCCTTTTCAGCGTTGAACCATTTCACGGTTCCCTGCGCCATGTTGTTCTCCCACTATGTAGATCCCCGCTTAGCTGGTGGTGGCGGGGCTGAGATACATCTAATCCCAGAACATCTGACCGGTGATGCAGAACACAATGAATGTTATTGATCCTTAACCGGATGCCTACTGGAAACCCGGACCAACCACCACGGTGATATTGCCGAACCCGGCATCGCCCTGCACTATGCCGATTCCCAGGGTGCCCGCAAGCGCCTCAGCCGTGGCGCGCTGTTCTTCGCCGTTGTAGAAGACGACCGACCCCTGCAGCTGCTGACCGGACCAGTTGCCGATCTGGGTCACGTTCCAGCCGTCGCCCTGCAGGCGTCCAGCCGCGGTGCTCGCCAGCCCGGCGACCGTCGTTGCGTTCAGTACGGCGACCGGCTGCTCGCGATCGACGACACCCTCCGATTCAGTCTCTTCCGCGGTCGGCTCTCCTTCCGGGGTGGGTTCAGTGCTGGGAGACCCGAAGTCCGTCGGCGTCGGCTCCGCGCTCGGAGACCCGAAGTCCGTGGGCGTCGGCTCCGCACTGGAATCTTCGTCTGACCTCTCGCTCGCTGCATCCTCGGCCGAAACAGACGGCTCCGGGGCGGAACTGCTGGTCTCGGAAGTCGCCGCGCTGACCTGTCCGATACCCAGGCGCGGGAAAAGGAAATACGCGGCCAACCCAACCGCCAACACCAGGAGCCCTGCGACAATCTTCAAGGCCAGGCCGCTTGACTTAGGCGGCACCCGGCGCTCACGGTGGACTCCCTGCCGAGCGGCGGATTCTGGGACCCGGTCGAATTCGTCGCGGGGATATTGGGTCATGTGGCGGTGGATCCTTGGCTCGAGAGTGGCGTGAGTGCTAGACGTCAACGCCAAGACGGCGCGCAGAACGGGCTCGTTGGCGGGTTGTACGTAGTCTACGCAATCTCTTCACGAGCATCGGATCGTGAGCAAGGGCGGCCTCGGTATCGATGAGAGCGTTGAGAATCTGGTAGTAGTGCGTGGCGGAGAGATCGAACATCTCCCGAATAGCCTGCTCCTTGGCGCCCGAATACTTCCACCACTGCCTCTCGAGCTCAAGCATGCGCTGTTCGCGCTCACCGAGACCGGGTACCCGGGCTTCTGTGGAGCCTTCACGATTCGTCTGCGCTACCGGGCCCTGCATCCCCACGACGCACCGTCCAATCCACCGTTTCCGCGCGATCTACTTCGTCCATGGTAGTGCCGAATCACACCGTTGTCATTTGTACAGGCTGTAGAGGCCGCGTGCCGAAACCGGTCAAGATGGAGCCATGAACGACGACGGCGCCCCCACCCTGCCCTTCCCGCCGGTGCCCGGGGCGGCTCTGCCGTTCGCAGCTCCGGCAACGCTCCACGACGTCATGGCAACGGATTGGGCTGAGGCTCTGAGACCGGTCCAGCCGCAGGTTCACGAACTGGCCCGGGCGTTGGCACTCGAACAGCGGAATGGAGTTCAGGTGCTGCCGGGCCCGAACCACATCCTGCGGACCTTCACCTATCCACTGAGCCATGTGAAGGTCATCATCGTGGGCCAGGATCCCTATCCCACGCCCGGCCACTCAGTTGGGCTCGCGTTCTCAGTGACCCGTCAGACCAAGTTGCCGCGCAGTCTCGTGAATATCTACAAGGAACTCGCCGCGGACCTTGAGGCCCCGGCTCCAACCCACGGTGATCTATCCGGCTGGGCAGACGAGGGAGTCTTCCTGCTCAACCGGGTTCTCACTGTGCGCGCGGGAGAAACAGGATCCCACCGAAAGCTGGGCTGGAACGCCGTCACTGACGCCGCGGTCCGGGCGCTGGTTGCGCGCGACCAGCCGCTCGTAGCCATCCTCTGGGGCCGCGAGGCCGCACAGCTCAAACCGCTGCTCGGCTCCACGCCGCTCATTGAGTCCGCCCACCCAAGCCCGCTGTCCGCTTCCCGCGGCTTCTTTGGTTCCCGGCCCTTCAGCCGTGCGAACGTGCTCCTCGCGCAACAGGGCGCCGAACCTGTGAACTGGCTGCGCAGCTAGTCACAGTCAGCGGCGGCGGTTGCGACGCCGTTCATTGCTGCTCAGATTCTTGGTCAAGGGCCGTGCCAGATTGTCACCGAGGACCACGCCTCCGGCAATGGCGAGGATGATCGTGAGTGCGTTGAACAACCCGATAGCACCGGCGCCGGACAGGTCAGTTTCGATCGTGAGGTCATACATCGACCGGAAGATTGTGAGTCCCGGGTAGAGAAACATCACGGCAGGCACCGCGACCACAAGCTGCGGAGCGCCCATCCGAAGGGCAACCACTCTGGCAAGCATGCCGATCAGCACAGCCGCTATGGCCGGTGCCAGCCTGTAGCCGACGCCGAGACTGACAACCAGCGAGTAGAGCAGGAACCCTGCCGTTGCGATGAGCGAGGTAGGGACAACGAGTGACATGTCCGTCTGCTCGGCGACACAGATCATCGCGACCGCTATGAAGACGAGTACCGCAACCACAGGCAACGGATACAGCGAACCATCCGACGACGTCACATCGAGTTCCGGGATGCCGATGAGGTTTCCCAGCACAAGCGCCACGGAGATGCCGGACACGAGGCCCGCGAAAACAAAGAAAGCGGAAAGGAACCGACCTGCTGCGGTGACTGGAAAGCCGTTGATAGCGTCCTGGGTAGCGGAGACCAGCCGTCCTGTCGGCAGCAGCAGCAGGATGCCGCCGACCACTACCAGGGCTGGCGAGATCGGCGCATTCAGCCACCACATCAGCATCGCGATCAGCGTGACCAGCGCCGCCGATGTCGCCGTCGCGAAGAACTCGGGCACCCTCCAGCGCCCCAACTGCCGTGAGAACAGGTCGACGCCGATGCAGCTTGCGAACGAGATGAGGGATCCCAGCGGACCGCCGCCGATGAAGGCGACGATCGCCGCCGCGAAGACGCCGAAAGCGGCCGTTACCATCCAGCGCGGGAACGGCTTGGGTCGGTGGGTGATCTCGTCCAGCCGCCGGATCGCTTCGGAACGGTCGACGCCGCCGTCGACGATATCCGTCACCAGCTGATGGACACGCGTCAGCCCGGCATAGTTGTTGGTCCAGGACCGCACCACCCGGAGGACGGTGGTGGGCGTCTGGTCCTTGGCTGAGTAGTTCAGCACAACCGACTGATTGGTGATGTCCACTTCGATGTTGTCGAGTCCGAACGCGGCGGTCACGGCAATGATGCTCGTCTCCACCTCGAGCGCTCCTGCGCCGTACCGGAACATCGTCTCTGCGAGGCTGAGGGCGAAATCGAGCGTGCGGCGGGCGCCGACGTCGGGCCCGCCCGCCTGAATGGTGGGGTTCGCGTAGGGGCTGCCTGCGAGCCGCTCGACGAGGTTCATTGCCTGGGTAGGCGGCGCCTCTCCCTGGACCAGGCGTCGCAACATCTTGCGGGCCGCGAGCTGCGAACGGTCAGGACGCGCGTTCTGCGGGGTGATCGGCAGAGCGTGGGTCGGATTTGCAGGGGGCTGGGCGGGAGCACCGGCTTTCCTTGCAATCTTCGACTTGGCCTTTCCCGGCGTTACCGGAGGCCTCACAACGGGCAGCTGTTCGGCCACCGGAGAGGGGTTGGTATCCGGGCTCCGGCGCTTGCTGGCACCGGTCTTGTCTGCCACTTCTTATGCACCTTTCATGACGCGAGCTCGCTTCGCGCCCGGGTTTTATTGCGATTTAGTAGAACGGTTGATGTGTGCGCCGCCAGTAGATCTGACGCATGACCCGCTCGCCCAGCTTCTGCCATGCACGGTACTTCATGGGGCTGAGTACCAGGTCATAGCAGCCCACGAAGTCCGTGACGGACTTCGTGAAACTCGTCTTGAAGAGGCCGAGCCCGTGGTGCTGGTGGCTTTTGTCCTTCAGCTGATCGCTTGGCGGCGTTCCACAGAAGTCGTATTCAACAATATTGTGCTCGGTCTTGAGGTCATTGATCGCCTTCCACTGCAGGAGATGTGAATCTCCGTACTGCGAGCGCCCCGGTTTGGAGCCGCCATCCTTGTACGTGCCCTTGCGGCCGTAGTTGATCACGAATGCGCCGACCGAGGGTTCGCCGGCCTCATGTACGAAGTACAGGCGGCCCTGCCCTGCGGAGACAAAGTTCGACCAGAAGCGCCGGTAGTACTCGAACGAGCGGAGGCGTGCCGCTGACCTGTCCTCGATGTGTGCCATGAGGCGGTACATCGTCCGGAAGTTTTCGTCCGTGGGTTCCATCTGCTGGACAGTAACACCTTCGCGCTCGGCACGCCGGACAGCATTGCGGCCGCGGGAATGCAGGTTGCGCAGCAGCTGATTGGGTTCCGGAGTGGTATCGAGGATGGCGGTGTGGTCGTTCGGCTGCAGGTTGAAGGACTTGACGAGGCCTGCGCGGCGGAAGAGTAAGCGGACGTTCTCGTTGTCCACGATGTCGGGCTCAATTTTTACTGCGAAGACCGACAAGCTGGAGTTCCGGACGAACTCTTTGCAGGCGTCCAGCACTGCCGGAACGTCTTCGGGAGCAGCGACATCGGGGCCTTTGATCAGGTACCAGAGGCTTCCGAGCAGCGGAACTTCCTTCTCGAGGACGAGGTTGTACGTGTTGTATTCCGCGGATTCAAAGACAAGGAACAGCGGTTTCCAGCCATGGTGGGACTTCACCTCGGCAAAAGCGGCAGACTGCAGCAGATTGCCGCCGTTGGGGTTGGTTAGGACCAGGGAATCCCAGTTCTTGCGTTCTTCCTCAGTGGCAAATCGCGCAGTAAACGTACCCATGGTCCTCAATCACAAACTGGTCGGCAGGCGTCGATTCAGTGTAGCCGTTTGTCCCCAGGGAGCTGACTGCGCCCTATACCGCTGGGGAAGAGGATGGATAGCATCGAAACTATGGAATTCAGATACCTCGGAAACAGCGGACTCAAGATCTCGGAAATCACCTACGGAAACTGGCTGACGCACGGTTCCCAGGTGGAGAACGACGTCGCCACCCAGTGCGTGCGCGCGGCGCTCGACACAGGCATCAGCACGTTCGACACAGCAGACGTATACGCGAACACCGCGGCTGAGACCGTGCTTGGCGAGGCCCTCAAGGGTGAGCGCAGGCAGTCGCTGGAGATTTTCACCAAGGTCTACGGGCCAACCGGCCCCAAGGGCCACAATGACACCGGCCTGTCCCGCAAGCACATCCTGGAGTCGATCGACGGTTCCCTTCAGCGGCTGCAGACGGACTATGTGGATCTATACCAGGCCCACCGGTATGACTTCGAAACACCCCTGGAAGAAACGATGCAGGCGTTCGCCGACGTTGTGAGGCAGGGCAAGGCGCTCTACATCGGCGTAAGTGAGTGGACGGCGGAGCAACTGCGGGATGGGCATGCCCTTGCCAGGGAACTGGGCTTCCAGCTCATTTCCAATCAGCCCCAGTACTCCATGCTCTGGCGGGTCATCGAGGAAAAGGTGGTGCCGACCTCGGAGGAACTCGGAATCTCCCAGATTGTGTGGTCGCCTGTGGCCCAGGGTGTCCTGACCGGAAAGTACAAGCCGGGCCAGGCACCCGAGGACGGTTCGAGGGCTGCCGATGACAAGGGCGGCGCGGACATGATCAAGCGCTGGATGTCGGACGAGGTGCTCACCGGTGTGCAGAAGCTTCAGCCCCTAGCCGACGAGGCCGGCCTCAGCATGGCGCAGCTTGCCATCGCATGGGTGCTGCAGAACCCCAACGTCGCGTCGGCGATCATCGGTGCTTCGCGTCCGGAACAGGTCGAATCGAACGTTGCAGCCGCGGGTGTCAGGCTTGAGCCCGCGCTCATGAAACAGATCGATGAGGCGATCGGAGACCTTGCCGAAACGGACCCCGCCAAGACAACCTCCCCCGAAACTCGCCAGGCATGAGGCTCGCGGTCACCGGATCCACCGGCAAGCTTGGACGCAGCGTGGTTACCGGGCTGCGGGAGGCCGGACACCAAGTCCATGGCTTCGACCTGCACGGCGAGCGCGGACCGGGATTCCTCTCGATTGACCTGACCAACTACGGCGACGTCGTGGACGCCTTCATCGGAGTGGACGGTGAGCGCTCCGGCTTCGATGCCGTCGTTCATCTCGCCGCAATCCCCGCTCCCGGCTTGCAGGCCGATGCCGCCACTTTCCGTAACAACATGCTGGCGACGTACAACGTATTCCAGGCCTGCAGGAGGGCCGGAATTCAACGGATCGTGTACGCCTCCAGCGAGACCGTTCTCGGGCTTCCCTTTGAGGAGGACCCTCCGTACATCCCGGTCGATGAGGAGTATGACGCCCGACCGGAGAGCACCTACTCGCTCGTCAAGCACCTCGAGGAGCAGATGGCCATCCAGCTCACCCGCTGGGACCCGACGCTGAGTATTACGGCCCTGCGGTTCTCCAACGTCATGGACCCGGAGGACTATGCGGCGTTCCCCTCGTTCGATTCGGATCCGCTCCTCCGAAAGTGGAACCTGTGGGGGTACATCGACGGACGGGACGGCGCTCAGGCCGTGTTACGAGCCCTTGAGACTGCTCAGGATGGCTTCGACAGGTTCATCATCGCGGCGTCCGATACGGTGATGAGCCGTTCGAGCGCGTCTCTGGCAGCGGAGGTATTCCCCGACGTCGAGGTCGTCAAGGAGGTCAGCGAGCACGAGACCCTTCTGTCGATAGACAAGGCGCGGCGCCTCCTGGGATTCGAGCCCAAGCACAGCTGGCGGGACCACGCAGGCGGATAGGTCGGAGTGGTGCTTCCAGACAGCGGGAAGCACCACCGCAGCTAGCCTCCACCGAAAATGCTCAGTAGGCTTACTGATTACGGAGCGCCGCTCCAAAAGCAATCGTCGAAAGGACCGGTCATGACTGAGAATCTCCCCGATGAGGAACTGAACGTAGTAGGCGAAGAGCCGGACGCCGCCAACGAGTCAATCGCACCCGAGGCTCTCGACCCCGTGCAGGACGGCCGGCCGGACAATTACCCCTCTGCTGCCGAGAATGATCCGGAGAACTGGCAGCAGGATCCGCTGCTCCAGGATGAACCCGGAGTCGGCGTCGGTCTTGAGGAAAGCGACCAGAGCCTGCGCGACGAGACGGAGGAGGCGCGCTTCCGCCGGGGTGACGAGCAGGTGCCGCCGGAAGAGCCGACCATCGGTGAAGCCGCTGCGGATGTCGATTTCGGCGACCCGATGAGCGATGAGGAAGTGGACGCAAGCGACGACGTCGCCAACTTCGGCGGATCGCCGCTGAGTCAGTTCGAGCCGGAGGACCTGGACCGTTAATCCCCGCGCTCCCGACCGGATGCGCGCCGGTAGACTGAAACCGTGAAAAAAATCGCTGCGCTATGCCTGCTCGTGCCTTTCAGTGCCCTGCTCGTGGGCTGCAACCAGATTGAGGAAACTGCGGGCGGGATAGCCGGCGATGCGGCATCCCAGGTGGCTGGCGCCGCCGCGGAAGAAGTCCGATCACAGGTGTGCTCCCTGGTGAGGGACGGAAACATCAGCGCTGAAGACCAGGATCTGCTTGCAGGACTGGTTGACGCAGCCGGAACAGCCGGGCTTCCTGCCGAGATCACAGACCCGTTGCGCGACATCGCGGAGGCTGGAGACCAGGTGCCGGCCGATTCGGTGAACGCCCTGAATGAGGCGTGCGCGCCCTCGTCGTAAACGCCGGAGGTAGCGTTTAGGTTTCGATTGTCCATCAAGTGTTCTATTGACCGGACGGTCGCAGTACCTTTTCCCTATGAGAGGCGGCTCTCCCCGGGACGTACGTGATGCGACTGCTTATCAGGACGCGGTTTCGCGGTCCATTAGGGCTGCGTGTGCCAGATGGGTCGCGATCGAGGTGGAGTTCGGCCTGCTGAGTGGAGCGGAGGTCGATGCGCTCCTTGGTCCGCATTTCCCGCCGGCAGGTTGCCTCGCCGCCGAGCGGAAGATTCTTGGTGTGGCGACCAAGGCCGGACGTGTCCTGTACCCGGGGTTCCAGTTCGACATGGAAGCGCACGCGATCCGGTCGATAGTCGCCGAAGTGGCCCAGATCGGCCTGGACGGTGGCTGGAAAGACCGCCATATTCTGCAGTGGTTCTGTGTACCGAACGGCTCACTCCATGGCGAACGGCCAGTTGACCTGCTGGATGACAGGGAACGGCTGCTTGCTGCAGTTCATGCGGATCTGGAAACAGTCTGGTGAGGAATCTCGCGGTCAGCATGATGGCGGCGTTGCTGTTGCTCACGGGTTGTGGCGCGGTGGCAGTGCCGGGCGAGAACGCGAGTGAAGAGCCGCTGCCGCCGGCTTCCGAGGAACTGATTGGGCAGGGCCTGGTGATTTCGGATGAAGCCGGGCCCGTGATGCTCTGTCTCGGACCCGTCATGGAGTCCTATCCTCCACAGTGTTCCGGGCCGGAAATCATCGGATGGGACTGGGACGCCGTCGAGCATTGGGAGAGGTCGGGCGATGTGAGATGGGGTACCTACGCCGTTCACGGGACGTGGGATGGGGAGGCTTTCGCCCTCACGCGGCCGCCGGTTCCACTGGCCCTGTACGACCCTCCGGCGGACATCGATCCGCGCACGGAACCTGCGAACGGCGGAGCAGGCGAGGCCACTGAGCTGGAAGCGCTGCAGCGGGACCTCCACGAGACGGAGGGCGCCGAGATACTCAGCTCGTGGGTTGAGAACGGCTACGTGTTTGTCACGGTGGTGTACGACGACGGCACTCTCCAGGACGCTTATGACGCCAAATACGGGGACAACATGGTGGCCGTTCGGTCGGCCCTGCAGCCAGCGGACCGTGGCTGATTCAGACTCACCGGGGTCGTCCCGCAAGAATGTCAGTGGCACGAAGTACCTTGGTCGCATGAACACATCAAGCATCTCCACAAGCATCTCCACAAGCACCGTCCGCCACCCCGAGAAGGGTCGCCGATACACCATAGAGGAACTCCGCAGCCTCGCTGCGGAGGGTGATGCATGGGCCCTGTGCCAGGTCGATCAGTGGGAACTCGAGTTCGCCAATGAGTACGCCGGCATACTGTCCGAGCGCTGCACCGACCGTGACTGCGAGGGCTACGGCGAGCCGGTGGATATGTGCTGCGACCATAACGGCGAGCTGATCGATGTGGATCATGGCGGTTGGGGACACAGCATCAGCTGGGTCCGGGCGGCCTGATATCTTCCCCGACGGACTGCGTTCACCGCCCGGTCACCTGTTACTGATATGTTCCGGCAATGGATGCTCTTTTGCCTGAACCGCAGCCGCTGACGGCCGGGGACCTCGCCGGTCGCCTCGGCTTCGATGAGGAGTTCCTCGGTTTTGAGGTGCTGCTGCCCTCGCTGACGGGCTCCGAAACCGTCCTGCTCCCCTACACGCACTTCTCGGTGCTGATGCGACCCGACAAGCGCCTGGCAGCTGTCGCCGGACTCGGTATCGATGGCGCCACGCTGATGAACCTCGACCGTTCGGGCATTGGCTGGCGCATGGATCCTCGATTGAGCGCTGACCTGCAGACCGGCGAGAGAGTCTACGCCCGGAATGACATTGACCGGGGGCACCTGGCGCGTCGCGCGTCAGCTGTTTGGGGCAAGACCCGAGCAGAAGCGGAGCAAGCGAATACCGATACCTTCTTCTACACGAACGCCGCCCCGCAGGCTGCCGGGTTCAATCAGGGTCTTGAGTTGTGGCTTGGGCTTGAAACCTATCTGTTGGAGAACGCCGCCGGCAATGCTCGGCGCCTTGTTGTTTTTACTGGGCCCATCTTCAGTGACCGTGATCCGGTGTATCGGGGAACTGAGATACCGCTTCGTTACTTCAAGGTCGCTGCCTTCCTCTTCGAGGGCTCGCTTGCCGCTACGGGTTACGTCGTGGATCAGACCCCTCAACTGCAGGATCTGCCGGACGTCGAGCTACCCGGAGCTCTGGACGAGGCTCCGCCGCTGGGCCCCTTCCGCACCTTTCAGGTGCCTATCCGAGACATCGCCGCTCTCACCGGGCTGAGGATGGCACAGCTTGTAAAGGCGGACCGCATGCCTATTTCGGCTGAGCTGCCAACAGCGGTCATCACGTCGGTGTGGAGGGAGCTGTCCACTCCGGAGTGCCTCGACCTGGACTTCGACCTGCAAGGCTGAAGCCGGAACAGTAGGACACCGCCGCCATGTGAATCGGCGCACATCCCAACGCTTCCTCTGAGCATAATCGTGGCGATAGGGTGTCATTCAGGCTGATTGGTCCGAGAAAGCCGTAAGACGAAGCGAACGCACCGGATACAGTGGAGGTATGTACCTCGACCACCCGCAAGCCCTGGCCGACGATGCGGTCCTCGAGAACCGCAAATCCATGTTGGCGACTGCACCGCACGTTCAGAGCCTGGAGCAATGGCGAGCCAGCTACGCAGCCATCAGATCAACACCCATTCCCCACTTCGACCCGGCTGACGCCGGAGACCAGGCACGCGTTCTCTTCGTGCTGGACCGCCCGCAGGAGGAAGTGCTCTCCGAAAGCGGAACAGGTTTCGTGTCCGTCGACAACCCCGACAGCGCCGCAGAGCGATGCTGGATCGAGCGCGATTCCGCCGGTCTACACGAAGGCGTCCTGATGTGGAACATGGTTCCCTTCCTCGTGTCGAACCCCAATGCTGACAACCGGACGGCAGGCGCAAAGGCGTTGGGCTCTGTGCTGCGCCTTCTGCCGCGACTGGAGGTTGTCCTGCTCTGCAGTGATGCCGTACAGCAGACCTGGGACAAGCATCTACAAGACCGGGTCCCCCGGGTCACCGTAATCAAGGCCCCGGGTGTCGGCCCGCAGTCATTGTCCCGCAAGGCAAAGCAGGACGAGCTTAGAAAGGCCGTCGAACGCGCAAAGCGTCTGGTCGGCTGACAAACGTCACCTCATCCGAAGCGCCCGCCTGCGCCGTCAACCGCCAGGAACGCAGCGCCGTCGCAAGTCTGCCGCCTGAGTGACACACTGACCTCATGACGGCAGTACTTCTGGGCTGGGACCCGGATAGGGGGAACTGGGGTGGGTTCTATCCAACGATAGTTGCAGAGGTGCGGCGTTCCGGGTGGCATGTGGAGCGCTGGCCGCTCGTCATCGGGAAGCCCTTGCCTGTTGGTACTGAAACCTGGTTGTTCGTGCATGGGGGTAGGCCCAACCAGCGAGGTTTGATCGGGCACGGATTCACGATTGATCAACCGTCAGCGGTGACACTTTCCGATCCGAACAGTGACAGCCCCCGCCTGCATGTCGGCGTGCAGTTCGACCTTCTCCTGCCCGAGGGCGAACAGCTGCGCATGGATGAACTGGTGGCTCGGATTCCCAACATCGATTGGAAGACAGCAATCACCTCGGGCAAGCAGATCCAGTCCAACGCGGAGGCGGCAATGAGGGCGGTCTGGGCAGAACATGTTCTGGACGGTGCGTCTCCGAGCGCGAATACCCTGGACCCGCTCCCGGGCTCATATCCGGAGGCCGCGTTGATTCGCGTTCCGACCAACCGGTACGAGCGCAGTCCCGAAACGAGAGCCGTCGCGATCGCCCATCACGGGCCGAACTGTCATGCCTGCGGTTTCGATTACGAGGCCAAGTATGGCGCTGAGGGCGCCGGATTCATTCACGTCCACCACACGGTGCCGGCCTCCTTACTTGGGCCCGACTATGAGATCGACCCGATCACCGATCTGGTCCCGTTGTGCCCGAACTGCCACTACATGGCTCACAGTAGACGCCCCACCCCGTATACCCTTGCCGAGCTGCGCGCCATGATCGCGACCGCGGGGCATTTGCCGGGAGTGGTCGTCACCGCGGAGCAACAGCGAGCGCAGGACGCTGCACTAAGGATCGCCCAAGCTCGCTCTGTTACAGAATGAACGATTCCGGACCGGCATCCGCCGCCCCAGACGACATGCAGCGGGACGACACATCAACGACGTGTCGTCCCGCTCAGAGTTCCCTAGGGTGTTTTGTACGGTTAGATCAGCGTCGCTGAACGGCCGAACAACTTGTTTGAGGCGATCTGCGCCCCGCGGCCCAAAGCTTCAAGCTTGGCTGTGGCGATCTGCGGGTGGAGTCGCCCTCCGAGGCCGCAGTCGGTCGAGGCGATGACATTCTCGCGCCCTACCAAGCTCGCGAAGCGTTCGATGCGCTGCGCGACCAGCTCAGGGTGTTCAACCACGTTCGTCGCATGGGAGACGACACCGGGCACTATGAGTTTTCCGTCCGGCAGCGTGGTGTCCTGCCAAAGGGCCCACTCGTGTTCGTGGCGCGCGTTCGCGGCCTCGAAGGAGTACGACCCGGCGTTGATGCTCAGCACAAGGTCCAATATGTGCCGGAACTCTAGATCCGTCGTGTGCGGACCATGCCAGGATCCCCAGCACACGTGCACTCGGACCTGGTCCTCCGGCAGGCCCCGCAGTGCGTAGTTGAGGGCCTCCACCCGAATGCGGGTGAAGCGCTGGTAGTCCTCGACGCTGGGTTCGGGGTTGATCTGATCCCAGTTCTCAGCGAGGGAGGGGTCATCGATCTGGACGATGAGACCGGCGTCGACGATGGCCCGGTATTCCTCGCGCAGCACGTCGGCCCATGCATAGATGAACTCTTCCTCGCTGGCGTAGTAATCGTTGCCGATCCTGCTCGCCGACCCCGGCGAAAGTGCGGTGATGAACCCCGTTCGGACGTTCGCCGCGTCAAGGCCTACCTTGAGGTTCGCTATGTCCGAGGCCAGTGCATCCTGGCCGATGTATGAAATTGGACCGGTAGCGGAGGGGAACGCCGTGGCGTTTTTGCCAAGCTGGATTCCGCTCTCAGGGTCCTGATACGCTGCTGCGAAGCGAGTCCAGTCGCGCCGATCCGCGAACGACGTCAGTTTGATCGCGCCGGGTTCGCTGCGCACGGCATCGGCGAGGATCGGGTTGTAGTCCGTCAGTTCAAGACCGGCGGTACGCTGGAAGCTGTAGGTCCACCAGGCGCCGTAGTCCACGGCATTCGACATGGCCTTGCCGTACTCGCCATCCCCCGGGATGGTAATTCCGAGGTCCTTCTGCCACTGGACGAGGTCCACCACGGCGGAGGTGAGCAGGCCCTCGAATTCCGGGGTTCGCTGCAGGGTGAAGCCATCCTCAGCGAGGGTTCTGGCGGCGTTGGCGGCGATCAGTTCCGGTGTGCGCGGCAGGGAACCGGCGTGGCTGGTGTGAATGCGGTCAGTTGTCATGGTGCTGTTCCTTCCATCGGTCCTGCCATTAGCACCGTTCCGGATGGGAGGTCCGGGGGAAGCTGCAGCGTCAGGGAGGCAGGTCTCTCAGCTGCTCTGGATGGTGGGGTTTAGGGCTCTAAATCCACCGGTGACGCAGGCACGCCCTCTCCACGGCCACAGGCCGAGCACCAACAGAAGAGGCTCCCACCATCATGGTGGCACTGTCAGCCCCCACCCAAAAACACCCCGTCATGAACCGAAACGAAGCATCCCACGAAGCTTAGAGCGGTGAATGGGATGAGCGCTGCTAAAGCCTGACCAATTCCCACTTTCGAGATCCATAGGTCGCTCTGTGCTCTCCCCCGGGCAAGGACCATACTGGATACAGAGCAAGCATTATGAAAGTCATCGCCGGGTCCGTCGCTGTTACGCGCCGTTCCCTGTCGGTGAAGCTCCGCAAGACCAGGGACAAGAAGGCCGTTGATGCCGCTATCGGATGAAGAGCGTAGACGCCTACGGGAGCTCGAAGAGGAGCTCGCGGCAGAGGACCCCGATCTGGCCCACAAGTTACAAGACGCGGGACCATCCAAGCGTATCGGCGCGCGCGAAGTTTATGGGCTGCTGACCATCCTGGCCGGCTTCGGACTAATCATCGCTGGAATCAGCATGCAGCTGACCATTCTCGGTGTCCTGGGTTTCCTCGCAGCAGGCGCGGGAGCTTACCTCTTCTTCAGCGGTTGGAGCACGCGCCGCTTCCCCTAATGTCCCGGTTAGGTCTGTCGGCCGGCAACGAGGCCTCGCGGAGCTAGCGGTGTTGCGGCAGTCAACCAGCCTTCTTAGTGGAGCCCCCTGCCGGATTCGAACCGGCGACCCCCTGTTTACAAGACAGGTGCTCTGGCCAACTGAGCTAAGGAGGCGGACTGGCTGAGCCAGCAGGCGCCGTCGTCGTAAATGAACTTCCAACGGCGCTACACAAGATTAGCCCAGCGCCGCGGTCGGCGGGAAATCAGTGGGCTTGGAAATTCTCAGTTCCTGGCTTCGACCTTCTCCCGGGTGACCGTTGCAAAGTCGCTCACCGCGTCCGGTACCTCCTCACCGTCGACGAACACAGTGGGAGTGCCGTTGACCCCGTAGGTTTCGGCTGCCTGGGTTCCGAATTTCACCCACGGTCGGAAAGTATTGTCATCGAGGCAGGCCGTGATGTCCCCGGCACCGGCAGTTGTGGCCATCTCCGCGAGTTCCGCATCGGACAGTTCGCCGTTCTCGAAATTACCGAACAGTGCCGTTGAGAAGTCCCAGTAGGCCGGCGGCGAGCTATCCGCAACGCAGGCAAGGGCGGCAGCACCCCGGGAGGAATAGTCCGTCTGCGAGTTGGGGTCGAGGTACGCAACGTTCCGGTACTCGAAAGTGATGGCGCCCTCATCGAGCCAGGTTTGTATCTGCTCCGCGTGAGTGCGCTCGAAGTTGGCACAGTGCACGCAGTTCACGTCGATGTAGGCCACTATCTGCACCGGCTCGTCAGCACTGGTCGCAGCCACACCGGGCGGCGGCCCCGCTGGGCTGGGCGCTTCCTCCGGCAGTGTGGCGACGTCGACGGTGTCCACGGTGGTGGGCGCAAGCTCGGTCGTGGACGTCAGTGCGATCCCGCCGTACTCGTTGCCATGTTCAGGGGCCGGACCTGCATCGGGGACCTCGTTGCGCATGTTCCCGGCGACGATGAGACCGACGATCACGAGAATGGCAACGACGGCCGCCACAACTCCCCACTTGATGAGGAAGGATGCCCGCTGCTGCCGCGTCTCCATCTCCTGCCGCGCCTCCGACTTCCGCTGGGCCTTGCTGGGTCTGGGATTACTGGGCGTCATCAGTCCTCGTTGTTCACATCGGTTCCGTCTTCGACCCACTTTAGGCGACGTAGCTGAGCGCTTCCCCGCCGCGCGGCCGCGCCGCCCAACCAGCTAAAGTCATAAGTAGGCCTACCATCGTCAGGGAGACAGTATGCAATCAGGTGACACAACGTACGGTGAGTTCGAGTTCATTGTCGTGTCCAACCGGCTTCCGGTTGATCGCGTGACCGACGACGACGGCAACGGCACCTGGCGGCGGTCACCCGGCGGGCTGGTCACCGCGCTGGCTCCCGTCATGGAGAAGGCCGACGGCGCGTGGGTGGGGTGGCATGGTGCTGCTGACGAGACCCTCGAAGCCTTCGACCACACTGACATCCGGCTCGTTCCCGTCCCCCTGAGCGAAGATGAAGTCGAGTTCTACTATGAAGGCTTTTCGAACGCCACGCTCTGGCCGCTGTACCACGACGTCATAGCACCGCCCGAGTTCCACCGCCACTGGTGGGATTCATACCGGAAGGTCAACGAGCGCTTTGCAGCGGCGACCGCAGCCGTAGCAGCCGAAGGCGCCACCGTGTGGGTGCAGGATTACCAACTCCAGCTCGTTCCCAAGCTCCTCCGCGAAGCCCGACCGGATCTGAAGATCGGTTTCTTCAACCACATTCCTTTCCCTCCGCTGGAGATCTATGCGCAACTCCCGTGGCGCCGCCAGGTCATCGAAGGCCTGCTCGGCGCCGACCTGATCGGCTTCCAACGGCCGAGCGATGCCAGCAACTTCCTGCGCTGCGTGCGCCGCTTCCTTGGGCTCGCGGTCCGTCAGCAGCAGGTGCAGGTGAAGGGCGCGGACGGTGCACCTGACTACGTATCGCGGGCCGAGGCCTTCCCGATCTCCATCGACGTGCAGCGCATCGTCGACCTGGCGAACCGCCCGGACATCATCGAACGCTCCCAGGAAATCCGCCGTGAACTCGGGAATCCCAAGCACATTCTGCTCGGTGTTGACCGCCTCGACTACACCAAGGGCATCGGTCACCGCCTGAAAGCATACGAGGAACTCCTCGCCGACGACATGGTCCAGGTCGAGGACGCTGCGCTCATTCAGGTGGCAAGCCCCAGCCGGGAACGGGTGGAACAGTATCGGCTGCTCCGCGAAGAGGTGGAAGGCGCCGTCGGACGCATCAACGGCACCTACGACACCATCGCCAACACAGCCATCCGCTACCTCCACCACAGCTACCCCGTGGAGGAGATGGTCGCGCTGTACCTGGCTGCCGACGTCATGCTTGTGACCGCGCTGCGCGACGGCATGAACCTGGTCGCGAAAGAGTACGTCGCGGCGCGGACGGGCAACCGCGGTGCACTGGTGCTCAGCGAGTTCGCCGGGGCGGCAGACACGCTGCGTCAGGCCATTCTGGTTAACCCACACGATATCGACGGGCTCAAGAGTGCCATTCTCGCCGCGCTCGAGATGACCCCGTCCGAGGCAAGCCGCCGCATGCGGACCATGCGGCGCCAAGTGCTGCAGAACGACGTCGAACGCTGGTCAAAGGCGTTCCTCTCCGAACTGCAGAACGGCACCCGGGAGGAACTCCTTGTCTGAATCGCTGAGCCCAGAACTGCTTTCCGCGCTGGCGACGGCGGCCGCCACGGACACGCTGCTGATCGCCCTCGACTTCGACGGCACCATGTCGCCGTTGGTTGACCGTGCGGAGGATGCCCGCGCACTGCCCGGATCTGCGGCAGCTCTGCGTGAACTGGCGCAACTTCCACGCACGACGACGGCGCTCATCTCCGGGCGCGCGCTGGACAGCCTGCGCCTGGTTGCCTCCCCCGAACCGGAAACCCTGCTCATCGGCAGCCACGGCGCCGAAACCTGGACCGGCCCCGACGGTGCGCCACTCGAGCTGACTCCTTCACAAGCCGAGATACTCCGAAATGCCACCGATGCCATTCGGAAGGTTGTCGATGCCCACCCCGGCACGCTGCTGGAACTGAAACCGGCCGGCGTCGTTCTCCATACCAGGACCGCTGATGCCGAGACGGCCGAGTCAGCTGCTTCGGTTGCGCGCACCGAACTGTCCTCGTTGGAAGGTGTCCACCTGAGCCACGGCAAGAATGTCCTTGAGCTGTCCGTTGTGCAGGCTGACAAGGGCAAAGGCTTGCGGTCACTGCGCGAGTTGACGGGCGCCACCGCCGTCGTTTTTGCCGGTGATGATGTCACCGACGAGCATGCCTTCAACATCCTCACCGCACCGGATGTCGGTATCAAGGTCGGCGACGGGCAGACGGCTGCGCCCTACCGGATCACCTCTCCGGAACAGCTCGTTGAGGTGCTGCAGGAGTTGGTCACGTTACGCGGTGCTGGCGCCTCTGCCTGACTTCGTGCCATACTCTCTTCTTGTGACCCAGTTCACGGTAGGTCGAACTCGGCCTGCGAACTGAATCGCTCCAATTGAATATTTCCATTCACTACGGATCGTCGGGCACGTACCTGCCCGTGAAAAGGATAAGAAAAAATGGCAACGGTAACGTTTGACCAGGCTACGCGCCTGTACCCGGGCACTGAAAAGCCCGCTGTAGACAAGCTCAACATCGAGATCGCAGACGGCGAATTCCTCGTTCTCGTCGGACCCTCCGGTTGCGGAAAGTCCACCTCACTCCGCATGCTGGCCGGCCTGGAAGACGTCAACTCCGGCCGCATCCTCATCGGTGACCGCGACGTCACCGACGTTCCCCCGAAAGACCGCGACATCGCGATGGTTTTCCAGAACTACGCGCTGTACCCTCACATGTCCGTTGCCGACAACATGGGCTTCGCGCTGAAGATTGCGGGCATCGCCAAGGAAGAGCGTGCCCAGCGGGTCCGCGAAGCCGCGAAGCTTCTCGACCTCGAGGACTACCTCGACCGCAAGCCAAAGGCTCTCTCCGGCGGTCAGCGCCAGCGTGTTGCAATGGGCCGCGCAATCGTGCGTAACCCGCAGGTCTTCCTCATGGATGAGCCGCTGTCGAACCTCGACGCCAAGCTCCGCGTTCAGACCCGTACGCAGATCGCTTCGCTGACCCGCCGCCTCGGTGTCACCACCGTGTACGTCACCCACGATCAGGTTGAGGCCATGACCATGGGTGACCGTGTCGCAGTCCTGAAGGACGGCATCCTCCAGCAGGTCGACACCCCGCGCAACCTGTACGAGCGCCCGAAGAATGTCTTCGTTGCCGGCTTCATCGGCTCCCCGGCCATGAACCTGCTCGAGCTGCCCACCACGGAGGCCGGCGTACAGTTCGGTGACACCACCTACCCGATTCCCCGCGATGTCCTGGGCAACGCACACGGCAGCACCGTGACTCTGGGTGTCCGTCCCGAAGACCTGGGCCTCGTCGGCGCCGGTGAAGGCTTGCGGGTTGAGGTTGACGTCGTCGAGGAACTCGGCGCTGACGCATACCTTTACGGACACACCTCGCTCAACGGCCAGGATCACGACATCGTGGCACGCGTCGACGGACGCCGCCCTCCGAGGAAGGGCGACACCGTGTACGTGCGGCCGGTGAAGGGTCACACGCACCTGTTCGACACCAAGGACGGGCTCCGCCTGGCTGACCACGTGTAACATCCCGCCCTCTTAGCGGTTCGGTAAACATCCCGCGATGGCCCCTTTCGGTTGACGGTAAACTCAACCGAAAGGGGCCACCGTCGTTTTTAGGACAGATAAAATCACCATGACTGATTCGAACCAGGCCAACTGGCATCACGAGCCAACGGACTACGATCAGCCCGGCAAGTTGCCCCGGACCCGCAGCGCACTCGACGAAGGCTCGCTGGGATCGCTCAACATCACCGCAGCGGCGACCGACCCCGAGTTGCTCGACCTGCCGTGGCACCTCGCGCTTGAAGAATGGCCCTCTGAGTACCTCGCCGCGCTTCCTCGAGGCATCTCCCGGCACATCGTGCGTTTCGCACATCTGGGTGGATCCGTGATCGCCGTGAAGGAGACCAGTGAGCACATCGCCCGGCACGAGTACCACATGCTCCGCAAGCTACAGCGCCTGGATGTACCGTGCGTGGAGCCGGTGGCCGTCATCTCCGGCCGGAAGACGCTCGATGGCGAGGAACTGAATCCAGTCCTGGTAACGCGCCACTTGAAGTTCTCTATGCCGTATCGCGCACTGTTCTCCCAGATGCTGCGGAAGGACACCCTGACGCGACTGATCGACGCCCAGGCGCTGCTCCTTGTCCGTCTTCACCTGATCGGTTTCTACTGGGGCGACGTGTCGCTGTCCAACACCCTCTTCAGGCGCGACGCCGGGGCTTTCGCCGCCTACCTTGTGGACGCCGAGACCGGCGAGTTGTACCCCGAGCTGTCCACGGGCCAGCGTGAATACGACCTTGAGATTGCACGCGTCAACATCGCCGGTGAGCTGATGGACCTCGCCGAGGGCGGGCTCATCGAGGAGAAGGTGGATCCGCTGGCTACCAGTGAGCTCATCATGGACAGCTACCGCCGCCTGTGGACCGAGCTTACGGAGCAGGAGTCCTTCGAGCTGGTCGAACGCTGGCGCGTCAATGCCAGAATCCGTCGCCTGAACGAGCTCGGATTCGACGTCGAGGAGTACGCGATCAAGACCGTCTCCGAGACTTCCCAGATCCAGCTGCAGCCGAAAGTGGTCGACGCCGGGCACCACAGCCGCCGCCTCATCCGCCTCACCGGCATCGACGCGCAGGAAAACCAGGCGCGGCGCCTGCTCAACGACATGGACGCGTACCGGGCAGACAACTCCCCCGACCTGGACGAGGAGATCAGCGCGCACCAGTGGTTCTCCCACGTCTTCGAACCGATCGTCCGCGCGGTCCCCCGAGAGCTGGGCGGGAAGCTTGAGCCTGCGGAGGTGGTTCACGAGGTGCTGGAGCACCGCTGGTACATGTCCGAGAAGCAGGACCGCAACGTTCCGCTCGCCGAAGCCGTGCAGTCCTATCTTGACTCCGTCCTGCGGCACCGTCGCGACGAAGCCGCGATTATGCTGACCGCCGACACCAATACGCTGAACATCATCAGCGGCGGGGCGCAGGAAGGAAGTTAGACCGGCTCTCGCTCTAACAACACAAGAGAAAAGCGTCCGCGGTTCAGGGCTTGTGCCCCGATCCGCGGACGCTTTTTCTTTGAAGTATCGCTGACTTGGTCCGTGCTCGCTACGGGTTCAGCTGGCTGCAGTCAATCTGCTGACCTTGGAACTCGTGAACACCGGGACCCGCGGATTGGCAGAACTCGATTACTTCCTGCGAGAAAGGAATGAGCGCGATCAGGCCGATGATGGCGATGATGCCTGTGATGACTCCGATCGCGCC
This sequence comes from Arthrobacter sp. TJ-270, assembly GCF_058269075.1. Lineage (NCBI taxonomy): Bacteria > Bacillati > Actinomycetota > Actinomycetes > Micrococcales > Micrococcaceae > Arthrobacter > Arthrobacter sp. TJ-270. Next base: position 2,795 of record NZ_JBZCNB010000006.1, on the reverse strand, counting down.
GATGATGATGCCGGCGAGGGCGAAACCGTTGCCCATCCCGGCCTTCCGCGACTTCACCATTGCGATGATGGAAATGATCAGGCCGACAATGGAGATGGGCCAGATGATGGCGCAGATCAGCCCAACGATGCCGAGGGTCTTCCCGGGGTTCTCTGCCGGCTGGCCGTAACCGCCGCCGTATCCACCCGGCGTCGCGTAGGGCGAACCCTGTGCCTGCCCGTAACCAGAGGGAGACTGCTGGCCGTAGGGCTGCCCGTAGCCGGGGGGCTGCTGGCCCTGGGGCTCGTTCGACGACGTCGGCTGCTGCCACTGCTGTCCGGCCGGGTAGCGGGAGGAGTCGTCCTGGCCGCCGTTCTGGCCCGGCTGACCGGTGGTGTTGTCTGACACGGTATTTCCCCATTTCTCAGGTGTGACGCCACTGGCCCCTGCCGCGGCGCTGGCTGATTTCAGTCTATCCGCAGGACACAACCGTAGTCGGTAGGAGCCGCCGTCGCCCATGGTTGCCTGTCAGGGTATCGCCTTGCCCGGGTTGAGGATTCCGGCGGGGTCGAACACCTCTCTGATCCGCCGTTGCAGGTCCAGAACCTCCGGGCCCTGCTCCCAGGGGAGCCACCGCAGTTTGTACTGCCCGACTCCGTGTTCCCCGGTGATGGTTCCACCGAGCGCCAGAGCAACCCGCACCGATTCGTCCAGTGCCCTGTGAAGTCTCTCGACCCCTGACTCGCTCTCCTCTCGAGAGACCCAGAATGTGGGGTGAAGGTTTCCGTCTCCGGCGTGGGCAACGAGACGGAGACGCACACGGTGCTCGCGCGCGATCCGCTCGAGTTCGGCAGCGTAGTGGACGAGCTGGGAGCGCGGGACAGCCACGTCCTCACCGACCCGGAAGTCGTCGTCGACGCCGTCACCCCTGGCATTACGGCGCAGGTCGAGGAGCATCCCCGCTTCCGTATCGTCTTCCGCCTCCACCGTGGCACCCGCCTGGGCAAGCACCTTGCGCACGACGACGGCTTCCGCCTCCGCACCGAAACCGTCGGTCTGAACGAGCAGGAGAGCACCACCTCTGGCAGCGAGGTTCGAATTGAATGCTGTATCAAGGATGCGCAGTGTGTTGCCGTCGAGGAGTTCCAGGATGGCCGGCTGAACGCGCGCCGCGCCGATGGCCAGGACGCCGGCGGCTGCTGCCGGGAGGTCTGGGAAGAAGGCAGCGAGGGTACGCGTTTCGACGGGGAGGTACTTCAGGCGCACCGTGATTCCGACGACGATGCCCAGCGTCCCCTCGGACCCCACGAAGAGGGCGGTCAGGTCGTATCCGGCTACCCCTTTGAAGGTCGCGTGTCCGGTGTGAATGAGCGTGCCGTCGGCCAGCACGACGTCGAGGGCCAGTACGGAATCGCGGGTCACCCCGTACTTCGCGCAGCGCAGGCCGCCTGCATTCGTTGCGACGTTGCCGCCCAGCGTGGAGATCGTATGGCTCGCTGGATCAGGTGCGTACATCAGGCCGTGTGGCGCGACGGCGATATTGAGGTCAGCATTAATTACTCCAGGCTCGACGACGGCGAGCTCGTCCTGCGGGCGTACCTCAAGAATGCGGTTCATTCGTTCGAGGCTGAGCACGATGCACCCCGGCACGGCATGCGCACCGCCCGAAAGGCTGGTGCCTGTCCCCCTCGCGACGACAGGAACACCCCATCGCTGTGCACACCGCATAACGTGCTGCACCTCCGCGGTGCTCTCCGCCAGCACGACGACGGCCGGCTCGGCGGGCTCCGCTACGGGGCCCTGGTCGCGCGAGTAGCTTCTGAGAGCGTCACCGTCGGTCAGCACCCGGGACCGTTCCATCTTGGCGACAAGTTCTGTGACCAGGGTAGGAGCCTTGGGACGATCGGCGTCTGCTGTCATGCCGAGCCTCCCATGAAGCGTCTGTAGGACGCCAGCACGGCCGACCATTTGGGAGCGGCAGCGAACTGTTCATGACCGAGCTCCCCGGTGGCCCAGCCATCATGGACGACGCTGACGCGCGTGCCCGCGCCGTCGGAAGTGAACGACACTCCGACATGGCTCGAGAGATTGGCATTGCCCTGATGGTGCCACGCAAGCTGTAGATCTGTCACCGACGGCGTTTCAAGGAGGGTTGCCCACAAAGAAGAGTTTCCGGAAGCGTCCTCCTCGACGAGCTCGCCGTCAGTGAACTCCGGGTGGGTTCCCTCTCCGAAGCGGGTCTGGTCTGCAGGCCACCATAGGTGGATCCCATCAGTGAAACCGGCGAAGGAATCGTCCGCAGTCTGGGGAACAGTCACCTCGGCTTTGAGTGACTCAGGAGGGGTACTGGAAGCAGCGTCGGCCGGGCCGGCGTCGCCATGGGAAAAGAGGCTGTCCATAGTGCGACTTTAGTGTGGTTGGTGGGGTGTGGTTAAACGGGAAGGGCCTCACCATCCTGGTGAGGCCCTTGCCTTGAGTGTTGTCCGGCGGTGTCCTACTCTCCCACACTCTCTCGGGTGCAGTACCATCGGCGCTGTGGGTCTTAGCTTCCGGGTTCGGAATGGGACCGGGCGTTTCCCCCACGCTATGACCGCCGTAACCCTTTTACCCTCTCCCCCGTCGGATGTGGGGGGCGGGAAAACTAGTGGTTACAACTTGGTGGTGCTTATGCAGTTGTAAATGGTGGTGCCGTACCTGGCCTGCACCCCTTCACTCCCTTACCGCCCGGAGGCAGCAAAGGTGAACAAGGGGTGCGGGGTTGTTGGTTGGGAACCGCATAGTGGACGCGTAGCATTTCATGTGTTTTGTGGTGTCAA
>NZ_JBZCNB010000005.1:0-256020 GCF_058269075.1 Arthrobacter sp. TJ-270 | reverse complement strand
CGGATCATCGCCGCCCCCTCATTGATACGGCGCAGCGCCTCCCCCAGGTTGGTGGCACCACACACGAAGGGAACAGTGAACTTCCACTTATCAATGTGGTTGGTGAAATCCGCCGGCGTGAGCACCTCGGACTCGTCAATGTAATCAACGCCCAGGGACTGCAGCACCTGCGCCTCAACGAAATGACCGATACGGGCCTTGGCCATCACCGGAATGGACACAGCCTCAATAATGCTGTCGATCATGTCCGGATCAGACATCCGGGAAACCCCGCCCTGGGCGCGGATATCAGCGGGAACCCGCTCAAGCGCCATGACGGCAACAGCGCCGGCATCCTCGGCGATGCGGGCCTGCTCCGCGGTGACAACATCCATGATGACGCCGCCCTTGAGCATTTCCGCCATCCCGCGCTTAACACGACTGCTGCCGGTGGCCATGTGTTCATAAGGGAGTGGTCTAAGGGTCAAGTCTTGCTCCATGGGAACGGTATGCCTGTAGAGCCAGGCGTTGGAATGGTGGGAGGAAGCCCGGGTGTCCGCGAACACCCGGTAGACAGGCAAGTGTCCGGATCAACACTCGATGACGTTGACCGCGAGCCCGCCCCGCGAGGTCTCCTTGTACTTGACTTTCATGTCAGCACCGGTTTCCCTCATCGTCTTGATTGCTTTGTCGAGGGAGACCTTGTGTGATCCGTCGCCGTGCATCGCCATGCGCGCCGCGTTGATGGCCTTGTTACTGGCAATGGCATTGCGTTCGATGCAAGGGATTTGCACCAAACCGCCGACGGGATCGCACGTCAGCCCCAGATTGTGCTCGATGCCCACCTCGGCAGCATTCTCAACCTGCTCCGGTGTGCCTCCCAGGACTTCGCAGAGACCCGCTGCAGCCATGGAACACGCCGATCCGACCTCGCCCTGGCAGCCGACCTCGGCGCCGGAGATGGAGGCATTCTCCTTGAAGAGAATGCCCACCGCGGCCGCCGCGAGGAGAAAGCGGACGATGCCGTCCTCGCTCGCTCCCGGAATGAACTTCTCGTAGTAATGCAGCACTGCCGGGACGATGCCTGCGGCGCCGTTGGTCGGTGCGGTCACTATGCGGCCGCCTGAGGCATTCTCTTCATTGACCGCCAACGCGAAAAGGTTCACCCAGTCCATTGCACGCATCGGGTCTGTATCATCCGTGCGGGTGGACAGCGCGGCGTACAACCTGGGGGCTCGCCGCGGAACGCGCAGTCCACCGGGCAGGACCGGTTCGGTACGCTCGCATCCGTTTTGAACGCATTCCTTCATGACGGACCAGATATGCAGCAGTTCGCTGCGCAGTGCATCCTCGCTCCGCCAGGACAGCTCATTTGCGAGCATGATGTCGCTGATACGCAGCCCTTCCCGGCGGCAATGCTCGAGAAGCTGGCCGCCGGTTGTGAACGGATACGGGAGCGGAGTGGTGTCCTGAACGATGCGGTCCGCACCTGCAGCCTGCTCGTCGACGACGAACCCGCCGCCCACCGAATAGTACGTCGCAGCCTTGAGCACCGACCCATCGCTTTTCTGGGCGGTGAACGTCATGCCGTTCGGATGGGCAGGCAGGGATTTGCGCCGATGGAGGATAACGTCCGCATCCATGTCGAACCCGATCGGCCGTACAGCGGCCAGATTCAGTTTCCCCTGTCTGGCTGCATCGGCCACGATCTCGTCGGCACGGTCGGTGTCCACCGTTTCGGGGGTTTCCCCCTGCAGACCGAGAACCACGGCCTTGCCGGATCCATGGCCATGACCGGTGGCGCCGAGGGAACCGAACAACTGGGAGTGAACGCGGGTCACCTGTTCCAGCAGCCCCTCTGCTGCCAGAACGTCAGTGAACCGCTTGGCGGCACGCATGGGGCCAACGGTGTGTGAGGACGACGGGCCGATTCCGATCGAGAAAAGGTCCAGCGTGCTCAGCGCCATTAACTTATCTCCGGTGCTTTGTACTCAGCCATGGCATCGACAAGCCACCGGCCCAGGTAGTCCGCGAAGGAAGACCGCGGGTAGAGCCGGAAAGTCTCCGCCTCCACCTTCCGAAGGATCACCGGAACGTGCCCGATATTCGTGTTCACCGCTGTGCCCTCCTTGAAGGCCCGGGGGTGAAGGTCCACTGGGCATCCCTTCTCCAGGACGCCCCTGGCCGACGGACCGGTCAGTTCAAAAGTGGTCCGGTTGGCGGAGAGATCGAGCACCGAGCCCGGAAAACCCTGAAGCGCCTTTTGCAGCGCAAGGACAAGATGCTCGGAAGCTTCATCCGAAACCACAAGGAACTCGTCCGGCGCCAGCCAGAGGACAGAGCGTCCGGACCCCGTTGTGACCAGACCGTGCCGGTCCGGGAGCTGCGCCCCGAGGACCTCCTCGAGCCGATGCGCGCCCTCGCTCTGTGGCGTCGCCCTCAAACCGACCATCGTCTGGAACGGCACCTCGCGAAGGCTTACTCCGCGCCGGCCGTCCACGCTCGCGTCGGCGAAGGCAGCTGCCAGATGGCCTGCCGGGCTGCGCCGCAAGGCGGCGTGATCAGTGGTACTGGTGTTCTCAAGGAGCGTGTCAGCCATCTCGGCGGTTCCCTTCCGGATCGTAAAGTACGGTTTCGGCGACGGTGACGTCGACGAGCTGGTCGCCTACCGGAGCCACAAGGGTCTCCCCGATGCGGTTGCGGCCGTTTTTGATCAGCGCCAGGCCAAATGAGCGACCCAGCGCCTGGCTGTGATAGCTGGACGTGACATGTCCGACCATCGGAACAGCACCCGCTCCGGCCTTCTCGATGGCTCCCTCCTCGACAAGCTGGGTTCCCTCGGGGAGCCGAATGTGCTTGTCCACAGGAAGCACACTCACCAGGTGCTTGCGGTCAGTGCGCTTGGTGTCCTCGCGTGAGTAGGAGCGCTTGCCCACGAAATCCTTGGCCTTGGAAATGATCCATTCCATGCCGGCATCCTGGGGTGTAATGGTGCCGTCAGTGTCCTGCCCGACGATGGGATAGCCCTTCTCGGCGCGAAGTACGTGCATGGTTTCGGTGCCGTAGGGGGTGATGTTGAACTCTGCACCGGCGGCTGCCACGTCCTCCCACACCTGCTGTCCGTACCAGCCCGAGACGTTGATCTCGAAGGCCAGCTCACCGGAGAAGGAGATACGGCAGACACGCGCAGGGATCCCCGAGGCGAGGGTGGTCTCCCGGAAGGTCATGAACGGGAACGAATCGTTGGAAACGTCCAGCTCCGGTGCCAGCTTGGCGACCACTTCACGGGACTTCGGGCCGACAATTGCGATGGTGCTCCACTGCTCAGTCACCGAGGTGCAATTCATGTCCAGCTCCGGCCACTCGGTCTGGAGCCACTCCTCAAGCCAGTCCAGAACCTTTGCGGCGCCGCCTGTCGTGGTGGTCATGAAGTAACGGCCTTCGTCGATGCGCAGGGTCACGCCGTCGTCGTAAATCATGCCGTCCGGAGTGCACATGACTCCATAACGGGCGGAACCGGGTGCGAGCTTCTTGAAAGCGTTGGTGTAGATGCGGTTCAGGAACTCACCGGCATCGCTGCCCCAGATCTCAATCTTGCCCAGCGTGGTGGCGTCCATGAAGCCCACCGAATCCCGCACTGCAGCGCACTCGCGCGCAACCGCAGCATCCATGTCTTCACCCGGCTGTGCGTAGTACCAGGGACGCAGCCACTGGCCCACGATCTCGAACTCGGCGCCCTGGGCGACGTGCCATGGGTGGATCGAAGTGAATCGTGCCGGATCGAAGAGGTCGCCTCGTTCGCGACCCGCCAGCGCCGCGAACGCCACCGGAGCGTAAGGAGCACGGTAGGTCGTGGTACCGATTTCGCCCGGGGTCGCTCCGCCGTTCAGCGCTGCGGCGATCACGCCGATTGCGTTGACACCGGAGGTCTTTCCCTGGTCGTTGGCGGTGCTGATGGAGGTGTAGCGCTTGATATGTTCCACGGAACGCATTCCGGCGCCGGTGGCCCGAAGCACGTCTGCAACTGTTTGATCGCGCTGCAGGTCCACAAAGTGCTCGCTCAGGTCCCCGAGCTGCGAGTTTTCGTCATGGACGAGCCACAGCGGCCGGGTCGGACCCTGCGCCACAGGCGGGTGGGAGGAAACCGCGAGGGCATGGGCGCCCATCTCGTTGACGAAGCCGGCGTTGAACGCTGCCACCGATCCTGCGTGGCCGCCTTCCGCAAGGCAATCCTCCGTGGCAAAGCTGCCCGCGGCCGATCCGACTATCTGCTGGCCCTCCACCGCATCGGACGGCACGAATGCAACCAGGCTGTCGTCCCAGCGGACGCGGCCCTGGCGCTGGCTGTGAAGGTGGGTGACCGGGCTCCAGCCGCCTGAAACGGCAACCAGATCACAGGCGACTTCCGCCACCGGCCCGTACGCAATGCCGTCGTCATTGAGCGATCGCACGACGGCACCGCTGACGCGCGGGTTGCCCACGGTGTCCGCGACAACGGAGCCGAGCAGGACCCGGATTCCTTGGTCCGTAGCGGCCCGGGCCGCGGGGGACGCTTCAGGCCGGGCATCTGCGATCGCCGCGATGCTGATGTTTGCACGCTGGAGGTCGCTGACCAGGTCATACGCGCTGTCGTTGTTGGTGCTGATAAGCACTCGGGCACCCGGCGCCACGGCGTAACGGTTGATGTAGGTGCGGACTGCCGAGGCGAGCATGACACCTGGACGGTCGTTGTTACTGAAAACGATGGGACGCTCATGTGCGCCAGTGGCAACAACCACCTGCTGGGCGCGAATGTGCCAGAGTCTCTGACGGGAGACCGGTGACATCTCGGGCGCAGCTGCAGCCTGCCCGAGGTGGTCCGTCCGGCTCTGGAGGGCGATCACGTAATTGCTGTCGTAGTTTCCGAAGGCGTTGGTGCGGGAAAGGATGGTGACTTCCTCGGCGGCCTCCAGCTCAGCCCGAACGGAATTGATCCATTCGACGGAGCTCTGTCCATCGATCGTGGTGCCCGGCGCGGACAGGAGCGAGCCGCCCAGTTCCGGCTGGTCGTCGATGAGGATCACGCGGGCACCTGTGACGGCGGCAGCGCGGGCAGCGGCCAGCCCGCTGGGTCCGGCTCCGATGACCAGGACGTCGGTGTGGACGTACTTCTTGTCATAGACGGCCGTATCATCGGCCGGATCCAGCTGGCCCAGGCCGGAGAGGTACTCGGCGGAGAGTCCGTCGGTCAGCTCCACCGTCGTGGCCGGAAGCATCGACTCGTTCACGCCGCCCTGGCCGCGGTGATGAACCTTCACCAGCGCATTGGGTTCCTCGATGCCGGCGGAGAGAATGCCGCGAGGCCGGCTCAGATACAGGGAGGGAGCGGTTTCAATAACTCCATTGGCGAGCAGGGCGGAGGCAAGGGTGTCACCGGCGTGACCGGTGTATTCCTTGCCGTCCACGGTGAAGGCCAGCTCCTGGGAACGGTCGATCCGGCCGCCTTCGGCGACGCGGTGAGGCTGAGGTGTCATTTGGTCCCTCCAGCAATGGGGCCGGTGCTATCGGCTTGGGCGTTCGTGATGTCGGGACGGGCCCCACCCGGAGGGTAGACGGCCGAGATCCGGTAGGTGACTGTGTCGCGGATGGCGTTGAACCATTTGCGACAGCCGGCTGCGTGCGACCAGCGTTCAGCGAACTGGCCTTTCGTGTTCTCGCGGTAGAAGAGGTAGCGTGCCCATTCTTCGTCGCTGAGCGCGTGGGGGTCTGCCGGATACTCCACATGGGCCTGTCCGCCGTAGTGGAATTCGGTTTCGTCTCGTGGCCCGCAGTTGGGGCACTGGATCTGTATCATGCCGTCTCTTCTTTCAGTGGGCCACGGCGGCTGCGCCGTGCTCATCGATGAGCGCACCGGTGACGAAGCGTTCAAGCCCGAAGGGTTTGTTGAGCTGGTGGGGCTCGTCATTGGCGATTGTCGCGGCGAAGCTCCAGCCCGCTCCGGGCGTTCCCTTGAAGCCGCCGGTTCCCCATCCGCAGTTCACGTACATGTTCTCAACCGGGGCCTTGCCGACGATCGGAGAGGCATCCGCCGTGGTGTCCACGATGCCGCCCCAGGTCCGGAGCAGGTGGGCACGGGCGAAGATCGGGAACAGCTCGACGGCGGCAGCCATCTGGTTCTCGATCACGTGGAAGGATCCACGCTGGCCGTAACCGTTGTAGGAATCGACTCCCGCGCCCATGACCAGTTCGCCCTTGTGCGCCTGGGAAACGTAGACGTGCACGTGGTTGGACATCACGACGGTCGGGTGGACCATTTCATGCAGTTCGGAAACCAGCGCCTGCAGCGGGTGTGACTGGATGGGCAGGTCAAAGCCGGCCATCTTGGCCAGAACGCTGGAGTGACCGGCTGCGCACAACGCAACCTTGCCTGCGTTGATGGTGCCACGGTTGGTCTTGACGCCGGTGACCTTGTTGCCGTCCTTGATGAAGCCTGTGACTTCACAGTTCTGGATGATGTCCACGCCGAGTTCATCGCATTTGCGTGCGAAGGCCCAGGCCACGTGGTCATGCTTCGCGATGCCCGCGCGCGGCTGGAACGTGCCGCCCAGGATCGGGTAGCGGATCTTGTCGCTCGTGTTGATGATCGGGCAGACTTCCTTGACCTGGTCAATGTCCAGCCACTCAGCATCGACGCCGTTGAGCTTGTTGGCGTTGACGCGACGCGTGGAATCACGGACATCCTGCAGCGTGTGGTCCAGATTCAGGACACCGCGCTGGCTGAAGAGGAAATCGTACTCGAGCTCCTCCGGGAGCTGCTCCCACAGTTTGAGCGAGTGCTCGTAGATGGCCGCACTCTCGTCCCAGAGGTAATTGGAACGGATGATCGTGGTGTTGCGGGCCATGTTGCCACCAGCCAGCCAGCCCTTTTCAAGGATGGCGATGTTGGTCATGCCGTGGTTCTTGGCCAGGTAGTAGGCAGTGGCAAGGCCATGTCCGCCGCCGCCGATGATGACTGCATCATAGGAGGACTTGGGCTCGGGATTGTGCCAGAGGAAATCCGGGTGCTCCGGGAGGAGATCAGCCATTACGCTACCTTGATCTTTTGAGCGGAGAGGTTGGGGTACAGGGGGAATTTCTCAGCCAGGTTTTCAACCCGCTGTCGGAGTGCTGCCGCGGTCTCGTCGCTGAACTCGCGCTTGAGGGCTGCGGCGATAATGTCCGCCACCTCGCTGAATTCAGCCGCGCCGAAACCTCGGGTGGCCAGAGCCGGCGTGCCGACGCGCAGGCCCGAGGAGATCATCGGGGGGCGCGGATCGAACGGGACGGCGTTGCGGTTGACGGTGATCCCGATGCGGTGCAGCCGGTCCTCGCCCTGCTGCCCGTCCAGCTCCGAGTTACGCAGATCCACCAGGACCAGGTGCACTTCGGTGCCGCCGCTGACGACAGTCGCACCGTTCTCGGCTACGTCATCAGCAAGTAGCCGCTGCGCGATAATCCGGGCACCTTCCAGGGTGCGCTCCTGGCGGTCCCGGAATTCTGGCTCGGCTGCCAGCTTGAAAGCGACGGCCTTTGCGGCAATAACGTGTTCCAGCGGGCCGCCCTGCTGGCCGGGGAAGACTGCGGAGTTGACCTTCTTCGCGATGGTTGCGTCGTTGGTGAGGATGATTCCCCCGCGCGGACCGCCGAGTGTCTTGTGCGTGGTGCTCGTGACAATGTGTGCGTGCGGGACGGGATTCGGGTGCAGACCTGCTGCCACCAGTCCGGCGAAGTGCGCCATGTCCACCATCAGGTAAGCACCAACGAGGTCGGCGATACGACGGAATTCGGCGAAATCCAACTGCCGGGAGTATGCAGACCAGCCGGCGACGATCAGCTGCGGCTTGTGCTCGACAGCCAGGCGTTCCACCTCGGCCATGTCGATCAGCATGTCCTCTTCGCGGACTCCGTAAGGGACGACCTTGTAGAGCTTTCCGGAGAAGTTGATGCGCATGCCATGGGTCAGGTGCCCGCCGTGCGCGAGGTTCAACCCGAGAATGGTGTCTCCGGGCTGGATGAGGGCGAACATCGCAGCCGCGTTGGCCTGCGCACCGGAGTGAGGCTGGACGTTGGCAAAGTCGGAACCGAACAGCGACTTGAGGCGGTCGATTGCAAGCTGCTCCACAACATCGACGTGCTCACAGCCACCGTAGTAACGCTTGCCGGGGTAACCCTCCGCGTACTTGTTCGTCAGGACGGACCCCTGCGCCTCCATAACGGCAGTAGGAGCAAAGTTTTCAGAGGCGATCATCTCCAGAGTGTTCTGCTGTCGTAGCAGTTCCTGCTCCACGGCGGCGTGGATCTCGGGATCGGTCTCTGTGAGCGAGCGGGTCAGAATCTCGACCATCGTTTCTCCTAAGTCAGCTCTAATATCCTCTTGATATATTAGTTGTGTGGCTCAAGTATGCTATCGACGGTCGTAGCTGTCAACACCCTCTACAGACGGAGTGTGGGCCGGCCTACGCGGCGAAAAGAGCCTCGCGGACGGCATGCTCAAAACCGGTGACGTGAGCCCTGGCGAGTTCGGCGGATTTCGCCTCATCACCGCCAATGACGGCACGCAGGAGGTCCACGTGCTCGCGCACGTGATGAGACAGGTCCGGAAGCCGGTCCAGAACCATGCACCAGATGCGGGTTGCGAGGTTGTCGTAGCGGATCAGGACATCCTCCAGATGGGGATTGGCAGCCGCAGCGTATATACCCTGATGAACCCGGGCATCGAGCCGCAAGGTTTCCACGATGGACGCGGCACCGGTATCGAATTCCTCGACTGCACGCATAACTGCCCGCAGCTGTTCCCGCGAGGCTTCGGTTGCCACCCGGGCCGCCCGGGCGGCGGCAAGGGGTTCGAGCTGTGTGCGAATCTCCGAGATGAACGCGAGGTCGGTGACTTCAACCCGCGTGGCGAACGTGCCCCTCCGCGGGTAGGAAACAACGAGGCGATCCAGCTCCAGCCGCTTGAGCGCCTCACGCACCGGAGTCCGTCCCACGCCAAGATCCTTCGCGAGCTGGTCGTCATTGAGGAGGTCCCCCGGCCGGATGTTCAACATCAACAGCCGGTCTCTGATGTTCTCGTACGCTACGTCTGCCAATGACTTTCTGGCGGTCTCGTCGTCGACCGCAAGAGCCTCAAAAACCATAACGCCAACCCCTCTTATCCCGAATGGCGAGACTATTGACCCCGCCCCTCTCACCAGTATACGCTGATTGCCGAATCTAATATATCAGTATGGATTTTTGGAATATATCTAAAGGAGGAGAGATGACCCTCATGGCATCAGATTCATCCACCAGCACGCTTGCCCAGCCGGAGGCCCGCGCGGAGGAACAGACGAGGAAGTTCGTTCTCACGCTGTCGTGCGTCGAACGCGCCGGCATCGTCCAGGCGGTCACCACGTTCCTCTTTGAGCGTGGGTTCAACATCGACGAGCACCAGCAGTTCGACGACGGCCTCCGTCAGACACTGCATCTGCGCACTGCGTTCTCGGGTTCCTCCGAGTACACACCCGAAAGGCTCAACGAAGAGTTCAGCGCGATCGCAAACCGCTTCGACATGAAGTTCGGCTTTCACGACGAAACCAAGCAGCGCATCCTGGTCATGGTCTCGAAATTCGGCCACTGCCTGAATGACCTGCTCTTCCGCTGGCGCGGCGGAAGCCTCGGCGGTGACATCGTCCTTGTGGTTTCAAACCATGAGACACACCGCGCCATGGCCGATGCGGCAGGCCTTCCCTTCATCTACGTTCCGGTCACTCCAGAGACGAAGGCAGACTCCGAAGCGAGACTGCTGGAACTGGTGGACGAGTATGACATCGACCTCGTGGTGCTCGCCCGATACATGCAGGTGCTCTCCGACGATCTGTGCCGGGCCCTGGAAGGCCGGGCCATCAATATTCATCACTCGTTCCTGCCGGGCTTCAAGGGCGCACGGCCCTACCACCAGGCCTACGACCGTGGCGTGAAGCTCGTGGGGGCCACCGCGCACTATGTAACTGCGGATCTGGACGAGGGACCGATCATCGAGCAGGAAGTTATCCGGGTCGATCACAGCTACGGCCCCACTGCCCTTTCGACAGTGGGCCGGGACGCTGAAGCCCTCGCACTCTCACGCGCCGTCCGATGGCACTGTGAACACCGCGTACTGCTGGATCGAACCAGCACAGTCGTGTTCCGGTAAGCGAATCAACTGAAGCAGCAGAGTCCAAAGACTAAATCAGCAGGAGAAAAGCACATGGCATCGACGCCGCGTATTGTCATCATCGGAGCCGGAATCGTTGGCACCAATCTCGCCGACGAACTGGTCACACGGGGCTGGAACAACATCACCGTCCTGGATCAGGGACCGTTGAACATGCCCGGGGGTTCAACGTCCCACGCCCCCGGCCTTGTTTTCCAGACCAACCCCTCAAAGACCATGGCCCTCTTCGCCAAGTACACGGTGGAGAAGCTTCTGTCCCTCACCGAGGACGGCGTGAGCTGTTTCAACCAGGTGGGCGGCCTGGAAGTTGCCACCACCGAAACGCGCCTTACCGACCTGAAGCGCAAGCTGGGCTATGCGGAATCGTGGGGCATCGAAGGCAAGATCCTTACCACTGAAGAGTGCAAAGAGCTTTACCCGCTCCTCAACGAGGAAGACATCCTTGGTGGGCTTCACGTTCCCAGTGACGGACTGGCCAGCGCCGCCCGCGCCGTGCAGCTGCTGATCAAGCGCACGGAGGCCGCGGGAGTCAAGTACCTGGGCAACACCACCGTCACCGGAATCGAACAGTCCAACCGCCGGGTCACCGGCGTCGAAACGTCCGACGGCGTCATCCCGGCCGACATCGTTGTCTCCTGCGCCGGTTTCTGGGGCGCCAAAATCGGAGAGATGATCGGCATGTCCGTCCCGCTCCTCCCGCTGGCCCACCAGTACGTCAAGACCACTCCTGTGCCGGCTCAGAAGGGCAAGAACGAACTGCCTAACGGCGCCTCCCTGCCCATCCTGCGCCACCAGGACCAGGACCTGTACTACCGCGAGCACGGCGACCGCTACGGCATCGGTTCCTACGCCCACCGCCCCATGCCCGTGGACCTCGACGAGCTCGGCAACTATGAGCCGAGCACGATCAGCGAACACAACATGCCATCCCGGCTGGATTTCACGCTGGAGGACTTCCTCCCGGTCTGGGAGGCCACCAAGCAGTTGCTTCCGGCGCTGCAGGAAAGCGACATCGAGGATGGCTTCAACGGCATCTTCTCCTTCACTCCCGACGGCGGTTCCCTGGTGGGCGAGTCCAAGGAGCTGGACGGCTTCTTCGTGGCTGAAGCCGTGTGGGTAACCCACTCTGCCGGTATTGCCCGCGCTGTCGCCGAACTGCTGACCACCGGGAAGTCGGAGATTGACCTGGGCGATTGCGACATTCACCGCTTCGAGGAGATCCAGCTGACCCCCGAATACGTGAGCGAAACGTCCCAGCAGAACTTTGTGGAGATCTACGACGTCCTCCACCCTCTCCAGCCCAAGCTCTCCCCCCGCAACCTCCGGGTGAGCCCTTTCCATGCACGCCACAAGCAATTGGGCGGATACTTCCTGGAGGGCGGCGGATGGGAACGCCCCTACTGGTTCGAATCGAACGCCGAGCTGCTGAAGGAAATGCCGGACGAATGGCAGCCGCCGGCGCGCGACGCCTGGTCCGGGATGTTCAGCTCACCCATTGCCGCTGCCGAAGCCTGGAAGACCCGCACGGCAGTTGCCATGTACGACATGACTCCGCTCAAGCGCCTTGAAGTTTCCGGCCCTGGAGCCCTGAAACTGCTCCAGGAACTCACCACCGCGGAGATGAACAAGAAGCCCGGCGCAGTCACTTACACCCTATTGCTGGACGACGCCGGCGGCATCCGAAGCGACATCACGGTGGCGCGCCTGAGCGAGGACACCTTCCAGCTCGGTGCCAACGGCAACATCGATACCGCCTACTTCGAGCGTGCGGCCCGCCACCAGACTGAAGCCGGCACCGCCAGCGACTGGGTCCAGGTTCGGGACACCACCGGCGGCACCTGCTGCATCGGCCTGTGGGGTCCGCTTGCCCGTGACCTCATCGGCACCGTCAGCAGCGACGACTTCAGCAATGATGGTCTTCGCTACTTCCGTTCCAAGCAGGTAGTCATCGGCGGCGTCTCCGTCACCGCGATGCGCTTGTCCTACGTCGGCGAGCTGGGCTGGGAGCTCTACACCAGTGCGGACAACGGGCAGCGCCTCTGGGATGCGCTCTGGAAGGCCGGTCAGCCGTTCGGCGTCATCGCGGCAGGCCGGGCAGCATTCGGCTCGCTGCGTCTCGAGAAGGGCTACCGCTCGTGGGGCACCGACATGACCACTGAGCATGATCCGTTCGAAGCAGGTGTCGGATTCGCGGTGAAGATGACCAAGGAGAACTTCGTCGGGAAGGCCGCCCTCGAAGGCCGGACCGAGGACAATTCCGCCCGCCGCATGCGTTGCCTGACGGTCGACGACGGCCGCAGCATCGTGTTGGGCAAGGAACCGGTCTTCTACAAGGAGCAGGCCGTTGGCTACGTCACCAGCGCTGCGTACGGCTACACCGTCGCCAAACCGATCGCCTACGCGTACCTTCCGTCCGCAGTCTCCATCGGTGATTCTGTGGAGATTGAGTACTTCGGACGCCGCATCCCGGCGACGGTCACGGCGGATCCGCTCTACGACCCCACCATGACCAGGCTCCGCGGCTAGTAACCGCGGTCCACCAGGGCAGGCGGCCCGGCCCCATCCCTGCAAACAGGGGCCGGGCCGCCGTTGTACCCCGGCCCCTCAATCCCAGCCGAGCCGACTCGAGCTTTAGCCAGGAAGACACATGATCAGCTCAGAAACTATTAACGACTACCTCGCCAGGCTTGCCTCACGCGAACCCACGCCCGGGGGCGGCGCAGCCGCGGCCCTTCACGCGGCCCAGGCGGCCGCGCTGGTTGCGATGGTTGCCAGGTACACCACCGGCGGGAAATACGAGCAGCACGCAGAACTCGTGACCAGAGTCATCAGCGCCGCCGATGCACTGGTGACGGACGCGCTGCGCCTCTCGGACGCGGATCAACAGGCGTTCCAGGGCGTCATTGATGCCTACAAACTTCCATCCGGGACGGATGAGCTCAAGGCGGCGCGGACGGCGTCCATCCAGGAGGCACTCATCCTGGCCGCGCAAGTCCCTGCACAGCTCATCGAGCTTGCCGGCGTCATCGTAGACCTGGGCACTGAACTTCTCGAGGTCGCCAATGCCAACGTCATCAGTGACATTGCCGCAGCTGCGGATGCAGCCCGCGCAGCCGCGACCACCGCCCGAGTGAACATAGACATCAACGTGGTCGCGGTGAAAGATCCTGCGGCCCGTGCCCAGCTGGCTGAGCAGACCGATGGTCTCGAGGAGAAAATCGTCCTGGCAGCAGACTCCCTCGTGGAGCGCGTACGCGGAAGGATTCTCAGTTGAGCACCGCAATCCTCTCCGGAAAAGCACTGGCAGGTCTGATTCGGCAGAAGGCCGAGGATCAGGCGAGGACACTCGAAGCTGACGGGCTGCGCCCTACGCTGGCGGTAGTCGTGGCCACCGACGACAGCTCCACACACTGGTATGTGCGGTCCATCGAAAGGGCCGCAGAAAGCGCGGGCATCAACTGCAGGATCGTGGACCTCGGCCATGACACCACCGAACCAGTCCTGGCCTCCGTACTGAAAGACCTCAGCGCAACCCCGTCTGTACACGGCATCATCCTCCAGACACCTTTGCCTGCCGGCGTCCGGACCGACGAGCTGGTTGGTCATATTGCGCCGGAAAAGGACATCGATGGCGCAAACCCGTTGAGCCTTGGACGCCTGGCGGTAGGCCAGCCCTCTTTCGCTCCCGCGACAGCGCGTGCGGTTGTGGAGATTCTTGACCACTTCGACATCCCTGTCGCGGGCAAGAACGTCGTCGTCGTCGGCCGTTCCGCCGTGGTTGGAAAGCCGCTGTCCCTGCTGCTGCTGCAACGCGATGCCGCGGTCACTGTGTGCCACTCCCGGTCGGGGCCCCTGGAGAAATACACAAAAACGGCCGACGTCGTGGTCGTCGCAGCAGGCCGCGCCGGTCTGCTGAACGGCGACCACATCTCCACCGACGCCGTAGTGATCGACGTCGGCACAAACGTCCTTGCCGACGGCACCCTCGTGGGCGACGTCGACGATGCCAGCGTGCGCGGCACCGCCGCAGCGCTGACCCCAGTCCCGGGCGGCGTCGGTTCAGTCACTACGTCTCTGCTGCTCCTGCACACCACGGATGCCGCGCGGGAGCAGTCTCATGCATTGGTACGGGGAACTGTCGGGTGAACCGCAGCGGGCACAGCTGCTATCCGGTTGAACCCGTCGTCGTCTCCGTCGAGGGTGCGGATGAGCCCGAACGGCAGGACTTCGTTACCACGCTGAGGAAGGCGCTGGGTTACTCCTACCTGGTGCGGACGGCGGACGACCAGGATGAGCTGCACGCGCCTGGAGAATGCCCCGACATGGTTTTCGAGTCAGGGGCTGCCAAAGACCGGCGCCACGCACTGCAGATCCTCCTCGGGACCAATGGGCGCCGCGCAGCAGCCGGTACCCAAATCACGGTGATGGACCCTCTGCACCCGGATGCGGCTCTGCGCACGGCCGAAGCCATGGCTTCCCTACCCGCTCTGGACGCGGTCGCCGGTCTCGGGAAATTGCCCGTCCCCCCTCCTCTGCAATGTGTGAAGCTGTCGGAGCACCTGGACGCGGAAGCCGTCTTTCTGGAGTTGTACGGGTTGTCCAGCCACCGTGTCTGGCTGGACAGCTCGAACCCTGCGACGGACGCCACGGAAGGACGAAGCCGATTCAGCATCATGGCCGATGATTCCGGTAGCCGGGGGATGCGGGCACGGCACGAGAACGGTGTGACCACCGTCGAATCAGACGTCATCACCAGCCGGGTTCCCGGTCCCTTTTTCACCTGGTTGGACAGGAATTGGGACAATACCCAGGCCCACACTGCCGGCCTTCCCTCCGGACTGGGGTTCGCTCTTGGCTGGCTCGGCTATCTTGGATATGAACTCAAGCGTGAGTGCGGCGGCAACGCTGTGGAGTCATCCCTGCCGGATGCTTCACTGATTCGTTGCAGCCGGGCTGTGGTGTTCGACCACCAGAGACGGCACGTATATCTACTGGCGGAAGCCGGGCAGGAAGGCCGGCAATGGTGCGAAGATGCTGCACGACGCATCGGCCGCCTGCCTGACACGCCACAGCCGATCACCAGCCCTTTGCCGTCCGTGCAGTTCAGCGCAGCCGACTCCTGCCGGTCCTACCTGGAGAAGATCGCTGCATCCCAGGATGAAATCACGCAGGGGAACTCCTACGAGGTCTGCCTGACGACGCAGATTTCCAGCGACAACCACGAGAGCGTCGATTCGTGGGAGTTCTACCGGAGGCTCCGCCGCGCAAGCCCTGCCCCGTTTGCGAGTTACATACAGCTGGGATCGGTCACCATCGCGAGCTCCTCGCCGGAGCGGTTCCTCAGTATCACTGCTGACGGCCACGCGCGTGCCGAACCCATCAAGGGAACACGACGGCGTGACGCATCCCCGTCGGTTGACAGGCGCCTGAAGCGGGACCTGACGACTTCAGTAAAAGACAGGGCGGAGAACATCATGATCGTGGACCTTATGCGTAACGACCTGTCACGCCATGCCGAACCGGGAACAGTATGCGTGACACGGCTCTGCGACGTGGAGACGTACGCAACAGTGCACCAGCTGGTCAGTACCATCGAAGCAACCATCGCGCCCGGGAGGTCACGGGCGGCGGTCGTGGCAGCCGCCTATCCCCCAGGGTCAATGACGGGCGCACCCAAGATCAGCAGCATGAACATCCTCGACCGGCTCGAGCCTCAACCACGCGGCCCATACTCGGGTGTGGTTGGCTACTTCTCTCCCAACGGCGCAGCAGACCTGTCCGTCACGATCCGCAGCGCCGTATTCCAAAGATCGACCACGGGGGTCCAACGGGTGACCGTGGGCATCGGCGGAGCCATCACAGCCGATTCACACCCCGACGAGGAGCTTGCAGAAATCCATACCAAAGCCAGGGCGATCCTCGGCGTTCTTGGGGCTAACTTCCCCGAATGAGCTGATGCCGCAGGCATCCGCAAGGGCTACAGGACTGCCCTGATCAGATTCTCGAAATCGGTGACATGCTTGGTTGTCAGTCGAACTGCGGACTCGGAGTCCCCTTCGGCGATACATTCCAGCAGCTCAATGTGCTGGGCAATGTGCTCGGACACCGGCGGAAGCTTCTCCAGCACCAGGCTCCAGATCCTCGTCGCAAGGTTGTCGTACCGGGTGAGGACATCTTCGAGGTGGCGGCTTCCCGTGGCCCTGTAAATGGTCCGGTGCACGCGCATGTCCAGCCGCATCAGGTCCTTTTGCGCGTGCATTTCCGGCAGACGCTGCTCGACCTCCCGGGCGAATTCCTTCAGCTCCTGCCTGAGCTGCGGAGACGCCATCCGCGCAGCACGCGATGCTGCTGCAGGCTCCAGCAACTGGCGAATCTCGGAGATCTCAGCGAGATCGGTGATGTCCACGCCTGCGGCGAATGTGCCCCGCCGCGGATAAGCCACGACCAGATGGTCGCTCTCGAGCCGTTTCATGGCCTCCCGGATAGGCGTCCGGCCCACACCCAGGCGCCGGGAGATGACCTCATCGTTGAGCGGTTCACCGGGTTTGATGTCCAGCACGATCAGTTCGTCGCAGAGAACCCGGTAGGCATAATCGGCAAAGGATTCGCCGTCCTGCCTCGGAGGCAAGTACGAATCTTCCCCCGCGACCGCTAATTCGCCAACACTTGTCATCTTCGAAGTTCTCCTCCTGAATACGGTGAGCCTTGACTCGAAGGCTCTGCGTACATAGTATTCCCATAACTGATATATCAATACGCAACAAGCGGAATGTCACGAAACTGCCCTTGCGGGTGTCAGAGACTTACGTAAATCGGCGAAGGCCAGTTGCCCAGAAATGGAGACCGATGAGTAACCCAACGGCCGCGAGGGTGCGGCTGGAAGTTGTCCCGTCGCCAGATCTGCTCACACAACTTCCGGCGATCTTTGATATGCCGGGCTCCGTCAGTGTGACCTGCCTTCCCCACCACGGTCCCAAGCGCACTGTAGAAGCATCGGTAGACCTGGCCCGTTTGGGTTACCGCGCAATTCCCCATCTCGCGGCCCGCGGTATCGCCAGCCGGGCGCAACTGCATTCCCTGCTGACACAGTTGCAGGATGCCGGCGTCTCAGAGCTGTTTCTTGTTGCGGGCGACCGACGCACACCTGCAGGCCCGTACTCCTGGAGCGGGCACCTCCTGGAGGCAGTGAAGGAGTTCTCCCCTGGATTTTCCGCGGGCATTGCCGGCTATCCTGAAGGGCATCCTGAGCTGAGCCAGGAACAGCTGGCGCGCAACCTTGCGAGCAAGGCACCGATGGCATCCTCCCTTGTCACCCAGATGTGCTTTTCCGCGGAAGCAATCAGCCGGTATCTGCGCTCACTGCGCGAGAATGGCGTAGAACTGCCCGTATGGGTCGGGGTTCCCGGTCCCGTTTCAGTCAAGAAGCTGGCGGCAATGGGAGCGCGCCTCGGAGTCGGTCGTTCGCTCAAGCTTGCCCGTAGGACCGGCATGGCCGGTGCCTTGTGGCGACGGGGCGACTTCCTGAATTACGACAGCGGCAGGCTCGTCCGCGACGTTCACCGGAAGGTGGCGGACAATCCCCTCTTCGCCGGCTTCCACGTCTACACATTCAATGACCTCGGGCGTCTACCCAACCTCCTGAGCGGACTGCCGCAGCAGGCAACGTTGCCCCCAGGCAACACCCCCAGTCCTCTGTTTCCTGCCAAGATCTGAAGGGAAGATCTCGTGGCTTCAAAAGCTCCCAAAGAAAATATCGACGAGTCGAAGCTGACTCTCACCAAGCCCAAGTCCAAGGCTGTCGGCCTGCCCGCAGTCATGAACTCGCTGAAGATCTCCATGGATCAGATGGGCCCTCTGCGCAGCGTTCAAACGCTCTTGGCCGTCAATCAGATCGACGGTTTCGATTGCATGGGGTGCGCCTGGCCCGAACACGAAAAGCGCAACACAGCCGAATTCTGCGAGAACGGCGCAAAGGCGGTGGCCGAAGAAGCCACTCGCCGCCGCGTTACGCCCGAGTTCTTCGCCAAGCATTCCATCGCCGACCTGCGGACGCGTGACGACTACTGGCTGGGCCAGCAGGGCCGGCTGACGCACCCGATGCTTCTTGACGAGCATGCAACCCATTACAGGCCGATCGAGTGGGACGACGCCTATGAACTGATCGCCCAGGAAATAAAGGACATGGACCATCCGGATCAGGCGGTCTTCTACACCTCCGGACGGACCTCCAATGAGGCAGCCTTCCTCTACCAGCTCCTCGTGCGGGGCATCGGGACCAACAACCTCCCCGATTGCTCCAACATGTGCCACGAGTCCTCGGGATCAGCGCTCGTCGAAACTATCGGCATCGGTAAAGGTTCCGTAAGCCTGCATGACCTCGAAACCGCGTCCCTGATTTTTGTTGCCGGCCAGAACCCCGGCACCAATCACCCACGAATGCTTAGCGCACTGGAGAAGGCCAAGAAAAACGGCGCCTTCATCATTTCCGTGAATCCCCTTCCCGAAGCCGGGCTCCTTCGGTTCGAGAATCCCCAGACCGTCTCAGGCATGGTCAAAGGCACGCAACTGACCGATGACTTCCTGCAGATCCGTGCCGGCGGCGACCAGGCCCTCTTCCAGGGCCTTGGCAAGTACCTTCTCGAAGCGGAAGCCCAGGGGAGAAAGACACCCGGGCTGTCCACAGTGCTCGACCATGACTTCATCAGGAACCACACTGTCGGAATCGATGAGTACCTGCGGTTCCTGAATGAAACGCAATGGGATGACATCCTGGAAGCCACCGGACTCACCCGGGAACAGATCGAAGCCGCCGGAGAACGCCTTCTGGCGTCCAACGCGACGATCGTCTGCTGGGCCATGGGCCTCACCCAGCACAAGCATTCGGTACCCACGCTCCGGGACGTGGTCAACGTGCTGCTACTTCAGGGGAACATCGGGAAGCCCGGAGCAGGAGTCTGCCCAGTCCGAGGCCACTCGAACGTCCAGGGCGATCGGACCATGGGCATCTTCGAGAAAATGCCCGCGAAGTTCCATGACAGCCTCGACCACCGGTTCGAGTTCCTCTCACCGCGGAAGCACGGCTACGACACTGTGGCAGCGATCCGCGCCATGCGGGACGGTGACGTCCGTGTCTTCATCGGAATGGGCGGCAACTTCGTCAGGGCGGCCCCGGATTCAGAGGTCACAGAGAAGGCCTTGGCCAATACCCGTCTGAGTGTGCAGATCTCCACGAAACTTAACCATTCCCACGTGTCCACAGGCCGCCGTGCGCTGATCCTGCCCACCCTCGGACGCACCGAGAAGGATACCCAACGTTCTGGTGACCAGAGGGTGACAGTGGAAGACTCCATGAGCGCAGTCCACGCTTCGCGCGGACGCATCAAGCCCGCCAGTGAGCACCTGCACTCAGAGGTGGCCATCGTGTGCAACCTCGCCCACAAGCTGTTCGTGGACAGCGACAATCGCCCACGGTCCAACGCCCCCAGAGCCGACTGGCTCGCGATGAAGGACGACTACTCCCTCGTCCGGAAACACATCGAGGCTGTGATCGACGGATTCGAGGACTTCGAGGAGCGGATCCAGCATCCCGGGGGCTTCGTGCTTCCAAACCCTCCTCGGGACGCCAGAAAGTTCGACACAGAATCGGGCATGGCCCATTTCACCGGCAACAAGCTCGAGTTCATCAAGGTGCCCCCGGGACGCCTGATCCTCCAGACGCTACGCTCGCATGACCAGTACAACACCACCATTTACGGCAAAGACGATCGGTACCGCGGCATTCATGGAGGGCGACGCGTGGTCCTCGTCAACGAATCGGATATTGCGGAGATGGGGTTCAGGGATGGCGATCTGGTTCACCTCATTTCCGAGTTCCAGGGAACTGAGCGCCGAGCGGACAATTTCCGCATCGTTTCGTATTCGACCCCCAAGGGATGCGCAGCGGCGTACTATCCGGAAACCAATGTGCTCGTGCCGCTTGATTCTGTCGCCGACACCAGCGGTACGCCGACCTCCAAGTCAGTCGTCGTGCGGATGGAAAGGGCCGGCTCCCAGCTCTGATATGACCGGACGACTGTTCTGAGCCGGGTGCGTGCCGGATTCATGAAGGATGAGGTGTCGCGTATCCCGTGAACGGTGCTTCGGTGGCCTGAAACCTGGGGAGGTATCCTCATCGAAGCATCGCTCTCGGGAGTCGGGACAGCGCGCGTCAAGCCAGCCAGAAAGGTGCCGAAGTGCTTACTCACGAAACCCCAGGTGGTCACGCTGCCGGTTCGCCGCTGCACCGGGACCAGGCCGCAGGGTCAACCCGATCCTGGTCCGAAGCCCGCAGGATTGCCTTCGATTGTGCTTCCGCACTTCCACCCGTGAGCGTCCCCCTCGCGTCGGCTCCGGGCCGGAGGCTTACCCGAGACGTCACCGCGCGGCAGGACATACCCCACTATGCTTCCTCCGCCATGGATGGTTGGGCCGTCAACGGCAACGGTCCCTGGATACTCACTGCACAAGGACGCGCCCTGTCACCCGACGAGGCCTGCACCATTGCCACCGGTGGACTGGTTCCACCGGGCGCTCAGGCCATACTCCGCAAGGAAAGTGGCCGGCTCACGCAGAACGCTGAGGGCAAACCGCTCCTGACCCTGAACGACCGGGCGGCGCTCGGCGAGCCAGTACTCGGTCAGCACATTCGCCATGCGGCAGAAGAGGCCACAGCCGGTGAGGTGTTGATCGCCATGGATACAGTGCTGAATCCCGCGCACGTTGCCCTCGCCGCCGTAGCAGGCTACGACGAACTGCGAGTCCAGGGAAGACCGACGGTCTCGATCGTCCTGACTGGTTCAGAGGTAGTGACGTCCGGCCTCCCCGCACCGGGACGGGTCAGGGACACGCTCGGTCCCCAACTTGAGTCTGTAATCTCCCTTCTTGGAGCCACCCCCGCTATCCCGCTCAGAATCGGTGATTCCTACCGAGACTGGCTGTCGGCCCTGGGAGCTTTTGATACGCCGGCCGGGCAGCGACCGAACGTAACGATAACGACCGGCGGGACCGGCGTTTCCGAGACCGACCATTTCCGCGCCGTCGTATCCGCACTTGGCGGGAGGCTACTTCTGGACGGTGTCGCCATGCGTCCCGGTCACCCCGCTGTCCTGGCGGAACTGCCCGACGGACGCTTCCTCCTGGGCCTCCCCGGAAACCCCCTGGCTGCCATGATGGCGCTCGTCACGCTGGCAGAGCCGCTCCTGGCTGCTCTTGGCGACCGTCCTTTGAACGCACCAGTGCACATGGCATCCGGAGCTGACATTGATCCGCTCCCAGGACATACACGTCTCATTCCCTGCACCTTCATCCACGGCATGGCTGTTCCTGTTTCCCATACCGGGCCCGGCATGATGCGCGGCCTTGCCCGGGCGGAGTGTGTGATGGCAGTTCCCCCCGGCGGCACCAAGTCAGGCGGGACGGTTCCCGTGCTTCCCCTACCCTGGACACAGTCGAACGCGAACGTCCATCAGGGCGGACAATTCCGTTAGGTCACCGGACGTCCGTAGCCCCAGCGGCCGTGAACGGGCGCGCTTCAGACACGGTCTAGGATGAAGTGAATGGATATCAGGCTTGGCATTCCAGCCCTGAAGACCCGCGCTTAGACAAAGACACGAGGCATCATGGCCGCACATACCGAACCGGAAGTGGACTCAGACGCTCAAGGTGGAGGCGTCCAGTCCGTGGATCGCGCCCTCCAGATCCTGGAAATCCTCGCCCGGGAGGGAGACGCCGGAGCCAGCGAAATCGCTGAAGAGATGGGCGTGCACAAATCCACAGTTTCCAGGCTCGTGGGCTCTCTCGTGAATCGTGAACTGGTCCGGCAGAACAGCGAACGGGGCAAGTACCAGCTGGGCTTTGGAATTCTGCGATTGGCATCGTCAATCCCCGGGAGGCTGAGCATCGTGCAACAGGCCCGGGAAGTACTGGAGGGCCTGGCCGAGGAATTCAAGGAAACTGTGAACCTGGCCGTCCTGCGATCGGGATACGCCGTGAACGTCGACCAGGCCATGGGTCCGTCCACTCTTGCGACTTATGACTGGGTGGGCAGCCTGACCCCTCTGCACGCCACGTCAAGCGGGAAGGTGCTGCTCGCTGCCGTTTCCACCGATGAGAGGGATGCGATCCTCAAGGGCATCGGCCTGCCTGCCCGCACCCCGAAAACCATAACGAATCGAGCACAACTCGAGAAGGAGCTGTTGGAGGTCTCGCACCAAGGCTACGCAGTGGTCCACGAGGAATATGAGATCGGCCTGACTGCCATAGCCGTTCCCATCTATAACCATGAGGGGAATGTCATCGCGTCGGTCAGCATCTCCGGTCCCGCGTTCCGGTTCGCTCCCGAAGATGACCCTGCACTCATAGAGCACCTTCGCGAGGCGGGCATGGCGATCAGCGCCAGAATGGGCTACCGACGCCAATGAGCCCAGCCGTAGGGCCGGGCTCGTCAGCGGGTTATCCGTCGAGTTACCTAATCGGAACGACGTCCCCTACCGTCTCCTGAATCCAGTCATGGAAAGCACCGATGTGGTGTTCACTTGGCACCAGCACACCGCCCTTGGCATAGACCTTCGATCCCATGGCAGGCTGGCAACGCTCGCAGGCGTCGAAGTCCTGCTGGTTGACGCGGTGGAACAGCTCCACCGAGGCGGAGACGTCCTTGCCGCTTTCCACCACGCTGGGCAGGTACAGCCAGTCACATTCGACGATGGTGTGGTCTACTGCCATGGGGAACATGCGGTGGATGATGACGTGGTCGGGAACGAGGTTCACGAACACTGTTGGCTTGATGGTGATGGCGTAGTAGCGGCGGTCCTGGTCCTCCGCGACGCCCGGGATCACGTCGAGGCCCTCGGAACCGTCGACAGTGAAGCCTTTGACATCTTCGCCGAACTCGGCGCCGTGTCCCACGAAGTACTGCGCAGCAAGGCCGTCGGCGAACTCGGGGAGAACTTCGGTGAGTTCAGGGTGGATGGTGGCGCAGTGGTAGCACTCCATGAAGTTCTCAATGATGAGCTTCCAGTTCGCCTTGACGTCGTACTTGATCCGGCGTCCGAGGCTGAGGTTCGCCACGTCGTAGCCGTCGATAGCGTGCACGCTCCCGAGCCGCTCCTCAATAGCTCCCATGACATCTTCCTCAAACGACGGCGGCTCGTCAGCGAGGCAGACCCAGACATAACCGAGGTATTCACGAATGTGAACCTTGGCCAGGCCGTATTCGTCGCGGTCGATGTCCGGCATCTTGGTGAGGTTAGGGGCTGCAATCAGCTTGCCTTCGAAATCATAGGTCCAGGCGTGGTAAGGGCACTGGAAGTTGCGGGCCGCTTCGCCCTGCTCCTCCATGCACAGCTTCACACCACGGTGCCGACAAATGTTGTAGAACGCGCGGATCTGCCCTTTACGGGTGCGTGAAATCAACACACTCTCGCGACCAACCTGCACTGTCCGCCAGGCGCCGGCCTTGTCCAGGTCAGCGGACCGAATTGCGCAGAACCACATCTGCTCGAAGATGCGCTCCTGCTCAGCACGGAATACCGCTCCATCCACGTAAGTCGAGCCCGGCAGCGTGGGGATAAGGCTCGGAGTGGTTACCTCAGTGGTCAATTGTTCCTCCTCAGAACTGAGTTGCCGTGTTGCTTTCAAGCTTGTGAAAACGAAAGGTGCGTTGCCTGGGCCTAGGATGCCGCTCTGGACACAAGCTTGGCCGGCGCTGGTTTCGCACCCGCGATGCCGATGCTCCGGCGCCACCGCGTGAACAGTCGCGGTTGGTTCATGCCAAGCACTGCCACGGGGGTCTCACCCCGGTAGTAGACGGCCAGGAAGCTGTGTTCCTGCGGGTCGCCTGCTTCAACCTCGAGCCGGTCGTAACCTGCCGAGTGGCCGGCGAACTGAATCTTCACGCCGTGCTGGTCGGACCAGAAATAAGGCGGCTTCAGAGGTTGCTGCGGAGCGTCCTTGTCAATCAGTGCCTGAACTGCCAGAGCGGCGCGCTCCAGGGCGCCGGTCCAGTGCTCAACCCGACGGTTCCTGCCCAGCCCTTCATCAAACCATGCTGCACAATCTCCGACGGCGACGATGCCCGGGATATTTGTCCGACCCATGGCATCGCACAGCACGCCGTCGCACAGCTCGATCCCCGAGCCTTCGAGCCATTCAACGTTGGGCTCGGCACCGATCCCGACCACAACAACGTTGGTTGGCAGCCGGCGTCCATCGGCCAGGGACAGCCCTGTTACCTCTCCATCAGCTGTGTCAAACTGCTCGATCCCGACTCCACAGACCAGGCTCACTCCGTTGGAGGTGTGAAGGCTGGCTACCGCGGCACCCATGTCAGAGCCCAGCTGAGCGGTGAAGGGAACGGGGTTGTTGTTGATCATGGTGACGTCCATACCGCGGGCTGCGGCCGCGGAGGCGGCCTCGGCACCGATGAATCCGGCGCCGATAACTATCATCCGGTCGCCTGCGATCAACTTCGGTGCGAGGCGTTCCGCGTCCGCAATGGTCCGCAGGTAAAAGACGTTCTCCATGCCCTCCAACGCCGGAAGCTTGCGGCATCGGGCACCGGTGGCAATGACGATGCGGTCAGCCGCAACTGACCGTCCATCCGCCAATCGGATGGTCAGGCTCGCGGTGTCCAGCCCGACTGCCCCTACGCCAAGAATCCATTCTGCGTCCAGTCCGTCCCCGTCCGTCTCAAGGAAAAGGTCTTGAGTGGTAATCGTGCCGAGGAGGAAATCTTTGGAAAGCGGGGGCCTGTCATACGGACGGTGATGCTCATCGCCAATGATGACCAAACGTCCGGTGAAACCTTGAGCGCGGGCGGCCCGGGCTGCAGAGAGCCCTGCCAGAGAAGCCCCCACGACCACGAGAGTCTTCATATCTTGTCCTTCTTCGGAATTGCCTTCAGCGCAACAGAAAGCGCGATATGCAACAGAGTGACCTAGAACACTCTCGGTGTCAATATGTAACGAACGCATGACGGCAACCCTTGACATTGCATGTGACCAGGAGCACTCTGTTGCTTAGCGTGCGCTTCGTTGACTACTGCGGAACACTGGAGAAGCCAGGAGCGTGCGATATCGAATCTGATCCCCCCAAGCACGAAGAGGTGCGAAATGCATAAGGCCTGCCCGCTCAGTGAACTCGCTCCCGGGGAGGCGCTCAGGCTCGACACAGCTCCGCCAATCGCGGTCTTTCACACTGAGGACGGCGAGATCTTCGCCATTGACGACACGTGCACGCATCAGGACGCGTCGCTGGCTGATGGCTACGTGGAGGACTGCTGGGTCGAGTGCCCCCTTCACGCATCCAGGTTCAACCTCAGTACTGGAGGCGTGGATGCGCCGCCGGCGAAGTTGCCGGTCCGCAAGCACGAAGTACAAATCGTCGACGGAAACATCATGGTCATCGAATCGGAGGAAGCCCCCAATCTTCCGCCCGGTCTAACACCCCAAGGCCATGTCTAAGGCGAAAGCCCCTGACTCGCCGAGCAAAGGATCCGCTCATGGCTACAAACAGTGAAGTAAAACCCCTACCCCCAGAGGAGTTGCCTGCCGACAAGGGTGGGGCTGACGCTCCCCTAAGAAACAGACCCGGGAGTACCCGCCGCTCCGTTCCCGCGGATGAAGTCTCCCCCGCCCTGGGCTCGGAGAACGGAAGCCCGGCGAGCGCACCGGAATCAGAGGAATACGAGCAGATCCTCGACGAACTCCGCCACGCTAAGACAGATCAGGCGGTCACCGCGCGCAGGAGCCGAAACCTCACCCTCGACAAGACCATTTTCGGAATTACGGGCGTCCTGGCGGTCGCCTTCGTGATCTGGGGCTTTGTCGGCAAGGAGAGCCTCTCCTCCACCTCGCTGACCGCGCTGGACTGGGTGATGGAATATACGGGCTGGCTCTTTATGGTCCTGGCCTCGCTCTTCGTTGTCTTCGTCCTCTGGCTGGCACTCGGCAAGTTCGGAAACATTCCTCTCGGCAAAGACGGCGAGAAGCCTGAGTTCCGGACAGTTTCATGGATCTCCATGATGTTCGCCGCCGGCATGGGTATTGGCCTCATGTTCTATGGAGTTGCCGAACCCCTCTACCACTATGTTTCTCCCCCGCCCGGGACGGTGGACGGAAGCACTCCTGCAGCCATTCAAACAGCAATGGCTACTTCGATCTTCCACTGGACGCTTCACCCCTGGGCTATGTACGCGGTCGTCGGGATCGCAATGGCCTATGGCACCTTCCGTCTGGGACGCAAGCAGCTGATCTCCGCGGCGTTTACTTCCCTGTTTGGCATCCGGACAGTCGAAGGACCGGCAGGTAAGTTCATCAACATTCTGGCTATCTTCGCCACTCTCTTCGGCACGGCAGCCTCCCTGGGACTGGGCGCACTGCAGATCGGTAGCGGCCTCACCTCCAACGGCTGGTTCGGCGAGATAGGGACGCCGGTCCTCGTTGCTATTGTCGCCATTCTGACCGCCTGCTTCGTTGCATCAGCCGTCTCAGGTATCAGCCGTGGCATCCAGTGGCTATCCAACATCAACATGGTCTTGGCAGTCGTCCTCGCCGCAATCGTCTTCATCGCCGGACCGACCCTGTTCATCCTGAACCTAATTCCGTCAGCGGTCGGCGACTACGCCCGCGACCTTGCGGAGATGTCCTCGCGCACGGAAGCCGTAGGCGACGAATCACTGCGTGCCTGGATGTCCGGCTGGACCATCTTCTACTGGGCATGGTGGATCTCCTGGACGCCCTTCGTCGGTATGTTCATTGCCCGCATCAGCCGCGGTCGCACGATCCGCCAGTTTGTTACAGGCGTCCTGCTGGTTCCCAGCGTTGTGAGTGTTATCTGGTTCGGAATCTTCGGCGGAACGGCTTTCCATCTCCAGCGCGAAGCGGACGCAGCGAATACTCCCGGGCTGGTTACCGTTACGGATGGCGTCCCCACGATTGACTTCGACGGAGCGCTCTTCGACCTGGTGAAGCAGTTGTCTTTGCCGGCTTGGCTTACCGTCGGAGTGATTGCTCTGGCCATGGTGCTGGTTGGAATCTTCTTCGTCACCGGAGCGGATTCGGCGTCGCTGGTTATGTCGTCGCTCAGTTCCAACGGCTCCTCTGATCCGAAGCGTGGACTGGTGGTCTTCTGGGGCACGCTCACCGGAGCAGTCGCGGCCGTTATGTTGCTGGCCGGCGGTAATGAACCCTCGGAGGCACTCTCAGGACTACAGAGAATTACAATCGTGGCTGCGTTGCCGTTCGTCCTGGTCATGCTCTTGTTGTGCTTCGCCCTCGTCAAGGATCTGCGTCGTGACCCACTGTCGTTGCGTCGGCGTCTGGCCGATTCAGTGATGGAACGCGCAATCCGCACCGGGGTGGAACAACACCGAGGCGTCCAGTTCGATTTCGTCACGAAGCACGAGTGTGGCGACACTTGCCAGGGCTCTGATTGCCCAAGCAACACCGTCACCGATCACAACACCGCAACCAATAACACGGTGACGAACAACACCGTGAGCGAAAAGCCTCCGGTGCAGAGCGAGACTCTCCGGTAGCGGATCCGGGATCTCGTAGACCGAAAGCGGCAGGTTCGAGCGATAATTACTCGAACCTGCCGCTTTCGGTCGAATATGCCTAGTTGAAGGTCGAGGCGTCGATGACGAAGCGGTACCGCACGTCGGAAACCAGCACACGTTCATAGGCCTCGTTGATCTTCTCGGCCGGGATCACCTCGATCTCGGCACCAAGGTTGTGCTCGGCGCAGAAGTCGAGCATCTCCTGAGTCTCCCGGATGCCACCGATCATCGATCCGGCGAAGGACCTCCGCCCGCCGATCAGCGCAAACGCCTGAACGGGAAGGGGCTCGGCCGGAGCACCAACGTTGACCAGCGCACCGTCGAGGCTCAGCAGTCCGAGGTAGGCGCTGATATCCAGTGACGCACTGACCGTGTTGATGATCAGGTCAAAGGAACCTGCCAGCTCGGTGAACGTGTTCTCGTCGCTGGTGGCGTAGTAGGAGTCGGCGCCGAGACGGAGGCCGTCTTCCTGCTTCTTCAGGGACTGCGATAGAACCGTCACTTCCGCTCCCATGGCATGGGCAAGCTTCACGGCCATATGGCCGAGCCCGCCGAGACCGACGACGGCAACCTTCTTCCCCGGTCCGGCACCCCAGTGCCGCAGGGGCGAGAAAGTGGTGATGCCCGCGCACAGAAGCGGTGCGGCGGCGTCGAGCTCGATGCCTTCGGGAATGCGGACAACGAAGTCCTCGGTCACCACAATGTGGGTGGAGTAGCCGCCCTGCGTGATGGTGCCGTCGCGGTCGACAGCGCCGTAGGTGCCAACGTTGCCGTTGAGGCAATACTGCTCCTCGCCGGCCTGGCAGTTTTTGCATTCGCGGCAGGAGTTGACCATGCAGCCGACTCCCACGCGGTCGCCTACGGCGTGTTTGGTGACGTTGGAGCCGACTTCGGTGACGATGCCGGCAATCTCGTGGCCGGGCGCCAATGGGAACTGCTGCGGACCCCAGTCTCCGCGGACAGTGTGAATGTCCGAGTGGCAGATGCCTGCGAACTTGATGTCAATCAAGACGTCGTCCGGGCCGACGTCCCGGCGTTCGATGGTTGTGGGGATGAGGTCCTCTGTGGCCGACGGCGCGGCGTAGGCGGAAACAGTGGTGGGCATAGGTAACTCCTGAGCATCGTGTTGACGTGCAACGTTTCAGGGCTAAGCAACGTCGGCCGGTGGAGTCGTATTCCCCATGGGATGGGCAGTGGGGAACACCACTCCGCTAGGCTCGGAACTGAGGCCCTGTTGCCAAGGAGAGACGCTACGTGACTGAAAACCCGAATTCTGCAGCTGAGTTTGACCCGGATGCGTCCGGTGCACAGTCCCAGTCCGCCCTTGAGGCGTTCATCGGGCGCATCGAGAATGAAGTCGACAAACTTCAGCTGGCGCGGTTCAGCCAGGAGGATGCCCTGGCGCTTGGACTGCTGCTCGTCGAACTTGCGACGGAACGGGAGCTGCCGGTCGCCGTCGACATCCGGCGGGGAACACACGTGCTGTTCCATGTGTCCCTACCGGGCGCCACACCGGATAACGACATCTGGGTGGAGAAGAAGTCCCGTACGGCTGAACGCTACGGTGTGCCGTCCCTGCTGGTTGGCCTGCGCGGACGGCTGGGAGGCGGCCGGTTGGAGGACAACGCCTGGTTCGACGAGTCGGCGTACGCTGCACACGGCGGCGCCTTCCCCGTGTATGTGCGCGGAACGGGACCTGTCGCAGTCGTCACGGTTTCCGGCCTTCCCCAAGTGGCGGACCACGAACTGGTGGTCGAGGCACTCACGAAGTTCAGCCGGCGCAAGAAGAAGGCCGTCCCGGCGTAGTCTCTGCCTCCGGTCGCTCCCCCGGCCCTATCCGGCCGCAGGCGTCAGCGACTCGATGAGCCCTTCGATGCGGCCCCGGATCTCGTCACGGATGGGCCGTACCGACTCCACGCCCTTGCCCGCGGGGTCCTCGAGCACCCAATCCTCGTAACGCTTTCCGGGGAAGTACGGGCACTCGTCGCCGCAGCCCATGGTGATCACCACATCTGATTCCTGCACGGCCTCGGTGGTGAGGACTTTGGGTATTTCGTTACCCATGTCGATCCCGACCTCTGCCATGGCCTCCACGGCGGAAGGATTGATCTTTTCAGCCGGCTGGGAACCTGCCGAGCGCACCTCAATAGCACCCTTCGACAGGGTGGTGAGGAAGGCTGCGGCCATTTGCGAACGGCCCGCGTTGTGGACGCAGACGAACAGGACGGAAGGCTTCTTGGTGGTTTCAGTAGTCATAGGAGCTCCTGCGGAAATTACGCGGACAGAGAAGTTGGAGTGAAGAAGCGTTTCTGTGCCCAGAGGGCGACATAGACGAGCGCAACGAGGACGGGCACCTCAATCAACGGTCCGACGACGCCGGCGAGCGCCTGCCCGGACGTGACCCCGAAGGTGCCGATCGCCACCGCGATGGCCAGTTCGAAGTTGTTTCCTGCGGCCGTGAACGCCAGCGTGGTCGTCCTCGCATAGCCGAGGCCGAGCCACTTGCCGGTCAGCATACCGGCGGTGAAAACCACCAGGAAATAGACAAGCAGCGGCAGAGCGATGCGGGCGACGTCGAGCGGGCGGGCGGTGATGGTCTCGCCCTGGAGTGCGAAGAGCAGCGCGATCGTGAACAGCAGTCCGTACAGCGCCCAGGGGCCGAGTTTGGGCAGGAGCGTGTTCTCATACCAGTCCCTGCCCTTCGCCTTTTCGCCGATCGTCCGGGTCAGGAAGCCTGCCAACAGGGGTATACCCAGGAAGATCAGGACGGAGACCGTGATTGCCCAGAAGGAGAAGTCGGCACTGGTGGTCGATAATCCGAGCCAGGACGGCAGGACCTGGAGGTAGAACCAGCCGAGCGCACCGAAAGCAAACACCTGGAAAACGGAGTTGATGAAGACCAGCACTGCCGCTGCCTCGCGGTCACCGCAGGCGAGGTCGTTCCAGATCATCACCATGGCGATGCAGCGGGCAAGACCGACAATGATGAGGCCGGTACGGTATTCAGGCAGGTCCGGCAGGAAGATCCACGCCAGAGCGAACATGAAGGCCGGGGCCAGAAGCCAGTTCAGTGCCAGCGACGCCGCCATGAGCTTGCGGTCGGCGATCACCCGGTGCGTCTGGTCGAAGCGGACCTTGGCCAGGACCGGATACATCATCACCAGAAGTCCGACGGCGATGGGCAGGGAGACTTCACCGACCTTCAATGCGTCCAGTGCAGTATTGAGCCCGGGTATCAGCGCACCCAGAACGAGTCCGAGGACCATGGCGGCGATGATCCACACGGGAAGGAACCGGTCGAGGGTGGAGAGCTTGCCGACGACGGCGGTTTGCGCGCCTTCCGGGGGCAAGCGGGCAGTCTGGATACTCACACGGCTCCTGCGAGATAGATTGATGGGGATCGATATGAATACCACCAGCTATATCGATCGTTGTCAATCCACGGTGCATAATGGGTTCATGAACACTGCGCAAACCCTCGAACCGACCACGGATGCTTCCTGCTGCCTCCCGTCGGATCAGCCGTCGCTGAGCGTTGAGGACGCCCAGCAGCGGGCCGCCATGTTCAAGGCCCTCGCAGACCCGAACCGGTTGCGGTTGCTTTCCATCGTGAAGGCTGGTGAGTCAGGTGAGGCCTGTGTGTGCGACTTGACTGAGCCCCTGGACCTTGGCCAGCCGACCGTCTCCCACCACCTGAAAATCCTCGTGGAGGCCGGTCTGCTGCACCGTGAAAAGCGCGGCACCTGGGCCTACTACTCGCTTGTTCCCGGTGCGCTCGACAAGGTCGCCGGGCTCGTCACCACGCTCTGACGGGCCTTGCTTTCTGCCTTACAGCGCCGGTGTCCGCGGTGGAGCGACCCGCCGGAACCCTGTCGCTTCGAACGCAGCCGCCAGGCGCAGCAGATCGTTGTCGGTGTAAGCACGTCCCGCGAACGTCAGGCCCACGGGCATACCGATGTCGGACATGACTCCCATCGGTACGGTGACCGTCGGAATGCCGAGATGACGCGGCACCAGGTTGCCGTTGGACACCCATGCCCCGTTCCGCCAGGCGAGGTCCGCGGAGGCGACATTCGTGTCGCAGTCAGCAGGGCCGACGTCGGCCGCTGCCGGGAAGATGACGGCATCCAGTCCGTTCTCATCCATCCATCCGTGCAGATCCACGCGGCGGGTCTCCTCCAGGCCTCGAAGCCCCTCCTCCAGGTGCGGGATGTCCGTCATCTGGCCGGCTCCGCGCTCGCGAATGAATCCGGGGTATTCGGCGATGTCGTCGTCGAACCCGGTATACCGGTCCGGCAACGCGCCGGCTGGCGCGGGGAAGATGGTGGCGCCGTCGACGTCGGCGAGCGAGGACTGTTGCGGGTCATCGTTCGCCTGCAGGAAGTCTTCCCATGCCCAGGCGGACAGGTCCACGATCTCGCGTTTGAGGTACTCAGGGCTCACGAGTCCGCGCGTGCTGATCGTCGGTGCTCCCGGCCGGTCGCCCTCGTAGTTGGACACAACGGGGAAGTCGACCTCGACCACCTCCGCGCCTGCGTTCTCCAGGTCCCGCCGGGCTGCTTCCCAGAGCGCGATCACCGACGGGCGGGTCTCGATCCGCCGGCCCGTGGGGCCGCCAATTCCGGGCAAGTCTGCGGTACCGGCGTCGGGATCCCGGTTGATGTACATGCGCGGCACACCGAAGCGCTTCCCCTTCAACGCGGCAGCGCCCGCTGCCAATGACCGGTACGACGACGGACGCACCTCCGAAGCGGGCGGGATGGGAATCCAGGGCTGGACACGCCAGAAGTCGCCGCGGGTCTCGGCGTCGTCCGCGACGATGATGTCGAGGACTTCCAGCAAATCCGCCATGGTGCGGGCATGGGGAACGACGACGTCCATGGTGGGCACCAGCGGCCAGTTCCCGCGGACGGAGATCACCCCGCGCGAGGGCGTGTAGGCACACAGCCCGTTGTTCGACGCCGGAGCACGCCCCGAGGACCACGTCTCCTCGGCCAGGCCGAAGGCTGCGAAACTGGCGGCCGTCGCTGTCCCGGAACCGTTCGAGGAACCGGAGGCAAACGCAGCGGTCAGGTAGTCGGCGTTGTAGGGGCTTTCCGCGCGCCCGTAGACGCCGCGCTGCATCCCGCCGTTCGCCATGGGCGGCATGTTGGTGAGCCCGAGCAGGATGGCGCCGGCGCGGCGGAGCCGTTCAATGGTGAAAGCGTCCTGCTGTGCGATCAGCCCCTGGAATGCCGGTGACCCGGCGGCGACGGTGAGGCCCTTGGCCTGGTAGCTGTCCTTCGCCGTGTACGGGACACCGTCCAGTGGGCTCAAGGTCTCCCCACGGGATCTGCGGGCATCCGAGGCACGCGCTTCCTCCAGCGCGTCAGGGTTCATCACGATCACGGAGTTGAGCCGGATGCCCGCATGATCGTAGACGGCGATGCGATTGAGGTAGGCCTCGACAAGTTCCTCGCTGGTCACCTGACCGGTCTCAAACGCTTCGCGGAGGTCCGCTATGCCTGCTTCGACGACGTCGAACCCCATTACCGCTCCCCCTCACCGGTGCTGACGGAAGACTCAGTACGCGGCGCGGGCTGCTGCTGCGTGATGCAGTGGATGCCGCCGCCGAAGGAGAAGATGTCGCGGGCGTCGACCAGTTCGATGGTGCGTCCCGGGTAGGCGCGGCCGAGGATGTCCGCCGCAACGGCGTCGTTCGCGTCATCGAAGGAACAGAGGATCACTGCGTCATTCGCTACGTAGTGGTTGATGTAGGAGTAATCGACGAAACCGTCGTCATCGGTAATAACGGTGGGCGCCGGGACATCGATAATCGCCAGTGGCCGGCCGGCGGCGTCGACCGCTTTCTCGAGCTCGGAGCGCAGGAAGCGGGTCACTTCATAGTCGGGGTGCGCGCGGTTGTCCTGACGGTGCAGGAGCACCGCGCCCGACGGCGTGAACGCGGCGACAATGTCCACGTGGCCGCGGGTGCCGAACTCCTCGTAGTCGCGGCTGAGGCCGCGCGACAGCCAGATGGCGTGCCGGGTGCCCAGCCGGGCATGCAACTCGGCTTCGACCGAGTCCCTGGTGGCCCCCGGATTGCGTCCGGGATCGAGCTGCACGGTCTCGGTGAGCAGGACCGTTCCGCGACCGTCGATGTGGAACCCGCCCCCCTCATTCACGAGCGGGCTGTCATCGACCGGAATACCGGCATGCGTGCCGACGGACCTTCCGACGTGCTGGTCCTTCTCCCAGGCCGCCCAGTGCTGAGCGCCCCAGCCGTTGAAGACCCAGTTGACGGCGCCGACGGACCCGTCCGCCCGATGGATGAACGTGGGCCCAGAGTCGCGGAGCCACGCGTCGTCGAGCTCGCTTTCCCGGACGGTGATGCCCTCACCGAGCATGGCGCGTGCCTGTTCGACGCCGGCGGGATCGGCGAGCACCGTCACGGGCTCGTAGCGGGCGATCGTCCGGGCGACGCGGGACCATGCCTCCCGCGCCCAGCCCAGGCTCTCGCTGCCGGGCGCTCCGAACGTTTCATTGGCAGGCGGGAACGCCATCCACGTGCGGTCATGCCGCTCCCACTCGGCGGGCATCACCGTGGTTGTTGTCATGGTGGTCAAAGTATTGGTTTTCATTGTGTTGCCCCTAGCCGAT
Organism: Arthrobacter sp. TJ-270; assembly: GCF_058269075.1. Classification (NCBI taxonomy): domain Bacteria; kingdom Bacillati; phylum Actinomycetota; class Actinomycetes; order Micrococcales; family Micrococcaceae; genus Arthrobacter; species Arthrobacter sp. TJ-270. The sequence goes on along the minus strand of NZ_JBZCNB010000005.1, from coordinate 221,593 downwards.
GAGAGCGCGCTGTTTGGAAAGCGCCGTCGTAATGTTCCGCGCGGTGAACTGGCCCATGCGGATGGCGCCGTCCACGTGCTGGTAGCCCTCGGCCGCGAGGTCGGAGCTAGACCAGTGGATGGGCCCGACCGGCGTCAGCTGGTGCCGGCCGTAGCGGTACAGGCCGCCCAGATCGTAGCTAGCGGCGTACGCGCCGCGCGTCCATTCCTCCGAGCCCCAGTCGGACTCGTAGTACACCTCCGGTTCCAGCGCCTGCGGCCCAAGGAAACCGGCGATGGATTCGAGGATGCGGCTGCGTCGCTCCTCGGGAGCAAGCTCGAACATTGCGTCGGCCTTCTCATCGGAGATGAAGGCGACGAGGGTCCCGCGGGTGTCCTGGTGATTGGTGTTGTCGTACACCTCCTGCACAATCGACCCCGCGCTGAACCCTGTTCCGGACAGTCCGTCCTTCCGCCAGAACGGCGTGGAATAGACGGCGTGCACCTTGATGACCAGGCCGAGCGACTGGTGCTGGTGCATCTGGTGCTGCCTGCGCGGCAACGGCGGCTCGTAGGAGACGCGCGAATACAGGTTCGGCGGGACGGCCATGATGGCGTAGCGGGCGTTGACGGCGACATCCTCCGAGATGGCCGTCACGCTGGTGGTCCCGTCCGGATCCTCAGACCAGCGGAGGGTGCGCACGGGACTGTTCAGTACGACGTAGTCCCCCAGCTCTGCTGCCATGCGCTCCGACACCGACTGCATTCCGCCGACCACGCGCTTGTCGAGGATGAAATCTTCATCCACAAGGTGCGAGAAAGACCCTGCGGAGGCGGCCATCAGAACAGCCTGCAGGGCGGAGAACGCGTGAGCCGGCTTGGTCAGCATTCCACCGGCGATGAAGAGGCCGATGTTGTTGCAGGCCTCTTCATCGTCGGACTGCTGGTGGAGCCAATGGTGGAAGGAGATGGTGTCCAGCTCGCGCGCCTGCGGGTGTTCCCACGGCGCTTTCGGGTCCATCAGCGCTGTCAGACGGTCCAGTTCCTCGATGAGCCGGGCCATTTCCGCACTGGTCCGGCGGCCGACGGGAAACATCTCCCCGGTGTAGCGGACGGCTTTTCCGTCGGCTCCGATGTAGACGGATTCGCCCTCGCGGTAGCGGGAGTAGGTCTGCAGCCCCAGCTCATCGAGAAGCCCGATCAGCGCCTCCTGGTCCGGGGACACCCACTGTCCGCCGACCTCGAGCACCGCACCGTCGACGACGTCGGTGTGAGTGCGACCGCCCACGCGGTCCCGCGCCTCCAGAACCGTGACAGTGTGGCCGGCCTTGCGCAGCTCCCTCGCTGCCATCAGTCCTGACGGTCCGGCCCCAACGACGACGACGTCGCTTTCGATGATCCTCATGGTGTCCTCTCTACGCGGCGAACGCCGCGGCATAAAATGAATCATATTCATTTATTTCCGATTACTGTAGAGGACAGGGCACAGTTTGAAAAGCCGGACGCATGAAACCGGCACTCAGAAGGGACAGGACATGGCACTGGAGCACCAGGCGGCAGGCAGGCATGAGCCCCGGCGCGCCGGCCGCCCGGCGAATAAGGTTCTGACCCGCGAGAGCATCACCTCCGCGACCCTCTCCCTTCTGGAGACCGTAGGTTACGAGGGATTCACCATCGCCGCGCTGGCACGCCATCTGAAGGTCGCACCGTCAGCCCTGTACAACCACGTCGAATCCAAGCGGGACGTCCTGATCTGGGTACAGGATCACCTCATGGGGCTCGTCGACACCAGTGGGTTCCAGAGCCGGCCCTGGGATGACGCGCTTCGGGGCTGGGCCTGGTCCTACCGGGAGGCGTTCGCCGCGCACGCACCACTGGTGCCGGTGATCGCGGTCATGCCGGTGGGCGGCGCGTACGAAACGCTGCGCATGTACGAGGAAGTCACGCGCGGACTGCTGCACGCCGGATGGCCGCGGGAGCGCGTCATCTCGACAATCGTCGCCGTCGAGTCCTTCGTCTACGGCTCGGCCATGGATGTGTCAGCGCCGACCAACATCTTCGACCCCGGCGCACTCGCTGATGACTTTCCGCTGTTCACCTCCGCGGTGACGAGCAGTTCTTCCGCCGGAACCGAGCGCAGCGGCGCTGATGACGCGTTCGACGTCGGCCTTGAGGCGCTTCTTGTCGGCCTCCGCGCGCAGCTGGAGCGGTTGCACTCCCCCGCTTCGGCAGAGTAACTACCAAGGAAGAGAACCCATGCCTCGTCCCCGATCCGAACTATTGTCAGTCGAGCTGATCGTCAATGCGGCCCTGAAGTTGGTTGACGAGACGGGTGATTTCAGTTTTCCCAAGATCGCACGGGTACTGGGCGTCAGTCAGTCGTCGCTCTACAACCGGATCGAAAGCCGCGAGCACATCATTGAGCTACTCCGGGCGCACCTGTTCGAAGCGACGCCATCGAAACCAGTAGCGCATAAACCCTGGCAGGACGCTGCCCGAACCCTCATCCGGTCATACCGGGACCGCTTCGCCCGGCATCCGAAGCTGGTACCTCTCCTCGTGACGCAAACGGTGCGCGCACCTGAAGTCATGGGTATGTACGAGGACCTCGCCCTCACGCTCGAGCGATCAGGGCTGGCTGCGGAAGACATCGGACCGGCAATCGCGATGATTGACTACTTCGCCCTGGGTGCAGCGCTGGACGCCACCGCTCCGGATGAGGTGTGGCACCTGTCGCCGGAGCAGTTTCCCGCCCTGGCGCGAGCCACAGGGTCCACGGCATCTGCTTCGGAGCGCGTGAACCGGGCGTTCGAATTCGGGATGGAGACCCTCGTTGCAGGCATCGAAATACGGGCGAAACAGGAAATTTACTGAAAGCCTTTCAAAAACCCTTGCAGATGACAGGAAGCGACCCCCATACTAAACGAATGCCGTTCGTTAGTGACGGCTTTCACATCCTTCCAACGAAACGGGGTTCCACGTGAACCAGGCCCACCATCCCGAGGAAACGCGTGTTCCGCTGACGGCGCCGCGTGCCATCTCAACCTTCGGCGTGACCGTCGTCGGCTTCATGACCGCCAACCTCATCCCGGTGATGATTTTGGCCCTCGCCGACCTCGGCTACAGCGCCACCGGAGCGGGCAGCCTCATGACCGCCTGCCTTCTGCTGTCCGCACTGTCCTGCCTCGCGACATCGCGATGGACCGCCCTGAACGGGCGCTACGTCGTCGCACGCGTCGGTCTGCTCCTCACTGCGCTCGGGTACGGTACTGCGGCAGTGGTGCCCGACGCCGTCGTCGCCGGAATCGGTATCGTCCTGGCCGGAATCGGCAGCGGAGGTGCCGTGGCAGCGGGCGGCGCCGCCCTCGCTGCCCTGCGCAACCCTGACCGCGCTTCCGGGATCAGCGGCTTCACCAACCGCGCGATTGTGGCGGTGGTTCTGTTCATCATCCCCGCGGTCGGTATTGCGATGGGAAGCGCGTTCGGGATTCTCGCGGGCCTTGCACTGGTAGCACTCGTAACAACGGGCTGGCTTCCCGACCGCCCTGTCCAGGCGGCCCCTGGCCTTGCCTCGCCTGCCGCTCGTCAGGAAAAGCCCTCGCGCACCGTCACGATCGCCGGTTTCGGGTTGCTGGCCTGCTTCGCCGTCTGGGCACTGGGCGAGGACTCCCTATGGGCCGTCGCCGCCGTGATGGGTGAAGAGCAGGCCGGGCTCGATGAAACGGGTATGGGGCTGGTGCTCAGCCTGTCCACACTGGGTGGCCTCGCCGCCGCCGCCATGGTCAGCATCGGCGGCAACAAGATCGGTCGGACAATCCCGCTGGTGGCAGCGCTCCTCGCCGGAGCCGGGCTCAAGATCGCGTCCGGCTTCGTGACCGACCCGCAGCTGTACCTGGTCGTAATCATCGCCTGGAACACCATCTACATCGTCGCCTTCCTCTACGTGGTAGCTATCGCCGCAGCCCTCGACGCCAGCGGCCGCTGGTCGGGACCGATCCTCGGCGTGTATCTGGTGGGTTCTTCCTTCGCGCCGCTCTTCGGCACCGTGGTCTCAGAGTCGCTCGGCTACTCAGCGCTGGGCATCATCCTCGGCGGTATCACCCTCGTCCTTCTTGTTCCCCTGGCCCTGATTTCGCGGCTGTCGCTCAGGACGGAACGGGATCTTGCCGCAGGCTCTGCCCCGGAGACCGACTTTCCCAAAGCCGCCATTGTCTAACTCAGAACGGACTGTTGTGCCTACCACCCGCACCATTTACACCAATGCCTCGATCCTGACTCCGGAGGGGGTTATCGACAGCTGTTCATTTGCTGTCGAAGGCAATCTGATTGAAGAAGTTTGCCGACCGGGTACCACCACTCCAACAACTGCGGATGCCGAGAAGATTGACCTTGAGGGCCGCTTCGTCATGCCGGGCTTCATCGACGCCCACACACACCTGCTCATGCTTGGGCAGTCTCTTCAGAAGGTGCAGCTGCGCTCGGCGAAGACCGTGGAGGATATCCAGGCGGCATTGCGCGCTGCGCGGGCGCAGGATCCCGCAGCACGGCGGATCCTGGGCACCAGTTGGCTTTACAGCGCGCTCGACGGGCAGGAGCCGACACGGCAACTATTGGATGCCGCTGTTCCGGACATCCCCGTGTATCTCGACGCGAACGATCTGCATTCGGTATGGGTCAATTCCGCTGCGCTCGTTGAACTGGGAATTACAGCGGACACACCCGACCCTATCGGTGGAACCATCGCCCGCGAGCCTGACACCGGGGAGGCCACGGGAATGCTGCAGGAGACGGCCGCCCAACAGATTGTCTGGCCTGCGCTGGCAAGGCAAGCAACGGATGCCGACCGGGATTCATGGCTGGACAGCGCCATCAGTCACTATCTCGCCAGTGGCGTCACAAGCGCCGTCGATATGGCTGTCGGAGATGACGACCTACAAACCTTCCTTCGTGCGCAGGCCCGGTATGACACCCTGCCTCTTCGCATCAAGGGGCACTGGTTTATCCACCGCCGCGCGTCCGTCGAGGAAAACCTGAAGCAGGTCACCCACGCTGCCGCACTTGCGCAGGAGATCAATTCACCGACCCTGAAGATCACCGGCATCAAGCTGATGATCGACGGAGTGATCGACAGCTGCACCGCGTCAATGAAGGAGCCCTACGCCAATGGCACCAACGCGGACCCAGTGTGGGACCGGGAAGCCCTCATACCCGTGGTGGCTGCGGCGGATGCCGCCGGGTTGCAAATCGCCATCCACGCTATTGGGGATGAAGCATCGAACATCGCGCTAGACGCGCTTGAGGAGGTTTACCGTCTCAATGGTCCACGCGAGCGCCGTCATCGCATTGAACACCTTGAAACGGTCACCGAGGCGAATGTGATGCGTCTAGCGAGGCTGGGACTCGTTGCATCGATGCAGCCGGTCCACGCAGACCCCGCCGTGCAGGAGAACTGGCAGGCAGTCTTGGATGACCATCGGATCGAACGGGGATTCCCCTGGACGGAATTCACCGCAGCGGGCGCAACCCTGGCGCTGAGCACCGATGCGCCTACCGCTCCGTATGATCCGCTGCCGAACATGTACGTCGCGACGACCCGCAAATCAGCATTGGACAGGTCCTTGCCCGCGAATTTCCCGAAGTACGCGCTACGCCTCGAGGATGCGCTGCAGCACGCCACCCGTGATGCGGCCTATTCCTGCAGAGCCGAGCACGAGGAGGGCAGCATAGCTCCAGGTTTCAGGGCGGACTTCGTCGTTCTGCGCAACAACCCGTTCCATCAGCACCTTGAAGGGCTGCTGGAGAACGGTCCCACGACCGTTGTTGTGGGCGGTGAAGTGCAATACCAGGCTGCGCCGGCCGCCGAAGAAATGGTAGCAACCAGCCGTTCCTAGCTCGCAGAAGACCCCGCCTACAGCTTCATGTAGCGCATGTCGCGGCAAATCGTGGCCTTCGCGGTCCCCTGCTGCAACTGCGAGGGAATGTTCTTGCTCGGTCTGTCTTCGCCACGTTGTGTGTCGTCGTCGCTGGCGGTTCGTTGGTTCTTGGCTTCTCCTGATCGGGCGTTTTCTGCCAGGGAACACTGCCAACGAACCCTGTCGGCGGCCGCTGGATGCGAGTGTTCCCGTCTCGTTCGAGTAGTCGCCTCCGGATAAGCGGGTATTGACTACTGATGTTTTCCGTCCTCTCCATCCCTAGGTTGAGCATGAACAACCGGTGACTAGCGCCGCACAGTTGCCAGTGCCACTCCTAGGAGACCCGTATGACAGCGAAAAAGCGACTGCCGCTGGTAGACCAGAAAGTGCTGCACGAACTCGAGGAAGAGTTCGAGGATCCCCGTCCTGCCCGATCATTCGTGCGGGACTTCATTGCTTTCTGGGACGAAAGATACCTGCGCGTCGCCGATGCGGTAAGGCACGGAGACCCCGACGCGACACTCGATGCCCTGCTCAGTGTCAGGATTTCCTCCACAATGATCGGCGCCTCACGATTAGCCAGACTCGCGGCGGAACTGGAGGTGAGCCTGAAGCGCGGTAACACGGAGGCGGTTGCCGAGGCGCTCCCCGAACTGAGACTGTGCGGAGAAGCGACGATCAAGGAACTGACCACAAACTACATAAACACCGATTGGTAAGGCGGCGGCCGTGAGCCGGACAGAATGTAGGTATGCGCACCTCGTCCGTTCCCGCTCCCGTGCTGATGATCACGGCTGTGTTGTCCGTCCAGTTCGGGGCGGCGCTTGCCGCAACCCAGTTCGACGCCGTGGGCCCCACCGGCGCGACACTGCTTCGGCTGGTCTTCGGTGCGCTCATCCTGTTGATCGTTGTACGTCCGAGAATCGGCGGGTGGAAGCGCGAACAGTGGGCAGCCGCTGCGATGCTGGGCGTGGCGCTGGCGGGGATGAACAGCCTGATCTACCTTGCCATCGGCCTCATCCCGATCGGCGTGGCCGTAACGCTCGAGTTCACCGGCCCGCTCCTGCTGGCCCTCGTGCAGACGCGGCGCTTCGCCGACGCGGCGTGGGCACTGCTGGCGTTTGCCGGCGTCATTCTTTTGGGTCTCGACGACGGCGGTGCCCTTCCGCTTGCCGGCATCCTCTTCGCGCTCGGCGCCGGCGTGTTCTGGGTCGTTTACATCGTTTTCAGCGCGCGCGTGGGGCGGCTGGTTCCCGGCGTTGAAGGGCTGGCTGTCTCGATGGCGATCGGCGCGGTGATCGTCCTGCCGTTCGGTGCAGTGGCGGCGACGGGTGGAGCTCTGGCATCGCCCATGGTGGTGCCAGTCTTCGTCGGTGTGGCGCTGTTGTCCAGCGCCCTCCCCTATGCGCTCGAAATGCTCGCGCTGCAGCGGCTGTCCACCCGCGTGTTCGGAGTTCTTTCCGCCCTGGGTCCGGCGATGGCCGCGCTCGCGGGGCTGCTGGTGCTCGGCCAGGCGCTTGGTCCGCGGGAAATCACTGCTCTCCTTCTGGTCACCGCCGCATCGGTGGGAGTGACTGTGGGCGCACGACGACGTCGCTCACCTGGCCCGAAGGTCCCGGCCCCGCCCGCACCGTAAGGTTGTATTACCGGGCGGCGCTTCGCGGTTCAGACAGGAGCCCGGCGAAGACGGCCTCCGCCGCCCCCACGAGCAGAAGTTCCGCACCGAGTGCAGCGCGCTCAAGGCGGACTTCGGCTCCGAGCCCGCTGATGGCACCCGTGGCCACCGCAGCGCTGAGCCGCTCCTTATCGGCCGCGAGCAGCACGCCGAGGAACCCACCGAGCACGATCACCTCGGGGTTGAAGACGTTTACGAGGTTGCTGAGCGCAATTGCAAGCAGGTCGGACTGGCGCCGGATCTCGCGGAGGGTCGGGAAGGACGGTCCGGAGGCAAGTGCGTCCTCCAACTGCTCGGCGTCCGCGTGGTCCAGGCCTGCGACCTTGAGCAGCCGCTCCAAATTGACCTCCGTCTCGAGGCATCCTCGGCGCCCGCAGTGGCACGGCTCTCCGTCAGGCCGGATCACCATGTGCCCGAACTCGCCGGCGTACCCCGACGCACCGCCGAGCGGCTGGCCGCCGACGATCGCCCCTCCACCGATGCCCGAGGCGCTGCCGTTCAGATAGAGCGCGTCGCGGTACCCGGCGGCTGCACCGAAAATGCTCTCTGCCAGCGTGCCGAGCGTCGCATCATTGGCCGCCATAGCCGGCATGCTGAGCGCGTCCCGGAACGGCCCGACGACGTCGACATCTTTCCAGCCGAGGTGCGGCGCCAAACGAACTTCCCCGGCGTCAGCGTTGACCAGGCCAGGGATTGCCAGGCCCACGCCGAGCACAAGCTCACTGCCCGCCAGTTCCACCGAGAGACCCTCGACAACAGCGCGCGTGATGTTCACTGCCTCATCCAGGGATGGAATGGACGAGGTGTTGTAACGGATCCGGCGATGAACCGTGCCGCCCAGACCGACGACACCGACTGTCACCGCATCAACGTCAGGATTGACCGCGAGAGCAACCACACGTTCGCTCGCGTGCACCATGGGACTGGGCCGGCCGACGCGCGCCGCGGCGGCGTCCGTCTCATAGACCAGGCCGAGGGCTGACAGTTCGCCGACCAATGCGCCGATGGTGGACCGGGTGAGATTGCAGCGCTGCACGAGGGCTGCACGAGTCAGCGGACCGTGGCGATGCGCTGTCGTGAGGACTGCTGAGAGGTTGCGACGCCGCAGGTCTTCAGTGCCGCCGCGTTCACTCATTGCTACTCCCTGCCTCATTTGTGCTGGACCTAAACATAGCACTGGCGCCTGCAGAAGTAGCGTTTGCACCCGTTGACGGCTGACAACTTTACCGATATGTTTTAGTCACGAACTTATCCCTTCAAGCTCAGTGCGGAGTACTACATGTCACCTCAACCCACCCCTGCGGATCGCTTCACCTTCGGCCTCTGGACCGTCGGCTGGACCGGCAATGACCCTTTCGGCACGGACACCCGCGCACCCCTGGATCCCGTCGAAGCCGTGCACCGGCTCGCGGAGCTCGGTGCGTACGGAATCACCTTCCACGACAACGACCTTGTGCCCTTTGGCTCCACCGACCAGCAGCGTGAAAACATCCACGCGAGCTTCCGTGCCGCTCTGGACGAGACCGGGCTGAAGGTTCCCATGGTCACCACCAACCTCTTCAGCCACCCTGTGTTCAAGGACGGCGGGTTCACGAGCAATGACCGTTCCATCCGGCGGTTCGCTCTGCGGAAGGTCCTGGCCAACATTGACCTCGCCGCCGAGCTCGGCGCCGAGACGTTCGTCATGTGGGGTGGCCGCGAAGGCGCCGAGTACGACGGCTCCAAGGACCTCGCAGCAGCCTTCGACCGTATGAAGGAAGGCGTCGACACCGCCGCCGGCTACATCAAGGAAAAGGGATACAACCTTCGCCTGGCCCTCGAGCCGAAGCCCAATGAGCCGCGCGGCGACATCCTCCTGCCCACCGTCGGCCACGCACTGGCGTTTATCGCCGAGCTGGAACACGGCGACATCGTGGGTCTGAACCCTGAGACAGGCCACGAGCAGATGGCCGGTCTGAACTTCACGCACGGCATCGCGCAGGCACTGTGGGCGGGCAAGCTCTTCCACATCGACCTCAACGGGCAGAAGTCCATCAAGTACGACCAGGATCTCGTGTTCGGCCACGGCGACCTCACCAGCGCTTTCTTCACGGTGGACCTGCTTGAGAACGGCTTCCCCAACGGCGGCCCGCGTTACGACGGTCCGCGGCACTTCGACTACAAGCCGTCCCGCACCGACGGTTACGACGGCGTCTGGGAATCCGCTCGAGCCAACATCTCCATGTACCTCATGCTCAAGGAACGCGCTCTCGCCTTCCGTGCAGATCCGGAGGTGCAGGAAGCGCTGAAGACGTCCGGCGTCGTCGAACTCGGCGAAACGACGCTCGCCGCGGGCGAAACCACCGCGGACCTTCTCGCGGACCGCACCGCATTCGAGGATTTCGATGCAGAGAAGGCCTCAGAGCGTTCCTTCGCCTTCGTCCGCCTGAACCAGCTGGCCATGGAGCACCTCCTCGGCGCCCGCGCCTAAGAGCCCCACCTAAGAAAGTTTTTGTCGCCTAGTTGACGTTATGAAGTGGCTTCAGCAGCAACTAGGCGACAAAACCTTCACAAGCCCCCAGGTTTGAGAACGCAGCAAAGGAACAGTCATGTCGCTGGTAGCCGGAGTGGACAGCTCCACGCAGTCGTGCAAGGTCGTCATCCGGGATGCGGAAACCGGTGAACTGGTTCGCCGGGGCGCGGCGCAACACCCGCCGGGCACGGAAATCCATCCAGAGGCTTGGTGGACCGCTTTGCAGGAGGCCATCGCGGCGGCGGGCGGATTCGACGATGTCGCCGCGGTCTCCGTTTCCGGGCAGCAGCACGGCATGGTGTGCCTGGACAGCAATGGTGACGTGGTGCGCCCGGCGCTCCTCTGGAATGACACGCGTTCCGCACCGGCTGCGTCGGCACTGGTCGACGAGAAGGGTGCCGAGTGGTGGGCAGAGGCCACCGGCACCGTCCCGGTGGCCTCCCTGACTGCAACGAAGCTGCGGTGGCTTGCGGAGAACGAACCGGAAAACGCCGCGAGGACCGCCGCCGTTTGCCTGCCGCATGACTGGCTCAGCTGGCGTCTGGCCGGGTACGGCCCCGGCTCGGGCAGCGACGGCCTGAAGGAGTTGGCAACGGACCGCTCCGACGCTTCCGGCACGGGCTACTGGTCTGCAACTGAGGGGTACCTGGCCGAGGTCCTCGAAAACACGCTCGGGCATGTACCGGTCCTCCCCGAGGTCCTCGGGCCGCTCGACTTCCGGAAAACGCCCGAAGGCCTGATCATCGGGGCCGGCTGTGGTGACAACGCCGGAGCGGGGCTGGGCGTCGGAGCGGCGGAGGGCGACGTCGTCGTCTCGGTTGGCACGTCCGGCACGGTGTTTGCGGTGTCTGATAGCCCGGCGTCGGACCCCTCCGGACTGGTGGCCGGTTTCGCCGACGCGACGGGAAACTACCTACCGCTGGTCTGCACTCTCAACGCAACGCTCGTGCTCGACGCGACCGCGGGTCTGCTGGAGGTCGACCATGAGGAATTCTCGAACCTCGCTCTGCAGGCTCCCGCCGGCGCGGACGGACTCACGCTCGTGCCCTATTTCTCCGGTGAGCGGACACCCAATCTTCCGAACGCAACGGGTTCCCTCCACGGTCTGACGCTTCAGAACTACACTCCGGCGAACCTTGCCAGGGCCGCCGTCGAGGGCGTTGCCTGCTCGCTTGCGGACGGGCTCAAGGCCCTGACGGACGTGGGAGTAGTTGCGCGGCGCATCATCCTGGTTGGGGGCGGCGCACGTTCAGCTGCACTGCGGCAGTCGGTCGGCGCCGTCTTCGGACTGCCCGTTTCAGTACCGAGTCCGGGCGAATACGTGGCCGACGGCGCCGCCCGCCAGGCGGCGGGGGCGCTTCGTGGAGCCCTGCCTACCTGGCAGACGAACGACGTCGAACTGGTAGAAACTGAGCCCGCCCCGGAGGTGCTGGAGCACTACCGGAAGCGGACTCATCGAAATGGCACTGCCCTCTAGCGTCCGAAGCTCGTGAGCGCCGGAATATAGGTGACAGCCAGGAGAACGGCGATAGACGCTGCATAGAACGGAAGCAGGGCCTTTACCGTCTGTTCAATCGGCACCTTTGCAATGGACGTCGAGATGTACAGCGTGGTTCCCACCGGTGGAGTGAACAAGCCGATACCGAGGTTGAGGATCATAATCAGCCCGAGCTGGATGGGATCCAGCCCAATGCCTTCGGCAATCGGCATCAGCACCGGAGTCAGCAGCAGGATTGCCGGTGACATATCGAGGAACGCCCCCACAACCAGAAGGATCAGGTTGATCAGAAGCAGGATGAGGAACGGCGACCCGATGCTCGAGAGCAGGGATTGGGTGATCTGCTGCGGCGCCTGCTGAACCGTGAGGAACCAGCTCAGCGCTTCGGACATCATGATCAGCAACATCACCACGCCGGTCGCTGCTGCCGCGTTCACCAGCGAACTGATGAATCCGCGGAACGTAATGTCCCGGTAGATCAGACGGATGAGAATCGCGTAGAGCGCCGACAGCACGGCTACCTCGGTCACCGTTGCGATGCCGCCCAGCAGAACGACGCGGATCATGATGATGGGCATCAGCACCGCGGGGAGCGCGAGCAGCAGATCCTTCATCAGGTTCCGTGCCGTCAGCTTCACCTTGATCCTGGGGAACCCATGGCGAAGAGCCACGGCCCAGCAGGTGATGAAGAAGGCGGTTGCCAGAATCAAACCCGGGATGAGCCCGGACAGGAAGATCGCGGCAACAGAGACGCCGGAGGTCGCGGCGAACAGGATCATCGGAATCGACGGCGGAAGAATGACGCCGATAACGGATGACGAGGCGTTGACCGCAGCGTTGAACGGGCCCGGATAGCCAACCTTCTTGCTCCACGGAATGAGCACGGAGCCCAGACCGGAGGCGTCCGCTACGGCGGATCCGGAAACGCCGGAGAACACCACGGAGGTTGCGACGCTGGCCTGGCCCACGCCACCACGGAACCGGCCCACCAGTTTGGTAGCCAGCCCGATGACCGTCTGCCCCAGTTTCCCGCTCGACAGCAGATCCGCAGTCAGAATGAAGAACGGTATGGCAAGGAACAGAAAGTTCGACGCCGGCGCGAAGGACTGCTGCGCGACGATCTGCAGCGGGTAGGTCCCCACCAGCGCCAGGCCCGTCATCGTGGACATGAACAGTGCGAAGGAGACCGGCACGCTGATGAGAAGCAGTACCAGGAAGACGAGGATTGCAATTCCGACCTCAAACACCGAGGGCCTCCCTGTGAACGTAGGTGCCGCGAATCGCCGTCCATAGACGTGCTGCGGATTGGATTACGAGGCTTGCGGTCATAAAGAGGTACGCTCCGTAGCTCATCATCAGCGGGAGCCCCAGAATCGGAGACTTCTGGAAGGTGTAGGGCCTGATCATCAAGGTGGCGATGTAGAACAGGTACGCGAGCGCGAGTGTGCAGAGCGTCCACACCAGGACGTCGATGTAACGCTGCACCCTGGGGCTCGCCTTCTTGGTGAAGTAATCCACCGCCAGGTGCCCGCTGCGCCCCATTGCCGCCACAACACCTCCGGCAACCAGCCAGGGGAACGCGAAGGTCGGTATCTCCGTCGCGAAGTCGAGGCTGGAGTTGAAGACGAATCGCAGGATTACCGCAACGACCAGCAGCGCGCCGATCACCAGGAAGCCGACGACCGACACTGCGCCACCGACATAGGTAGCCCAGAGGTTTACCTTGTCGGTGACGAGCGCCAGGGGACTGGGCTGATCGAGCGCCTGCGGATTGTTCGGGTCAAACTCCGGTTCCGGGCTCGGAACCAACCCAGTCGTGGTTGTCATTATTCAGCGGCGAATTCTGCTCGGTTCGCGTCGGCCTCCGACACGAACTGTTCAACGAGTTCCGGGTACTCCTCGGACCACTTGTCGTAAACCGACGAGGTGGCCTCGCGGAAGGGCTCCAGCTCCGGAGTGGTGATGGCAAGCTCGCCTTCCAGCTCCGCGTAGAGTTCCTCGCTGCGCTCAAGCATCAGCTCACGCTGCATGTCACGCGCTTCGTCCGCCGCGGTCTGCACCGCCTCCTGCTGTTCCGCGGACAGGGATTCCCACGTGCTCATGCTGATGATGAACGGGGTCACTTCGTACTTGTGGCCGGTGCGGGCAAGGTGTTCCTGCACTTCGTAAAGCTTCGAGGAAGCGATGTTCGTGATCGGGTTCTCCTGGCCATCAACCGCGCCCTGCTGCAGTGCGAGGTACAGCTCGTTGAAGGCCAGCGGTGTCGGGTTGGCGTTGAGTGCATTGAAGATGTCGATGGTCATCGGATCCTCGGGTGTACGGATCTTCAGACCGGCAACGTCTTCCGGAGTTTCGATGGGCACCTTGCTGTTGGTGATGTCACGAATTCCGTTGTCCCACCATGCGAGTACCTTGAAACCGGCGCTTTCGGCTGCTGTTGCGATCTCGTCCCCGATGGGACCGTCGACCACGGCGTAGGCGTGCTCAGAGGATTCGAAGAGGAAGGGCAGGCCGAAGAGCGCCATTTCGGGCACGCTGCCCGAGACTGCGCCCTGGGAGTTTGCGGTCAGATCCAGTGTGCCCGAGGACAGCGAAACCATCATCTCGCTGTCGCTGCCGAGCTGCTCGGAGCCCTGCACCTGCACGGTCAGCTGGTCGTCGGTGAGTTCCGCAACTTCCTCGCTGAAGAACGTCGCAGCCTCCGAACGGGGGTTCGTCGGGTCAGCGCCGTGGCCGAGGAGCAGCTGGCGCGATTCTCCTGAGCCACCCGTCTCGCCGCCACCGCCACCGCCGCCGCCGCAGGCTGTCGCCGCGAGTCCGACGACGGCGGCAAGCGCGAGTGCCTTGAGCGCCTTACGACCGGTGTAAGTCTTGTTCGTTGTCATGGGAAGACCTCCTTGTTTTCCTGAAGTGGGTGTGGAGCGTGTTAGTGGATGTGGCTGCCGCCGTTGATATCGATGGTGGAACCGGTGATGTAGCCGGCGTCCTCCGAGGAAAGGAATGCAATCACTCCGGCGATGTCGTCCGTCGATCCCTGACGACCCAGCGGAACATCGCGGACGATCGCGGCCTCGAGCTCAGGCGTGGTGCCGACACGGATGTCCGTATCCACGGCGCCGGGGGTAACAGCATTGACCGTCACGCCCTGCGGCCCGAGTTCACGGGCCAGCGACTTGGTGAACCCTAGAATCGCGGCCTTGGCCGAGGAGTAAGGTACGCGGCCGAATACGCCGCCGCCGCGCTGGGCTGATACGGAGGACATGTTCACGATCCGGCCCCACTGCTGATCCAGCATGCCCGGCAGGAATGCCTTGGTCACGAGGTAGGTGCCTGTTGCGTTCACGGCCATGACCTTGTTCCACAGGTCGAGCGTGGTCTCCAGGAAGGGCACGGGCGAGGTGATTCCTGCGATGTTGGCCAGGGCACCGACAGCCGGAAGCCTGCCTGCAGAAACCTCGGCGTCAACGGCGGCGTGCGCTTCGAGAACTGACTGCTCGTTGGTCACATCAACGACGTGGCCGAAGGCAGGAACTCCAAAGTCACCGGCTATTTCGGCGGCGACCTTTGAGGAGGCTTCACCGTCGAGATCCAGAATGACGACGGCCCAGCCGTCGCGGGCATAGCGGGCAGCTGTCGCCTTACCGATTCCTCGTGGTGAGGCTGCGCCGGTGACGACGGCGGTGCGTTGAGGGTTGGTCATGCTTTGTCTCCTGGGAATCGGGGGATGTGTATCAGTTTTTCGGGGATGCGACGGTATGCGTTCCGTTCGCCTGTTCCGGCATGCTGACTGTCAACAGTCAACTCATTGAAGTGAAGCTTGTCACACTTTTCCCGACTCGTAAAGTCCCTGAGCAACCCATTGACAAACATTCCCGCGATATCGGACAGTGGATTTAGTTAACTGTCAACAGCAGGCCGAATTCCTGCAGCTCTGGAACTCTCCGGCGGCGCGGTACAGTTCCGTAGACGAACCAATTGCCGACACTCGGAGACCGATCAGTGGCAGCTTCATCAATGGCATTATCCGGACTCGCGCGGACCAACCTGCGCGAGCAAGCGGTCACGGCGCTGCGCATCGCAGTCACCACCGGCGAGCTTCCCCCGGGCAGGCATCTGGTCGAAACCGAGCTGTCGGAAACGCTCGGCATCAGCCGCGGCACCCTGCGTGAAGCGCTCCGTCAGCTTCAGCAGGAAGGCCTCGTTACCGCTGATGACAGGGGCCGTTTGCGGGTGCGCAACCTGGACTCCGGTGAGATCGGCGAGATTTTCGAGGTTCGTGCTGCCCTGGAGGCCCTGGCCGCTGAGCGTTTGGCGGCTAGGACCGACCGCAGCGCCGTCGTCGAGAAGCTGACCGCCGCCGTCGCCCACATGGAGCGGTCCCGGAAGGACGGTCTCGATGCGAGCATCGAAGCGGATCTCGACTTCCACCGAACGCTCGTCGAGCTGGCAGGGAACAGCACCCTGATCCACCAGTGGGGATCCCTCGAGGGCTCTATCCGGATGTCGATCATGTTCTCCGGCCTTGAGCGCGCAGTCGGCAACATGACACCGAACCGCCACCAGGACATTGTGGACGCGATCAAGTCCGGAGATACAGGCATCGCCCGTCACGTGACCATTGAACACATGGAAATTGCCCTTTCCAACCTGCTCGGCACTTCTCCTGAGGAGCCCGCTCAGTAACTCACGGCCGCGCCGATTCCAGGGCTGCTCAGTCGCAGGAAGCCGGCTCCTCGACGGTGCCGTTCTTCCGTTCGAAGTCGGTGATGGCGGCGACCTTGCCTGCGGAAGCAGACTGTTCATCGAAGCGGTAGCCGAGCCATTCCTTCACCAGGCGCTTGGCGAGTTCCAAACCGATCACGCGCTCGCCGACGCACAAAACCTGTGCATTGTTCGAGAGCACCGAGCGTTCCACGGAGAAGGAGTCGTGCGCGGTAACGGCGCGGATGCCGGGCACCTTGTTGGCACTGATCGCGACGCCGAGTCCCGTGCCGCAGATCAGCAGGGCGCGGTCGGCCCGGCCTTCGGCGATCTCACCGGCGGCCTTGAAGGCAACGCGGGGGTACGCGGTGTCCTCGTCTGCCTGGACACCGACGTCGAGCACGGAGGCAACGAGGTCGCTGTCTTCGAGCACCTGCTTGAGTGCTTCCTTGTAGCGCAGTCCGGCGTCGTCGCAGCCGATGACCAGCCGCAGTGGTGCGTTCATTTGGTTTCTCCCGTCAGTACCCGCGCGATCAGCGCGAATGATGTGGCCCCCGGGTCCGGGGTGCCGACGCTTCGTTCCGCAAGCGGACGCGCCCGGCCGAGTTTGGGGCGCAGTTCCGCCGTGCTGCGGGCAGCGGAATCGGCAGCCTCAGCTGCGGCGGCCATTGCCTCCGATGCAGGACGCCCTCCGTCGACCGATTCACGGAAGGTGGCGACGAACGGGACGACGGCGTCGACCATCGTCTTGTCACCCGGCTCCGCCTTCCCGAGTGCCACCAGCCGCTGCCGGAAAGCTTCGACCGCTTCGGCGAGGCGCTGCGCCGATGGGTGTTCTCCGTCGCCGATGACCCGGCCGAACGCCCCGAGGGCGCTGCCCCAGAGCACGCCGGAGGTTCCGCCCGCCTCACTCGTCCAGGCATCGCCACCGGCCTGCAGCACCGTGCCGACGCCCGCGCCAGCTTCGGCGGCGCGCTGTGCGGCGGCGAGCGCCGCGTCGATACCGCGGACCATGCCGCGGCCGTGGTCGCCATCGCCGGCGATAGCGTCGATCCGTCCGAGCTCGGTTTCGGCATCGTGGAGGGCTTTCCGGACCGACGCCATGAGTTCGAGAGTCTGGGCTGCGGCCGCGCGCGAGGCGTCGGAGCCTGATGCGTAAGCAACGCTGCTTTCCGCAGCGGCGTCGTCGTCGGCGTCCCACTCCGCGGCGGCCATATTGTCACCCTTGCGGTAGGCGGGGGTATCTGCCGGCGCGGTCCAGTACTTTTCCAGTTCCTCGTCGAGCCAGACAAGGGTGAGGGAGACACCGGCCATGTCCAGGCTGGTGACGAGTTCACCGACTTCAGGGTCCACCAGTTCCAGGCCCTGTTCACGCAGCAGCGGCGCCACCGATCCCCACAACACGAACAGTTCCTCGTACTTGGTGCTGCCGAGTCCGTTGAGGATGACACCGACCCGTCCGTTGTGGTCCGCGGGGGCCTCGGCCATGAGCCGGTGGACCAGCAGCCGCGCAAGGTCCTCAGCGGACGGGATGGGCTCGTTGTGCAGACCAGGTTCGCCATGGATACCCAGGCCCAGGCCCATTTCTCCCTTGTCTACGGTGAAGAGCGGAGCGGCTCCGCCGGGGAAGGTGCATCCGGAGAAGGCAGTGCCAATGGTGCGCGTGCGGTCATTCGCCTTGCGCCCGACGCGCTCGACCTCATCGATGTCCAAGCCTGCATCCGCCGCAGCAGAGAGCGCCTTGAAGACGACGAAATCGCCGGCGATCCCGCGGCGCTTGCTCATTTCATTGACGGGCGCGCTGGCAATGTCGTCGGTGACCAACAGGTTGCGGGCGTCGATACCCTCCTCCTGCAACTGTTCCGTTGCGAGCCCGAAGTTCATGACATCGCCGGCGTAATTTCCGTAGCTGAAGATCACGCCACTGCCACTGTGCGCGGCCTTCGCCACAGAGTACGCGAAGTGCGACGACGGCGAGGTGAAGATATTCCCGACGACGGCGGCGTCGGCGAAACCCGGTCCCACAATCCCTGCAAACGCCGGGTAGTGACCGCTGCCGCCACCCACAATGACTGCGACCTTGGGTTCGGCGGGCTTCTGCCGGCGGGTCACTCCCCCGGCAACTCCCCGGACGTAGCGGGGGTAAAGATCCACGAACCCGCGCATAGCGTCCCCGACGAACTCGGCGGGATCGTTGAATATGTGAGTCATGTCGAGTGCCTTCCAGCGAACAACGGATGAGTTAGGAGGTAGAAAGAGCCGGAACCCGGGTCATAGAACTGCTGCTTTCTGTCGTGACTTCGTACTGATGATGTCGGAGATGTACTCGCCGGCTTTGGCGGCGGCGGCCGGCCGCTCCTCATGGGAGACGTCCCGCGTCTCAAGTTCGAGCGCGAAGTTCCCGTCGTAACCGGCGTTCAACAGGGCGGCGATGCCGCCGGCGAAGTCGGCGGCTCCGTTTCCGATGGACAGATGGATGTTCCCCGGCACAGCGTCGCGAAGATGCACATGCCGGATGATCGGGGCAAAGCGTTCCACGAAGTCCATAGGGTCGTTGCCGGCAGCGACGATGTGGCTGAAGTCCATGACCACCCCGACGCCGCTCTCCCCCAGCAACTCATGGAGCCTGGAGGCGATGTCGATGTTCCAGCTGAGCCGGAAGAAGTGGAGGGATTCGGTCCACAGTTCCACACCATAGGACTGTGCGAGGCGGGACGCCGCGATGAGTTCCTCCGCAACGAGGGCGAGGTCTTCCTCCAGGTTTGCCACCGGCGCGTGGTCCTGCGCGCCGCAGGGAAGCACCAGGGCACGTGCACCGACGCCGGCTGTCAGTGACAGGAGTCGGTTCAGATGCTCCTGACGGGCGGCGCGCGCATCGGCGTCGAGTAGCGCATTGAGATCGCCTACGTCGCCGTTGACCGAACGCACGGCGATGCCGGATTGTTTCACCTGGCCGATGACCTCTGTCACCGCCTCCGCGGTGAGCTCGAAGGGCACATGGTTGCAGACACCGGGCAGCGCTCCGAGGTCAATCTGCTCGAATCCGATGCCGCGGATAGTGGACAGGGCCTCGGGAAGGTCCTGATGCCGGAAGCTGATACTGGAGCATCCCAGTTTGGGATGAAACGTCATCGTCACCTCTCGAGGTTCACTGTTCGACTGTTCGACTGTTAACAGTCAACCACGAAAAGGTGAGATCTGTCACGTGAATGCGGACGGTTGACTGAGCGGTCCCCGCGGGACGTGTTGACTCGTCGCTGACGGCATGCGGACCCTGAGCACGAAAGGAATGTCCCGCCGTCGGGCGTGGTTGTTGCGCGTATGAAGCGAATCGGATTCCTCTCCTTCGGCCACTGGTCACCGCTTGAAGGCTCACGCACCCGTTCCGCACGCGACTCCCTCATCCAGGGAATCGAGCTCGCGGAGGCAGCCGAGGAAATCGGCATCGACGGTGCGTTCTTCCGGGTCCATCACTTTGCGCGCCAGCAGGCAGCCCCGTTCCCGCTCCTCTCGGCCATTGCGGCCCGGACTTCGCGCATCGAGATCGGCACGGGCGTAGTGGATATGCGTTACGAAAACCCGCTCTATATGGCGGAGGAAGCCGCAGAAACCGACCTCATCAGCGGCGGACGGCTGCAGTTGGGAATCAGCCGGGGATCCCCCGAGCCAGCGCTCAACGGTGCGGCGAACTTCGGTTACGTCCCTGCGGACGGCGAGGAACCGGCGGACACGGCACGCCGGCACGCCGAGGTGTTCCGCTACGCGATCAGCGGTGCCGGGATTGCACAGGCCGACCCTCGTCAGGGAGCCGGCTTGCTACCCATCCAGCCGCACTCCCCCGGATTGAGCGAACGCATCTGGTGGGGAGCCGGCACACGGAAGACCGCAGTCTGGGCCGCCGAGCAGGGCATGAACCTGATGAGCTCGACCCTGCTGAC
This sequence comes from Arthrobacter sp. TJ-270, assembly GCF_058269075.1. Lineage (NCBI taxonomy): Bacteria > Bacillati > Actinomycetota > Actinomycetes > Micrococcales > Micrococcaceae > Arthrobacter > Arthrobacter sp. TJ-270. The sequence continues at coordinate 201,379 of NZ_JBZCNB010000005.1, read as the reverse complement.
GGAAGACACCGGCGTTCCCTTCGACCAATTGCAAGCCGAACAGATCCAGCTGTTCCGCGAAGCCTGGGACGAGGCCGGCCACACCTTTTCCCCCCGGGTTTCAGTCAGCCGCAGCGTCATCCCGATCGTTGACGACGAGGACCGACAATATTTTGCCCTCAGCGCGCTGCGCGAGACGCGCGACCAGGTGGGCGTGCTCGACGGCGCCATGTCCCGTTTCGGGAAAAGCTACATCGGCGAGCCCGACAGAATCGCCGCGGAACTGGCCGGTGACGACGCCGTGCGCTCCGCCGACACCCTCATGCTCACCGTGCCGAACCAGCTTGGCGTCGACTACAACGCCAAACTGCTGCGGAACGTCGCTGAACACGTTGCGCCGGCGATCGGGTGGGAGCGGAAGGTTGACGTCGATCGTCTTCCCTAGCTAGGCCTCCCAAGAATTTCCCAAGGTTTCTCCATGGGATCCTGCCTACCGTGAGATCTCCACATAGGTCAGGCGCTTCTGGGAGCCAAGCTCGGCCGTCATAACTCGTCCGCGTATCCGTTTTACCGATTGCCTCGAAGGCAGCGCCATTACAGACGGAGACCGGCGATGCCCTCCAGGTCCAGCAGCAACCTGTCATTGAAGGCGCTCGGCGTCGTCGTTCTTTCGCTGATGCTCGGAGTGCCTGCGAGCGCGCAGCCGCTGACAACGGCCTCGTCGTCGTCGGCCTCTCCTACCTCCGCGGAGGAGAAACAGATTTCGCAGGCCTTCACGGATCTGCCCCTGACCTTCGTTGAGAACCTCGGTCAAACCGATCCTCAGGTGCGCTACCACGCTCAGGGGTCCGACTACGCCTTCTTCTTTACGCCCGAGCGGATCGTCATCTCGCTCAGCGAGGATCTCCCCGTGGGGTCGAATGCCGCGCCCCGCGCGTCGGTCCTTGGCATGAATTTCGTCGGTGCCCACGACGGCGTCCAGCTGAAAGCCGTCGGACCCACTGACGCCCGGGTGAACTATGTCCGGGGCAATGACCCCGGCCAATGGAACACCGGGCTCTCCGGCTACTCTGAAGTCGTTTACGACGAGCTTTGGCCTGGAATCGACATGCGGCTGCGCGGCCAGGACGGCGAGCTGAAGTACGAGTTCCATGTCCAACCCGGAACTGACCCCGGCGTGATCGGGCTGGATTACGACGGCGCCAGCAGCCTCACGATGGACAGCTCCGGTGCGATGCAGATCAGAACTGCGCTCGGGTCCCTGGAGGACTCAGCCCCTGTGTCCTATCAGGAAATCGACGGTGCACGGGTGCCAGTGGCAAGCAGTTTCCAACTGAATGAAGGCACCGCCTACAGTTTCGACGTCGGTCCCTATCAGGCGGAGCACCCCTTGGTCATTGATCCGGGACTCGATTACTCCACCTTCGTTGGCGGCTCTAGCGCTGATCGCGCCGAAGCGATCACCGTCGATGCCGACGGAAACGCGATCATCGCCGGCAGCACTCAATCGACGGACTTCCCCACCACGGTGGGAACCGTTGACCGAACCTTCAGCGGCGGGGTGATGGATGCCTTCGTCACCAAGCTCAACGCTGACGGCTCCGGTCTGGTCTACTCCACCTACCTGGGCGGCACTCCGACGCCCACCCGGAGGGGCACGGTTGAAGAGACGGAGACGGCCCGTGACGTCGCGGTGGACGCTGCCGGGAACGCGTACATCACCGGGCAGACCAGCTCTGGCGACTTCCCCATCACCAGCGGAGCCTTTCAGCAGACGCTGAGCGTGGGGGAACAGACGGCCACCGACGGCTTCGTCACCAAGCTCAGCCCGACGGGCGGGCTGCAGTATTCCACCTTCCTGGGCGGGGCAGCGAGCGACGACGGACGTACCATCGCCGTCGACGGTGACGGCAATGCCTACGTAGGCGGCAGTACGTTCTCTGCCGACTTCCCTGTGAGCACGGGTGCATTCGACGCCACGTTTGGTGGCGGCGAGGACGTTTTTGTTGCAAAGCTGAACCCCGGCGGAAGCTCCCTCGCCTATTCCACCTTCCTCGGCGGGGCGGAGAACGAGCTGTCAGCGGGCATCGCCGTCGACACTGCCGGGAACGCCTACCTGACCGGCTCAACGCGCTCCCTTGAATTTCCCACCACGTCCGGCTCCTTCCAGCCTGCTCATAGCGGCGGCGGTTTCGCTGACCTCTTCGAGGTGTTCGTGACCAAGCTGGATACCACCGGGGGCAGTCTTGTCTGGTCAACGTTCCTGGGCGGCACCCGGGTGGACCGGGCCAACGGACTGGCGATCGACGGCGCCGGGAACGCCTATGTGACGGGAGGAACCCAGTCACCGGAATTCCCGACGACTGCCGGGGCGTTCGATACGGCCTTCGACTCGACCAGCGAATCCTTTGTCGCGAAGCTGCGCTCTGACGGCACCGCCCTCAGCTACTCCACCTACCTTGGCATCGCTTCCTCCGCGGCAATCAGCGTCGATGCGGCGAATAACGCATGGATCGGCGGCCGGGCCGAAGCCGGCGCAGCCACCACCGCTGATGCACATCAGCCGACCAATGCCGGCAGCGGCGATGCCTACCTTGCACAACTCAATGACAACGGCTCCAGCCTCATTTACGCCACCTATCTGGGCGGCAGCAACAACGAGTTCGCCAGCGGCATAGCCCTCGATCCGAACGAGAATATCTATGTCACCGGCACTACCCTGTCGTCGGACTTCCCGACCACTGCCGGGGCTTTCGACCAGCTATGGGCCGGCGACACCAGCATCTTCTGGGGCGACGCTTTCGTCGCGATGTTCGGAAGCGGCACAGCTCCGCCGCCTCCGCCACCGGCTGACACCACGGCGCCCACGGTAAGCATCTCCGCACCGGCAGCCGGCACCACGGTGTCCGGGACCACCACAGTCAGCGCGAATGCATCAGACGACGTCGGCGTCACGGAAGTCCGCTTCTTCGCGAACGGGAATGTCATCGGCACCGACACAACGGCACCCCACAGCATCTCCTGGGACACCACCCGCACGGCCAACGGCTCCGCGGAACTCACGGCCACCGCCGTCGACGCGTCCGGCAACACCGGTGATGCCGGACCGGTTACCGTAACGGTCGACAACAGCGCACCCACCACAACAACCACCTCGTTCTCCGGTCGCATCGACAAGAACCAGACGCTCAACCAGACCGTTTCATCTGGCATCGGCACCGTTACCTTCGATTTGAACTGGAACGAATCACGGGTGGACCTCGACCTTCGGGTCACAGGCCCCTCCGGAAACGAGGTTTACGTCAACACCAGCAACGCCAGACCGAAGACGGGCTCTTTCACGGCCACAATCGCTGGCGACTACCGGTTCTCGCTCATCAACAACACCGACCGCAAGACGAATTACACCCTCGACGTCACGCATCCGGTCAACTCGCCACAGGCGCCGGCCGATACGACGGCACCGACTGTGAGTATCTCCGCGCCGGCGAACGGCACGACCGTTTCAGGAACCGTTCCCGTGAGCGCCTCAGCGTCCGATAACGTGGGCGTTTCCGAGGTCCGCTTCAGTGTGGGCAACACACTGATCGGTGCGGACACGACTTCTCCGTTTGGGATTTCCTGGGACACCACCACTGTGGCTGACGGGGAGCACACCCTGACGGCGACCGCAGTCGACGCCGCAGGCAACACGGCCACGTCTGCACCGGTGACGGTCACGGTGGAGAACGTGGAGGAGCCACCGGTGGACAACACTGCCCCGGCTGTGAGCCTCTCCTCACCCCCAGGCGGAGCCACCGTTTCGGGAACGGTGACCGTAGCGGCCACTGCTTCCGACGACGTCGGGGTGTCCCATGTCGTCTTCTATGTCGACGGCACTGAGGTCGGCACTGACGAGACCGCGCCCTACGAGATCTCCTGGGACACCACAGGTTCCACTGACGGTGAGCACGTCCTGACTGCTACGGCCTTCGACGCAGCAGGCAACGCCGGCAACGCAGACGCGGTCGCGGTCACGGTGAACAATGCACCGCCGCCGACTGATACGACCGCGCCGACCGCGAGTATCTCGACGCCTGCTGCCGGGGCCACGGTCTCCGGCACCATCACCGTCAGCGCGGCTGCCGAAGACAATGTCGGCGTCACCGAAGTCCAGTTCTTCGCGGACGGCACGCTCATCGGCGCGGACACCACCGCTCCGTATGACATCTCGTGGGACACCACCACGACGACCAACGGCTCCGTGGACCTCACGGCCATCGCCACCGACGCCGCGGGCAACAGCGGCAACGCCGCAACTGTCAGCATCACCGTCGACAACAGCGCGCCGGCCCCCGCGCTGGCGTCCCTGAGCCTCGACCCCACGACCGTGACCGGCGGCAACAACTCGACCGGCACCGTCACACTCGACACTGCAGCGCCGGCCGGAGGTGTCACTGTTGCCCTGGCCAGCAGCAACACATCCGCCGCGACCGTACCTGTCAGTGTCACCATCGCCGAAGGAGCAACGGGAGCGACTTTCACCGTCTCGACCAGCACCGTCGGCACGAACACCTCAAGCATCATTTCCGCTACCTACGACGGGGTCACGCGTACGGCCACCCTTACCGTCACCGCACCCACTCCAACAACAACCACCACCACGTTCTCGGGGGAAATAGACGATAACCAGACGATCAACCGCATCGTCTCCTCCGGTACCGGCACGGTGACCTTCGACTTGAACTGGGACGAATCGCGGGTTGACCTCGACGTGCGGGTGACAGATCCCTCCGGGAGCCAGGTCTATCTGGACACCAGCAGCGCACGGCCCAAGACCGGGACCTTTACCGTAACCATTCCCGGTGACTACCGCTTCTCGCTCATCAACAACACCGGTCGGGATGCCGATTACACACTCAATGTCACCCACCCCATCAGGTAGGCCTGAGGGAGCAATTCATCGAAATAGAAGCTCTGACGAAAGAGACCGGTTCCGCTTCCGTTGAGGGAGCGGAACCGGTCTCTTTCGACTGAGCGGTTAAAGCTCGCCCTGGGTCGCCGTTCCGGCCGGGATGGCGGTCAACCGTGCCACTTCGACCGGCTTCTGCAGCAGACCCTGGAGCGATTTACCCAGGCGTGCAACAGCATCACCCGCACCGTGTGCGTCCAACAACTCCACGCTCTCCCATTTCTCGATCATCACGATGTCCCCGTTCGGGGCTTCGTGGATGGCGTAGAGCAGACACCCTGGTTCCTCGTGCACCTCAGCGATCGCCGGCCGAAGCGCCTCGACCACCTGGTCGAAGGCTCCCTCGTTGGGGGTGAAAACTGCGGTAACGACGATCGACATGGGATCTCACTCTCTTAGTCGGTAGAAGCTTCTTCGCCATACTAGACAACAACCGGACCCGTGTTTGGCGAGCTCTACCAAGAGGTGCAGCTGAGTCCCGGGGTACCTGAGGAAGGCGATGTCATGAGCGAGTCTCTTTCAGCGGCGGAATTCGAGAGCCGCCTCCGGGATCTCGCCACCGAGGAGCAACGAACCAAATACCAGCGCTTCTTCCCCGGCGACAATTCGCTGATCGGGGTGCGGATGGGTGACGTTTTCGCGCTCGCTAAGCAGAATCTCACGATGAGGACTGCCGAAATCGAGCGGCTGCTTGAGAGCGAAACCCACGAGGTACGTGTCGGCGCGTGCTCGATCATGGGCAAGGCGGCGACAGCGAAAAAGGTTCCTCCTGAGCGGCACGGTGAGTTGTACGACCTCTGTCTGCGGCGCCATGACCGGATCAACACCTGGGACCTCGTGGACCTCGTCGCATATCAGGTTGTCGGCTCCTGGCTGTTGAGCAGGTCGCGGAGGCCCCTGGACGATCTAGCGGTATCGACGTTTTGGCCCCGGAGAAGGAGCGCGATCGTCGCGACTGCGGCGTTCCTCAAGCGCGGGGAGGTCGCAGATACGTTGCGTATCGCGGCAATTCTTACGCACGACGAAGAAGAGTTCGTTCAGAAGGGTGTTGGGTGGATGCTGCGCTATGTCGGCGACAATGATGAGCTGGCGCTGCTCGCGTTTCTTGACGAGCACGGCCCCGAGATGGCTCGCTCAGCCGTGCGGGCTGCCACTGAGAAACTAGCCAAACCCATCCGCGACCGCTACGTCGGAAGAACAGGTTAGGGAGCCCCATGGACCAGCAGCTTCATTTCATCACCCTCGCCACCCGGAATCTCGACGCTGCCCGGGCGTTCTATCAGGACGGTCTGGGCTGGGAGGCGAAGCTCGATGTGCCAGGCGAGATCCTCTTTTACCAGGTTGCGCCGGGCCTGCTCCTCGGCTTGTTCGACGCCGACAAATTTGCCGAGGATCTCGGTCGCGGCCTCGCACCGGACGTGTCCGGTGTGACCCTCTCCCACAACGTCAACAGCCCTGACGCCGTCCGAAGCACCGTGGCCGCCATGACTGTAGCCGGTGGCGTGACGTTGAAAGCGCCGCAGCATGGCCAGTTCGGCGGCATCTTCCACGCGCATGTGCAGGACCCGAATGGCATCGTCTGGGAGATCGCCCACAATCCGGGCTGGCGCATCAACGACGACGGCGGCGTGGAACTCGGTTAGCCACCGCCCCTATAGTGGCCGCATGAGCAACGCCGACATCCACTTTTACTTTGACCCGGTCTGCCCCTTCGCCTGGATGACCAGCAAGTGGGTACGCATGGTGACCGAGGATCGCGACTACTCCGTCGATTGGCGCTTCATTTCATTGCGCCTGCTCAATTCGTCGGTCGACTACGACTCACATTTCCCCGAGGGCTATGAAGCCGGACATACTGCCGGCCTCCGCCTGCTCCGCGTCGCGGCCCGCACAAGGCAGGAGCACGGGCCCGACGCCGTCGGCACCCTTCATGCCCGGCTCGGCGCGCACATCTTCGACACCGGAAGGGACGATCCGTGGCAGTCCGGAGCCACGGGACACCACGGCAGCCGCGCCTTCCTCGAGCCGATTCTGGCAGAAGCCGGGCTGCCGTCGTCGTTGGTTGGCGCCCTTGAGGACGAATCGCTTGACGCCGTCATCCAGGCTGAGACCGACGAAGCGCTTTCCCACACCGGTAAGGACGTCGGCACACCGATCATCCACTTCGAGCCGCCCAACGGCGTGGCGTTCTTCGGCCCAGTCATCAGCAGGCTCCCCTCCCGCGAAGAGGCCGGTGAGCTCTGGGACCACGTGCTGGCCCTCGCCCGCTTCCCTGGGTTCGCGGAACTGAAGCGCAGCCTCCGCGAGCAGCCCCAGCTGCGCAGTTTCGGGATCGCCGAGGCCGAGGCGGGCGTCGAGGAGGACTGGCACGGCGGGAGTCGGCGCCAGAAGAAGTAGCGCCGCTCGCCAGACTGTTAACTGGACAGGTGAACCTCACCGAAACTCAGCGGCGCGCGGTCTCCGCGGGTGCCTCGTCGACAAATATGCTGCGCCGCTCCAATGCGCGGCTGATCCTCGACGCCATCTGGCGTGTCCCGTCCGGCACCACTATTACGCGAATGAACTCATCCGGCAACGACGTCGCACTTTCCGCCCCGTGTGGTGGCGTGGTCGCTCGCCGGGGACATCGTGCTGACCGGTGCAGTGAACGCCGCACTAGCCAGAGTTGGCCGTGACGCGTTGGATATCGAGCTGCGCCGGGGCTGACGGCTCCATCCCCCGGCCCCAGCATCAGGTCCGGGTTGCCTGGCGAACCTTCACCTCCGGGAAGTAGCTCCGGGTGTTGGAGACGTCTACGGGCTTATCGCCAAGAACGGTGAAGGATGCTGCAGCCCGAAGGTCGTTGGATGCTGAACCCACCCAAACTGAAACCTCACCTGGCTCGACGACGAATCGGCCGTCTGGAGCAGTGTGTCCCAGCTGTGAGCCCCGGACTGTATAGCTGACTTCTGCTTCGTCTCCGCTCTCAAGTTCCACTCGCGCGAATCCCGCCAATTGTTGGGCAGGGCGGGTGATTCCCGTCCCCAAAAGACCGACATACAACTGCGAAACTTCTGCGCTGCGTATGCTCCCTACGTTCCGAAGTGGGACGGTTATGGTCACTTCCTCATCTGCAGTGACTGCCGCCGGTTCGATCCGAAGCTCACCGTATTCGAACTCGGAGTAGCTCAGCCCATGCCCAAAGGCATACTTTGGGGTGCTTGGCATATCGGCGTAGGCCTTTGCCATGTCAATGCTTTCACGCCGGTAACCGCTGCCTCTTTTCTGCGCCTGGTATATCGGTACCTGCCCTGAGTGCCGGGGAATCGAGAATGGGAGCTTGCCTGAAGGAGCAGCGAGTCCGAAGAGTACGCGGGCGAGTGCCGTTGCGCCTTCCGGACCCGGGTAGTAGGCGGTAACCAGTGCAGAGAGGGCATCATCCACGCCGGAGAGTCCGTACGGGCGGCCCATATAGAGGACTGCCGCCGTGGGCTTTCCAAGCGCGGTCACTTCCTTTACGAGCTGTGCCTGTCGCGCGGGCAGGTCGATGTTTGCAGAATCGGTGCCTTCACCTTCTGTGGTTGTTCCTGAGAAGGCACCTGCCCTCCCACCAATAGCGAGGATGACCACGGTGGCTGTCGAAGCGGCAGCCACCGCCGTCTCAATGTCGTGCGGATCAGAATCGAGAACACCGGTGCCGGAAACGGATACGACATCCGCGTCTGGCATGAGCGATCGGATAGCCTCGCTCAGGCTCTGGCTTCCATACTCTTCGCGGACAACCTTCTCCAGATCAAGGTTCTCCATGGCACTGATGCGGTCCGCGGCAGCTTTTTTCATGTCCTCGGGCATGCCATCCAGCGCGCCTTCCATCCCGACCATCCGGGACCGGCCTGTCATCATTCCCTTGATCATTTCCAGGGCAGTGGGATAGGTGTAGTTGGCGAAGTTGACCATCCCTGAGTCCGCGTGCGGTCCTATCACGGCAATGCGGCGAACGCTGCGGTCGAATGGCAGGAGGCCACCGTCGTTCTTCAAAAGGGTCACAGACTGGGTCGCCAGTTCCTCCGAGAGTTGACGACCCTCCTTGGCCACCGCCCTGAGCGTGATTGGATCCTCTTTCACGAAAGGATCCTCGAACAGTCCGAGTTCGAATTTATGGGTCAGGACCCTGCAAACAGCCCGATCGACCAAAGCTTCATCGACCATTCCAGTTTCTACTGCCCTAGCCAGCGCGGGTCCATAGCCGTAAGCACTGGGTAGTTCGACATCCAGGCCTGCGGCGAGTGACATGGACCCTGCTTCCTCAGGAGTCCGTGCCACCCGCTGGCGCTCAACGAGATACTGAATGGTGCGGTAATCAGCCACCACCGTCCCTTCGAAGCCCAGTTTCTTTCGGAGCAAGTCCGTGAGCAGAGCCGACGATGTCGCGACCGGTACGCCATCAATCTCGGAATAGCTGTTCATGACACTGCGAAGGCCAGCGAGGCGTATGGCCGCTTCAAAGGGTGTTGCGTAGACGTCGTAGAGTTCCCGGGTTCCCAGTTGTGTGGCAGCAAGGTTCTGACCTGCCTCCGTCATGGCATAACCCAGAAAATGTTTGGCTGTGGCCAGAACACCTTGGCGGAGATCCTCCCCCTGCAGCCCCTGTACGAAAGCTACGCCCATCGCCGAGACGAGCAGGACTTCTTCGCCGTAGGTTTCGTGCACCCGACCCCAGCGCGCGTCCCGCGCTACGTCAAGAACTGGAGCCAGCCCTTGGCGGAAACCAACCGAAAGCATCTGTCGCCGGGTGAGGTCTGCCATTTCACGGACTCCGGCTGGGTTCCAGGTCGCAGCCAGACCTATAGCCGTAGGGAATGAGGAATGGCCTTCCGCCACAACCCCATTGAGAGCTTCATTGTGCAGGATGGCAGGAATTCCCAAACGGGTCGACTCACGAAGGAATGTTTGGATGTCGTTGTTCATCCTGGCCAGGCGTACGGCGTCACCGCCCGCCATCCCGGCACCAGAGATATGGCCGATTCCCTGACCTAGGTGGCGGTCCAGTTGCGCCTTGGCGACTCCGTCGGCCCCAAGAAGCGGCTGCGGAAGGATCCCTACGAGTTGCATAGTTTTCTCCGCCAACGTCATGCGGCCTAACAAGTCCGCCGCGCGGTCACCTACGGGCAGAGAGGGGTTCCGGTAAGTCATCAGTGACCTTTCGTGTGGCTCGCATTGTCGGAGTGCGCCTATCAACGGAGTCCGCTAGCGAATATAGTAACGCGTTTCGACTTTCATGGTAGCACCCCCTCCCCGCGGGCGGGTAGGGGGTGCTAGTGCATATGGTGTAGCGCCCCTGTTCTCAGCCGCCTTGACGTGCCATGTGGCGCGCAGCGCGGAGACCGAACACCACCGCGGGTCCGATAGTTGAGCCCGGACCAGGATACGTCCGCCCCATGACGGAGGCGGAGTTATTCCCAGCGGAGTAGAGACCTTCTATCACAGTGCCGTCCTCCCGTAAGGCCCGGGCCTCAGCGTCAGTGACGACGCCGCCCTTCGTACCGAGATCTCCAATCACCACTTTGAATGCGGTGAACGGTCCATTCTCGAGTGGTCCGAGGCAGGGATTGGGGTGGATCGTCGGGTCCCCGTAGTAGCGGTCATAGGCTGAGTTGCCGCGACCGAAGTCTCCGTCGACGCCCGCACGGGCGAAGCCGTTGAACCGTTGGACAGTCGCCTCCAGACGGGCGGGGTCCATGTCGAGTTTTGCGGCGAGCTCGGGGAGCGTGTCGGCCTTGACCATGATCCCCGCCTTCTTCATGGCTTTGTTGTTCTTCGGGTCGATCGCGAAGGTGCGGAGGTAACGGCGCGCATGCCGGACGTCGCCGACCATCCAGTACGGGCCGTCCTTGTCGTGCTCGAGCATGTGGTGGCCCAGGTCCACGTAGGACTCGGACTCGTTCACAAATCGCTCGCCCTGCGCATCAAGGATGACTGAGTAGGGCAGGGAACGCTCACCGACTATGAACGCGGGGCCATGGCCGGGCGGCGCGGCGACTGATCCGCCCCACCAGGCGTCATCCATGAGTTCAAGCGCGGCGCGGTTGTCCTGGGCAATCTCGATGGGGCGCCCGACGTTGCCCGGAGCGCCAGACGGGGCCCCATCGATTCCGTGGTGCTTCTGGCGGAGGTCCTTGTTGTGATCAAACCCGCCGCCGGCCAGCATCACGCCGCGCGTGGCGCCAATTCTCATTGGCTTGCCCTGTTTCGTGATTTGCACGCCTACGACGCGGCCATCTTCGACGATGAGTTCCTGCAGCGGCGCGTCAAGCCACATCTCTGCACCCTGCTTCTGGACAACAACGTCGAGGAATGCAGCAGCGAACCCCGCGCCGATGCCTGCGAGCTTCTTGCCGGTGACCACGCCGCCGAGGGCACGGAAGACGAACTGCGCCCCGCGGACGAACCCGGAAGGCGTTGACCACGCGCGACCCAGAAGCCATATGTCGTCAGTCTTGATAGGCAGCGCAACGGGGGCCTGGCACGTCTTCCACCAGTCGCCGATCTTCTTGATATCGAACGGCTCAACCTCAAGGGCACGGCCGATCTTGCCACCCGGGAGCTCGGGGTAGTAGTCCGGGTAATCGGCCGCGCGCACGAATGTCACGCCGTACTTCTCGGCGGTAGTGACGAAGTCAGCGACGCCGTCGACGAACGCTTCCTTGCGCGCCCGCGTAGTGGCGCGCCCCTCGTTCCCAACCGTCGCCTCGAGGTAGGTCAGAGCCTCGCTGCGGGAGTCGCCCGCACCGTCACGCTGCATGAGCGGGTTGTTTGGCAGCCACATGCCGCCGCCGGACATAGCCGTGTTGCCACCCCACTTGCTGGTGCTCTCCAGCAGGAGGACCCGCAGGCCTTCATCGGCTGCGCCCATGGCTGTCACCAGTCCGGCGGCACCTGTGCCGACGACGACGACGTCATAGCTTTGTTCGAAGTACTTCAGTCCTGGCATGCATTGCTCCTATGCTTCATCGCTGCCTGAATTCCGGAACAGGCTTTAGACAGGGGCGGCGGCGGAACCTCATTCCGCCGTCGCCCATTTCACTTCACTAGAGGGCTGACCAGCCGCCGTCGGAGGCGAGAATGGCGCCGTTGATGTTGGTGCCGTCGTCGCTGAGCAGGAAGGTGATCGATGCGGCCAGTTGGGCGGCGGTTGCCGGTGTGGGGATGTTGGTCTGCATGAGCGGGCCGAGGCGTTCTGCGGCCATTCGAGACCCGAAGTTCGCCACGATACCGGTGATGGTGGGCCCCGGCGCTACGGCGTTGAAGCGCAGGCCCTTGGGCCCGTAGATAACCGCGGAGTTCTTGGTCAGTCCCACGACTGCGTGCTTCGAGGCGGTGTACGCGGCGCCGGCGGCCGAGCCCCGGATCCCGGCCTCGGAGGAGACGTTCACTACCGAGCCCGTACCGGCGTCGAGCATGAGCGGCACCACAGCACGGCTAAGGCGCATGAGCGCGGTGACGTTGATTCGAAAGACCCGTTCCCAAAGCTCGTCGTCCACCTCGTGGATGGGAGCAAAGTTGTCCATAATCCCGGCAACGTTAGCCAGAGCATCCACCTGTCCGCCGACGGCAGCGATGACAGCGGCGACGGTCTCTTCCGTGGAGATATCACCGGCGACGGGCACCAGGTCCAGGCCACTGTTCTCCTCCACCAGGGCATCGAGGCGTTCCTTGCTGATATCTGCGGCGATGACCTTGCCACCCTCCTTGGCGATGCGCAGGGCGGTCGCCTGCCCAATCCCGGAAGCTGCACCGGTAACGATGACGGTTTTTCCTGCAAAGCGATTGCTGGTGATGGTTTCCTGCCACGTAGCTTCGTTGCCCATGATGTCCTTCCAGACGGTGATTGCGGTTCGGCGTTGGCCGTGCGCCCCAACCTTATGACACACCGTGTCATAAGGGAAGGGTCATACTTGTGGAATGCATTCGGATGACCCGACCTCCTCGACCCGCCCCATGGGTCGACCGGTAAGCATCGACCCCGATGCTGTAGCGGCCCACGCCCTCACCATGTTTGCCGAGCACGGGTACGAGCAGACATCCATGGAGGACATCGCCCGCGAGGCAGGCGTCGGGCGGAAGACCCTCTACCGCCACTTCGCGAACAAGGCCGAGCTGGTGTGGGGTGGAATGGGCCCCGCGATCGAAGCCTCCGCACCCATATTGGGCGCGCCCTCCGCTCCTGACATGCCAGGCGATGAGATTCTTGCAGGCCTTCGAGAAGCGCTAACTGTCGGCATCAACGCCCTTCCCGACCTGGCGGTCACCCGCGCTCGGCTACGGCTGATCGCCGAACACCCAGAACTCATGAGCCGAAGCTATGAGTTCCTCGCCCCACAACGCCATCGGACACGTTCCTACCTCACCGCCCGCGGAATCCCGGAACAGACAGCAAGATATCTGTGCGCTGCACTCATTGGCGCCTCATTCGAAGCGTGGTTGCAGTGGGCCGCCGGGGACGATCCGACGCCCGACCACCACCTCCTGGCCGCACTGACGGTCCTGCGTCTGGATGCAGTCTGACTTACTTCCTCACCCATGCCGCCTTCGAGGTGGCTTCCCGGGCTGGCGGCGTAAGCGTGCAGCCCTTCGTCTGTCACTTAAAAGAAATTCCGGCAATCGGTTGTCAGGGGCCGAAGGGGATGCTTCACTAGTTTCAGTACGAAATTAGAAATACGTTACTAATTTCCTCTAAGGCTGCCCCAGGTTGACTGCTTGCGGTGAAGGCCACTCATTCCATGACCAAAGGAGCTCTTGTGATCACCCGTGTGACCCGACCTAGATTCCGTTCCGGAATCGCTACTTCAGTTGCAGCAGTTGTTTTGCTGGCGACGACTGCCTGCTCTGGCGGTACTGATCAGGAAGAAGCCGATCCCGGTGCAACTGGCGCCAGCTCCGACGCCACCATTGCCCTGGCGGTCGGTGCAGCGCCGGCTTCCCTTGATCCCGCCCAACTTCAGGAGGGTCAGCAGACTTATGTCTGGGGATCCGTTTTCGACACGCTTCTTTATATTGATAACTCCGGCGAACTTCAGCCGAACGCAGCGGAAAGCTGGGAGCTGTCGGAGGATGGCCTCACTTTGTCACTGACCCTGCGGGAAGGGATGACTTTCAGCAACGGTGACCCGGTGACGGCAGAAGACGTCGCAGGGACACTCGAGCGGACCCGAACTACCCCTGGTCAGCAGCAGGGCAAGCTGTCTACCGTTCAGTCGATCGAAGCCACTGACGACAGAACCGTGGTGCTCACCCTGACACAACCGGACCCTTCGCTGCTTACGAATCTTGCCCTCGCCGCAGGAGTGATTGGTGACCCTGAGACTCTTGATGATGAGACCACGGCGTTGAATCCGGTCGGGTCGGGACCTTACATCCTTGACGAAGGTGCAACCGTTTCTGGGACAACTTATGTTCTGAAGCGTAGGGACGACTACTGGAACGCCGAGGCGTACCCCTTTGAGACCCTGACGGTCCGCGTCATCCAGGACCGAACTGCTGTTTTCAACGCGTTGCAGGCCGGGGAGCTCGATGCCGGAAACGTCGAGGCTCAGCAGGTTGAGCAGATCGAGGCTGCTGGGTTCGACACTGCCAAGGTCGAGGCCACTGCGATCGCTAACCTCGTCTTGGCGGATCGTGAAGGCACGATCCTTGAACCTCTCGCGGACGAACGCGTCCGGCAGGCCATCAACATGGCTTTTGACCGGGAGAAGCTGGTTGAGCAGGTCCTGCGCGGTTCCGGTAAGGCAACTGTGCAAATCTTCAACCCGAAGGGTGTAGCGTACGACCCCTCACTGGAGGGCACCTACACGTTCGACCCTGAAGGTGCTAAGAAGCTCCTTGCCGAGGCGGGATACCCGGACGGGTTCGACGTCACCATGCCCAGCACCGTGATTTCGAGGTCGTTTGAGCCGCTTATCGCTCAACCGCTGGCTGACATCGGGATCAACGTGACTTGGGAGCCTGTTCCCCCGCAAGATACGGCTGCTTCCGTTTCCTCCAAGAGGTTCCCGATGGTGTTCTTCATCGACGGACTCAACGTCACCCCGCGCGAGCTCCAGAACAACTTTGGTGAGGATGGCTTCCTCAACCCGTTTGCGGCCACGCCGCCCGAGCTGGAGGAGCTCATGACCGAGGTCAGCCTCGAGACCGATGAAGCCAAGGCTGCTGAGCTGTACAAGGAGATCAACACCTACATCGTAGACAACGCCTTGGACTCGCCGTTGTTCTACATCGGCACAATTTGGGCAACCGAAGATGGCATCGAGTACCTGGGTGATGGTTCAAACACCAGTAGCACCATCCGGGCGTTCGGCGTCACGAAGTAAAAATGGTGGGTCCCGGACGTCGCCGCCCGGGACCCACCTCCCTGCTTACTGCTTGAAGGACATCCAATGACCACCTATATCCTGCGTCGCTTCGGAACAGGCATCCTGCTTGCATTACTGGTGACGCTGATCACTTTCTTTCTGCTCAGTTTTTCCTTCGACTCGGTCGTTCGCGCCCGACTGGGCAGCGTAGCAACACCGGAAGCTATAGCAGCGATGACAGCCGACCTGGGTTTTGACCGGCCAGTACTGATCCAGTACTTCGACTGGCTGGGCGGAGTACTCCGCGGCGACTTCGGTAACTCTTTGTTCACGAGCGAACCCGTTGGGCCGGCGGTAGCGTCGCGGTTGGCCGTCACATTGTCCCTCGTGCTTGTCGCTTTGGCCATCACCGTGGTTATCAGCGTCACGCTCGGTGTCGTCGCGGCTGTTCGAGGCGGCGTAGTGGACCGCCTGGCGCAGGCAGCGTCTCTGGTGGGCTACGTCGTTCCGGGTCTGCTCATCGCGATCGTCCTGGTGGTGGTCTTCGCCGTTAACCTGCGTCTACTGCCTGCGACGGGGTACACCCCGTTCAGTGTGGACCCAGGTAGGTGGGCAGCCACCATCACCATTCCCGTCATTGTCCTCGTCATCGGTGGCGCCGCGAATATCACTGCCCAAGTCCGTGGCACGATGATCGACGAAATGCGAAAGGACTATGTGCGGACCCTCCGCACGCGGGGAATCTCCACGCGGTCCATCGTTCTCAAGCACGCCCTGCGTAACGCCGCCGGGCCCGCACTTACCGTCCTATCCTTTGAGTTCATCGCCATGCTCGGTGGAGCTCTCATCATTGAGAAGGTATTCGCGCTACCTGGATTCGGCACCTTTGCGTTCAACTCCTCCCTGCAGGGGGACATCACCGTGATCATGGGCATCACGCTGTTCAGCGTGATGCTCGTAGTCTCCATTAACCTCCTAGTCGACCTTGTGAACGGGTGGCTCAATCCGAAAGCGAGAATCTTTTGAGCGTCGAAGAACTCATCGTCGAACCGGTCCGAACAGCTGCCCCCCGCAAGTCGGTATGGCGGAAACTGCTGGGGGACCCCCAAGCTGTCATCACAGCGTCACTTCTGCTCGCTATTACCCTTCTTGGAATCCTGACTCCGGTTCTAACCCAGCACGGGCCGAACGAGGCGTCCCTGGACGCCATCAACGCACCGTTTGGGACACCAGGTTATCCCCTGGGCGGAGACCAGAACGGGCAAGACATCTTCACCCGCCTGCTCCACTCCATCAACACGAGCATGATCTCCGGCTTGATCGGAGCCAGTGTCGCCCTCACAATCGGCGTCATTTTCGGACTCATCGGCGGCTATTACGGGCGTAAGATCCAAGGTGCCACGGAGTGGGTTTTCAGCCTTATCATGACCTTCCCCGGGATCCTCCTCCTCATCATCCTCATGCCGGTCACGAAGGGTGACTACCGCGCTACCATGTTCATCTTCGGAATCCTGCTCTCTCCCGGGATCTATCGGATTGTCCGCAACCAGGTTGTGGGCGTTAAGAACGAACTGTTCGTTGATGCAGCGAAAGTATCGGGCCTTTCCGATATCCGCATCCTGGCTCGGCATGTTCTTTTCGTTGTTCGGGGACCTATCATCATCGCCGCAGCCTTTCTTGCCGGTTCAGCAATCACGTTGCAGTCGGGCCTGGCGTTCCTCGGTGTCGGCTCCAACACCATCCCCAGCTTTGGTGCGATGATCGCTGACGGATTCCTGAACCTGTACGAGGAGCCAGGTCAATTCCTCTGGCCGAGCCTGCTTCTGGGCGTCATTACAGCCTCAATGGTGCTACTCGGTAATGCACTGCGTGACGCGTTCGAAGGCGTCCGACCCAAAGCAGCAAAGCGTCCCAGGGCACAGGTTCAAGTGAAACCATCCGACCAGCAAGTTACCAGTGAAGAACCGTTGCTGCTGGCCGTTAGAGACCTTGCGATCGCTTATCCGACGCCAACGGGCGAACTGCAGGAAGTGGTCAACGGCGTGAACCTGGACTTGGCCGCCGGCCAGACCTTGGGTTTGGTTGGTGAGTCCGGCTCGGGGAAGACGCAGACTGCCTTCGCTGTCCTCGGCGTCCTACCTCCTGAGGCGGTCATAACACGCGGATCAATAAAGTTGGATGGCCGGGACCTTCTTGGCCTCAGCGAACGGGAGATGCGCTCCCTCCGTGGACGGTCCATCGCCTACATTCCCCAGGAGCCGATGTCGAATCTGGATCCGTCCTTTTCAGTGGGCGCCCAACTGGTCGAAGGAATTCGCGCGACCTCTGATATGTCGGCCAAGGACGCTAAGGAACGTGTGATCGCACTCCTGACGCGTGTTGGCATTCAGGACCCGGAACGTACCTTCCACTCCTACCCGCATCAGATTTCCGGAGGTATGGCCCAACGTGTTCTGATCGCCGGAGCCGTTGCCAGCCGACCAAAGCTTCTCATCGCTGACGAACCGACCACCGCCCTTGACGTCACCGTGCAAGCGGAAATCTTGGACCTCCTGCGGGAGCTGCAGGCAGAACTGAACATGGCGGTACTCCTCGTCACCCATAATTTCGGCGTCGTCGCAGACATCTGTGACCACATTTCCGTGATGCAGGCTGGACAGATCGTGGAGTCGGGAAGTGCCTTGGACATCTTCCAGAACCCACAGCATCCGTACACCACCATGCTTTTAGACTCCATCCTCGACGAGACCACGGTGCGTAAGGACGGCCCTACGGCTCTCCCCAGCACGGTCGGAAAGTAGCGCTGATGAGCACCCTGCTTAATGTAAAACAATTGAGGGTGGCATACGCCGGCCGAGGTTTCCGCGCCAAGCCACAGGAGGTCCTGCATGGGGTTTCCCTAACGATAAGCGAGGGAGAGACTCTCGGTGTCGTTGGCGAATCTGGTTCCGGCAAGACCACCATCGGCCGCGCGGTACTGGGGCTGGTCAAACCCAGCGGCGGCGAAATCACCTTCAGGGATCGGGACATCACCCACGTCAGTCCCAAACAGCGTCGCGAACTATCCAAGGACATCCAGGTAGTCTTCCAGGATCCTTACACCTCGCTCAACCCATCCATGACGATCGGTGACATCCTCAGCGAGCCTCTCATCATTCAAGGGCGTACCCGGAAGGATGCACGGGCGCGTGTCAGGATGCTCCTTGACCAGGTAGGGCTGCCGACTGACGCCATTGAACGGCTTCCACGGGAGTTCAGCGGTGGTCAGCGTCAACGGGTTGCGATCGCCCGCGCTCTGGCGCCCGAGCCAAAGCTCATTGTGTGCGACGAACCGGTTTCTGCCCTTGACCTCTCTACCCAGGCACGGGTACTGGACCTGTTCATCGATATCCAGCGTCAAACCGGGGTGGCATACCTGTTTGTCTCCCACGACCTTGCGGTCGTGAGGCATGTCAGTCACAGGGTCAGCGTCGTCTATAAGGGGGACATCGTTGAGACAGGGTCGGCTGAAGTGGTGACGTCGGACCCTGAACACCCTTACACCCAGCGGCTTTTGCTCGCTGCCCCGATAGCTGATCCGCTGGCTCAGGAGAAACGGCGCGCTGAACGACGACGGCTCTTGGAACTCCACCGTGAGCAGGACCTGCAGGCAGGTGTTGTCCGCGCATGACTTCAGAACCGATCATCCCGGGCTTCCACCCGGACCCGTCCATCTGCAGGGTAGGCGACGACTACTACCTGGTGAACTCCAGCTTCGAATACTTTCCGGGCGTGCCCATTTTCCATAGCAAGAACCTGATTGACTGGAAGCAGATCGGTAATGTTCTCGATCGAGAGAGTCAGCTGAATGTACGCCCGGGTATCACGGGCGCTGGTGGAGGTATTTACGCACCAACACTCCGGTTCCACGACGGCGAATTCTGGCTGGCGACCACGAACATCACCGACATCCGCCGAGGCCACCTTATCGTCCGCGCCAGTGACCCAGCCGGCCCATGGACAGACCCGGTGTACACGACCGGCGCAGTGGGAGTTGATCCGGACCTGTGCTGGGACGATGAAGGAACCTGCCACCTCACCTGGGCCAACCCCATGGGCGGTATATTCCACGCAACCGTGGACCCGGCCACCGGCGAGTTACAGTCAGATCCGCACGAATTATGGACAGGTACCGGGCTTGCACACCCCGAGGGTCCGCATCTTTTTCACCGCAACGGCTGGTGGTACCTCCTGGCGGCGGAGGGCGGCACCCATCACGGGCATTCCGTCTCAATTGCACGTTCCCGCTCCATCGGTGGCAAGTTCCACGGACATCCGCTTAATCCAATCTTCTCCCGTCGGAGCACTCCGCACGCTGTTCAAAACACCGGCCACGGCGACCTGGTTGAATGCACCGACGGCAACTGGGCGATGGTTCACTTGGGCGTGCGCCCGCGCGGCTCCTTTCCGAAGTACCACGTCAATGGACGGGAAACGTTTATCGCGGGAGTGGACTGGGTGGAGGATTGGCCCGTCGTCCAGCCTGAAACATTCGCCCCTCCGAGGTCCCACACGTCGTTCATCGATCAATTCTCCACCGAACGTTTGGACCCCCGATGGATCTCTCCAGGTGTCGACCCGAACTCCTTCGCTGCCCGTGATGGAAGATCCGGGCTCATTCTCTCCGCCGGCCGAAGGATCGAGGAAACCGAGTCGGTCAGCCTGCTGGGTGTGAGGGCTCGCGATCCAGAGTGGACCGCCGTTGCAACACTTCCAGAAGGTGATGCCGGCCTCGTCGTGCGGATCGATGATCAACACTGGGCCGGAGTTGAAAGGCGAGGGCATCGCCTGTCGGCACGTCTGGTAGTGGGACCACTCGATCAAGAACTGGCCGTCCAGGACGGGGTCTTTCCAGATGCACCGCTAGCCATTCGAGCCATGGGACATGGTGCTGAGCGCCGGTTCCGCAGTGGTCCCGACACCCTCAAACTGGGTTACCTGAGAAACAACGAGTTCCGGAGCCTTGCAAGTGTAGACGGTCGCTATCTCTCAACAGAAGTCGCTGGCGGTTTCACCGGACGGGTCATCGGCGTCGAGGCGCTGGGGTCACCCGCAAGACTGGTCAGCTTCGGATATCAAGGATTTCCGGCATCAAGAGTCCAGGAGGCAGGCCACGAATCCGCCGAAGTTGCGTCTTAGTCAATATCGGGAATGAACGAACGGAGGAACTGACGGACATGTCTGTTAAGCCGCTCCGTGTCCCGGTTGTACAGCCATTGGATTTGCAGTCCGTCGGTCAAAGCAACGAACATTGCCGCCAGATCTTCCGGAGCGCTCTCACTCTTCAGCTCGCCCCGGCCTGCCAATGCTGCGAACGCACCGGTATAGAGTCCTATGGCTGCAGTATAGCGCTGGCGATAGTACTCATGCGCCGGATGGTCAGGAGAACTGGCCTCAGTAGACAGCGTACTGTGCAACTCGATCAGACCGGGCTGCAGGTCGTTTGCGGCAACGGCCTTCAGCAGCGCCTTTATGGCCGCACTATCTTCGGGCACTGTGACCACGTCCACGCCGCGCTCTCGAAAAAACTCCCTTCTTTTCTGGTCTCTGAGTTTCAGGACGCCAGAGAGCAACTCGTCTTTATTAGCGAAGTGGTGAAGGAGCCCTGTGTGGCTGATGCCTACCCGGAGGGCCACGTCCTTCATGGTCAGGTTGTGGAATCCCGTCTGCCCAAAGAGCTCGATGCACGTTTCGAGGATCCTCGACTGCAGAGCTGCGGTTTTCGCGTACGGTCCCCGCTGTTTGGCCGTGGCCGTGGGCATGGTGGTTCCTATCGTCGCCTGTGCTTCTAGAACCAAAATAGCATCAGAATAGTAATTTCATTGGCCATATCAAACAAAGCCGTAGCTTGAAAGCCGGTCAGGGGGAGGAACCTATGTGGCGTGAAAAAGGTTGCACGACGAGGGAAACCTCAAAGTGAATGAACACATCGCGGATGAAGGGAATGCGGCTCGTCCCGCCCGCAAGAGTCAGACGACAATCTACGACATCGCCCGAGTCACCGGCGTCAATCCGTCCACGGTTTCCCGGGCTTTGAGCAATCCTGGTCGGGTAAATGCCAAGACAGGGCAACGCATCCGCGATGCGGCAACCGCCCTGGATTACAGGATCAATCCCATGGCCAGGGCGCTGCCCACCGGGATGACAAGTACGGTTGGTCTCGTCATGTCCGACATCACTAACCCCGTCTACTTCGACCTCATTCGCGGTGCAGGGCGGGCCGCGGAAGCCGAAGGTTATACCTTGGTCCTTGCCGAGTCGCAGGAGTCTTCGGAGTTGGAAGCACAAACTGTCCAGCGCCTTCTGGTCTCGGTTGACGGGCTGGTTCTGGTGGGGACACGATTGTCCGAGCGCGATATCCGCGCCTCCGCAGCCCGCAAACCTGTCGTGCTCGTTAACCGAACTGTGGCAGGGCTGCCGAGTGTGATTCCCGACGTCGTTCCGGGAATCACACATGCCCTGGATCATCTCGCCGAGTTCGGCCATCGTTCTCTCGCGTTCCTGTCCGGCCCAGCCAACTCCTGGATGAACTCCCTCCGCTGGGAAGTCATTTCTGAAGAAGCCCTGAAACGAAACATGTACATTGTCGAAATCGGTCCGGGGCAGCCCACTGTGGAAGGTGGCCATAATGGACTCCACCGCATCCAGGCGGCCGAGGCGACAGCGGTCCTTGCCTACAACGACCTTATGGCCATCGGCCTGCTCACTGCCTGCCAGGAAGCGAACATCGCAGTACCGGAAGACCTAAGCATCATCGGATTCGACGACATCTTCGGTTCCGCGTTCACTTCTCCTCCGATGACTACGATCCGTACCCCTGTGGGCACGGTCGGCGAGTACGCTGTACGTCGCCTCGTGGAGTTTGCGCGCGGTCACAATGAACCTGCTCCGGTCGAGCTCATCACAGAACTCGTGCCTCGTGGATCAACCGCCCCGGTCGTTGCAGGGGCAAAGACATCAGTTGTTTGACTCGCGGACACCGAGCACTGTTACCAGTCCGCCGATGAGGGCGAGGGCACCGGCGACAAGGAACAGCACAGTGTAATTTTTGTCGTTCCCGGTTGCCGCGATAGCCAGGAGGGCGGGGGCTAGTCCGGGGGCAAGCACCGCCGGAATTTTCTGGGAGAAGCTCGTGATCGCCATGAATTTTCCTGCTTGTGATTCCCGGTGTGGGAGGACATCGAGCACGAGTGCCTGTCCTACCGCGATGAAGGCGGCAACCCCCATGGACGAGATCAAGGAGCCTACGATGAGGGTGATGAAGTCGTGAGAGAAGGCCGACACTATCGTGCCTGCTCCGTAAATTACGGTCCCCAACAAAATGAAGGGTTGCCGGCGGTTGGCACGGTCGGAGAACCATCCCCCGCCCAATGCGCCAACGGTAGAAGTGACAATGCTTGCACCGGAAATAACGGCGATAACGGTCGCCACCTCAGCGACGCTCATGTCCAGCCGTTGCGCATAGAAGAATGCTGCATAGCTGGTCGTTAGGGACAGTCCGAGGAAGAAAACGAAACGCCCCGCCCACGTCCACGCAAATGCCGGATGCTCTTTGGGGTTGAAAACAAAACTCTTGAGCACGCTTCCGAGCGAAAGTCGGCCGGATAGCGCGAGCCCCCGAGAATCCTTTTCCGGGGCAAGGATGACGAAGGCGGCAACAAAAAGCGTTCCGACGGCTGCGGGCAGCAAGAATACCCACAACGCATCAGCAGCAACCCTACCGACGAGAATGATCCCAATGACAGGTGAAATTTGCATGGTCAGGCCCGTAAGACCGGATACCTTGCCCCGCTGGAACCCTGTCAGGTTGTCAGCCTGGTAGTTACCGATGGAACCAACAGCCGTACCCCACCCAACGGTTGAAAGAACCCAACCGACCCCAAGCAGGGCAACATTCGGAGCGAAGGCCATGACGGGGATCGCCGCCAGCCCAACAACCATACCGATCACGGTGAACGGCCGCCGCCTGCCCCATCGGGACCTCATTCTGTCGCTCAGGATGCCAGTGAGCGGTGCAGCGATCAGAGAACACAACGAACCGATCCCGAGCATGTACCCCAGGAACTCCTCACGCCCCGGTGCCAGTTGGTCGAGCCTGAGGGCCAGGGAAAAGGCCATCGGCACGATCATCGCCATGCCACCGCCGAAAGTTGCCATAACAAGAAGAACCACCGTTGCCCGACTGACAGGCTGCGGCCGATCTTCGGCAATGTCAGGTGACGGCGACTCGATCGCGGGAGGCGAGGGCAGCGCGACGTTCGACTTCGGTATCCGCCCGGCCTCCGCCTCGAACTGCTCCGAACGCCCTGCCACTTCCTCTCTAGCAACCAAGGTGGGCACCGCCTCTCAAGTTCGGGAGTTCCGCTCCTCGAGGGGAAAGGACATCCACGTTGTAATTACGCTCCATCTGTGTCCGCAGAGCGTCTTAGATGCCGGCTCCTGGCTTCTGGTTCTCGAGGCCTCGCCAGCGAGCGCGGAGTGCGTGGGCCGCCGACTTGGGTTTGCGGTCCCGAGTGAAAACTCCCTTCCTGTTGCCGTCGACGCGGTGGATGCCGTTGGAGGTTTGGAAGTCTGCGAAGTTCCAGACCTGTTCGCCCACGAATGACGGAATGCTGTCGAAGACCCTGTGGTTCATATCCAGATAGGCCGCCTGATACTCCTCCGTCCATGGCATGTCCCATACGGAGTGCAGGCCTGGGAGCGTGTCGGCTCCGTACTCCGCCATCATGATGGGCTTTCCAAACGTCTCAACCCACCCCTGCAACTCACCTCTGAGATAGGTCTCAGCTGTGGTCAGGTCTCCTGTGGCGACATACCAGCCGTAGTAGCGGTTGAGACACATGACATCAAAGAGGTCAGCGATCTTGTCATTCTTGAATGTGGCGAACATGACGACCGCATAGGTGACCGGGCGGGTTGGATCAAGCGACCGGGTCAGCTCCACGAGCGGTTCGAAGTACTCCCTGGCCCCGTCCTCGTTGGAGGATGGCTCGTTTGCGATGCACCACATGACGACGCTTGGGTGGTTCTTGTCCCGGGCGATCAGTTCGCGGATCGCCCGGGCGTGAGCGGTCTGGGTCTCATCGTTGAAGGTTTCAGGTGAGAACGTGGGTGTTGTTGCTTTACCGGTGAGTCCTCCCTGCACGGCGAGGTTGAGCCCAACCGCAGCTGTTTCATCGATGACGACGATGCCGTGACGGTCGGCAAAGTCCATAACCTCTTCGGCATAGGGATAGTGGGAGGTTCGGAATGAGTTCGCGCCCACCCACTCCAGCAGCTGGAAGTCATGCACCAGATAGGCGTCATCATGGCCTTTGCCCCGCACGGGCGAGTCCTCGTGCTTGCCGAACCCTGTGAAGTAGAACGGCTCACCATTGATAAGGAATTCGGTACCGCGCACTTCGACCGTACGTAGGCCAAAGGATTGTGTGTAGCTGTCGATAACCTCACCGTCTTCGAGGATCTCCGTGACGAGGTTGTACAGATAGGCCGCTCCGGGCTTCCAGAAGGTCGCAGCTTCAATACGGAGGCTTCCGGATGCTCCTTCGGTTTCCGCAACCTGGATGCCAGAGGCATCCACCGCGCGAACCCGCACTGTCGAAGAGTCGGATGTCTGAACGTCATACGTCACGACTCCGGTGGTACCTTCGATCCCGGTCACCACTGTGACGTCTTCGATCCGTCGCTGGGGCGTGCTGTAGAGCCAGACGGAGCGGGAAAGCCCAGCGTAGTTGTAGAAGTCGTGCAGATATTTCTGCTGCCTGCGACCGTCCTGAGCCACTGTAATGGACCCGGGAGGGATCGTAATGTTCGTCAGCTCATTGTTCACGCCAATCGTCAGCCGAAACTCCTCCCCCGGAGCAACCAAATCGGTGATATCCATTTCGAACGGGGTGTAACCGCCGATGTGCTGTCCTACGAGTGAGTCGTTGACGTAAACACGGCCTTCATGGGTGGCGGCGTCCACGCGCAGGAAGATCCGGTCCGAAGTCCATCTGCGCGGAACGCAGACTTTGCGCTGGTACCAGGCCCAGCCGACATGGTCGCGGATGGAGGGGTCAACAAAGAGATCGTTGTAACTGGCAGGGACGGCGGCCTCAAGTCCGCTGTCAAGGGTGCCGGCCCAGACCTGGGGCCGTGATTCACGTTCGATGTCGAACGCCCAGAGTCCGTCGAGCGAAACCAGTTCGCGAGTGGGGGTCATTTGTGGTTTGAGCATGGAGTTAGTCCTTTGAAATCTTGGCGGATGTTCCGTTGGTTGGGTTGTGGAGCGTGAGCCGCCACTGCCAGGCGTACTCGTGGCCGTCGAGGCGATGCTTGGGCAGCGTGTCAGGTCCGAGGAATACAGTCCCCACACCGCGATGAACGATGTCTAGATTGACGATGGTTTTGGCAGAGCCGGGCAGTCGCCAGCGGTGGGTAGCCGATTCGAGTTCTTCGATCGAATAACGCGACACGGTCATGTGCAAGGCGCTGGCATGCTCCGTCTTGACGGTTCCTGCCGGACCTTCGAGCAGGAGTTCACGCACTCCCCCTCGCGTGCCGTTGGATTGGGGAACGATGTAGGGCACTGCCAGGTCATCGATTCTGCTCTCCCAAGCTCCCAGAAGCGCAGACTGCCCGCGGTCCGGATAGTTTTCCCAAGGCCCGAGCCCTACCCAGCGTCCTTCTTCAAAGCCGTCAATGAGTTCAAACTCGATGCCGACGCGCAGACCGTCCCGGGTGGATTCGGGCAGGATGACGTGCTCGTCGATGATCCAGTCGCCCGGGCCGGCGGCCGTGATACTGCGACGGTGCGTGACGATGTCATCACCAAAGGCGGTGCCATAAGTACGGGTGACCATGGCATTTTGTCCCTGGTACTCGATCTCGGACTTGATCGGGTCGAGCTCGAAGAAGCCGGAACGCACAAAGCGGTTATCGAGGGCGAAGGAACGGTCGTTATCTGTGAGCGGGCGCCAGAGACACAGTTCGGGCGGGCGAGTCAGCAGTGGATGTGAAAGTGAACCATTCTGGTTGAGCTCAACCTTGATCGGATCAACGGTGGTCAGCTGGTAGTGCTCGGCTCCGAGGTCCACCTGGAGTACCGCTACTTCGGTGCCGACCGGCGCCCACAGTGTGTGTGCCCGCGTCCGCAGCGTCAGCGTCAGCGCCAGCGCACCGGCCTCTCCCGCAGCTGAGCGCACCTGCTCAGGAAGTTGCAGCAGAGCCAGGGTGCCCGGAGCAGTATCAGGGAAGTCAAGGCCGGTTACTTCGACGGGGCCGGCAGCCGTTTCGATCTGCACCTCCGCCATAAGCCCACTGAGGTCGGCAAACGTCTGACGGTTGAGGATCTCGAGCCGACCATCCCGGGCAGCTGTAGCGTCTGATGTGATTCGTACGGGTGCGAAGACCCCCCGGGCTTCAAAGAGTGCCGGCTTCGGCGTGAGGTCCGGGAAGACGATCCCGTAGTTGAGTATCGCTCCGCTATTAGGCTCGTCGCCGAAGTCGCCGCCGTAGCGGTAACGGCCATCGCAGTCAGGGTCCAGGGAGTGGTCACGCCACCCCCAGATGAAGCCGCCCTGCAGTCCCGGCAGTGATTCGAAGAGGCGCCAGTACTCATCCAATCCGCCCATGGAGTTTCCGAGGGAGAAGGCGTACTCGCACAGGATCAGCGGGCGGTCGGCCCGGTTGTCCCTGGCGTATGACTCGAGGGCCGGGAAGGACCCGTACATCGGGCAGACGATGTCAGTTGCGGCGTGGCCCCCATGCCAATCGTTTGCTATGGCGCCTTCATAATGCACTGGTCGGGTGGGGTCAATGTTGCGGGACCAGGCAGCCATGGCGTCGTGAGCTGCGCCGTACCCTGTCTCGTTTCCCAGCGACCAGATGATGACGCTGGGGTGGTTCCGGTCACGCAGCACCATCCGTGAGTAGCGGCGCATGAAACTAGGGAGGAACAGTGGATCGTCGGCGATCTCGCCGGCGAAGGCATGCCCTTCGATGTCTGCCTCGTCCACGACATAAAAGCCGATTTCATCGCACAAATCGAGGAAGACCGGATCGTTGGGGTAGTGCGCTGTCCGCACCGCGTTGACGTTGTTGCGTTTCATCAGCGAAAGCTCCGTCAGGAGGGAGTCCCTTGTCATCACGCGACCTGTGCGTGGATCGACGTCGTGGCGGGCAACCCCTTGGATGAGGATGCGCCGGCCGTTGACGAGAAGATCGCGGCCCCGAATTTCGACCCGACGGAAGCCGATACGGAGGCTTACCTCATCGACAATCTTTCCCTCTGCATCAAGGAGGCGGACAACGAGACTTTCCAGGTGTGGTGTTTCAGCCGTCCAGGGTGCAACGTCCAGCTCCTTCCGCTCGAAGCGTGCCTTTCCGGCGGCCGTCTCGTGGGTGACTGTCTGGGCGAAGTTTCCCGCAATCGCGGCGAACCGTTCTGGCACCTCCGCGCCGGCTGCCTGGATGCTCAGCAGGTCCATGAAGTCGGACGGGAACCGGGGACTCGGCTTACTGGCGCGTTCGTCGATTGGCTTCGGGAGAGTCATTGTTGCCCTCCGCGGTGCGATGGGCAGGGTCTCCTCGCGACCCAGGACTGCTACCTGAACCGACCAATCGACCGCGGAAAGGTGTGCCAGACCGGTGGTCACGATGTCAACGGTCAGCGACCCTTTCCCTGAATCTGCGTCGTAGTCAGGGACGGCCACGACGTCGTCGATGCGCACCTCCGGAACGGTATAGATATAGACCGGCCGGGTAATCCCTGCCTGCCACCAGTGATCCTGATCCTCGAGGTAGCTCTCGGCCGAAAACTTGGTGACAACGAGCACGATTTCATTTGAGTCTTGGGCTATGTGTTCGGTGATGTCGAATTCGGCTGCGAGGTGGGAGTCCGTGCTCAGTCCCACCGGGGCACCGTTGATGAACACGCGAAGCGCCGACTCCGCTGCACCGACATGCAGGATGGCCCGATTACCCGGCTCCGGGGACAAATCGAAGCTCCGCCGATACAGACCGGTGGGGTTGCGCTTGGGTAGCTCCGGCGGAATCTCATCGAAAGGCATCGGCACGTTGGTATAGTGCGGCGGGTCAGTAGGCTCCGACATGGTCCAAAGGCCCGGTACCGTCGTCTTCCCCCACACGTCGCTGACCGGCGCATCGGGCCGTTCCACCAGCTGGAAGTCCCAGGAACCATCGAGGTCAACGTCTACCGGCCGACGCAGCGAAGTCATAGGCAGCCGTCCAACAGGATGCAGGCCTGAGAAGTCGGCCGGCATCGCGGTGAAGTCGGTGATCACTTGGCCTTCTGCAGGGTAGGCGTGCCGGCTCCGACGGCGGCACGGATTTTGTCGAGGGTGTGGAAAACGGCAACGGTGTCGACTGCCGTATGCCACGGGTGTTGCGTGAGACCTGCAGTGATGGCTTCGCTGACTGCGCGCAGCATGGGGATGTACCCGTTGCCTTCCCGATCCAGATCGACGGCGACAGGGTTATGAATGATGGATTGCCAGGAGCCCGCGTGCATCTGCAACGATGTGGTCGCCCAAAAGGGCCCAGGGAGAACCATCCACCCCTTCGTTCCGCTGACCGAGCCGGAAAGGTCAGCAAATTCCTCCGTTGAGGCGGCACATTGAGCGAATCTTCCCCCGCTGTACTCGAGTGTGAAATGCCCGGCAAGGTCCAGCCCATCGTCGCGAACGGTGCCTGCCGCATAGATTGACTCCGGCTCCCCGAAGATGACGTGTGCAAGCGTCACCGGATAGATGCCCTGGTCCAGCAGCGTGCTCCCGCTGCGTGCAAGGTCCCAGCGACTGCCGTCGTCTTTCGGAAACGGCATGCCGAACATGGCCCGCACGCTGCGGGGCTCGCCAATCCGCCCGGCGGCAACCTCGTCCTGCAACTGGATGAATGCCGGATTAAACTTCATCCACATGCCTTCCATGAGGAAGAGGTCACGGTCGGCAGCGAGCTGGAACAGGTCTGCAACCTCGTCTGCGCTCATCGCCATCGGCTTCTCGACCAGGACGTGTTTGCCCGCAAGCAGCGCCTGTCGGGTCATCGCATGATGAGTGGCGAAGGGCGTCGCGATGTAGACAACGTCGATCTCCTCGTCTTCCAGTAGGACGTCGAAGTCATCAGTCGAGCGTGGGATCCCGAACTGCCTGGCGAAGGCAGCAGCCTTTGTGGAGTCCCTGCTGTGCACGGACAGGATCTCAGTGCCCGCGCATTCGGCGAGGTCCGCGACCACACTCGTTGAGATCCTCCCCGTACCCACGACCCCCCAGCGCAGGGTGGCCGGCACGGTGTCGGGCTCATGAAGGGTCTTCATGATGTCCTGGTTCCCGAGCTGACCGGTTGGCCCTTCGATTCAATGGACCCGCTCCTGGCTACGTTCCCGAGCCATGCGAGGCTCGGCTTGGGGTGGCGCTCGAAGGTTGTCCGGTCCACGGCGATGAGCCCGAATGTTGGCTCCCAGTGGCCCCATTCATAGTTGTCGAGCGCACTCCAGTGCAGGTAGCCCCGGACGTCAACGCCGTCGTCCATCGCGGCGGTCAGGTGCTGCAGCGCGGTTTGCGTGTACGCGATGCGCCGTTCATCGTCTGCCGTCGCGATGCCGTTTTCGGTGACAAGGATCGGCACACCGCCTGTAACCTCCCAGGTGTGTCGCACGGCGATGCCGAGCGCGTCGGGCCGGTAGGCATTTCCAACTAGCGTGTTGTCAGGATGTGGCGGGTGGGGCACGATGCCGTCTGCAGTGACGTTCTGGCTGCTGTAGGACTGAACGCCGATGAATTCGTCGCCACGGGCAGCTTCAAGGTACAGATCTTCCCTGACGAACTGCTTCGCGCGCAACATGTCCTCCCCGCCTGGCAGAGCAACCAGTGCCTGGTTCGCAACAGTCCACCCCACTGCCGCGCCGGTTCGTTCACGCAACAGGTCGCGGACAGCGTGATGGGCTTCGACAAGCCGGTAACCGACCTCTGGCTCAGGGTCAGGCAGGACCGGGCGAGCCTCACCCTCGACGGTGGGGCTAAGCCACTTTTGATCCTTCTGCTGCTCAGCTGCCCGGCTCATCGTCGTCATCAACGCGACCATGTTGGGTTCGTTCATGGTGCAGATCCACTCAACGCCGTGGAGGATGCCTGCAACCACTTCCGCATATGCTGTGAACCGCTCGATTGCCCGGGGGCCCATCCACCCGCCCTCCTCAGCGAACCACCGGGGATTCGTGAAGTGATGCAGCGTGATGACGGGCTTCAGCCCCAACCGGAGAGCGGTGTCGATCATACGACGGTAGTGGGCAAGTTCAGCGCCGGAATAGTGGCCGGGAGACGGCTCGATGCGCGCCCACTCGATCCCAAACCGGTAGGCGTTGAGGCCAGCGTCGGCCAAGAGTTGCATATCCTCGGCGTACCGGTGATAGCTGTCAACAGCATCGCCGCTGCGTTCCATGCCAGCCCTGAGTTGTTCTCGGGCCCAGAAGTCGCTGTTTAAGTTGTTGCCTTCTGTCTGATGGGGCGCGGTCGAGGCTCCCCAGAGGAATTCCGTCGAAAGGTTCATCTTTGTACATGCCGATCTGTCAGATAGAGGTGAATCGGAAACCGATTGCCATGTAAAGGATGCTAACATGAAAATAGAAACGCGTCACTAATTTCGATGACCTGAGAGAGACCCAGCGCGGAGCTAAGCGCCCATCGAAGTTTGCGCTTGACCCCTACCCGCAGGGCCGACATCACGGAGGATTGAACCGCAATGGAGCAAACCAAATCTGGCCATTCCCTGAACCCTGGATTTGAAGCCCCGTACGTGGACATCGACGAGGAGCGCGACCTGCCCGTCCGGCACAGGTATGTCCATGGTGGCTTCGAGGGAACCGACACCTGCTTCTCCGTATACTTCCCGCCGGTTCATGAGTACAGCGGTCGCTTTTTCCAGCACATCACCCCCGTTCCCGACAGCGAAAACCTGGCGCAGACACTCACTGGGCGCGAAGACAAAGTCAGCTTTGCCTTCTCCAGCGGCGCCTACTTCGTTGAAACCAACGGGGGCGGACACGGGTCTTCACCAACAGCAGCTGACCACGATCCCAGCATCTCCGCCTATCGGGCCAACGCGGCAGCGGCAGACTACTCCCGCTGTCTGGCCGCAGAATTCTATGGGGCACACAGACCATTCGGTTATGCCTACGGAGGCAGCGGCGGAGGTTTCCGCACTATCGGCGGAGCGGAAAACACCTCCGGAGTATGGGATGGTTTCGTCCCATACGTCATCGGAAGCCCCATGGCTCTGCCTAACGTCTTCACCGTCCGCATGCATGCACAACGGGTACTACGTGAGAAATTCGACGTCATCGATGACGCATACGATGCTGGCGGCAACGACAAGCAGATGCTGGAACTGAGTGCGGAGGAACAGGACGCGCTGACCGAGGTCACCAGAATGGGCTTTCCTCCCCGATCCTGGTTCGGCTACCGAACCATGGGTTCCCACGCTTTCGGCGCCCTATTTGCCGGGCTATTGGCCATGGACCCCG
This sequence comes from Arthrobacter sp. TJ-270, assembly GCF_058269075.1. Classification (NCBI taxonomy): domain Bacteria; kingdom Bacillati; phylum Actinomycetota; class Actinomycetes; order Micrococcales; family Micrococcaceae; genus Arthrobacter; species Arthrobacter sp. TJ-270. Next base: position 169,560 of record NZ_JBZCNB010000005.1, on the reverse strand, counting down.
ACTACTTCAGTAGGTTCTGGACAGAACAGGGCTACCTCGGTGCCGATCCGGACGCCTCCGTCCACCGGGACAGATTGCAGTGGAATGTTGAGGTCGCTGAGCTGATTCGTGGGGAGGCCGTTGGACAGGGCCACGGACCGCGGGGCGGTGTGGACCAAGCGTTTCGAGTCTCGGAACCCACGCAGGATCAGGTCATCGCTGTTCGGCTGTCAACCAACGCACCGATCAATACTCAGAATGCCGAGTTGACGGTCAGTTCCGGGTCCGCAGAAGGCACTCGGATTTTCCTTGAGCATGTTGAAGCCGATATTGCCACCATCGGCATCTCGGAGGCGGGACGAGCACTGGACGCCCTCAGACCGGGCGACACAGTCACAATCGACAACAGCAACGTCCTTGCTGCGCAGACCTATCACAGGCACCAAGTACCTGGTCCGGAGTACACAGTATGGGACCAGTACCGTAATCCGGACGGTACCCCCACCTATCCACAGCGCCCATTCCTCGTCGGACCGGTGCTTGCCAAGGGTGCCTCAGGAACCGTCCAAACGGGAAAGTTCGAGGGCAAAATGATCGTCGTTGCCTGCTTGCTGGATCGGGAAGCGTTTCCGTGGCAGGCCGACTGGTATGCAGAAAAGGTTCACGAACACCTGGGTGAGCAATTCGATGCCCGTTTCCGTCTGTGGTACGTGGACCACGGCCTCCACGGTGACGGCGGTACTGAGGAAGAACACCCCACCCGCTCCATCCCCTATATTGGTGCCCTGCAGGAGGCTTTGCGACAGCTTGCCGCCTGGGTTGAACGGGATGAAACGCCGGCAGCAGGGACATCGTACAGAGTTGTGGACGGACAAGTGGTCGTGCCGATTACCGCAGCTGATCGCGGCGGCGTGCAGCCGGTTGCGCTGCTGACCGCGAACTCACGTTCCCGTGCCGAAGTTCCTTCAGGGAAGGCGGTTCTGCTGAGATTAACCGCCGATATGCCTTCCCGCTCGGGGGAGATCATTAGCGTCGAATGGGATCTGGACGGCGATGGTGTCTATGACGCTGCAGAAACAATTCAGCCAGCGACCCGGGTTGACCTCACCCATACGGCCCGTTTCACCGAGCCCGGCACCTACTTCATCACGGCGCGAGTGACAGCTCAGGGAGAAGGTGACGCGAACTCGCCCTGGGCAAGGATCGAGAACCTGGCGCGGGCACGCATCGTTGTCAGCTGAACCACCTCTAACCCATTTCCGAGTAACGCCCCATGCTGGGCGAAAATTCTCCACCTTCGAATGGGCCTTGGTTGGCGGAGACAGAACAGTTGAAAATAGTTGCCTTCGGCGGGTCTATGGTGGTGGCGGAGGTCCTGATGCCTGATTCGCGAGGTTTGCCCTCAATCTATGACGTCGCCCGCGTGGCCGGCGTGTCGGCATCGACGGTCTCCCGCGCGTTCGCCCGACCCGGCCGGGTGAGCCACCACACGGCACAGAAAATCTTCGCCGCAGCTGTCGAAGTGGGCTATCGCTCCACCCATGTTGCCGGCATTCAGCACCCCGGCGGACAACGAACATCGATGATCGCACTGGTCATCGCGGACATCAGGAACCCTGTGTACGCGGAGATGGTGCGCGGTGCGGAAGCCGCGGCGACTGAAGCCGGTTACACGGTGCTGTTCGCGCACACTGAGGAGTCCGAGCGCAAGGAACGCCAAGCACTTGAACGGGCACTGACGTCGGTCGACGGAATCGTCCTTTCCAGTTCCCGCATGTCGGATTCGGCCATACGCATGATGGCCAAGCAGAAGCCGCTCATCGTCATGAACCGCGCTGTCAAGGGCGTGGCCAGCGTTGTCACCGACAACCCGCGCGGGATCCGCCGCGCGGCCGAGCACTTCGGTGAGTTGGGGCATCGCAGCATCACCTATCTGGCCGGGCCTGAAGCATCTTGGGCCGACGGCATGAGGTGGCGCTCCCTGCGTGCGGTGGCCACGGAGCTGGAGCTCTCTGTCCGCCGGACAGGACCTTATCTGCCGACCATCCGGGGAGGCGAAGAGGTTGCCGCGGAGTGGCTGCGACACCGAACCCCTGGGGTCATCGCGTACAACGACCAGATGGCCATCGGTTTCATCCGCGCCCTTCAACAGCGTGGTCTCAACGTGCCGGGAGATGTGAGTGTAGTTGGACATGACAACAGCTACGGGGCCGCCCTCATCACGCCGTCCCTGACGACAATTGAGGCACCGCTTTACTCGCTTGGGGCGACTGCCGTGAACAACCTGCTGGCCTTCGCGGCGGGCGCCCGTTCGCGATCCAACCAGCCGGTAGTTCTGCCGACGCGCCTGATCGTCCGCGACTCGACGGCGCCTGCAGCCGACTGAGCGTTTTTGCCAACAAATGGCAACTCGTTGACCACGCTCGTTCTCCTTGGCAACGATTGGGCGCATGCCTTCTTCTATTTCTTCTCTCGCGGCCGAGCCGGATCGGCTTCTGCCGGCTGAACCCGGTGTGCGGGCAATCGCCCGGGATTTGTTCGCCCTTGTGGAGTCGCTTCCGATCATCTCCCCACACTGCCACGTCGATGCCGCCGTGCTGGCTCAGGACACCCCTTTCCCGGATCCGGCGACCCTGCTGGTCACACCCGATCATTACGTGGTGCGCCTCATCCATGCCAGCGGAGTTCCACTCGACCGGCTCAACCAGGGACCGATCGCCAACTCGGATCCCCGTAGCGTGTGGCGCGAGTTCTGCAAGGCATGGCCGTTGTTCGACGGCACTGCATCCGGCTACTGGATCCGCTCAGAGTTCGAGCATGTTTTCAAACTCGACGAGGAAATCTCGGAGGAGACAGCGGACAGCACCTTCGATGCACTCCAGTCGCGCTTGAGTGAGCCCGCGTTCCGCCCGCGCCAACTCTTCCACGACTTCAATATCGAGGTACTGGCCACCACGGATGACCCGCTGGACGATCTGCAGCACCACGCCGCCATCGCAGCCGATGACACATTCCGCGGCAAGGTGGTTCCCACATTCCGGCCCGACGCGTACATCAACATCGCGCACCCCAACTGGGTGGAAAACGTAGACCGGCTGATCGGAGCTGCCGGTGACGGTGCAGCAGGCTACGCCGGATACATCCGGGCGTTGGAAAACCGCAGACACTACTTCGTGGACCACGGCGCGGTGTCCGCAGACCACGGAGTGCGCACGCCCCTAACCCTCAAGCTGGACCGGTCCGATGCCGAGAAGCTCTTCACCCGGGCACGGTGCGGGGAATGGACCACCGAGGACCGCGATGTCTTCGAGGCCCACATGATGTACGAAATGGCGCGCATGTCCGTCCAGGACGGTTTGGTCATGACGATCCACCCGGGGTCCTACCGCAACCATCACCTGCCCAGCTTCGAGAAGTTCGGCGGCGACACCGGCCATGACATCCCGTTCCCGGTCAGCTACACCGAGGCCATCCGCCCACTGCTGCAGGACTTCGGCACAGCACCGGACTTCCACCTGGTCCTGTTCACGCTCGACGAGACCGTCTTCTCACGCGAGCTGGCACCGCTGGCCGGGTTCTACCCGTCGGTGTACATCGGTGCGCCCTGGTGGTTCCTCGATGCCCCCGACGCCATGCTCCGCTTCCGCTCAGCCATCACGGAAACCGCAGGGTTCTCACGCTCCTCCGGCTTCATCGACGACACCCGGGCGTTCTGCTCCATCCCCGCCCGCCACGATGCATCGCGCCGAATCGAAGCCTCGTTCCTGGCCCGACTCGTGGCCGAGCACCGCATCACGCCGGACCGCGCGCAGGAACTGATCGTCGACGTCGTTGACCGCGCGCCGCGACGGGTCTTCAAGCTGTGAGCGTCCGAAACAAGGCTAAGGCGTTGAACCGCATCAACGCCGAAGTTGGCCCGACGCCGCCGGTGCGAATTGTGCACATCGGTCTCGGTGCCTTTCACCGTTCACACCAGGCGTGGTACACGGAGCAGGCCGACGCGGAACGCCAGTGGGGCATCGCAGCTTTCACCGGCCGGAGCCCGGAAGCAGCAGCGACACTCGCTGCCCAGGACGGCCTCTACACCCTGGTGGAACGCGGCGACGACGGTGATGGGTTCAGTGTCATGGGCAGCATCAGTGCCGCGTACGACGGCGCGGACCTCCACCGGCTCACGGCGGTACTGTCGGCACCCGAGACGGCGCTCATGACGATCACCATCACCGAACCCGCTTACCACCTCGGTGCCGATGGGCTCCTCAACACTTCCGCCCCAGCTGTCGCAGCCGATGCAGCCGTCCTCAAGGACATATGGGCGCGGGTTGGAGGCCTCGACGTACAGGGGGGCTATCCGCAGCTCGTCACAATGGGCGCACGAGTCCTGCCAGGACTCGATGCGCGGCGCCGCGCGAACGCCGGTCCTCTCGCCGTCGTCCCCTGCGACAACCTGACATCCAACGGACAGGCCGCGTCCGAGGCGATTGAAGGCCTCGCCGCGATCGTCTCGACGGAGCTGGCCGACTGGATCCGGAAGAACGTGTCGTTCGTGGACACCTCGGTGGACCGCATTACCCCGCGCACCACTGAGGCCGACATCACCGCAGTGCGAGAGGCCACCGGGTTCGACGACGCCGCACCCGTTATCACCGAGCCGTTCTCGAGCTGGGTGCTCAGCGGTGAATTCCCCGCGGGGCGCCCGGCCTGGGAGAACGCCGGAGCCGTCTTCGTCGACGACATTGCACCCTTTGAACAACGCAAGCTGTGGCTGCTCAACGGTGCGCACTCGCTGCTTGCCTACGCAGGCCAGCTACGTGGCCTGCGAACGGTGGCGGAAGCGGTGGCGGACCCATCCTGCTCGGCAGAGCTCGAGACCTTCTGGAATGAAGCCGCAGCCCATCTGAACCAACCCGGGCTCGACATTCCTGCCTACCGCGAAGCTCTCCTGAGCCGCTTCCGCAACACACGAATCGAGCACCTGCTCGAGCAGATCGGCGCTGACGGTTCCACCAAACTCCGCATGCGGGCGGTGCCGGTCCTCACCGCCGAACGGTCCGCCGGCCGGACCGGCATCGGCGCGGCCCACATGATTGCCGCCTGGGCAGATTTCCTGGTCCGGCAGCGCGACGACGGCGCCAAGCCGGCCGACGCTGAAGCCGACCGCCTTGAAAGGCTTCTGAAGCGCTCCGGCAGGGACCTCACCGAGGCGCTTGTCACCACACTGAATGCCGACGTCGGAGCCGATGCCGCCGTCGTCGATCTCGTCCACAGTCTCCGGGGCAGCTGGTAACAGCTCCTCCTCTTCGCGCCTCCCTCCCTGCGCTCCGGCGCCCCCATCACTGAAAGGAACACCCATGAAAATCGTCGCAGCGGACGTTATCGTCACCAGTCCGAGCCGGAATTTCGTCACTCTGAAGATCACCACCGATGAGGGCATCACCGGTATCGGTGATGCCACCCTCAACGGCCGCGAGCTCGCCGTTGCCTCCTATCTCAAGGAGCACGTCACCCAACTGCTGATCAACCGCGATCCGCACCGCATCGAGGACACCTGGCAGTTCCTCTACCGCAGCGCGTACTGGCGCCGCGGACCTGTCACCATGGCCGCGATCGCCGCCGTCGACATGGCGCTGTGGGACATCAAGGGCAAGGCCGCCGGAATGCCGGTGTACCAACTGCTGGGCGGGGCTTCCCGCACCGCGCTACGCACCTACGGCCACGCCTCCGGCCGCGACCTGCCCGAGCTCTTCGACTCGATCCGCCAGCACCTCGAGGAGGGCTACAAATCCATCCGGGTACAGACATCCGTGCCCGGCATCAAGGCACTGTACGGTGTTGCTGCGCAGGCCCAGGCCACCGGTGAGCGCTACGACTTTGAACCCGCCGGCCGCGGCGCCCAGCCCACCGAGGAAGACTGGGACACCCGGGCCTACCTTCGGCATATCCCCACCGTGTTCGATGCCGTCCGGAACGAGTTCGGCCCCGAACTGCCGCTGCTGCACGACGGCCACCACCGGATGACTCCCATCCAGGCCGCAAAGCTCGGGAAGTCCCTGGAACCGTACGATCTGTTCTGGCTCGAGGATGTCACTCCGGCGGAGAACCAGGACTCCTTCCGGCTCATCCGACAGCACACCACCACTCCCCTGGCTGTCGGCGAAATCTTCAATACCGTGTTCGATTTTCAGACCCTGATCCGCGAGCAGCTCATCGACTACGTTCGCGCGGCGTCGACCCACTTCGGCGGCATTTCACCGCTGAAGAAGGTCATGGACTATGCGGCGCAGTACCAGATCAAGTCGGGCTTCCACGGGCCGACCGATGTATCGCCTGTCGGGTTGGCCGCCCAGACCCACGTCGGTCTGGCGATCCACAACTTCGGCATCCAGGAGTATATGGAGCACAGCGAAAAAACCAACACCGTCTTCGAGCAGTCCATGACCTTCAAGGACGGCTTCCTGCACCCAGGTGACAAGCCCGGTCTCGGCGTTGAACTGAACGAGGAGGCAGCGGCGTCGTTCCCCTACCAGCAGGCGTACCTGCCCTACAACCGCCTGTCCGACGGAACAGTGCACGACTGGTGAGAACACATCACGTCATCGTCATGGGCGTCTCCGGCTGCGGCAAGAGCACAATCGGAGCGCTCATGGCAGGCAACCTTGAGGCGGAGTTTCTTGACGGCGACTCACTGCACCCGGTCAGCAATGTGAAGAAGATGGCAGCAGGAATCCCTCTGGATGACTCCGACCGCCAGCCCTGGCTTGAGGAAATCGGACGGCGCTTCACCTCAGCGGGCGACAGATCACTCGTGATCGCCTGCAGTGCCCTGAAGCGCTCCTACCGAGACCTAATCCGGGCCGGTGCTCCGGACGCCCGATTCGTCCATCTGCACGGCACCGCCGAACTTCTCGGCGCCCGGATGGCAGCCCGGCCGGGGCACTTCATGCCGACCTCGCTTCTGACGTCACAGCTGCAGACGCTGGAGCCGGTTCAAACGGATGAGGCGGGAGTTGTACTGGACATCGCCCACCCGCCGACGGAGCTGGTTCAGGAAGCCTTGGGCTGGCTCCGCGCGCTCACGTCCACAGTGGCCTGAGTGGGGCCAGCACGTAACGGTCCCCTGTCTCGATCTATAACTTTCAGGACACGACCATCACGGTCGACGTCGGCGACCTGTTGCCTTCGGCTTTTGGCGGTTAACCTCTTAAAGGTAAGCAAGCTTCCCGATCAGGAATGAGGCCGCGCATCATGAAGAATGCACCGTCGATACTCGGGCTGGCTGCCGCCATGTCCCTTGCATTGTCTGCCTGCACAGGGGGTGGTGGCGACTCGGGGACCGCTGAACCCACCGCCGGAGGAACTGCCACGGAAACCGGAGAGGCTCAGCCCGACGAGAAGGTCTACAGCGAAGATGAGCTCCGTGACCTCATCTCCGGTATGACCGACGAGGAAGGCAACGAGCTGACGCTCTACTCGGAAGATCAGGTAGAGCAGGGCAGCCAGATCGCGGAACTGCTGTTGACCACCGCCACAGTCACCCCCGAGGAATGCAAGTCCATCGCCACCGCAGGCCTCATGGACACTGTCGAAGGCAGCGAGGTTGCAGTCGCCATCTCCGAGAGCGAGCAACCGAGAACCCTCTCGGCTCAGTCGGGAGAGGAAGGACCGTCCGCTACGGAACTCCTTGAAGAGGTGAGCGGAACCGCTGATCAGTGCCAGGAATTCACGATTGAAGCCGCCGGCCAGGAACTGGAGGTCACGAGCGAAGAGCTGGACGCGCAGACCGACGCTGAACAGACCTTCGCCACAGTCAGCACCCGCGGCCCCGACAACTCCCAGATGCTGATGCAGGTTTCTGCGGCCGAGGGCCGACTTTTGGTGGTGGCCACCAAGGGCGGAACTGACCTCGGTGACGAAGACCAGCAGGAGTTGGAGGATCTCGTCAACGAGGTTCTGAGCAAGGCCGAGGGAGGTTCCGGGGCAACTCCTACGGAGACCGAAACGGCCGATTCAACCGAAAGCCCGTCTACTGACGAGGCGACTGACGAAGCCACCGACGGCGCGACCGACGAAGCTACCGACGAAGCCACCGATGGTGCGACGGACGAGGCGACTGACGAAGCCACCGACGGCGCCACTGACGAGGCCACGGACGAGGCCACGGACGAGCCTACTGAGGGCACCGGCGGCTGACCCGAGGATCCTAACCCACCGCTGCCGGATGACCCCCGAAGGGAAACCTCTGGGGGTCATCCGGCTTCTTGGCGCTCTTTCTGCTCGGGTTCCTTATGGATCAACCGCAGATTTATGGCGATAAACTACGCATCCCCCTCTTACTCAAGAGGTCAAACCGCGTGAGGCTTCCTAGAGCACGGGCTTGGCGGTAATGACTACATTCTTGCCCCAGAGATCCTGGGTGTAGCAGCTGATGAGAACAAGCCTGTTGGGAACAATGTCCCAGATGTCGCTGTCCTTCAGGGTGTCCTTGTTGTGGGTCGTGACGGAGTCCACTACGTACTCAATGACCCCCTCGTCAGTAGTGAGGACGACGGGGTCACCCACCTCGACATCGGAACTGAACCGGTTGAAGGGACTGTCGCGGTCTTCCCAGCTGTGGCCCGTGATGTAGACGGTGTTCTCGGAGCCTTCGCCGGGCGTCCCGTAGTTGGTGAGCCAGTAGCCATCCAGCGTCTCGGGGGGCACCAGGGACTGCGTTTCCAGATCAGTCTCCGTGGGAGTCAAAGGGAGGATGGCAACGTTGACATCCGCTGATTCGATGGTGAGTTCATTCGGCGCGGACGCCGGCGGTAGTGACGCCACCGGCGTCGGGGCGGACGTTTCCGGTGTTGGTGACGGTGCTGACGGGGACGAACTCGTCGGAGATGCCGTCGGAGCTACCGAGGTTGGGGAGGCACCCGCCCCGGAGAAGAACTGGATCCCGAAGACCACAAGGGCGAGAAACAACACAACGACGACGGCGGCAATCGTCAGCGGCGATTGCCGCCGTTTGTGCTCGTCGGGTCCGGTGGGTGCGTGTTCGGTATGGCTCATGGTGCTGCGATCTTTCCCCTGTGGTGCTGCATGTACAGGGGGCGCCGTCCACCCGGACGGCGCCCCCTGACAATCGTATGCAGGACTGTTAGCTCTTGCGGACCTGACGTGCTGCCAGTGTTCCAGCTACGACCATGAAGCCGATACCGGCTGCGAGCGCGCCGATTCCGGCAGGATCGGTGCTGGCGGTCGGTACTGCGGTCTGCACGTTCATTCCGCGGTTGGACCCGCCCTTGTTGCCGCCCGTCGTGCCTGCACCACCCGTGGTGCTGCCACCGGTGCCGCCGCCACCGGCGTAGTCGTCATCGTCATCGTCATCGTCGTCGACGACACCAACGCCAGCACCGGAGCAGGCATTAATCGCCGCGGCGAAGAGCGCTTCCAGCTCCGACAGATCAATGTCGAGCGCGTCGAGCTGAATCAGCAGATCATCGACTACGGTAATGGCCGCGTTCAGATTGGCCTCAGCATCCAACACGGCAAGAGTCAGCAGGAGCTCCGCCTCAAGCTCAGCCAGGGCCGTGAGATCTACGCTTTCACCGACCAGCGCCTCGAGTGCAGCTTCAGCATCCAGAATCGCCGCGATATCGCCGGCGTTCAGTGCGGCGATCAGGGCCAACGCGGCTTCCTGCTCCTCCACCGTGACGACGGCGTCCAGCACTGCAGCAATTGCCGCCAGATCGTACTGTGCCGTCTGGTAAGCCGTCACGTCGACGAGGAGCGCAGAGAGCGTTGCAAGGCTGTCGACGCTCAACACCTCGTCGCCGTCGTTGATGTCGACCAGGAGGGCATCTACGTCGGTCTGATCAACGTCCGTCGGAAGTCCGAGCTCAACTGCCGCGTTGACCGCGGCCGTAAGCTCTACCTCAGAGAGCAATGGTGCAAGCACGAACGTTTCCGCGTCAATGCCGGCCGCTGCCAGTGCCTCCAACGTGGCCTGGTCCAGCGAACCATCGACCGCGAGATCGAGAAGCGCGCGTGCGTCTGCGACCGCGCTGTTAGCGCTTGCTTCTGCGTTCACGAGAGCATTGATGTTCGGCAGATTCGGAACGTTCGCTTGAAGGTCGAGCAGCAGCGGAGCGATCAGCGCCTCTACCTCTTCAATCGTGAGCGCCCCCTCTGCGATCAGCAGGTTCAGGGCTTCCTCGGCGTCGATCAGATTCTGCAGCGCAACGGAAAGCTGGACTTCGAGATCGGCATTGAGCTCGACGTTGTGGAGTGCTGCCGTGAACTGGCTCTGTGCCGAGAGGCATTCCGGTGAGTCGTGAACCGCGGATGCGGGTGCCGCCCCAAAGAAAACACCGCCGGCGACGAGTGTGGCGGTGGATCCTGCTGCGAGTAACTGCTTGCGTGCTTTCATAGTTCTCCCCAGTGCGTGTAATTGGTTGGCCTTTTGCCAACAAAGCCCTTCAAGTTGCGAAACCCAACAAAAGGCCCTCCCAAGTACTACAGGAAACCGGCAGGCCGCAGGAAAGATGGCCTATTACGTTATTGAACCGTTACAGTTCTGGGCGCCTTCTAGTCCAAAGCGACCGGACCAAGCTCGTCCAGCAGTTCACCTGGTCCGGGGTTTTCCAGCGCCGAGCTGCCGCCCAGATGATTCACCACACCCCAGACGGCGTTCAGTTCGGTGGTCACCGCTCCCTCGGCCCACCCGGCGGTGAAGGAGACATCATCCCCTGCCAGGAAGATCCCGCGCTGGTGTGCAGGCAGGGCGTCCTGCTTGAAGTGGGTGAACAGCCGCTGCTGGTAACGGTAGTGTCCGGGCAGATTGGCTTTGAAGGCGCCCATGAAGTGAGGATCGTGTTCCCATGACACGGTGATTGGTTCACCGACAATGTGCGAGGCGATGTCCACGCCCGGGTAGATCTTGGACAGCGAGTGCAGCATCAGCTCCGCCCGGCGCTCGGCATCGAGGGAGAGCCACTTCAGGGCGTCGTCATTCCAGGTGTAGGACAGCAGGATGACCGCCGGCTTGTCGTCGCCGTCGTCGAGCAGGTAAGTGGCCCGGTTGATCCGGTCAGTGAGCGTCATGGACAGTACATCCTGTCCGGTGACCGGATCCTTGTCCTTCCAGAACGGCCGATCCACCATGACGAACGTCTTGGACGACTGCATGTAGTGGCTGCGCTCGATCGCCGTCCACATCGGCGCAGGAAACAGATCTTCCTCGGTGTCGATCCCGGTGGAAAGCAGCCACGACTGACAGGTCACGACGGCGGCCGCGAAGCTCCGTTCGCGGCCCCACTTTTCAGTGATGGCCACAGTCCCTTCCGCGCCGCGCCGAATCCTGGCGACGGCGCCGCGGGGCGCTCCGTTATGCAGGGAGGCCAGGGAGGTTCCGGCCGGCCAGTGCACCATCCCGTCGGGCGAGTGCGTGAACAGAGCCTCGGGCAGCCGCTGCGCTCCGCCGGTGATGCGCCGGTGGGCGTCGTCGGCGTTCGTGTAGACCACGCGGAGAATCTCCAGGATCGAGTTCGGGAAGTCCGTATCCCAGCCCCCGGTACCGAAACCGACCTGCCCAAAAGCCTCGCGGTGTGCAAAGCCCGCGTCCTTGAAGGCTTTCGACTCTGCCATGAAGCCGTAGAACGTCTGCTCGTCCATCAACGGGAGCATGCTGTTCCAGAGTTCCTTGATGCGCCGGGTATCCCGATTCCGGATCGCTTCCTGCATCTCGCTGAACTGGGCATGGTCCTCCAGAGCCCGCCGCCAGGCTTCAGCGACCTCATGGAAGAACTGCGGCAGCTGGTCAGGGGTTTCCGCATAGTACCGGCGGCCCTCGAGCTCAATGACGGTGCTGGGAGTTGCCTCGGATAGCGGGTTGGGGAACGCCTGGGTCTGGAGTCCGAGCATATCGATGTAGTGGTAGAGAGCCCTGCCGGACACGGGGAAGCGCATCCCACCCAGGTCCGCCACCACCTCCGGTGCGGACTCAAAGGCGTTGGTGCGCAGGCGTCCGCCGAGCCGCCCAGCCTCGTACAGCACCGGGCGCAGTCCGAGCTTCATCAGTTCATATGCGGTGACCAGTCCGGACAGGCCCGCGCCTACCACTGCCACTTCGGTGCCATGCAGGTGTGCCGGGACCGAACCGAGACCAGCCGGGTGAGTGAGGTAGTGGTCGTAGCTGAACGGGAAGTCAGGGTTGAGCATGGTCACCGGTGCACCGACTGGAGGCGGCGATGTCAGTTCGGTGGCGATAGTCATGAGGCGGACACTTTCATACTTGGCAGAGATTGGCTGTTGGATTGGTTGAGGGGGTGCCGGTTAGCGTACCGGGAGTGCCGCGGAATTGGTGCTGTCCTCGGGAGATTGTGCGCTCAGGTACTCGTAGTCGGTCTGGCTCAGAGCTGCGACCCGGGAGTGCCTGCGGCCGTAGCCGAAGTAGACCGCTGTGCCCACAAGCATCCAGGCTGTGAAGACCCACCAGGTGCTGGACCCGAGATTTGCCATCAGGTAGACGCACATCACGGAACCCAGGACCGGCGTGGCGGGGTACAGCGGAACCCGGAAGGTGCGCGGCAGGTTCGGGCGTGACCGGCGCAGATAGATGACCGAAAGGTTGACGAGCATGAAGGCGAAGAGCGTGCCGATGCTCGTGGCGTCTGCCAGCTCGCCCAGCGGCACCAGGCCTGCCGTGAGGGCTACCGCGCTGCCCACAATCAATGTGCCCGCCACCGGCGTGCCGGTGCGTGCTGAAACCTTGCCGAAGACCGGCGGCACCAGGCCGTCACGGGACATTGACATCAGGATGCGGGTCTGACCGTACAGCACGGTCAGCACGATGCTGGCGATCGCCACAATGGAGCCGAGGGCGAAGACCAGCGCGACCCACGGTTGGCCGGTCAGTTCCTCCAGGATCTGGACCAGGGCGGCCTCGGTGCCGTCGAACCAGGTCCACTCGCGTGCCCCGATGGCTGCAACGGCCACCAGGATGTAGAGCGCCGTGACGATCGTCATGGACAGCAGGATTGCCCGGGGCAGGTCCCGCTGAGGATTCTTGGCTTCCTCGCCTGCCGTTGAGGCGGCGTCGAAACCTATGTAGGAGAAGAACAACCGGGACGCGGCAGCGGACATGCCCGCAGCACCCATGGGCAGCAACGGCTGGAAGTTGCCGGCGTTGAATGCAGTGAACGCGATAGCGATGAAGAGGACCAGGACCGCCACCTTGATGATCACCATGACGGTGTTGACCCAGGCGCTTTCCCGCGCGCCCCTGACCAGCAGCAGCATCGCCAGAACCACGATGACGATGGCGGGCAGGTTCAGCATGCCGCCTTCTGCACCCGGTGGTGCAGCAAGGGCCGCAGGCAGGGACAGGCCGAAGGTCTGCAGGGCCTCATTGACGTATTCGCTTGCACCGACGGCGACGGCGGCCACGGAGACGGCGTACTCCAGGACCAGGCACCAACCGCAGATCCACGCGAGGCCTTCTCCCATGGTGGCGTAGGTGTACGAGTAGCTGGACCCGGAAACCGGCACGGCGCCGGCCATTTCGGCATACGAAATTGCCGAGAGCAATGCGGCTACGCCCGCGATCAGGAAGGAGATGAAGATCGCCGGTCCGGCCAATGGCACGGACGAACCGAGAACAACGAGGATGCCGGTGCCAAGCGTGGCACCGACACTGATCATGGTCAGCTGCCAGACGCCGAGGCTACGCCGCAGAGAGGGTCCGCCCGTGGTGGTGCCGGACTCGCTGATCATCTGGGCAAGGGGCTTGCGGCGCGCCAGTTGCCGGGTCAGGCCAAGCTGGCCGCGGGTGCCTGTCTGCTGGGTCATCGTTGACTTTCCAATCCTGCTGGGCCGGCTCGGAGCCGGCGGGTCCGTGGACCGCCGGCTCCCTGCCGGGGTCTCCACCGCCAATAAGAATGGCATGTGGTGCCGGTTACAAGCCGGGACAAAGTGCCCTAATATTTGTCCTCATGGGACGTTCTGCACCTCCACCCGCAATGTCGGAATCCGACGGCGTCAATCAGCTCGGGCAGGTGGTGCTCGGTGACTTCCTGGACGTGCTGCCCCCGGGAATCCGGCTCCTGTCCGACGAGGACCTGGTGGATGCCGCCCGCGGGGCCGCCCTTCGGTGGGTGGAACCGAGCGAGCTCGAAGACCCCACGCCGTACCTCCTTGAGGGCGAGCTCGTGCTTACCGCCGGTCTGCCCTTCCTGGGCTCCGGCGGTACGTCCGAGGCTCTGGAGGAGTACGCTGCCCGGCTGGTGCGGTCCGGGGTATGCGCCCTGGGATTCGGCGTCGAGCCTTACTTTGACGAGGTCCCTGAGGAACTGGTCCGCGCCTGCCGGCGGCACCGGCTCATGCTGTTGCAGATTCCGCAGAGCGTGCCGTTCGCCGCGCTGGGGCTGCATTTCGCCCGACTCCTGGAGGCGCAAAACCTGCGTGCCCTGCGCAGATTGTCCGAGGCAACGGGTCAGCTGCTCAAGGCCGTGCTGTCGGCACGCCCTGACGCCCAGGTACTGGAGACGCTGACCAGGTACGTTCCGGTGACAGCGCTCCTGGCAGGGGCGGACGGCCGGATCCGCCTGCGTGTGGGTGCCGGACAGGATCCTGATCCGGAGAAGGTCGCGGCGGTGCTCGGCAGGCTTTTTGCCGGCAGCGGTCCGCGGATCGAGTTGGAAAGTTTCGACGAACCCGGCTTCAGCGCCGTCACAGGTTATCCGCTGCGTAGCACGCGCGACGCGAACATCGGTGCTGTTCTCGTCGGCACGGATGGAAGTTTCGGTCCGGTGGATCGCAATATCGTGGAAGCCGCCGTCGGCCTGCTCGAGGCACTGCTCCGCCAGCGCACCAGCGGCGCCCTGGCTCCCGGCCAGCTCGCGACCGGATTGCTGCTGCATCCCGAGACCGCTCTCTCCGGATCCTTGAGGCAGGCCGGCGCGGATCGGGACCTGCTCGCCCAGTGCACCTCGTCCGCACGATTCACGCCCCTGCGCGTAGTTCACGGCATCCCGGCCTCCGGAGCACCTCACGGCGGAACCGAAGGTCCGATGCGTGACCTGCTGCAGTGGCGGCGGTTGTTCGACACCAAGCTCGTGGAGCTGACCGATTACGGTTTCTGTGCGATCACCCGGCTCAAGGTGGATCCCGCCGCAACTGGCGAAGCAGAACGGTTGGGCTGGTTGCTGGCGGTGTCCGAACCGGTTGAGCCGAACGAGCTGCCCGATGCTCACCGGCAGGTTACTGCCCTGCGCCGCCAACTGGAGACCTCGGGCAAAAGTCTCCGGGCGGAGAAGACGGGCTGGTCCGTTGAGGGCCTTCTGGGACCGGAGGCCGGAAACATGCTGGCACAGCAGCTCTTGGGGCCGCTGCTCGACCCGGATCCAGCCAAATCGCATCCACTGCTGCGTGTGTTGCGGGGCTGGCTGGAGGAAAACGGAAGCTGGGACGCGTCGGCCAAGGCACTGGGGCTGCACCGCAACAGCGTGCGGCGGCAGGTAGGTCAGGCGGCCGAGATCCTGGGTGTGGATCTGGCCGATGCCGGCACACGCGCGGAACTGCTGATAGCCCTGCGGTTCGTGAAAACCTAGTCGGCCGCTGCGTCAGTCATCCAGGAGGAGTAGACATCCCGCCGCCGGTCCAACAGATAAGGAACAGCCGAGCGAGCCTGCTCGATTGTTGTCTTCTCCACGTCGGCGATGATCAGGTCCGGATCTGGTCCGGCCTGGCCAAGGACGCCCCCGTCGGGGCCAAGAATGATGCTGCCCCCGCCGAAAGCCAGGGTCCCGCCGTCAGCCGCGGGTGCGTTGCCCGCGTGATTGGCATAGGCCAGCGCCACTTGGCTCTCCAGAGCCCGGGCACGCAGCAGCACCTGTGGCACCGACTGAAAGCCGGTCCCCAGCGCAGTGGGCACCAGCACCACCTCCGCGCCGGCGTCGGCCAGGGCGCGAACGCTCTCGGGAAATTCCGCGTCGTAGCAGACAAGCAGACCCACGCTCAGCCCTTCGAATACGGTGACGCCCGGCACCGCCGATGCCGGCATGAAGGAGGCCCGTTCCTCGTCACCGAACAGGTGCACCTTGGCGTAACGCAACAGTTCGTGGCCGGACTTGTCCAGCAGCACCGCCCCGATATGCCAGCCGTCGGGGGCGGGCAAAGGGACACTGTAAACAAGCCCGATGTGGCGCTCTCCCGCGATTCGTGCTGCGCCCTCCTCTATACGGCGAACCAGGTCCGTGGCCAGACGGGGGCTCACCGCCTGCGGCGCATAGCCGCAGGTGAATAACTCGGGGGTAACCAGAACGTCCGCACCTGCGTCGGCCGCACGGATTGCGGCGGCTTCGATCAGGGCAAGGTTTCCGTCGACGTCCAGAACCCCGGCGGCCTCCTGCATGGCTGCGATCCGCATCCGTCCTCCTTGCACCTGCGCTCGAATGGCTACTGCCAGCTTAAGCTGAACCGGCCCGGGGGTCGATGGACGAAAGACCCCACTGAAGGCGCATGCAGGATGAAATGCACCGGCGGAAACCTTCGGCCTACCCGCGGATATCAGCGTCGCTCAGGGTCCAGCAGCTGCGCCAGGTGAATTCCCTTCCGCTCACTGAGATCCTCCAGCTGGGTTCGGCAGGAGTAGCCGTCCGCGAGTACGACGGCGTCGGCCTCCGCCGCGCGGACCGCCGGCAGGAGCTGCTGCTCGGCTACCGCAACCGAAACCTCGTAGTGGCCGCGCTCCACGCCGAAGTTTCCGGCGAGGCCGCAGCACCCGCCGAGCTTCTGCAGCGTGGCGCCCGCGCCCTTCAGCAAAGCCGCATCCGGGCTCCAACCCATTACGGCGTGATGGTGGCAGTGCGGCTGCGCGACGACGGTGGTCCCATCCAGTGACGGCGCTTCCCACCCCGGTGTCTTCGCGAGCAGTTCTGCGAGAGTATGCGTGGCGGCTGCGACGACCTCTGCTTCCGGCCGACCCAGCAGTTCGATCGAGTCCGACCGCAGCACCCCGGTACACGAGGGCTCAAGGCCGACGATGGGAATTCCCTGTTCCGCATACTCCCTCAACGTCTCCACCGAGGAGCGCAGGATCTTGCGGGCACCGTCGAGCTGCCCGGTCGAAATCCAGGTCAGCCCACAGCACACGGGCTTTTCGGGAATCCGGACCTCGTACCCGGCATCTTCCAGCACCCGGACTGCCGCTTTGCCCACCTCCGGGGAGAAGTTGTTGGTGAAGGAGTCGGCCCAGAGGAGCACCTGCGGTTGCCGCGCGGACGCGGGGGCCGTCCGGCGGCCGAACCACTTGTGGAAGGTCTGCGGAGCGAACGCAGGGATCTTCCTGCGCTGGTCCACCCCCGCGATCCGCAGGCCCAGTTTTCCGAGACCGGGCAGGCTCACCAGGGCGTTGACCAGGCGCGGTGCAACTGCGGCAACTGACGCCCACCGCGGCAGCCAGCCAAGCGAATAGTGCGACGCCGGCCGGATCCGCCCCTTGTAGCTCTGGTGCAGGACTTCAGCCTTGTAGGCGGCCATGTCGATGCCCGTGGGGCAGTCCGAAGCGCAGCCCTTGCAGGACAGGCACAGGTCGAGTGCGTCATGGACCTCCGGCGCGCGCCAGTTCGGTTTGCCATGCGTGTGACCTGCGGCCGCGCCGCCGGTCACGCTGCCGTTGATCATCTCCTGCAGCGCGCGGGCACGACCGCGCGTGGAGTCCTTCTCCTCGAGCGTTGCAACGTAGGACGGGCACATCACCGTCTGGTTGTTCCGATGCGCGGCGCGGCACTGTCCCACACCGGTACAGCGGTGGACCGCCTGGCTGAAGTCGCCGCCGTCGTGCTCGTAGCCGAAGGCCAGGCCGGACCGCAGGGGTCCAGCCTCGGCGACGCGGACATTCGCGTCGAGCGGCTCGGGATCGATGAGGACGCCCGGATTGAGGATGTTGTCCGGGTCGAAGATGCGCTTCACCTTTCCGAACAGGGAAAGCGCGGCCGGCGTGTACATGAAGGGCAGGAGCTCGCTGCGTGCGCGTCCGTCGCCGTGTTCGCCGGACAGGGAGCCACCGTAGGAGGCAACGAGCCTGGCCGCATCGGTGAGGAACGAACGGAAGGCCGCTGCGCCGTCATCGCGCTGGAACGGGAAGTCCAGGCGCACGTGCACGCAGCCATCGCCGAAGTGTCCGAACGGGAAGCCGGTGAGATTGTGCGCGAGCAGGAGTTCGTCGAACTCCCGCAGATAGTCCCCGAGCCGCTCCGGCGGGACAGCCGCGTCCTCCCACCCCGCATGGGCCGGTGCGCCGGCTGGTGAGCGGCCGGCGAGTCCGCCGCCGTCCTCACGGATCCTCCACAGCGCGGCGGCCTGGCCGGCGTCGGTGATGATGCGGGTGTGGCGGGCAACGTCGAGGCGGCTCACCGCAGCGGCCCGGTCAGCAACTTCGAGAGCGTCTTCACCCGAAATCTCGACGAACAGCCACGCCGCTCCGCCGGGCAGCTCGGGCACGGCCTGCGGGCCTTTTCGCGAGCGCACCACCTCGACAATGCGCGAATCCAGCCCCTCACACGCTGTCGGCTTGAACGGGAGGACGGAAGTCACTGCGTCACCGGCCTCACCGATGTTCTCGAATCCGAGCACGACCATGGTTTTGTGGGCCGCGTCGGTCACCAGCCGGACGCCGGCTTCCAGCACGACGGCGAGGGTACCCTCAGTGCCCACCAGCATTCGCCTGAGGTCGAAATCCCGTTCCGGCAACAGGTGTTCGAGCGAGTAGCCGGATACCTGCCTACCGAACCGGCCCAGTTCAGTACGGATTGTTCCGAGGTTGGCGGCCACCAGTTCGCGGAGCGCGTCGGTTTCCGCGGACGACGGCGTCCGGCCCGTTCCCAGCCGAAGCCTGGTCCCGGAGCCCGTCAGAACCTCGAGGTGCGTTACGTTGTCGGCCGTCCGGCCATAGGCGAGCGCTCGCGATCCGCACGCGTTGTTGCCGATCATGCCACCGACCGTGCAGCGGGAGTGGGTGGACGGGTCCGGCCCGAAGCGCAGCCCGTTGGCGAGCGCAACCTTCTGCAATGTCGCATGGACAGCACCTGGTTCGACGACGGCGGTCCGGTTTTCAGCGTCGAAATCGAGGACGCGGTTGAGGTGGCGGCTGAAGTCGATCACCACACCCCGGCCGATGGCGTTCCCCGCTATCGAGGTCCCGGCACCACGAGAGGTGAATGGAATGCCCCGCTCCCTGCAGACCTCGAGCGTGGTCAGCACCTCGTCGAGGTGCCGCGGAAAGACGACGGCGGCCGGCTGGATCCGGTAGAGCGAGGCATCGCTCGAATAGACGGCGCGTGAGGTGGCATCGGCCCGCGCATCCCCGACTCCGCGGGACTGCAGTTCCGAGACAAGGGACCGGGGTGCTGTGAGCGTCGTCGCCATGCGTAACATGTTAGTCCTCCGCGGCGTATGTGCACACGGCTACGCTTGACGCATGCCTGCCGCACAGTCGTCGAGACCGCCGTCGCTCACCGAGCGCACCATCGAAGCGGTGCGGGACGATATCCGGAGCGGTTCGCTGGTACCCGGCGAGCTGTACTCCGTCTACCAGCTGGCGCACCGCCTGGGCGTGTCCCGCAGCCCGGTCCGCGAGGCACTGCTGCGGCTCGCCGAAACCGGAATGGTGACCATCGAGAAGAACCGCGGCTTCCGGGTGGTGCTGCCCGGTGCGCGTGAACTTGCTGAAATTATGGCCGTCCGGCTGGCCCTTGAAGTTCCGGCAGCCGCGCAGGCTGCCCGACGCGCCAGCCCGGAGGACCGCGCGGCCCTGGAGAGGGAACGCGTAGCCATGCAACAGTCAGTCCGGGACGGCGACGAGGGTGCGTTCCTCCTGCACGACCAACGGCTCCATGCCGTCCTGCTCAACCTGGCAAGCAACAGTCACACCATCCGCATCATCGAGAACCTGCGCGACGCAACCCGCCTGGTCGGCATGTCCACCATCCGCACGGCCCGCTCACTCGAGGACGTCTACGCCGAGCATCTGCCGATCCTCACCGCCGTCGAACACGGCGACGCCGACGCCGCAGCGCAGGCGATGCGCCGCCACCTGGAATCGACGGGGAAGCTCCTGCTGCGCGGCGCGGCAACCGAGAACGACGACGTCGATCGCCTCTGGGAGGACTACGTCGGCTGAGCGCAGGCGTCCTGCAATGGCGCCACACCTCCCGCTCGCGTAGAAATAAGGGATGGACAGCTTGCTGGTACTCGGCCCGATGCTCAGGTACGTCGACGAGACGACGGCAAGTGTGTGGGTGGAAACGCGCTCGACCGCCAGTGTGCGGGTCATCGCCGCCGGCCGGGAATGGGAAACGGGAACCTTTGCGGTGCGTGGGCACCACTACGCGCTGGTTGAGGTGGACCGGCTGGAACCAGGATCGAGCTCGGCGTACACGGTGGAAGTCGACGGCCAGCGAGTGTGGCCGGAGGACGGATCGCCGTTCCCTGCGCCGACCATCCGTACCCTGGATCCGGAACGCCCCTTGCGACTTTCCTACGGTTCCTGCCGGACGAGCGAAGCCAACGACGTTGCCACGCACAAGGAGCACGGAGTGGACTCCCTGCTGGCGTTCGCACTCGACCTCGCCGCCCGTGATGAAGGGGCCCGACCGGATCTCATCGCGTTTCTGGGTGACCAGGTGTACGCCGACATTCCAAGCGATGAGATGCGCCAGCTCATCAGCGACGATCGCGGAATCAACACCAAGCTGGACGCCGAGCTCCGCAACTATGAGGAGTACACGCAGGTCTATCGGCTGGCATGGTGCGGGCAGGCCATCCGGTGGCTGCTTTCCACTGTCCCCAGCGCGATGATCTTCGACGACCACGACATCCGTGACGACTGGAACTCCTCGCTGCTCTGGAAGAAGAAGGTAGCGGCACTCCCCTGGTGGCATGACCGCATCGTCTCCGGTCTCGCGTCCTACTGGGTGTACCAGCACCTCGGGAACCTCTCCCCGGCCGAGCGCGCCGCCGACGAAGTCTGGCAAACCATCAAGTCCCACCAGGGACCGGAAGAACTGGACCTCAGCGCCGTGGTCGAGGCAGTCGTCGAGGAGGCTGACCGCGACCCCGAGCGCTACCGCTGGAGCTTCTGCCGGGACTTCGGCGATACGCGCCTGATCGTTCTCGATTCGCGGGCGGCGCGCGTCCTGGAACCCGGTCGGCGCTCGATGCTCGACCACAAGGAACTGCAGTGGCTGGATGAGTTGATGCAGGGTGATCGGCGGCACCTGTTGGTCGCCACGTCCCTCCCGTTCCTGCTTCCGCGGGGCCTCCACCACATCGAAGACTGGAACGCCGTGCTCGCCGATGGCCGCTGGGGCGAACGCCTTGCCACGGTGGGCGAATGGATCCGCCAGAAAATCGACCTCGAGCACTGGGCCGCGTTCCCGGACAGCTTCCGCGCCGTCGCCACCATGGCCACGGAGGTCGCCGAAGGAAGGCGCGGCGCCGCCCCTGAAACGGTGACCTTCCTGTCCGGCGACGTCCACTTTTCCTACATCGAGGAAGTGGATCACCCCATGCAATCCCGCGTCCTGCAGGCGGTCTGCTCCCCGATCCGGAATCCGCTCCGGCCTGCGCTGCGCTGGGTTGCGGCGTTGCTGTCGACGCGGGTCGCCGGCCCCGTCGGCGGCATGCTGGCCCGCTTCGTCCCGCATCCGCCGTTCCACTGGTCCACGCTGAAGAGCCCATGGTTCGACAACAACCTCGCAAGCCTTGAGGTAACCGAGGAGGGGTTGAAACTGCGGTGGGACACCGGCGTCGTCAGCGGCGCCCATGCTGCCCCGACGCTGAAGGAAGTCACCTCGATCACCATCGTTCCGCACCCGGTGACCGCTCGGGACGCATCCTGACCCTTCTCAACGACCCTTGACGCTCCGGGCGTGACGGGAGTTTCGTTGGAGCATGGAGTGGTTGAGCGGCGTGCTCGATGCCGAGGGATACGAAGTGGGGCGGCAGATCCTCCAGCGCGGAGTGGCCGCAATCTACCTCATCGCTTTTATCTCGGCCATCAACCAGTTCCCGGCGCTGCTCGGCGAGAAAGGACTGCTGCCGGCTCCCCGATTCATCGAACGGGCGGGCAAGCGCGCCGGCCCCACGCTGTTCCGCTGGCGTTACTCCGACCGGCTGCTGCTGGCGGTGTGCTGGGTGGGCAGCATTATCGCGGCGCTGCTGGTGATCGGGATTCCGCAGGCCGGGCCGCCGTGGCTCCCGATGCTCGCGTTCCTGATTCTGTGGGCGCTGTACCTGTCGATCGTGAATGTAGGCCAGGTGTTCTACGGCTTCGGATGGGAGAGCCTGCTGCTCGAAGCCGGATTCCTGGTGGCGTTCCTGGGCTCCAACGAGGTGGCGCCTCCGTTCCTGGTGCTGCTGGCCATCCGGTGGCTGGTGTTCCGGCTGGAGTTCGGCGCCGGCATGATCAAGATGCGCGGCGACCGCTCCTGGCGTGATCTCACCGCGCTCTACTACCACCACGAAACCCAGCCGATGCCGAACCCGGCCAGCCGCTTCTTTCACCTGCTCCCGAAACCGCTGCACCGCATGGAAGTGGCCGGGAACCACTTCACGCAGCTGGTGGTGCCGTTCTTCCTCTTCGCGCCGCAGCCGGTCGCGGGCGTTGCCGCGATCATCATCATCGTCACCCAGGGCTGGCTGGTGATCTCGGGGAACTTCGCGTGGCTCAATTGGATCACCATTGTTCTCACGTTCGGCGCGGTGCCCGACTCCTTCTATGAAGCCCTCGGCTTCACGATCGGGCCCACTTACAGCACGACCCCGGTCTGGTTCGCCGCCGTCGCCGTTCTCACGACAGTTTTCATTGCCTACCTGAGCTGGCAGCCGCTGCGGAACCTGTTCGCGAAGCGGCAGTTGATGAACGCCAGCTTCAACCGCTTCCACCTTGTCAATGCGTATGGTGCGTTCGGCAGCGTGACAAAGGTCCGGTGTGAGGTGATCGTTGAAGGTACAACTGACGACGGCGAACCGGGTTCCCGCTGGGAGGAGTACGAGTTCAAGGGCAAGCCCGGCGATCCCAGCCGCACGCCGCGCCAGTACGCGCCCTACCACCTGCGCCTCGACTGGTTGATGTGGTTCCTGGCATTAGGGTCCGACGGCGGGTGGTTCACGCCGCTGCTGGTGAAACTGCTGGAGGCGGATCCAAAGATCCTGAAGCTGCTGCGGCATGACCCGTTCAACGGCGAGCCGCCCAGATACGTGCGTGCCCGGGTATTCCGCTACCGTTTCTCCACGCACGAGGAGAAACGGGTCAACGGGCTGGTCTGGATGCGGGAGGAAGCCGGGACGCTCGTGGATCCGGTGTCCCTGAAGGCGGGCCATCGGCGTTGAGGACGCGCGGTTTGCATAGCCAGCCGCCGTCGTCCCTGTTTGAATGGAGGGGACTATCAAAAGGGGGAACGCAATGAACTACACCAAGCTCCTGCTGACCGGCGGCACGTCGCTGCTTGCCGGCGTCTTCCTGTTCCTGGTGCCGCTGAGCGAGATCGTCGACGGCACCGCCGGCGGGCTGGACTGGTTCCTCGCGGTCATCGGAGCGTTCCTGCTGCTTGAGGGAATCGCCATGTTCTTCCTCGGAATGCAGGCGCGCAAGCGCGACCTCAAGCGCGCACGCACGTACGGCGAAGAGTTGAGTGGGAAAACCTTCGACGACGACCGGCCGCACAACCCGCACCAGTACCCGAGCGCCGGGATGCAGGGCCAGGCCGGACCAGGCGGGATGCCGTGAGCGGAATGAACGACTTCCCGCAGCGCTATGCAGCGGCCGTCGCTGCGACTCGGCGCAGAACCGTCTGACCCGCTCGTAACGTTTCAACTCCCCCTCCACGCGAGCCGAAATCGGTTTACAGTTGATCGGGTGAACAATCTGCCTGCATCCCAGGCTCAAACCCCACGCTATGTTCCTGGCATCAAGTACATCCTGATGTTGGGAGCCCTCGCCGCACTGCCGGCCGTCACCACCGACATGTACCTCCCGTCGCTTCCCGCGGTTGCGGAGGACCTGCGGGCGAGCCAGGCTGCCGTGCAGTTCACGCTGTCCGGGATGCTGCTGGGCGGAGGTGTCGGGCAGCTCGTGATCGGTCCGCTATCCGACCGGTTCGGGAGACGATTGCCGCTCATCGTCGGGATCACCCTCCACGTGGTGATTTCGCTGTTGTGCTCGATCGCGCCCGACATCGCCACGCTCATTGTGCTTCGCGTTCTGCAGGGATTCTTCAACGCGGCCGCCGCCGTCGTCGCCATCGCGGTTATCCGCGACAGGTTCGTCGGGTCCGACGCCGCCCGGCTCCTTTCACGCCTGATGCTGGTCATCGGCGTTGCCCCGCTTTTCGCTCCCACCGTGGGGCAGGCGATCGCCGGAGTGTGGCACTGGCGCGCGGTGTTCTACGCCCTTGCACTGATCGGGGTAGCCCTCGTGATTATCGTCTGGCGGTTCATGCCGGAGACCCTGCCGGAGGAGCGGCGGCGGTCGAGTCACGTGAGGCACGTGGCGGGCGGTTACTGGCACCTGCTGCGCAACGTGCGCTTTATGTCGCTCGCGGTCATTCCGGGGCTCGGCCTCGGCGTGATCATGAGCTACGTGGTGGGTTCACCCTTCGTGTTCCAGGACCAGTACGGCCTGAGCCAGGCACAATTCGCGATGGTCTTCGCGTTGAACGGGGTTGCGCTGGTGCTATCTGCGCAGGTGAACGCATCGTTGGTCAGGAGAATCGCTCCAGCGCGGCTCCTGCGCACGGCGGCGGTCGCTCAACTGCTGTTCGCGCTGATCCTGCTCGCAGTTGCGGCCACCGGGTTCGGCGGCGTTGTTGGGCTCTGCGCTGCCCTGTGGCTGGTCCTCGGCACCCAGGGCATGATCCCGGCCAACGCATCGGTGCTAGCTCTCAACTCCTACGGGCACATGGCGGGCACTGCTGCAGCAGTGATCGGCGCTCTGCAATCCGGAGTGGCTGGGATTGTCAGTCCGGTAGTGGGGCTTCTGGGCGGCGATGCCGTTTCCATGGCGGTGGTCATGCTCGGCACTGTGGCGCTCACCGTCGTCGTGCTCCTGTGTGGCACACCGGTGTTCCGCAAGGGCGGCTGGCAAGCTCTGGAAGTTCCGGAGGAAACGGCCGCCGCGAAGCCCTAGTCGCTGGGACTGGTGTCCGTGGTCAGCTCGCGGTCATCGTCGCCCTCCTGGTCTTTCTCTTCGGCAGGCCCTGCGGCTTCGTTGACGCCCTCAGCGACACCCTCGGCTTCGTCTGCGGCTATGTCCGCGGCTTTTTCATCATCAGTGCGCTCAGGGTCCCGCGATATCGGATTGTGCTCATTCTGAAGACCGTCCTGTACGCCGTTCTGCGAATCACCGGTACCCATGAGTTCCTCCTACGATCATTCCCCGTTGATTCCACCTACGTTACCGCGCAGCGTGCACCCATGGGCGTGTGCCGAACCAGCAATCGGGCAAGGATGGCAGACTCAATTCATGCGCAAACTCTCCCCCGCACGCGGACTGTGAAAATCGGCGACGCGGACTCCCTGCCGCAACGCGCTCCCTGGTGGTGGTATCCGGTTGGATCCCGTGAAGGCTTTGCTCCACGGCATTTTGCGGCGACAAGTCCGGGGCAGCGCTGGGTCCGGGCGATCGACATTGATGCTGCGCCTGAGGAGCAGTTCGCCTGGGTCACGCAGTTGCGCAGGGCGCCCTACAGTTACGACTGGGCCGACAACTTTGGACGCCGAAGCCCTCAATCGATTGACCGGGCTCTGGTGAACGTTTCCGTTGGTGACTCTGTAATGACCATCTTCACCGTGATTGCGGTTGTGCCGGGGACATCGATGACTGTGAGCATGAACAAGGGAACACCGCGCTCACTCTTCGGAGCCCTGACGGTGCACTATGAGGTCGAACGCAGGGGTGCGCAGTCGCGTCTCATCGTGGAGATGGTTGTTCCGCGGCCTCCCGGACCACTGAAGACTTTCCGCCGATACGCACTCGCATGGGGAGATTTGTTCATGATGCGCAAGCAATTGAAGGAATTGAAGCGTCTGGCTGAGCGGTTCCGGCCTGCGCCATAGGACTTGCTGGAGGCTTCCGGACCGCGGGTGTGTCCGACGGGCAAGGGATGGCAGACTCGACCCCATGCGTGAACTCGTGATCCTAGGCACCGCCTCCCAGGTTCCCACCCGGACACGCAACCACAACGGTTACTTGCTCCGCTGGGACGGCGAGGGCTTGCTCTTCGACCCGGGTGAGGGCACACAGCGGCAGATGACCTACGCCGGCGTCGGCGCTTCGAGCATCACCCGCATCTGTTTGACCCACCTCCACGGCGACCACTGCCTCGGCCTCCCCGGGGTCCTGTCGCGCATGGTGCTCGACGGCGTAACCCACCCGGTACACCTCCACTACCCTGCGTCCGGGGAAGAGTCGCTCCGCGCGCTGGTTTCGCTGGCGACACCGGGCCTCGACCTGCGATTCAGGCCGCATGGCTCGGCCGGTACCATCGCTGACGGCCTGGAAGTGCAACCGCTGCGGCACCGGATCGAGGCCTACGGCTACCGGTTGAGCGAGCCCCCGTCGCGCAGCCTGGTGCCGGATCGCCTCGCTCACGCCGGAATTTCAGGACCCGACGTCGGCCGTTTGCAGCGCGAAGGACGCATCGGCAACACCACGCTTGCGGACGTCAGTGTCCCGCGTCCGGGTCAGAGCTTCGCCTTCGTCATGGACACTGCGGAGTGCGAGGGTGCCGAGTCGCTGGCAGACAGCGCCGACGTACTCGTTGCGGAATCTACCTTCAGCAACGACGACGCCGGTCTTGCTGAGCAGTATCTGCACCTCACCGCCGGGCAGGCGGGCGCGCTGGCCGCTAACGGCAATGCGGGGACGTTGATCCTCACCCATTTTTCGTCGCGGTACCCGGATGTCGGCCTGCTGGCGGAGCAGGCAACGGCCGCCGTCGTCGGCACGCAGGTGATCGCGGCGAGCGACCTGGACCGAATCCCGTTCCCGAAGCGCCGCCGTGTCTCCTGAAGCAGGTCCTCAGGGCGAGTCAGAGGGCGCGGGCAGTTCGGCCAGAAGCTCGGGGCGCCGCTTGCCCAGTTCAGCGTTCAGGACGTCGAGAGCGTCGCGGACGGGGCCGTCGTCGTCCTCCTTTGCAAGCGCCAGACGAGCGCGGCGAAGAAAAGCATCACCGTCGTTATCGCCTGAGCGCAACTCCCGCAACGGTGCCAGCAGGGCGGCCCGGCGGAGCCAAGGATCCGAGCTCGACGCCCACCGGTCCAGCACCTCTTCGGCGTGGGCACACTCCGGCCCCGCCAGGCGCGCCGCCAGGGGTCCGACAACGTCGACCGCGATCGGGTCCACGAGCGCGTCCTTCCGGCTATCCCTCACATACCGCTCCAGCCGGGCGAGATCAGAGTCTCGAAGCAGCGCCACTTGGGTCTGCAGCAGCACGACGGCGGCAAGGCGCCTCTCGAACACCGGCTCAAACCACAGTTCAGCGCTCAAAAGGAGCACGTCCTGCCGATCCATGCCGCGATACTTGCGGACGGCGTCGCGCACGGTGCCGCGGACCGCGCCGACGGAGGACCCGTAATAGCGGAGTCCATCGTCGAGCGCGTTCAGTGCATCAGCCCGGTCCCAGGACGCCTCGCGCTGAAGCGCTGCGTCAATGAAATCAACTGCCCCGCTCAAGGCTTAGGAGCGGGGTGTTCCCGGGTCATTGGGATTTACTTCAGGACCATTCCCGGGGCCGCGCAAGTGCTTCTGCGCCGAACCCCGGGCGTCCTGGATCTTGTCCTGGTGCTTACCTTTGGTGGCCTTGTCTGCGGCGTCCGCCACACGGTCCACCACCTTGCTGCCCATCTGCTTTGCCTTCGGACTGTTGATCGCCTCCCGAACCTTCGGGTTTCGAGCGAGTTCCCGGGCAATCTTGCCGAGCGAGCCTAATCCAGCCATGACGCGGTACCTATCTTCGTAGTGATGTTCTGCCAATACCAACGTAGCCGCGCGGCAAATAATCCCCGGGTAGAGCTACTACCCGTGCGGGTTTATTTCTCGAACCGTTCCGGGCGGAAGGTAGCCAGCATAGGGTGCTTTTCGCCCGTCAGTATCTCCCCGGCCAGGAGCTCCCCTGCGATCAGACCAAGGGTGGCGCCCGAGTGGGTGAACGCAACGAAACACCCCGGGACCTTCTGCAGCTCACCGAAAACCGGCTCTCCATCGCCCGGGATAGGCTTGCGGCCGATCTGCCAGGAGGCCGCCTTGAGTTGCGGCGTCCCCTCGATCAATGCGGAGGCCTCGTCCGCGAGTTCCTGGACAACGGCTTCCGGGATGGAAAAGGTGCCGTCCGGATGCTCCGTGATCTGCTCCTCATACCAGTCGTGGTCAAGGGCAAGGGTGCTATCAGGGTTCGGGCGTACGGCGGCACGGGGCGTGTTCATCACAGCTCGAACTCCGTGTTCCGCCGGTTCAGTCAGTACAAGCATGGACACCGGCGAGGCGTCGTCGATGTGTACACCCAGGCCGGCGACGACCGCGGGCGTCTGGGGTCCGCATGCAACCAGAACGACGTCGGCTGCATAGGCCTCCCCGTCGGCCGCCGCAACACCTGCCGCCCGGCCCTGATCGTCCACGGTGACCGACACCTTACCGGCGTTGGTGACGAGGTCACCGCCCAATTCCTTGAACTCCTCCATCAGGAACTCGATGAGATGAGGCAAACTCACCCATCCTTCCCCCGGATTGAAGATGGATGCTGCTCCCGCAGTGGCGCTATTCACGTTGGGTGCGCAGCGGTTGAGCTGCTCAGGGGCGATGAGGTGGGAGTCGTAGCCCTGTGCCTTCTCGTACTTGTGGCGTTTCACCGTCGCTGCGCTGTTCGCTTCGATATCCCAGAACAGGCCACCGTCGAAGCGCAGCCAGTCGCGATCAGGATCGGAAGCAAACAGCGTGCGGTACCGGTCGATCCCGGCCAGGCGAAGGTCATGGTAGGGGCGGGACCGTTCCCCCGCCGAGTTCAGCCAGGACAGTGATCTACCGGAGGCCCCGCTGGCGAGTTCCCCCTCACTGAGCAAGACCACTGACGCACCGCCGCGAAGCAGGTGGACGGCTGTGGAGACTCCCAGGATGCCGCCACCGATGACGGCAACTCTCCGGGCAGGTGATTCCAGGGACATAGCAGCTCTCTTTCTCAAACTGACGGGCCTAAAGCAGGCCGTGGATTTCTTCAATAATTTTGAGGACGGAAACGGAGTCGGCCGGGTCTGCTGGCAGTTCCCCACCGTTACGGATAGCACCGGCCAGCAGCTCGTAATACTCGGGGTAATTGCCTCGCACGGTTGGGACGAACTGCTCCTTCTCCCCTGCGCCCAGCTCACCCCAGCGAGATTCGGGCTCAACCCCATAGTGGGGATCTGATGGTGAAAGCCCGCCGTCCAGTGCCGGCTCCTGTCCATCGAGACCCCATTTCGTGTAGGCCGAACGGGAACCGAGCACATGGAAGCGGGGAGCCGGGCGGGCCGCCAGTCCGTTCATCCATAAGCGGGAACGCACCCCGGACTCGTGGAGCAGCGACACGAAAGTGTCTTCATCCGCATCTGACACGCTGCTCGGCGAATGGCGTACGGCTTCCGCATGCAGGTCCTTAACCGGCCCGAACAGCACGACTGCCTGATCAATCAGGTGGCTTCCGAGGTCAAAGAGAATGCCGCCCCCCTCGGATATGCGGGCTTCGTCCTTCCAGCTTCGGAAACCTTCAGGCATCCACCATTCAAAGCGCGACTCGAACGTGCGCACATCGCCCAGGTGGCCGCCGTCGATCAGTCTGCGGACGGTGAGGAAATCACCGTCCCAGCGCCGGTTCTGGAAAACCGAGAGCACGACGCCGGCGTCACCCGCCTTCGTGATCAGCTCCTCGCCCTCGGCAGAAGTGGGGACGAACGGCTTGTCTACAACCACGTTCAAACCGCACGCTACTGCCTGCTCCGTCAGCGCATAGTGGTTGGCCGGCGGGGTTCCAAGCACGACCAGATCCAACTCATCGGTATGCGCGAACACATCCTCGGGGTTTGCGAGGATTTTGGTGCCCGGGTACAGGGTCTCCGCCTGGGCCGCGCGGTCGGGATTGCCTGTGACAATCACATCCAGCGAATAGTCGGGGTTCGCCGCAATCAGCGGCGCATGGAACACCCGACCTGATACCCCGAAACCGACGACGGCGGTGCGCAGGGGCTTTCCGGCTTCCACTAGAGCACCTCCGAGAGGAATCGCTGCAGCCTCGGGGACTGTGGCCGGTCGAACAGGTCCGCCGGTCGCCCGGCTTCAACAACCTCGCCTTCATCCATGAAGACCACCTGGTCAGCGACCTTGCGTGCGAAGCCCATCTCATGGGTGACGACGACCATGGTCATTCCCCGTTCGCCGAGACCCGCCATGAGGTTCAATACACCCTTGACGAGTTCGGGATCCAGCGCGGAGGTGACCTCATCGAAGAGCATGACCTCAGGCTCCATGGCGAGGGCGCGGGCGATCGCGACCCGCTGCTGCTGCCCACCGGAGAGGTCGCGGGGGCGATGGTCAGCCCGTTCGGCCAAACCAACTTCCTTCAGGCGCTCCGCGGCCAGTGCCCTGGCATCGGCTCTGGACATCCGCTTGACCTTCCACGGAGCAAGGGCAACATTTTCGAGTGCTGTGTGGTCGGGGAAGAGATTGAAGTGCTGGAAGACCATGCCGATGCGCAGGCGCAGCGCATCGGGCTTGTCCTTCAGCACGCTGGTCCCGCCCAGAAGGACGTCCCCGCTCTTAGGTTCGTGGAGACGGTTGATACCCCTGAGCAGCGTGGACTTTCCTGATCCGGAGGGCCCGATGATGCATGTTGTCGTTCCAGGGTCCACGGTGATGTTCACGTTGCGCAATACGTCGATATCGCCGTACGCCATGGACATTCCCCGCAACTCGAGGCTTGATCCGCGGAATGTCTTGGCTTCCGGAGTGGCGATGGCCTGGCCCATCGGTGTTGTCTGGTTCATCGTCCGCTCCCTGTGGTTGCGCTCTCGATTTCAGTTACTTCCTTCAGTCCGCTGGTGGGCGCAGCCGGACGACGGCGCCCGCCGGCCCGGAAGCGCTGGTCGAAGTAGTTCACGAGGTGGGTGAGTGGCACCGTGATAATGAGGTAGAACAGCCCCGCCATGACGAGAGGCGAGAGGTTGCCGGTGAGCACTGCTGCGTCCTGTCCCACCCGGAAGAGTTCCCGTTCGGATACGAGGAGGCCGAGGAAGTAGACCAGGGAGGAGTCCTTGATGATGGCGATGAACTGGTTCACCAAAGCCGGGAGGACCCTGCGTATGCCCTGGGGTACTACGACGAGTGCCATCGCGCGGCCATAACTCATGCCCAGTGCACGGCATGCTTCCAGCTGACCCCGTTCAACGCTTTGAATACCGGCGCGGAAGATCTCGCCGATGTAGGCGCTGGCAATCAGGCTGAGTGCGAGAATGCCCAAGGGGTATGGCGAGGGGCCGAATATCTCCTGGCTCATCCGTGCGAATCCCTGTCCGATCAGGAGAATCGTCAGGATGGCCGGCAGCCCGCGAAAAAGGTCGGTGTAGATGCGGGCAGGAATGCGCAACCATCGCGACTGCGATATGCCCATGATCGCGACCACCATTCCGAGCACAACGCCGATGATAGTGGCGCTGACAGAAATGATCAGGGTATTGATGAGCCCCACCTGAAGCAGTTGAGGCAACACTGCCATCATGGCTTCAAAGTCGAGGAACGTTCTTGCGAGGGTATCGAGCAGGTCCATTATTGGCTCTCAGTCGTCATACGGTTCGCTGCGCAGTACAAGATGTGCGCTGCGTCGGTCACTTGCCGGGAGTTTGCTCGGCTTCGGGCAGGTACTGCTCAGGCATAGGAGATCCCGGGAACCACTTCTGGTATAGCTCCTTCCAGGTCCCGTCTTCCATTGCGGCGGCCAGCGCTTCATTGAGGGCTGCCTGGAATTCTTCCTTCCCCTTTGCAATGGCGAAGCCGGCGGGGGCGTCGAAGGACGGAATGTCGGCTGCGCTGACCAGTCCGAACTTCTCCATGTAGTCCTTGGCTGCTTCATAATCGAGGAAGTGTGCGTCGACGGTGCCGCTGTTCACCGCGGAAATTGCGGTGTTGTTATCCGGGAAGCGCACCAAGTCGGTTTCGGTGAAGTTCTTGACCGCGTAGGCCTCCTGGAGCGTCCCCTGCACCACGCCCAGTCGCCGGCCCGCCAGCGCATCCTCGCCCGTAACTCCCGACCCTTCCGTGGTGATCACGGTGAGGTAGCCGGCAAGGTAGCCATCCGAGAAGTCGACCGTTTGCTTGCGTTCCTCGGTGATGCCGATTGCGGCAACGCCGACGTCGAACTGCTCGTTCGCCACGGCAGCGAGTAGGCCGGAGAAGTCCTGACCGGTGAAGACGACTTCCTCGATCCCGATACGTCCGGCTACATCCTCGAACAGTTCAACGTCGAACCCGGTGAATTGCCCCGACTCATCGGTGAAGGTGTACGGCTTGGCGTCACCGAGACTTGCAACCCGGATCTTCCCTGGTTCGATCAGCCCGTAGGGGTTGCTTTCGGCCGTGTCGGAAACTGCTTCGCTGGCGCAGCCTGTCATCACCAGAAGTGACAGCGCCGCTGCTGCCATTGCGACGGTGGGGCGGAACTTGGAACGGATATTCATCATTGATCCAATCTCTATCAGTGGGGTGCTAGTGGTGTGCCTCGTTTGCCGTACTTGTTGAGTCCGGTCTCAATCGCTAGGATGAGACCGGGCTCACAAAGGTTGATGAGGAATCTACGCGCACATCGAGAGATACGTCAACCCCCATCATTCGAAAGGCTGCATATGACGACCTCCAGTTCCCGGAAGCGGGACATCACCGTTGCCGACGTGGCCCGCGAAGCAAAAGTGTCGAAAGCGCAGGCGGCGAGGGCTCTCGGCGGTTACGGGGCTGTGAGCGAAGAGGTCAATTCACGGGTCCTGGCGGCGGCGGAGCAATTGGGTTACAGGCCCAACGAGCTTGCGCGCAGCATGAACACGGGAAGGTCCAACACCATCGGCGTTGTGGTCGGGGATATTGAGAACCCCCATTTCGGACTTGCCATGCGCGGCATTTCCGATGCCGCGAAACGGGCCGACTACGACGTCATCCTCATCAACACCGGCGAGGACCTGCAAGCCGAGATTGACGCAGTGCGGGTCCTGCAGGACAAGCGGGTGGACGGCCTGATTGTTGCACCCGCTTCCTCCTCCAGCACGCAGCACCTGCAACAGATCGTTGAGGCTGGCCGCCCGCTGGTGCTTTTTGACCGTTCAGCGCCCGGAGTCGACGTCGATATGATCGCTTCCGATGTCGAGCAGGCCGCTTACGATGCTGCAAAACTCCTCATCAACCGCGGTCATGAGCGCATAGCCTATATATCGGCGCTCGAGACCGGAGGTGCCGAGTATCAAAGCGGCAGAGCGCTGGAATCTTCAGCGGTCGGCGAGCGCATTAGCGGCACCCGGCGGGCCTTCAATGAAGCCGGGGTTCCGTTTCACGATTCCTTCATCCGACTGGGCGCCAACACCACAGAAAGCGTCCAGTCAATCCTCAGTGACCTGCTGTCCAGTGGCGAGAGAACAACGGCGATTGTTGCCTCTGACAGCCTCGTCGCACTGAGTGTTCTGGAGATACTGCGCTCCATGGACGTGAGAATCCCTGAGGATCTTTCCTTCGTGATGTACGACGATTTTCCTTGGACCCGGCTGGTTACGCCGCCGCTGACTGTGGTTTCGCAGCCGGTCTACGAACTTGGGCAGGCAGCGGCCACCACGCTGCTGCACCGCATCCGCGGCGTTGCTCCACCGGTCCTGCCTGTGTTTCCCGCCACCCTGATCGAGAGGGAATCGGTGGGAGCGCCCTCCCTCTCTGCATTCGCGTCGTAACACGCTGACCCACCCGGTATGCCGTTCGTCACAGATCGCCCCCAGAAGTTATCCGCAGCCCGGGCGGCGGATATCCTAGCTGCATCACCGCACCCAACCTGCCGACGTCGAAGTCGTCCGGATCAGCGCGGAAACCGAGCCACTGAACCTGCCGCACTCCCGTTCTGGAAGCCAGCGGCAAACGCCGGAACAACCGGCGAGAGAGAGGACCTGATCATCGTGGATCATAACCCTTTAGTCACCCGCGACACCTGGATGAGCCGGGAGGCACTGGCCGAAGGGATGATTCCCGTCATCGGCCGTCTGTACCGCGAAAACAACGTGGTCACCAGCATCCACGGGCGCAGCCTGATCAACAAGTCCACCATGGGCATCCTCAAGGCGCACCGCTTCGCGCGCCGCATGAGCAAGGAAGAGCTGCTCCTCGAAGAGACTGCTCCCCTGCTGCGCATCCTCGCCGACCTGGAGTTGGGAGCCGCGTCCATTGATGTCGCCCGCCTCAGCCAGAAGTACAAGGCCGACGGCGGTGACGCCTCCCTGGAAGAGTTCCTCCGGGCGGAGCTGGCCGACGTCGTCGGGAAGCGCGGCGCGGATGCGCGGACGAGCACCGACGTCGTTCTCTATGGTTTCGGCCGCATCGGCCGCCTGGTGGCCCGGCTGCTCATCGAGAAGGCAGGCGGCGGGCACGGTCTCTGCCTGCGAGCGATCGTGGTGCGCAAGGGCGCCGATAATGACCTCATGAAGCGCGGAAGCCTGCTGCGGCGCGACTCGGTGCACGGGTCCTTTGAGGGCAGCATCCAGGTGGACGAGGAAACCAACACCATCACCGCCAACGGCGTGCGGATCCAGGTCATCTACTCGAATGACCCGGCAACCATCGACTACACCGCGTACGGCATCAACAACGCGCTCGTCGTGGACAACACCGGCCGCTGGCGTGACGAGGAAGGCCTCAGCCAGCACCTGCAGAGCAAGGGCGTTGCCAAGGTACTGCTGACGGCGCCGGGTAAGGGCTCGCTGAAGAACATCGTCCACGGCATCAACCACACGGATATCACCGCCGATGACCGTATTGTCACCGCCGCGTCCTGCACCACCAACGCCATTACCCCGGTGCTCAAGGCGATCAATGACGAGTTCGGCGTCGTGCACGGGCACGTCGAGACCGTTCACTCGTTCACCAATGACCAGAACCTCATCGACAACTTCCACAAGGGCGACCGCCGCGGCCGCTCGGCTGCGCTCAACATGGTCATCACCGAGACGGGTGCCGCAAAGGCCGTCGCGAAGGCGTTGCCTGAACTGCAGGGCAAGCTCACCGGCAGTTCCATCCGCGTACCCACCCCGGATGTGTCGATCGCGATCCTCAACCTGTCCCTCGAGAGCGGGACGACCAAGGACGATGTCAACGACTACCTCCGCGAAATGTCGCTGCACTCCGTGCTGCGCAAGCAACTGGATTACATCGACTCCCCCGACGTCGTCTCCACCGACTTCGTGGGCTCACGCCGCTCAGGAACCATCGACGGTCTCGCAACCATCTGCAATGACAACAACCTCGTACTCTACGTCTGGTACGACAACGAGTTCGGTTACAGCTGCCAGGTAGTGCGCGTCATGGAGGAGATGGCCGGAGTCAATCCGCCGTCGTTCCCGGCGAAGGAAGCCATTCCGACGGCGGAGCTTGCCTCCATCCGCTAATCCTCGAAAAGAGGCCCCCGCTCGCCCGCAAGCGAGCCTATACTTTCGCCATGGGAACGGCCCTTCTGTTCGGGGTGGTCGCGTCGACGCCGCTGATCATCGGTTCACTCATCGGCGTCCGCTTCAAGCTGCCGAAGCGGGTTCTCGCGATCATGCTGTCTTTCGCTGCGGGTTCCTTGATCACGGCACTCGCCTTCGAACTGTTCCAGGACGCCTACGAACGCGGCGGGATTATGCTGGCGGCGGTGGGCCTCTTCACCGGTGCCCTTGTCTTCACGGTGCTGAGCGCGTTGCTGGACAAGTGGGCGCAGCCCGGAGGGAAGGACACTCCCTCCGACGAGTATCAGGGCAGTGCGAAGCTCGATACCGACGCGGCCGCCGAGGATGAAAAGTCATCCGCCGTGTCAACCCGCGGCGCTGCCGGTCTCGCGCTACTGGCCGCTGTCACGCTGGACGGAGTACCGGAGAACGTAGCCCTCGGCGTTGCGCTCGGCGGGGGCACCGGCGGGCTGGCGCTCCTCGCGGCCATCTTCGTGTCCAACCTGCCCGAGGCACTTGTCGGCTCCGCCTCCATGCAGAGTCAGGGGATGCCAAAGGGGCGCATTGTCGGCCTCTGGTCGGCCTGCGCCGTACTGCTGGTCGCCGCCGTCGTGATCGGAGCCGGCCCGCTTTCCGGTGCCACCGAGCAGACGATCTCGCTCCCTCTGGCCTTCGCGGCCGGCGCCGTGATCGCGTCTCTCGCGGACACCCTTATGCCGGAGGCCTACGAGCACGGAGGACCCGCAGTCGCCATGAGCACTGCGGCAGGCTTCGTCCTCGCGTTCGTTCTGTCGCTCATGTAGGAGCGGCCGCCCTATAGTCGAACAATGGAACAACGCACACTTGGCAGAACACAACGCAACGTCTCGACCGTCGGTCTGGGAACATGGCAGCTGGGAGCGGACTGGGGAGACGTCCGGCCCGAGGACGCCCTCGCGGTCCTTGAGGCCGCCGCCGACGCCGGAGTGAACTTCTTCGACACAGCGGACGTTTACGGTGACGGCCGGAGCGAACAAACTATCGGGAACTTCCTGAAGGCAAACCCAGGCCTCGACATCACGGTGGCCACCAAAATGGGCCGCCGGGTCGACCAGGTGCCCGAAAACTACACCCTCAAGAACTTCAGGGAATGGACCGACCGCTCCCGCCGCAACCTGCAGCAGGACACCCTGGACCTTGTCCAGCTGCACTGCCCGCCGACGGCTGTGTACTCCTCATCCGAAGTGTATGACGCCCTTGACACCCTTGTGTCCGAAGGGGCCATTGCCAATTACGGAGTCAGCGTTGAAAGGACGGACGAAGCCCTCGAAGCGATCCGCCGCGGCAACACCGCCACCGTGCAGATCATTCTCAACGCGTTCCGGCTCAAGCCTCTCGATGAAGTACTTCCCGCCGCAAAGCAAGCCGGAATCGGCATCATCGCCAGGGTGCCGCTGGCCTCGGGCCTGCTGTCCGGCAAGTACACCAGGAACACGGAATTCCCGGAAAACGACCACCGCAACTACAACCGCACGGGTGCAGCGTTCGACGTCGGTGAGACTTTCTCCGGCGTGGACTTCGAGACTGGCCTGGCAGCCGCGGACGAGTTCACGTCGTTGGTGCCAGACGGCGGGAGCACCGCCCAGGCCGCACTTGCCTGGATTATCGCCCAGGACGGCGTCACCACAGTCATTCCCGGAGCCCGGTCCGCTGCTCAGGCGCGGGCGAACGCGGAAGCAGCGGGGCAGTTGGACCTTGGCAAGAACATCGGGTCTGGTGTACAGGACATCTACAACCGCTACTTCCGGGAAGCGGTCCACCCTCGCTGGTAGCAGGCCTCGACGGAGCTCGGCCACCGTCCTAGTGTTGAAATTCCAGGGACGCGATCGGAAAGGACATTCACCATGGATAAGCTCAGTGAAGTTCGCGAAGGGATGGACGTCTTCGATGCCGCCGGCAAAAAGGTCGGCACGGTGAAGGAAGTAAAGATGGGCGACCCGGAGGCGGTCACTCCGCAGGGCCAATCCGAGGAACGCCCCGGGATCGTCAATTTCTTCTCTGGTGCCTTCTCCTCCGAGGACGTCGATGAGGAACGTAGCCAACGTCTGCTCAGGCTCGGCTACGTGGAGGTGGACGGGACCGGTATCGGCAACCACTTCTACGAGGAAGCCGACTCCGTGGAAAGCATCGACGAGGAAGGCGTTCACCTCAACGTCACGCGGGGCTAGCCAGCGCAAATAAGCGTCATAAGAGAGCAGGACCGTGGGAACAATTCCACGGTCCTGCTCCTTTCAGGCGGCCACTCCTACCCGGTGAATAGTGCGGTGACCCTGGTGAGGGTCTGGAAGATTCCATAGGCCAGCGGCAAACCCACGAGTGCCCATACAACGACCAGGCGAGCCTTGCTTATTTCCATTTCATGCCTCCAGTGCAGGTTCTTCGGTGGTGGTCTTCGACGGCTCATGGAAACGGGAGTCCACGGGCTTGATCATCAGGTTCGCTATGAAGCCAATGATCAGCAGGCCGACCATGGTCAGCAGTGCCGGCTGATAATCGGATGCGACAAGCTGCCCGGGCGTACCCCTTGCATCGAGGATCCCGTTCACGATCAGTGGCCCTGCAACACCGGCAGCCGACCAGGCGGTCAGGAGGCGGCCGTGGATGGCACCGACCTGGTACGTACCGAAGAGGTCGCGAAGGTACGCGGGAACAGTTGCAAAGCCGCCGCCGTAGAAGGAGATGATCACGAATGCCAGCAGAACGTAAAGCGCAGTGGTGGAGGAACCCGCGAGGGCCAGCACCGTGTACAGCACGGCACCGACGCCGAGGAAAACCATGTAGATACGCTTGCGTCCGATGATGTCCGACGTGCTGGACCATACGAAACGGCCGGCCATGTTGCCGATCGACAGCAGACCTACGAAGCCGCCCGCCACCGCTACCGAAACAGCGCTGATGCCATCGGGCTGGCGGAAGAAGTCCTGAATCATGGGGGCGGCCTGCTCGAGGATGCCGATCCCGGCGGTGACGTTGCAGAACAGCACAATCCAGATCAGCCAGAACTGCTTTGTCCGGATCGCGTTCTTGGCCGAGACATTGTCACTGGTGACCAGCGGCTTGGATTTCAGGGTGCTCGGATCGAAACCGTCCGGGCGCCAGTCCGCGGCAGGTACCTTGATGGTGAATGCCCCGAAGACCATGTAGACCAGGTAGATCACCGCGAGGGTCACGAAGAGCATGGAGACCGCGGCCCCACTGGCCACCCAGCCTTCAGCGCCCGAATTCGGGTCATACGTCCTCAGCAACTGGGTGGACAGCGGGCTGGCGATCAGCGCACCGCCGCCGAAGCCCATGATCGCCATACCGGTGGCAAGCCCCGGCCTGTCAGGGAACCACTTGATCAAAGTCGAGACGGGTGAGATATACCCGATCCCCAAGCCGATTCCGCCAATGACTCCGTACCCGAGGTACACCAACCAGAGCTGGTTCGTGGAGATACCGAGGGCTGCCACCAGGAAGCCGCTGACCCAGAACAGGGCAGAGGTGAACATGGCCTTGCGCGGGCCGTTCTTGTCCACCCACGTCCCCATCAGCGCCGCGGACAGGCCGAGCATCACGATGGCGATGGAGAAGATGACGCCGATTTCGGTCAGGCTTGCATCGAAGTGTTCGACGAGCGCTGTCTTGTAGACGCTGGTGGCATAGGCCTGGCCGATGCACAAATGCACGGCGAGTGCTGCGGGCGGAATCAGCCAGCGGTTGAATCCGGGTGGAGCGATTGTGTGTTCCCTGTCGAGCCAACTCATGAGCTGAACGCCTTTCCCTCTATTTAGTGGACGTCAACGTCCGCTCGGCCCCCACCAGGGACAATTGTGCATTAGGTCACATGTTGCCCGGGGCACACAACACTGCCGTGCGGTGAACGGTCATCCCGGCGCGACGAAAGGTAGCGCGCGGAATCAGCGTCGCAGAGCGCGAACCAGCGAATCGAACCGCTGCAACCCGGACAGGTCTTCAACCAGCACGACGCCGTCCGGCCCTGCCAGCGGTACCTGCCAGTTGGGATACTGCTGGGCTGTGGTCCCGGGCTGGTTCTGCGTGCGCTCCTCACCGACGGCGTCGGTCAGCGCCACTCCGAGCAGCACCGACGGAGTCTTCGCGATGAACGAGTGCATTGCTTCGACCGTTTCCTGCGCCGTGGAGGGCTCGATGCCGGTCGTTGAACGGACAAGCGAGAGCACCTGCTCCTGGGCCTCCCGGTCCGCAGCCTTCTCCTCCTTCACGGGCCTGCCCAGCAGACCGAGCTGCTCGCGCAGTTCGACGTGCCTGCCGGCGAGGTATCCCGCGGTTGGCGGAAGGTCGTGTGTGGTGACCGTGGTGAGGCACGCCGTCCGGTACTGCTCCGCGGGGCGGGGCTCCTCGTCGTCGTACTCAAACCACAGGATGGACGTGCCGAGCACGCCGCGCTCGGCCAGGTACTCCTGCACGCCCGGCTCGAAGACGCCGAGGTCCTCACCGACGACGACGGCGCCGGCCCGCTCGGCCTCCAGCGCGAGGATGCCGATGAGCGCCTCGTGGTCGTAGTACACGTACGCGCCGTCGCCGGGCATCTGCCCCTGCGGGATCCACCACAGCCTGAAGAGGCCGAGGATGTGGTCGATCCGGATGCCTCCGGCGTGTCGGAGGATGGTGCGCAGCATGTCGCGGTACGCGGCGTAACCGGATTCTGCGAGCCGTTCCGGATGCCACGGCGGCTGCGCCCAGTCCTGGCCCTGTTGGTTGAACATGTCCGGTGGCGCGCCGACGCTGATCCCGGAGGCCAGTACGTCGCGCAACGTCCACGCATCCGCACCAGCCGGGTGAACCCCTACCGCGAGGTCGTGCATGATGCCGAGATTCATCCCGGCGTCCGTGGCGGCCCGCTGGGCTGCTTCCAGCTGCTCATCACAAAGCCACTGCAGCCAGGCATGGAACTCGATACGGTCAGCGAGCTGTACCCGCTGCGCTTCGAGGAATTCGGGATCATTCCACTCGGGTGCTCCCTCGGGCAGCTTCTCGGCGAGCGCCGACCACAGCGCGAAGTTTTCCAGCCCCGGCCCTGCTTCCCGGCGGAACCTGCCGAAAGCGTCTTCCCGTTCAGGTGTGCGCTGTACGCCGAAGACGAGCTCAAGAGCCTGCAGCTTGGCGGCGTAGCTCGGATCCCGGTCAATCCTCTCCGCATTCAGGTTTGCCGTCTCGAACTTCCCCGCCAGATCCCGGATGACCTCAGCGTCCGGGTCGGAGAGAGCCTCGAGCTCGGCGATGTTCTCCACACGCAGGTAGATCGGGTTGAAAAACCTGCGGGTGCTCGGCAGATATGGAGATGCCTCCACCGGCGGCTTCGGCTGGGCAGCGTGCAGCGGGTTGATCAGTACGAAGCCTGCGTCCTTGGCGGCGGACACCTCAGCGAGGCGTGCGAGGTCATCGAGGTCACCGATGCCCCATGACGATCGTGACCGTACGGAGTACAGCTGTGCCATGAGCCCCCAGGTCCGGGTCAAACCGTCTGCGGTGCTGAGCTTGCGCGGAGTCGCGACGAGCGCGCAGCTGCTCTCGGTGGAGCCGTCATCCGCGACGAGCGTGTGCCAGCCCAACGGGAGGTCAAGCGGGATCTCCACCGTGAACCGGCTGATGCTCTTGCCGTCCATCTCCTGGTTTCGCGCGGCGTCTACGGTCAGTGACCGTTCAGACCCGTCCTCGAGCAGAATGCGGAGGGTCGGCGAGCTGCCCGACGGTACGTTCACCGGCACTTCGGTTGCATCGCCCTCCCGAATGACGACGGCGGCGGGCAGTGTCCGCAGCCACGGCGCTACTTCCGCTGCGCTCAGGGAGGCCGCCACGTCGTCGTCCGTTGTGCAGGGAACGCCCAGGGCGGTAAGGACCGCAACGAGAGTTGCATCGCTGACCGTCTGTGGAGTGTCGTCCCAGCCTTTGAAAGTGATTCCGACGCGGTGCTGCTCGGCAAGTTGCTGGAGTGGTGTGAGCTCAGGCATCTTCCTAATCTATTGGCTCCCCCCGGTTTGTGCCTCACGGAGAAGATCCCCTCCCGCCTGAGCGGGAGGGGATCTTCTCTTATCACTGCGGAATCGAAGCGTTACTGGACGATGGTGAACCCGCCCCAGCCCCCGCCGATCTGCGTCCGGGATCCGACGAACCCTCCCGTGCCGCTTCCGCGGTAGAGCCACAGGGCTCCGGCGCTGTCGCGGGCTACGAGGTCGCTGTGTGCATCAGCGGTGCCCCAAGCTCCCGGGCCGGTCAGGGTGAAGCCGTTCCAGCCGGATCCGATCTGATTCGCTGTGCCGAAGCCGCCGGTGCCGTTACCCCGGTAGAGCCACAAGGCTCCGCCGGAGGTGCGTGTGATGACGTCGGAGCGCCCGTCGCCGCTGAAATCACCGGTGCTGAGGATGGCAGTGAACCCACCCCAGCCGGAACCGGGCTGGGTGCGGGTGCCCCAACCGCCGGCGCCGTTACCCGGGTAGAGGTACAGCCGTCCGCCACTGTCACGGGCGAGCAGATCAACCTTTCGGTCACCGTTGAAGTCACCCGGCGTAACGAGGGCAGTCATGCCGCCCCAGCCCGAACCGATCAGCGCGCCACCGTTGATTCTGCCGGTGCCGGTTCCGGTGTAGAGCCAGAGCCGTCCGGACGTATCGCGGGCCATGATGTCGGAGTGTCCGTCGCCGTTGAAGTCACCCGGCTGCAGGATGGCGTTCATCGAACCCCAACCGCTGCCGATCTGGACCCGAGTTCCGAAACCGCCGGATGAAGTCGACGGGTAGAGCCAGAGCCGTCCGCCGGAGTCCCGTGCCACGAGGTCAGGATTGCCGTCGCCGTTCATGTCCTTCTGCTCAGCGGTCGGCGGCGGCGGTGGTGTTGCGGGACCGATCCGCCAGGAGTAAGTGGCGTTGGCTCCGGTGTTCCCGGCGACGTCGGTGGCCCTGACGTTGAACGTATAGTCGCCATTCAGCTGCGAGTCGTAGGTGTGGGGCGAGGTGCACGGTGCGAATATCGAGTTGCTGGGAAGCAACTGGCACTCGAAGCGGGCGTTTGCTTCCGACGTGAAGTGCAGCGTCGGCGTGTCGTCCGCTGTGGGATTGGACGGCAATGGTGCCACGACGGAAGCGGCCGGGGCCACTGTGTCCACGTGAATGTTCAGCGCCGCCGACGTGAGGAATGCCCCGGCAGTGGCCGGGTCGGGGATCTGGGCCCGCACGGCGTGCGCCCCATCCGCAAGGGGTGTCGCCGGGGTCAGCGAGAAGCTGCCATCAGCCCCTGCTACGCCGGAAGCGGCCACAACACCATCAACCAGGAGGTCAACGGGCGCATCCGCCGTCGTCGTCCCGGTGAAGGTCGGCAGGTTTACGTTGGTGATATTGTCAGCGTTTGAACGGCCGCTGTCACTTGCATCGTTCAGGTTAGGGGTGGACGGGGAGCCGTCAACAACCGTGGCGATCAGGCCCTGAACGGTGAATAGCGTTGTCGAGGCAAGAACAGCTCCGCTCGCGTCAGTCACCGTCACTCCGTTCAGACCGGAAGGTGCTCCAGTCACGGTTCGGGCGGTGTTGATGTCACCGATAGTGCCCGCCGGGGCAGTGGTCTGCTTCAGGAAGGTCGCGGTAGTGCCCACCGCGTAGTCCCCGAGGAACGCCGCACCGACTTCATTCCAGTCACAGGGCGTGTCGAGGCAGCCGTCGTCGATGGTCTGGTTGA
This sequence comes from Arthrobacter sp. TJ-270, assembly GCF_058269075.1. Taxonomy (NCBI): domain Bacteria; kingdom Bacillati; phylum Actinomycetota; class Actinomycetes; order Micrococcales; family Micrococcaceae; genus Arthrobacter; species Arthrobacter sp. TJ-270. The sequence goes on along the minus strand of NZ_JBZCNB010000005.1, from coordinate 126,132 downwards.
TGAAGCCCTCGCCATCGGAGGTGAATGTATGCGTCCCGTAGGGATGGGCGATGGTGTAATCCGAGTTCGGCGTAAGGCCCTCGAAGCGGAACCGAAGTCGACCGAAACCAATCTGGTCCCCCGGAATCACGGCTTCGTTCGCGTGCGCTGCCTCCAGCGCGGCCTCGTAAGACCCAATAGTGCCCACCTCGGCAGCGGCCTGGAACCAGAAGGACTCGTCCGGGAAGTTGTCTGGGTAGGAGGCCGGCGCCTCCGGGTTCGGCGGCTCGGACAGGCAGCCCTGTCCGGCCTCGTAGCACAGCGCGAGCTTGACTGTGCCATCGTCATACCACTCGGGATAACCATGGAGAGTGCTGACGGGGCCTGTGGCGGCGGTAGCGCCCTGCGCGGGTGCAGCGGCAAGCGGGGCGAGTACCGCCACGAGCATCGCTGAAATTGTTGCTGATGATGTGAGACGTAATGTGCGGCGGTCCTTCGGGGGATCAACCGCGTGTGGATGGTTGGACATTTCAGAGCTCCCTCGTTTCAGAACCGAAACCGTGCTTACTACCGGCTCGGTTCGCCCACTTTGCGCCCCATTCCTTGGACAATTCTTGGGAATGAATCGAGGTCGTTCCTTTGATCGGGAATGTGTCGCTAGGATGCAGTTTTGCTACTCAGGAGTAGCATTAGTCCATCGCCGGGTTCCGGCTGGCGGAGCCTGCCGTTGAAGGGGGCTGCCATGGGCGCCGAAACACTTCAGGAGAACGTCAACGAGCGCGAATCCCGGAAGGTGGCTGAGTCCGCCAGGGAAACGGAATGGACGCGGCCCAGCTTTGCCAAGGGTCTCTATCTGGGCCGCTGCGACATCTCTCTGATTCACCCCCGACCCTCCTCGACTTACACCGGGAACGACGACGGCGAGGAGTTCCTCTCCCGGCTGGCCGCAATTCTTTCGAACATGGACGGGCAGGTGATCGAACGGGACGCACGCATCCCCGATGAGTACCTAAAGGATCTGGCTTCCCTGGGTGTCTTCGGTATCAAAATCCCGAAGGATTTCGGCGGACTCGGACTGTCTCTGGCCTATTACGGGCGGGCACTGATGCTGCTCACCTCCGTCCACCCCAGCCTCGGCGCCCTCGTCTCCGCCCACCAGTCCATCGGCGTACCTGAGCCTGTTCGCATGTTCGGCACGCCGGAGCAGAAAGGCGAGTATCTCCCCCGTTGCGCCTCCGGCGCGATCTCGGCTTTCCTGCTCACCGAACCCGATGTCGGGTCCGATCCCGCACGGTTGAGCGCGACTGCCACCCGCAATGACGACGACGGCACGTATGTACTCAACGGCAGCAAGCTCTGGACCACCAACGGAGTAATCGCCGAACTGGTGGTGGTGATGGCAAAGGTACCGGCACACAGCGGCGGCCCGGGCGGCATCTCCGCCTTCGTGGTGGAAGCGGATACGCCGGGTATTACGGTGACGCACCGCAACGCCTTCATGGGTCTGCGCGGCATTGAAAACGGCGTCACCCGATTCGAGAACGTGAGGATCCCGATCGCGAATCGTCTGGGTAAGGAGGGGCAGGGGCTGAAGATCGCGCTGACCACCCTGAATACCGGACGGCTCTCAATCCCCGCGAACTGCGCTGCCGCAGGTAAATGGTCACTCAAGATTGCGCGTGAATGGTCGAATGCCCGGGTGCAGTGGGGCAGGCCGATCGGCAAGCATGAGGCGGTCGCGCAGAAGATTTCCTTCATCGCTGCGACCGCGTTCGCTCTCGAGTCCGTCTTCGAGCTCTCGGCGGCCCTCGCTGATTCCGGGCAGAAGGACGTCCGAATCGAAGCGGCACTTGCCAAGCTGTGGTCCAGCGAAATGGCCTACCGCATCGCCGATGAACTGATGCAGATCCGTGGTGGCAGGGGGTACGAGACGGCTGCTTCCCTGAAAGCGCGCGGGGAACGGGCCATTCCGGTCGAACAGCAACTGCGCGACCTGCGCATCAACCGGATCTTCGAGGGTTCTTCCGAGATCATGCACCTGCTCATTGCCAGGGAGGCAGTCGACGCTCACCTTGCCGCGGCAGGTGACCTCGCGTCGTCGGACGCTGACCTGTTAGCGAAGGCGAAGGCGGCCGCCGGTGCCAGCAGCTTCTATGCGGGCTGGTTGCCGCAACTGCTTGCAGGACCGGGTCTTTCACCGCGTTCCTACACCGATTTCGGGCGGCTCGCCGGGCACGTGCGTTACGTTGAGCGGGCATCGCGGCGCCTTGCCCGACATACGTTCATGGGGATGGCGCGGTGGCAGGCCAAGCTCGAGCACCGGCAGGTGTTCCTGGGGCGCATCGTGGATATCGGAGCGGAACTGTTCGCGATGGCGGCAACCTGCGCGCACGCCAAACACCTTGAGGGCCAGGGACGGCGGGAAGCAATCGATCTTGCGGATGCCTTCTGCCGACAATCACGGCTGCGGATCGAGCAGCTCTTCACCGAGCTGTGGAAGAACACCGACAGCACGGATTACCGGCTTGCGCGCAGTGTCCTTGACGGCCGTCATGAGTGGCTCGAGGAGGGCGTCCTCGACCCGTCGGAGGGAACCGGCCCGTGGATCGCCGAACCGGACGGGGAGACCGGACAGGAGCCTTCCGACGGACAGCCGGCGGACCTGCATCGAAGGTATCGCTGAGATAATAAGCTTCCTTTCCATTTCATCCGCAACTTCCTACGATGGAAAAGTAGCAAGGACCGACCGTGAGGACACCCAATGAATGAGACACCCGACAAGCAGCACTCAACCGACGACGGCGATCTCACCCCAAAGGGTCAAAAGAAAGTCAGCTACGTCATGATGGGCGGCATCGCCGTCCTGATTCTCGCGGTGGTGGTCTTCGTGGTCGTCAGTGCCGTTCTCAACGGAGCCTGATACCTGCGGTTTCTCTCGCCCCTACGCTGACCATTCGTGTGGAGCGGGGCGGCGGGTGCTGGGTAGGGCAGTGTTCGCGCGCCATTCATGAATCCATTCCGGTAGAACCATATCCTCCGGCGGGTTCCCGAACGCCCCGAAAATTTCAGCGTTCGCAACGGGTCCCTGGACGCTGAGCAGGCGGGTGGCGATGTAGGCGCGTGCGTAAATTTCGTCGTCGTTCACCATGCGCTGCTCGAAGTAGATGGCGCGCTCATCGAAGCCCATAATCCGCGTTTCAATGGTGTAGCGCTGGCCGAGCTGAAGGGACTTCCGGAACGTGATGGTTTCGGCATTGACCACAGGGCTCCACCCTTTGCGGCGCATCATCTTCCAAACACCGCTCCGGATCATGAGATCGAACCTGCCGAGGTCCATCAGCGAGAGGTACATGCCGTTGTTGACGTGCATGGCGATGTCAATGTCGGTGAGCCGAACCCGCAGCGGCAAGGACGCCGGATCCCAAATACTGACGGGCGGTCGACGCCGGGAAGCGAACAGGATCCAGAGTGTCCGGAAAAACAGGTGCATTTTGCCATATTACCGGTGAGTAACCGTCCGGATGGATCGTGAGACAACTCACCTTATTAGCCATGCGGTGTGGGTTCTTGGAATAGTGGACGGCTGCACTCAGCCAACTCCAAGGAAACTGTGAAAGGAATCCATGACTGACCAGACCTGGCAATACCTTGCCATGGCGCTTTACATGATCGCCATGCTGGGAATCGGCTGGTACGCCTACCGGAAAACGTCCGACCTCGATGACTATATGCTCGCCGGCCGCGGGCTCAAGCCGGGCGTTGCAGCGCTCAGTGCTGGAGCCTCCGACATGTCGGGGTGGCTGCTGCTCGGACTCCCCGGCGCGATCTACCTGTCCGGCCTGATTGAGGTCTGGATCGCCATCGGCCTGACCATTGGCGCATGGTTGAACTGGAAGTTCGTTGCGCCGCGGTTACGCAGCTACACGGAGGTATCGAACAACTCGATCACCGTGCCCAGCTTCCTTGAGAACCGGCTGAAGGACCGTTCGAGGGTTCTCCGTATCGTCTCCGGCATCCTCATCCTGGTGTTCTTCACGTTCTACGTCTCCTCCGGCATGGTTGCCGGCGGCGTCTTCTTCGAGTCGTCCTTCAACTCCAGCTACACCCTCGGCATGATCATCGTCGCGGTGGTCACGATCGCCTACACGCTGTTCGGAGGCTTCATGGGTGCAACGTTCACCGATGTAGCCCAGGGACTTCTCATGCTGCTCGCGCTGATCGTCGTGCCGATCATCGGGTTCGTCCAGGTGGGCGGCTTCACCGGAATGACGGAGTCGATCAACGCAGTGGACCCGTCCATGCTCAACTTCGTCGCCGGCGGTTCTGTTCTGGCCATCATCTCCGCTGCCGCCTGGGGCCTCGGCTACTTCGGCCAGCCACACATCATTGTCCGTTTCATGGCGCTGCGCAGCCCGCAGGACGCCGTTGCCGGACGCAGGATCGGTATCAGCTGGATGATCCTCACTGTTCTCGGTGCAGTTGCTACTGCGCTGGTGGGCATCGCCTACTTCCAGCAGAACCCCCAGCTCACGCTTGCTGATCCTGAGGCCGTCTTCCTTTCGCTGTCACAGGCGTTCTTCCACCCGTTCGTTGCCGGGATCGTCCTCGCTGCGGTGCTCGCGGCAATCATGAGCACCATCTCGTCGCAGCTCGTGGTGTGCTCCTCCGCGCTGGTCGAGGACCTCTACAACATGGTCTCCAAGAAGACCCTCAGCGCGAAGCAGGGCGTGATCCTCGGTCGACTTGGCGTGCTGGTCGTCGCGATCGTTGCGATCGTCCTCGCGTCCGGCCGCAACGAGTCCATCCTCTCGCTGGTCGCGTTCGCGTGGGCCGGCTTCGGTGCCTCCTTCGGCCCTGCCGTACTGCTGTCGCTGTTCTGGCGGAAACTGACGATGCCCGGCGCGCTGTCCGGGATGATCGTCGGCGCCGCAATCGTCTTCGCGTGGGGCAATTCGCCGCTCTCGTCCACGATGTACGAGATCGTGCCGGCATTCATCGCCAACCTGGTTGTCGCCGTCGTCGTCAGCCGGCTGACCTGGAAGCCGAACGCGGAGATCGAAGCCGAGTTCGACGAGGCCGTTCGCGGCGTCTCCGAGCGCAAGGAACCGGTCACGGTCTCCTAATCAGAACTTCCTGATTGGGGTTTCCCCTTCGTGTCTACATCGGCTCCCCGGTTGCTGCGGCTTCCGGGGAGCCGCTGTACGTTCAACGGCAGGACGGCAACGACGACGGTGCACTCACCAGCCGCTGCGTGTCGGCGTATGCCCCTTCCGCGCTTCCTCCGGCATCGGCATTTCCGCCCGGAAACCAAGAAGCCGGATGGGCCGCCCCGGTTCGATTTTCCCGACGAGCTCCAGGGCACGGGCCAGCACGACGTCGCGATCAAAGGTTTCGGGAATGCGCTTCGCATACGTCTTGGTGAAGAACGGTGCGTACCGCACCTTGAGCGTCAGACCGATCACGGGGCGATCCTCAGCGACGACGTCCTCAAGGACCCGCGCCACGAGTACCCGTACGGCTTTGTCCACCTGCGTGGGATCCGCCAGATCCTGCTGGTAGGTCGTCTCCCGGCTGTGCCCGCGAGGAATCCACGGAGTGTCATCGACCAGCCGCTCGCCGTCACCGCGACCAAGTTGTGCGTACCACGGGCCCATCTTCGGCCCGAACTCCGGGACGAGATCGAGGGGATCACAGGCGGCGAGCTGCGCGACGGTCGTGATGTCGAGCCCTGCCAGACGGCGGGAAACCTTGGGCCCGACACCCCACAGGTCGATGGTGGGCCGGTCCCCCATCGCGTGCAGCCAGTTATCCACGGTGAGGCGGAAAACTCCTGCCGGTTTGGCGAACCCCGTGGCGACCTTGGCCCGCACAAGGGTGTCGCCGATACCGACGCTGCAGTGCAACTGCGTGCTCTCAAGCACCGCATCCTGCATGCGCCGGGCATATCCCTCCGGGTCACCAGTTTCGACTCCCACGAAGGCTTCATCCCAGCCCAGCACCTGAACGGTGGCAGCCGGTTGAGCGCGCAGGGTGGCCATTACCGTCTCCGATACGGGCAGGTACGCCTCGGAATCAACGGGCAGGATCACAGCGTCCGGCACCTTGCGTGCGGCGGTGCGTAAAGGCATTCCGGAGCCGACGCCGAATGCACGGGCCTCGTAGGACGCAGTCGATACCACCGCGCGCTCCGCAGGATCGCCGCGGCCACCCACTATCACCGGTTTTCCTGCAAGTTCGGGCCGGCGCAGCACCTCGACCGCAGCAATGAACTGGTCCAGATCAACGTGCAGCACCCATGGGATGTGGCCTTGACTCACGGTTCCAGTCTGCCTGCCCGTTCCTTCCTGCACCACCATCTCGCCGAGACGCTCGTCGAACTTCGGATTGACGCACCACGGTCCCAACTAGAAAGCTGGGGTGAAGCGCACGCACCACCGACCGATACGAGGAGAACATGACTGACGCAGCGGCACCGACCATCGAGCTTCTCAGCGGTGTGTCCATTCCGGTACTCGGACTGGGCACCTGGCCGCTCGATGATGACGAGGCAGCCGGCGCCGTCGAGAAAGCCGTCTCCGCGGGGTACCGCCTGTTCGACACGGCAGAGAACTACGGCAATGAAGCTGGGGTCGGTGAAGGGATCCGGCGGTCAGGGATTGAGCGGAATCAGGTATTCATCACCACCAAGTTCAACCAGCAGTGGCACAGCGTCGACGGCGTCCGGAAGGCATTCGAACAGAGCGCTACCCGGTTGCGCGTCGACTACATCGACCTCCTGCTGGTGCACTGGCCCAATCCGGCTCAGGACCGCTACGTCGATGCCGTGAAGGGTCTCGCTGCGCTGCGTGAGGACGGCCTGATTCGGGCTATCGGCGTCTCCAACTTCAAGCCTGCCCACCTGCAGCGCGTCCTCGACGAGGGACTCGTGCCGGACGTCAACCAGATCCAGCTCGACCCTCGCCACACGCGGGGTGAGTCGCGCGAATTCCACGCCAGGCATGGGATCGTCACTGAGTCATGGAGCCCTCTCGGAAAGGGCAGCGACCTGCTGCAGGATCCGGCCGTGGACCGTCTCGCCGACAAGTACGGCATGACGCCGGCGCAGATCGTCCTGCGGTGGCACCTTCAGCTCGGACTCGTGGCAATTCCGAAGTCGGCCAATCCATTGCGGATCAAGCAGAACATCAACCTGTTCGGCTTCGAGCTCACCCAGGATGAGGTGGAGTCGCTGTCCGCGCTCGACACCGGAGACGGCGACATCACGGACTCGGACTCCTTCGGCCACTAGGAATTTTTGTCGCCTATCTGCGCCTTTGGCCGCGTTCCAACGGCAGATAGGCGACAAAACTTCGGGGGCTATGGCCAGAGGACCTCGCGACGCCAGCCCTCACCACTGCGCACGTACCGCAGGCGGGTATGGCGGCGCTCAGGGTCGGCCTGCCAGAACTCCACGCGCTCCGGCGCCACCGTGTAGACCGTCCACGTTGCCGATCCCCTGTCCTCGATCCCCTCGAGTTCACGCTCGACGGCGGCGCTCACCGATTCTCCCTCGGCAATGACATCGCTCTGCGGCCCGGCCAGCACCAGCGCACGTGCAGCGGGATGGCGGCGGCGGAAGTCGGCGTCGTTCTCTTCGGCCGTTCCCGGCGTCACGGCGCCGCTGACGCGCACCTGCCTGCCAGCCGCTTGCCAGAAAAAGGTCAGCGCGGCGTAGGGCGTTGCCTGAAGCTGCCGACCTTTGGGGCTGTCGCTGCTGGTGGCGAAGGAAAATCCGCGGCCGTCGAGGTCTCTGAGGATGACCACGCGTGCGTCAGGGCGCCCGTCGTCGTCGGTTGTCGAGACGGTGACCGCGTGAGGGGCGGGGACGCCGTCGTCGATCGCTGCGCCGAGCCACTGGGTGAACAGGTCCAGCGGGGATTCGGGCGCGGAGGCCGGATCGAACGGCCGCATCTCCTCGGGGAACACGGGCAAGCCGCGCAGCAGATTTTGGGCTGGTGTGTTCATGCGGCCAGCCTACGCCGCGTCCCTGCGGCCAGCGGGTTACGGGCAGCGTTGCTACCCTCGAAAGATGTCATTTCAGGAACCGGAGCACGAAGAACATCACGTCGGTACACGAGACCTGACCCGGTGGGCGACGCCGGTCGGTCGGTTTCTGGTCACCTGCGTTCGGCGGCTGGCGCAGTGGGTGGGGCCCCGGTGGGCGCTCCTGCTGCTGATGGCTATCGGCATCGGCGGAGCCGTGGCCCTCACGGTTGCCTCAGCCGAAGTTTATGAAGCGGTGTCGGATGAAGACGGAATCGCGGTCCTTGACCAGCCCGCCCTCGATACTGCCCTCGCCATGCGATCGCCGTGGCTGAACGGTGCAGTCACGGCATACACGCATATCGGCGGACCGCTCGGCATGCCCATCCTCGCGCTCGGTGCAACAATTGCCCTCGTGGTGGCCCGGCGCTCATATACGCCGCTGATTTTGATGGTCGCCGCCGCCGGCGGCTCCCTCCTGATGACGGTCCTGAGCAAGGACGCCATCGGGCGGCTTCGCCCGGACCGCGAGTTCGCAGTGCCGCCGTACGAAATGTCAGCGTCATTTCCCAGCGGGCATACGCTCAACGCCGTCGTGATTTCCGGTATCCTGGCTTACCTGCTGGTACTGCGTCAGCACTCGAAACGGGCTCGGGCATTGACCGTCACAGCAGCCGTCCTCTTCGCCTTCACGATGGGTCTCTCACGCGTATATCTCGGGCATCACTGGGTCACCGACGTGGCCGTGGCCTGGACCCTCGGGCTTGCCTGGCTGGCGTTGGTGATCACTGCCCACCGGCTGTTGCTGACTTTCCGGAACTACCGGCGTGAGCGGCGGGGACCGGCTTCCGCCAGCTAGTTCGGGTGCCTTCAGTTCGGGTTGTGCGTCCGTTCCAGCCGGACATACTCACGCAGCAGCTCCAGAGCGTGGGCATTTTCCTCGGCCTCCAGACCCTCCTCCATCGACTCCGCCAAGGTCTCACCGGCCGGGAACGGCGGAAGCAACGGGATGCCGGCGTCAGTGCGGACGTCCAGAACAAAGGGGCGGTCAGCGGCCAGCGCGCGGTCCCAGGCGGGGCCGACGTCGTCCGGGTTTTCCACCCTCATCCCATCCAGTCCGAGGAGCTTCGCGAAACCCGAGTAATCCACGTCGGGGATGTCCTGGCTGTCCGGGAAACGAGGTTCCGCTTCGGTTTCGCGTTGTTCCCAGCTGACTTCGGCGAGGTCGAGGTTGTTGAGGATGCAGATGGCGAAGACGGGGTTGGCCCAGCTCTTCCAGAGCCGACTGACCGTGATCAGTTCGGCCATCCCGGTCATCTGCATGCCGCCGTCACCGGTCAGCGCCACTACGGGCCGGTCCGGAGCTGAGAGCTTCGCCGCAATTCCGTATGGAAGGGAGCATCCCATGCTCGCCAGCGTGCTCGACAGATGCGCGGGCACACCGCTTGGCAGGTGCAACTGGCGGGCATACCAGTAGACGCAGCTGCCGACGTCGACTGCCACCTGCGCGTTATCGGGGAGGCGCCCGTTCAGTTCCCGGACAGCGCGCTCCGGGTTCACGGGATTCGCCGGGGTCATGGCGCGGGCTTCGTTGAGCCCCCGCCACGCGTCGACGTGCCGTTCGACATCGCCACGCCACCCGATGCGTCCCTCGACCAGCGGCAGGAGAGCTCGGAGCGATTCGGCAGCATCCCCCGTCACCGCCACCTCGACCGGGTACCTGTTTCCGATCGCCTTTGCATCGCTGTCGATCTGCACAGCGCGCGCGGCACCCGGAGGAGGGTAGAACTCGGTCCACGGATCATTCGACCCGATGATCAGCAGGGTGTCGCAGTTCGCCATTACCCACCCGCTGGCGGTGGTGCCCAAATGGCCCATGGTGCCCGCCGCGTAGGGCAGGGTTTCATCGACGTACGGCTTCCCCAGCAGGCTCGTGACGACGGCGGCGCCCAGCTTCTCCGCGAGCGCCACCACCTCTGCCTGCGCACCCCGCGCTCCCTGCCCGACGAGCAGCGCAAGTTTCGATCCGGAATTCACAAGCGCGGCGGCGTCGTGCACGTCCTGCTTTTGCGGGATAACCGTCCCCGGACTCCAGAGCGCTGCGGAGGGGATGACGCCATGCTCGTGCTCGAGTTCCGGCGCGGGCTCCTGCTGCACGTCGTGGGGAAGGATGACGACGGCAGGAGACCGGGTGGCAAGCGCCGCCTTGAATGCCCGGTCGATCACCATGGGCGCCTGGTCTGGGCTGTTCACCTGCTGTCGGAAACCCGAGGCGACGTCCTTGAACAGGCTCTGCAGATCGATTTCCTGCTGGTAGGCCGAGCCGAGCACCGTTTGGCTCTGTTGTCCTACTACGGCCACCACGGGCACGCTGTCCATCCGCGCGTCGTACAGTCCGTTAAGGAGGTGCACGGCGCCCGGACCCTGCGTCGAAAGCACCACTCCGACGCCGCCGGTGTACTTGGCGTGGCCGACCGCCATGAAGGCGGCATTCTCCTCGTGGCGGGCCTGAACGAACTCTGGTGCCCCGGCGCGCCGCATCGCGCCGAGCACCGGGTTGATTCCGTCACCGCTATAGCCGAACACCCGGTCGACGCCCCATGCGGTCAACCGTTCAATGACGGCGTCAGCTACCAGCCGGTCACCCATCAGCCGGCGACAGGTACGGTTGGTCCCACCGGCCAGCGCAACAGCGCGGCCACTGGCCCTCCGTCGAGCGCGCCCGAGGGGAACAGCGCCACCTCTGCGTCTGTGAGCACCGCCGCACGCAGCAACGCGGACGGCGCCGGCACCTCTCCGAGCACGGGTGCGCCCGCTGTTTCCCCGTCCACCTCGGTAGTCCACGGTTCCGCTCCCAAGGCGAGCAGCCGGTGACCGTGGAGGCCCTCGGTTTCAAGGAGCAGTGTGTCGACCTGGGCCTGCTGGAGCGCGTGTACCACCGACCCGATGCCTTCGGTCGACTCAGGGTTGGGCCGGGACTTCTGATTGTTCAACCGCTCAAGCAGTTGAGTCTGCCTGCGCGCGATGCACTCGGCAACCCGCTTGTCGATTTCCTGAGCGTAGGCTTCCTTGTCCGCTCCATCGGTGCGGCTGTGGCTCTCGATGATCGTGAGGATCTCCTTGGACTGCTCACTCAGCTGCTCCGCCACGAGCCCCCTGGCCCGGATGTCTCCGGCCACAACGAGCAGTCTCGCGCGGCAGCTGCGAACAATCCGGTCAATCTCACCGGCAATATCGGCGGCGTTGGCCTTCCAGATGCTCTCCGTCCGGTGCTGGTAACGACCCTGGGACCAGCCTCCGCGCTCTACCTTCTTGAGGTTCTCGGTCGAGCCCTCGACATGCACCGTGTTGTCGTCCTGCAGGCCGTTTGCGTGGCGAAGGTGGATTTCACCGCCGTCCCGGCCCACCTCAGCTACCACGTAGGCGAAATCGTCCGGGCGGTGCCAGAGCAGGGGGCACAGATTCGGGACATCGTTTACGGAAGTGAATTCCGGCAGGGCAAGAGGTCCCGGGAGGAACTCGTCCAGTTCCACAGTCCCGTTCCTCGCGACGATCAGGCGGGCCACTGGATCCGGCATACCCTTTGCCGACTGGCGAAGGGCGTCGGCCACCGCCTTACGGTCGTCCTTGGACGCGCCAGCCTCCTCAAGGGCAGCTGCAATGTTCTCGGGGCGGACGTCGTCTGCGTGGAGCGAGTCGACCGTACCGGTGCTGGCATCCGTATAAACGGTGAGCCATGGACCGGGCTTCCGGTACAGATCTGCAAGCGTGTGCAAGGTGCTGGTCACTTCGACTCCTCTTCGTCATTGCTGACTTTTTCCTCGATCGTCTCGGTGAGCGGCCCGTCATCGGCAGCGTCGCTCGCCTGCGCCGGGTCGATCCCCGGGTCGTAGTCCGGCTGAACGTCCTGGACCGTAATCTCGCCCTCGCCGTCGTCCATGGTTTCCGCCTCGCGCCATTCTTCGGCGCGCGTGGGGTGGTTCCCCTGTACCAGCCCCTGAGTTTCGTGTTTGAGCTGATCGTCCAGGTTTGGACCGTGGGTGGTATTGCCCCGCTCTGCCATGACCTGTCTCCTTCTTCGTCGGGGTCGGTGCCGTCTGACTCGCAAATGCTAAGGTTACTGTCGGTCTATCATTCTCTGAGCTCGAATAAAAGACCCCTCCGCCGAGCAGGGCTGGAAGATGACACCGCGAACAGAACGTGGCCGCTACGCTGACCGTGAAGACGCCGGTCGGCAACTGACCATCGCGCTGGAACCGGCACTGGCCGGCAGTAAGCCGTTGGTCCTCGGCCTGCCGCGGGGCGGCGTTCCGGTCGCCGCGGTGGTGGCCGATGTATATGAAGCGGCGCTCGACGTCGTGATGGTGCGTAAGGTGGGCGTCCCGGAATTTCCCGAGCTGGCGATGGGCGCAATCGCCTCGATCGGCGGCTCGATCGAGACCGTCCGTAACGCCCATGTCCTGGCTGGCCTCAGGGATGCCGACGCTGTCTTCGCCCGTGTTGCTGAACGTGAGCAGGCCGAACTCCTGCGTCGTGAACGGCTCTACCGCGGGGGGATGGAGCCGCTCGCAGTGGACGGTGAGACCGTGGTGATTGTCGACGACGGCGTAGCCACCGGAGCCACGATGCGCGCCGCAGTGGCCGCCCTCCGGAGTGCCGGTGCTTCCCGGATCATCGCCGCTGCGCCGGTATTCCTGACCTCCGCTGCGGAAACGGTCGGTGAACTGGTTGACGAACTGATCAACCCCTGGTCCGCTGCGAACCTGCCGGCGGTGGGCAGTGCCTACCACCGCTTCGAGCAGGTGAAGGATGAGGAGGTTCAGCGGTTGTTGCGCGAGGCACGCGGGCGTAGTTTGGGGACCATGACGGATTACGCAGACCTCCCCGATTCCTACCGCGCCTACCTCGCGAGACTGGACGACAGCACCGCTGCTGCCGTGATACCCGTTCTCAAGCAGTCCGTGGCCGGAGGCGAGCATGGCGTCCTGATCACCACGGGCCTCGGACCCGACACGCAGGCTGAGGTCTCCCCCGAGGTCCCCTTCGGTGAGGTCCGCGAGACAGTCCGCTAGCAGGTGACCCAGAACGACGACGCCCTCACGCCCAGCGGGCCGCTGACCCGTTTCCGGCTTGCACCCAACCCGGGGCCCATGAGCCTCGACGGTACCAACTCCTACGTCATCGCTTCCCCGGAATCGGAAGCCGTCGCGGTGGTTGATCCGGGCCCGCTGGACGATGCACACCTCGATGCCTTGCAGTCAGCAGGGCCCGTGAGTCTGGTGCTCATCACCCACCATCACCGGGACCACACGGAGGCAAGTGCCCGGTTCCATGAATTGACGGGCGCTCCGGTGCGCGCGCTCGACCAGGAATACTGTCACGGCGCCAATTCGCTGGCCGACGGCGAGGTTCTCTCCGCCGGCGGAGTGCGGATCAACGTCCTCGCCACGCCGGGGCACACCGCCGATTCAGTGTGCTTTCACCTGCCCGACGACGGCCCCGACGGTTCCGTCCTCACCGGGGACACTATCCTCGGCCGCGGCACCACGGTGCTCAGTTACCCGGACGGGACACTGGGCGACTACTTGCGGTCACTCGACGCGCTCGAGGCGATGGGAAGCGCGACCGTCCTGCCAGCGCACGGCCCAATCCTTCCGGACCTCGGCGACATCACCCGCGCGTACCGGACGCACCGCCTGGAGCGGCTCGATCAGGTGCGGGCTGCGCTCCTGGCGCTTGGCCTCTCAGCGGAGCAGGCCGACGTCGGCTCCGTCACCGACCGGGTGTACGCCGACGTCGACCCTTCCGTGCGCCGTGCAGCGGAGCAGTCGGTGGCGGCGCAGTTGCACTTCCTGCGTTGCGATTCCCCCTAAGGGGAATCAGGGATTCCGCCTGCCGACAGAGGCCCTCTCGATAAAGCGTGCCTCGAGTGTGTGCATAGTCCGTGACGGTGCTACTCCTGCGATCTCGCTGAGCAACGTTTCGGCGGCGCGTGCGCCGAGCTCAAGCATTGGTTGCTCGATCATGGTCAGTGGCGGTTCCATCACAGCCGCCCATGAACTGTCGTCGAATCCGATCAGTGAAACATCCGAGGGATAGCTGAGCCCGCTGGCTCGCACGGCGCGAAGGGCGCCGGTGAGTGCATCGTTTTCTGTACAGAAGAGGGCGGTCACCCGGTCGTCGAGGGACAACATCCGTTCGACGGCCACAGTCGCGTTCTTCTCCGTCTTCGCACCTGTCATCACCAGGTCAGCGTTGAAGGGTATCCCGGCGTCGTCGAGGGCATCCAGATAGCCCCTGAGCCTCTCCCCGTCGGTCCACAAGTTCCGCGCAGCGGCGGCGCTCAAAGCGCGGCGCGTCGTCACGGGTTTCTGAACCGGCGGACCCCAGACGAATCCGATGCGCCGGTGTCCGTGATCGATCAAGTGGTTGACCGCGCGACGACTCGCCTCCCTGTTATCTATGACAACTGAGTCGAGCGCCAAGTGCTCAACTGCGCGGTCAACCAGGACCACAGGGATGCCGCGATCTATCGCATCCTGGATGTGCGCTACATCGTCCCGTCCCACGGCGGCCGATGCGATAATCATGCCGTCTACACGTTTGTCGACCAGTACCCCAACGGCGGCTTTCTCCTCCCCGAGATCCTCGTGGGTGCTGAGGACGATTGTGTCGAAGCCCCTCTTGCGGGAGAAATCACTGATCCCTCTGGTCACGCCGGCAAAGAATGGGTTGCCTATATCTGCCACGATGAGTCCGAGAGTGTGGCTGACACCGGTCGACATACTGCGTGCGAGCGCGTTCGCACGATACCCGAGTTTTTCTGCGGCTTTGAGGACCCTTTCCCGCAGTTCAGGACTCACATACCCGTACCCGCCGAGCGTACGAGCCGCTGAGGCGCGCCCTACTCCGGCTTCAGCGGCCACCTCCGAAATAGTAGGAGGAGCGACGCTCCGATCGCGTTCCGCAGCCATTCAGATCATCATTCTGTGTGTAAGTCCGCGCACCCGGCTCAGCATGTCACATCGTAACGGTCGCGTGGGAATCCGCGATACCGTGCCCGAACGCACCCTCCACGAGACACTGTCCGGCGGCGAATGCGGCGCCGGCGAGCAGTGCTTCCCGGATCGTTACCTCTGCGGGCGTTGCCTCGCGGCTCCAATCACCGGCTGACAGCGTCACTGCGAAAGCGGCCAGGAAGGCATCTCCGCACCCCATCGTGTCAATGGGCCCGTCCGTGGCAGGTATCGGAGCAGGAGGGGCACTGATGTAAGCCCTCCCGTCATAGACAACCGCCCCCGCCGCACCCCGGGTGCCGAGCGCCACACCGGCACCATGTCCCACCAGATCGGCCAGGACCCGGTGGGTCTCATCGAGGGTGAGGCCGGAACACGATATAAGCGCGAGATCGACAGCCGGGCAGACCAGGCCAAAGTAGGCGCTGGTGCGAAATTCCGCCTCGCTGGAGAAGTCATAGCTGACCAAGGGACCGAGGGAGCGCACTTTGGGCAGTTCCTTCTCGGAACGGGAGTAGACACTCGAATGGACCAGGTCGAATCCGGAGACATAGCTCAGCAGATCATCGTCGAGTTCAAGGGGACTGCTGACGGTGACGCCGCCTCCGTTCCATCCGCCGAAGACCCGATCGCCGTCGACAATGCTGATAGTCGAGACGCCACTCGGCCCGTCCTTGGTCACGGACCGGCTCACGTCCACGCCCTCCGCTTGGAGGGCCGCCTTGATGAAGCGGCCGTGCTCGTCTGACCCGAAGACTCCCAGGTAGGATGAATCGGCTCCGAGCCGGCGAGCGAACACAGCGTAGTTGGCGCAGTTGCCGCCCGGGTAGAGCTTTCGACGGTCGAGGTACCGGTCAATGATGTTGTCTCCGAACCCCAGGGCCCTCATGAGCCCTTACCCGTTCGGTGATGAATGTGCTTCATAGCCGCCTTATGTACAGGAGTGCCCGTTCGATGGAACGGGCACTCGCTTGCTTCGAGGATCAGTATTCGACCACCCGGTAGTAGCGCCGCAGGTCCAGGGAGTGATTGCGCACGCGTTCAAGGTGCTTACTGATTCGGCCGGTGACCGTGTCCAGCACGATGGGAGCGAGCAGACCGCGGAATTCCTCGCTGATCCCATCCAGTGCGTAGTCCTTGGTATCGAGGACGGTGACATCATCAGAGACCCGCCTGACGAATGTCTCGACCCGGTCAGTCAAAGCTCGCGTTTCGTCCTCGCCCTGGAAGACGATAACGCTGGTGTCCTTTTCAAGCAGTTCCAGGGAGCCGTGGAAGAACTCGGCGCTGTGAACCCGGGTTGTGCGGAGCCACTGCATTTCCTCGAGGATGCACATCGAGTAGAGGTAGGTGAATCCCCACAGGTTCCCTCCTCCCACCAGGAAGTGATAGTCAGTATCTGCGTGCGCCTCCGCGAAAGCGGCGGCTTGGGGTTCGGCCTGATTGGCCACGTCAACCAGGATCTGCGGGAGTCCCGCCATCTCATCCGCAAATTTCTCATATCCGGCAAACTCCCCGCGCTCGGAGAGCAGCCGCGTCATGAACAGCAGCATCTGCATGTCGAACGGCCAGGTCTTCGGCTCGGAGATCAAAGCCACGTCCACGGCCTGCGCAATCGGTGAATCGGGGTAGCCGGTGAAGGCGATCGTGTACACGCCACGTTGCTTGCAGTATTCAATAGCGCGCAGGCTGTCGTCGGTGGTTCCGGAAACGGAGGCAAAGACCGCAACGGATTTCTCGCCCAAGGTGGCATCTCCCGATGTGATCAGTTCAGCGGCTATCGACGTCTTCACCGGGAGGCTGGAAAGCCGGCGTGCCAGGTGTTCGTAGGGCCCCATTGCGGCGTAGGTTCCTCCCGCGCCAATCAGGAACAGGTTGTCCAGGCCTTTGGCCGTGAGCGTGCCGACCAGCCCTTCGATCTGGGGGCGGAGGGATACGGCGCTGGCGATCTGCTTGCGAAATGCCGACTCGTCGAAACCGAGCATCATTGCGTCCTTTCAAGGGGGTAAGAGTCAGGGCGGCCGATAGAAAGTGTTCTGATACCGGTATCAGCCACATTCGATGCTGGCACACCGAATCGAGACCGTCAAGAACTTCCTTTTCGGACACCCAAGAAGGCGATCAAGTGACGTAATCGGCACGAATCCACGGGACCGCTATAGATTCGGACGATTTCCGGGCAGGTGACGCCGGTCCAGAGAGAAAGGAATGGAAATAGTTTCAGAAAAGTACTGGTACCGGTACCAGATGATCGGTATAGTCATCGAAATCACAGTCACTCCTAATCCAACGGCGGGTTTGATAGCTCACGCATTCGTGAGCCTCTAGGGTCCGCTCACCCAAACATGAAGGACCACCATGCAGAGACGAGATTCCATAGCGGCAGTAGCGCTCGTAATGGCTTCGGCACTGGGCCTCAACGGATGCGCCAGCCAATCGGGCACGGCTGTAGCTGACGTAGGAGCGGAGCCGGAGTTCTCCGGCACGCTGAGCATCCTGACGAAGTTCGCCGGGGACCCACTGGAGCCCTACTTCGAGGAGCTTGCTGCGGAATACACCAAGCTCCATCCGGATGTTGAGTTCGAACTCATTCAGGAAACTGACCAAAGCATCAAGGACAAGACGAAAACCCTCACCGCTTCAGGGGCGCTCCCCGACATCTATTTCAGCTGGACCGGGGACTGGGCCGAGAACTTCGTCGAAGGCGGACTTGCAGCCGACCTCACCAGCGTCATTGGACCCGACACCACTTGGGGAGAAACCTTCGGAGAGGCTTCCCTGGATGCCTTCAAGTACAACGACAAGTACTACGGGATTCCCCTCTACAACAACGGCAAGTTCATGGGTTACAACAAGGCAGCGTTTGAGGAAGCCGGTGTAGGGATTCCAACCACCTTCGACGAACTCATCGAAAGCTGCGACCCCCTACGCGATGCCGGGTACGAGCCCATCGCTTTCGGGAACAAGGATGGCTGGCCGGGTCTGCATTACCTTCAGCAGCTCTTCGCCTATAACGTCCCAGCCGATGTGTTGAACACAGACTTCAATCCGGAAACCGCGGTTCTGGAGCACGAGGGCTATCTGACCTCGCTTGAGCAGTTCAAGACGCTGGTCGGAGAGTGCACGGACACAGGTAACGGCACCAACGGAGTCCTGTACACCACAGCCCAGGAGGCCCTCGCCGGTGGAACAGCGGCGATGTACTACCAGGAGATCCTCGAATTCGATTCCGTGACCGCGGAGGGTAACAAGCTCACACCCGAGAACTTCGGGATCTTCAAGCTCCCGGTTCCATCCGGGGCGGCCGGAGATCCCGACGCCATCGAGGGCGCACCCGAGGGGTACCTGATCAATGCGAAGTCGCCGCGTGCGGCGCTCGCTGTGGACTTCATGAAGTTCGTGACGACCGCAGAGAGCGCTCGCACTCTTTCCTCACCGCCGTACGGTCAGCCCAGTACGGTGTTGGGTGCGGTCACCCCCGAGACGTCGAGTGAAGCCGTGTATGAGGGCATTGACCAGGTCAATGACGCCTCGCAGATAGTGATCTGGCTCGACACAGTCACTGTTCCCGAGGTTGCGGACGCCTGGCTCGCGGGCGGAGAGGCGATCATCAGCGGCAGTTCGACGCCCGAAGAGGTACTCGAGAGCGTTCGCAACGCGTCCAACGCGGCGAAGTAAGCCGTGCTGACCGTCGAGGGCACCCGCGCAGGGCGGGTGCCCCCCTCCCCCCGGTTGAAGACTCCTGCAACATCCCGGTCAGCCATGAAGAGGCTCCTCGGACTCGCATGGGTTCTTCCGGCTCTGGTTCTCCTCGGTGTGTTTGTATATCTGCCGTTAGCGCAAAACCTCGGCTTCAGCTTTCTCGAGTGGGATATCTACAGCGGCAACCAGACATTCATCGGTACCGAGAATTACACCAAGCTCATGAATGACCCGATCTTCTGGTCATCGCTGGGCAACAACACCATGTATGCCGGCATTTCCATCGCCTTCCAGGTGTTCGGCGCCCTCCTGCTCGCGGCCATCATCGAAAGCGTGCGAAGGGAACGCTGGAGGCGCGCCCTGCGGGCCGTCTATTTCATCCCCTCGGCTATCTCGCTCACCGTGGCAGGTCTGCTTTTCTACTTCATCTACGAACCGAATCTGGGATTGCTGAATTACATCCTGAATAGTGTCGGCCTGAACGCGCTGGCCCAACCGTGGCTCGGACAGGAAAGCACGGCCATGATGGCTGTCATCGCGATGAGCCAATGGCAGGGATTCGGATACTCGACACTTCTGTTCGCCATCGCGATCCAGCGCATCCCCTCGGAACTCTACGAAGCGGCGTCAATCGACGGCATCGGCACCATCCGCCGGTTCTTCACGGTAACGATGCCCTTGGTGCGGGAGATGACGGGGCTGATGACCATCGTGACCATTTCAGGCGCTTTCCAGGTCTTCAACGAAGTGATGGTGATGACCAGTGGAGGACCGAATAACTCCACCCAGGTCCTGGCCACCTGGCTCTACCGCAGCGGCTTCGTCCGAAACGATTTCGGTTACGCGGCCGCAATCGCCATGGTCATCTTCCTAGTCACACTCGTCATCGCTCTCATGCAGCTCTGGATTACGCACAGGAGAAGAGTCGAATGGTGACTAGAATTTCCTTCCTCGGCATCATCGTGAAGGTTTTCATGTGGACCTTCCTACTGGGCCTGGTCGTAGTGGTGGTCTATCCGCTGTTGTGGATGGTGCTGAACGGCTTCAAGGAGAATGCCGAACTCTTTGGGAACCCCTTCGCTCTCCCTCTTACCTGGGACTGGCAGAACTACGTGAATGCGTGGAACCGGGGAGTCAGCAACTATCTGATGACCAGCGTGCTCGTCACAGTTACCTCTACGATCGCCACGGTCTTCATCAGCGCGTGGGCGGCCTACGGGCTGACGCGCGTGAACATTCCCTTCAGCAAGGTGATAGTCACAATCATCCTTGGTGGACTTATGCTCGCTCCAGCGGTCGCGCTTGTCCCGCTGGTCAAGATGTTTCAGAGCTTGGGGCTGTACAACACCTTCTGGGCGTTGCTTATTCTGTACACAGCGTTCCGCATCCCCTTCACCACCTTCCTCATACGCGCCTACATGATCGATTTGCCTAGGGAAATCGACGAGGCAGCCGAGGTTGATGGCGCGACCAAATGGACCACGTTCTGGCAGATCATCCTGCCTATGTGCAAACCCATCATCGTCTCGACGATCATCCTGCACATTCTCTTCGCGTGGAATGAGTACCTTTTCGCGATGGTATTCACGAGCGGTTCCGGCGTACAGACACTTCCTGTAGGGCTGACAAGCCTCATGAGTAAGCATGGGACGGATTACCCGGTTGTATTTGCCGGCATGGTGATCGCTGCAATCCCCGTGGTGCTGCTCTTCTTCATCGGCCAGCGCTACTTCGTGAAGGGACTAGCAGATGGCATCGGCAAATAATTCCGCAGGCGGTGGCTCATGACCCTATCGACTGACCAGATCACCGGCTCAAACTTCTCCTACCAGCACCTGCCTTTTGAGACGTTCCTCGACGACATGGTGGTTGCGGGAGGACAGTATTGTCCTGTTCAAGCGGGCAGCCGAGGTGTGCGCGGAACTCCAGGTCGCCGCTGCTCCTCCTGACACCTGGCCGCGGCTTCGAGAACGAAAGTCCGCAAAGCGCGTGGCAAAGGTCCGTTGATGCGGTGGGAGAAATTGTTTCCTACGCCGGCGCTCTCGGCGTCGGGTGCGTGCTGGAGCCCTTGCAGAGGGTGGAGTCGAACCTCGTCAATGACTCCTGTGCCCTTCGACGCATGATTGACGACGTCGGAGTGTGCAACCTTGGTGCGGTTCGGGACACGGTGGCCATGGCCGTTGCCGGGGAAACCGTGGCCGACTATTACGACAATCTCGGAACCCTCATCCGACATGTCCACCTTGTCGACGGTCGCCCGACAGGGCACCTTGCGTGGGGCGATGGCGAACTACCGCTGGGACGCTACCTCGCGGCGCTCGAAGACGCAGGCTACACAGGGCTGTTCACCTTCGAGCTCTTCGGTGACGGCACCTATGCCTTCAATCCACGCCCGGCGCTCGAGCAGTGTGTCCACGCATTCTGCGCTGCGATTGCCAGCAATTAACTTGGTGAGACTGGCCCCACCGCGATCAGCTTGAAGGCGGCGCCTGTTGGATCCGTTGCGGTGCAGAGTCGACCGTAGGGTGAATCCTCCGGGTCTGAAATCAGGGTGCCGCCGAGCTCTTGGACGCGAGCCGCGGCGTCGTCCGTGTTGTCCACTCCAAAGTAGACGCCCCACGCGGACGGAGTACCCTCGGGCAGCAGGTTCGCTGCGTCCATGATTCCTGCCTGCTGCTCCCCGTCCAGCAGACCTGTCGTGTAGCGGAAGTCGTCGGTGTCGCTCTCCACCTGCGGTTCCCAGTCGAGAACGCTCGTGTAGAAGTCCACGCACCGGCGGTATAGCCGGGTTGAAAGCTCATGCCAGACGGCGGCGCCTGTTTCACCATGCATCCCGAAACCGGGCAGCTTGTCCCCCTGCCACAGTCCGAAGGTCGCTCCGGACGGATCCGCGAGGTGCGCAACGCTGCCCTGGTCCGAGACAGTGAACGGCGCAACCAGAATCTCGGCTCCCGCGAGCGCCGCCTTCTCGGTCAGTGCCGGAATGTCCCCGGCGGCGAAGTACGTGACCCAGCCATCCGGGAAGGCCGACCCCTCGGGCTTCCCGGACAGCCCGGCGACTGCCTGACCCCCCTTGAGGAACTTGGTGTAGTGACCGTAGTCCGGGCCCATGTCCTCGACCGCCCAGCCGAGCAACTGGCTGTAGAACCGCCCTGACTTTCCGGGATCCGAACTGGTGAGGTCGATCCAGCAAGGCATTCCGTCACGAAAGGTCTCTCGGTGGGGCATGGCTTCTCCTCCTGGCATGTCGGTCGAAGTGAGCGTATCCCCCAGTACTCGGACACACAATGGAAGAGAATGAACCCATGGCCACTCTCCTGCCCCGCGAACCTGCCGTCGTCGCACCTGGTGCCGTGCACGTTCCGGACTGGCTGGGCGTGGAACGCCAGCGCGAGCTCATCGCGGCGTGCCGGGAGTGGGCTGCCGGACCGGTGCCGATGCGGCACACGCGGATGCCGAACGGATCACGGATGTCCGTGCAGACCGTCTGCCTGGGCTGGCACTGGGTCCCCTACCGCTACAGCCGGACAGCGGACGACGTCGGCGGCGGGCAGGTTGCGCGGTTCCCTTCGTGGCTGGCCGATCTGGGGCGCGACGCCGTGGAAGCTGCTTATGGCGTGCGCGATGAGGGCTATGAACCCGACGCAGCGCTGATCAACTTCTACGATGCCTCGGCGAAAATGGGCATGCATCAGGACAAGGAAGAGAAGTCCCTTGCGCCCGTGGTGTCCCTGAGCATCGGGGACAGCTGCCTCTTCCGCTTCGGAAACACCCAGAACCGGAACAGGCCGTGGATGGACGTTCGGCTGGAGTCGGGCGACCTGTTCGTCTTCGGAGGCGAATCCCGGCTGGCGTACCACGGGGTGATGAAGACCTATCCCGGAACAGCCGATCCCGCGTTGGGCTTGGAGGGACGGCTCAACATCACGCTGAGGGTGACGGGTTTGTCCTGAAACGCCGCAGATTCGTTGCAAAGTAGCAGGACCGTGGAAATTGTCCGGCGATCGTGCCACGGAACGGCGAATCTGTACCGGTCGAGGGGTCAGACCAAAAGCCCTCGTAAGTATGAAGCCTGCCCCGCATGCTGGGCACAATCCTCGATGACGCTCACCAACCGCACGCGGAGAGTGACAGGCGGGTCCCACGACGTGTCGATGATCCGGTCCAGGTCGGTCTCGTTGAGGTTCTCAACGAACTTCATGGTGCGTGCGTGCACCGCCCGGTGATACTCGATGAGCAGCTCAGAGGAGTCGAGGCGGACCTTGTCGACTTCGCTGGTGCTGTGCCCGTAGCCCGTGTCCTCGCGCGGCAGGTCAAGGCTGAACCTGTCGAACCAGCCATCGGTGAGCCAGAGCTCATCGCGGCCGGCGGCGTCGGCCAGGTGGTTGTCCTGCACCCTGGTGAGGTGCCAGATGAGCCAGCCGATGCTGTTGCCTGCGGCGCCCGACCCGTCAGGGAGGCTCGGCCGATAGGCGAGCTGACCGGCGTCGAGCCCTTGCACCGCACGGGACACCGCGTCCGGGATTCGCCCGAAAGCCTCGACAAGCACGTCGTTTCCGCTCATGCACCCAGCCTAGTAAGCCGCAGATATGCCGGAAAGGGGCAGGATCGTGGGACCTTTCCCACGATCCTGCCCCTTTCGGGCAGTTTTGGCGCTGGGTTACAGGTACGGCTCCACGAGCGACTCATAACGGGCCTTCACTGTCGCGAGCACGTCGGCGGCCGGTGAATCCCAGATCTCCTGGTTGAAGATTTCCACCTCGACGGGGCCCGCATAGCCGGTTGCGGCAACCCACCGGGTGATCGTCTCGAAGTCGATGTAACCGTCACCCATGTACCCGCGGGAGAGCAGTGCGTCGGCCGCAATCGGGAGATTCCAGTCGCACACTTGGTAGGACGCAATGCGCCCCTCAGCACCGGCGCGCTGGATCGAGGATTCAAGTGCTGGGTCCCACCAGACGTGGAAGGTATCGACGACAACGCCGACAGTCTCCGCGGGGAAGGGTACCGCGAGGTCCAGTGCCTGGCCCAGTGTGGAGAGCACCGCGCGGTCCGCTGCGTACATCGGGTGCAGGGGCTCCAGCACCAGCCGTACATTGTGCTCCTGCGCTACCGGAACCAGTTCCGCAATCCGGTCAGCAACCCGCTGACGTGCCGCGGCGACATCCTTCGCGCCGGGCGCGGAAGGGTCGACGGCGGGGCCGCCGATGAGCGCGCCGGCTGCGGGAAGACCGCCCACCACCATGATCAGCTCGCGGGTGCCCAGCGTTGCCGCTTCGATGATGGCCTGGGTGTTGTCGGCAAGCGCCGCTGCCTGGCCCGCTTCATCGGCAGCGGTCAGGAACCCGCCCCTGCACAGGCTGGAGACGGACAAACCGGCTTCCGACACGAGGCGAACTGCCTTGTCCAGTCCGACCTCGGCGACGCGGTCCCGCCAGACACCGATATGGGTCAGTCCGGCGTCGGCGGACAAAGTTACCGCTTCCGCCAGCGTGATGTTCTTCGTGGTGGCGGTGTTCAGGGAGAGACGGCTCATGCGCCCACCCCGTAGCTTGCGAGCAGCCACTCGAAGCGGTGCGCGGCAACATCGGGATCAGCCAGCAGCCCGGCCTTGTCGGCGAGGCGGAAGGTATCCGCCAGATGCAGTGCCGAACGCCCGGAGTGCAGTCCGCCCACCATCTGGAACCCGGGCTGGTGCCCGTTGACCCAGGACAGGAACGCGACGCCGGTCTTGTAGTAGAAGGTCGGCGCGCTGAAAATGTGCTTGCCCAGGTTCCGTGTGGAATCCAGGATTGCGCGCCCGCCGTCCGCGTCGCCGTCGTCGTACGCCTGCAAAGCTGCTGACGCAGCGGGGTAGATCGCCGCGAAGATGCCAAGCAGCGCATCCGAGTAGTGCGTCCCGTCGCCGTGGATGAGTTCCGGGTAGTTGAAGTCATCGCCGGTGTAGAGCCGAACGCTCTCGGGGAGGGCGGCACGCAGCGCGGTCTCGTGTGCCGCGTCGAGCAGAGACACCTTCACGCCGTCCACCTTCTCCGGCTGTGCGCGAATGAGGTCGAGGAAGATGCTGGTGGCAGCGTCGACGTTGTTGTTGCCCCAGTAACCGCTCAGCGCCGGGTCGAACATGGTGCCGAGCCAGTGCAGGATTACGGGCTCCTCGGCCTCGGCCAGCAGGATCCCGTAGACGTACTGATAGTCGGCGGGGCTCTGCGCCACGGCGGCGAGCGCGCGGGAAGCCATGAGGATGACCTTCGCGCCGGCGTCGGACACCACCTTGATCTGCTCGCGGTAGGCCTCGACAACGGCGTTCAGTCCCGCCCGGCCTGCCGGCAGGTTCGCCAGGTCCAGCTGGTCGGTGCCGGCGCCGCAGGCAAGGAGGTCGCGGACGGTTTTGCCGCGGGTCGCGTCAGCGTTGGAACCGACGACGGCGGCAGCCTCCGCCCCGGAGCGGCGGATCAGTTCCTGCGTGGCCGGCCAGTCCAGGCCCATGCCGCGCTGGGCGGTGTCCATCGCGTCGGCGACGCCGAGCCCGTAGGACCACAGCTCCCGGCGATAGGCGAGCGTGGCGTCCCAGTCAAGGACGGCGGGCGCGCCGGGAGTGTTGTCGGCGGTGACCTCGGGGATCACATGCGCGGCCGCGTAGGCGTGGCGGGCGGTGAGGGGTGCCGTGGGCTTCGCCCAGGTGGTGGTCGGAGCGAGCTCGTAGCGCTCAAGCGAGCCGGCCGCAGTGGGAAGGTAGAGCGACGTCATAGCGTGATCTCCGGGATGTCGAGAGTACGGCGCTCGGCGGATGACTGCAGGCCGAGCTCAGCGAGCTGGACGCCGCGGGCTGCCGACAGGAGACCGAACCGGTGCTCGCGGCCGGCCGACACGTCCCGCAGGAATTCCTCCCACTGCAGCTTGAAGCCGTTGTCCAGTTCGGCGTTGGCCGGAACTTCCTGCCACTGGTCGCGGAAGGACTCTGTGACGGGCAGGTCCGGGTTCCACACGGGCTTGGGGGTGTGGGCGCGCTGCTGGGCAACGCACTTGTTGAGGCCTGCGACGGCCGAACCGTGGGTGCCGTCGATCTGGAACTCAACGAGTTCGTCGCGGTAAACGCGGACAGCCCAGGAGGAGTTGATCTGCGCGAGCACAGGATCGCCCGCGGGAGTTTCGAGTTCGAAGATGCCGTACGCGGCGTCGTCGGCCGTTGCCTTGTATTCCTTGCCCTGCTCATCCCAGCGGGTGGGGATGTGGGTGACGGTGTTGGCACTGACGGTCTTGACCTTGCCGATGATGCCCTCGAGCACGTAGTTCCAGTGGCAGAACATGTCGGTGGTCATGCCGCCGCCGTCTTCCTTGCGGTAGTTCCACGATGGGCGCTGCGCGGGCTGGTGATCGCCCTCGAAGACCCAGTAGCCGAACTCGCCGCGGAGGGAGAGGATGCGTCCGAAGAAGCCTTCATCGACCAGGCGGCGCAGTTTCACGAGACCCGGCAGGTAGAGCTTGTCGTGTACAACACCGGCGGTGACGCCGGCTTCCTGGGCGATCCGGGCCAGCTCGACGGCTTCGGCGAGGGTTTCCGCCGTCGGCTTCTCCGTGTAGATGTGCTTGCCGGCAGCCATTGCCTTCTTGAGGGTTGTGGCACGCAGGGAGGTCATGGAGGCGTCGAAGACAACATCGACGGTGGGGTCGGCGATGATCCCGTCCAGGTCGGTGGTCCAGTGCTCTACTTTGTGCTGCTGGGCCAGCTCGCGGATTTTCGCTTCGTTGCGTCCTACGAGGATGGGTTCTACCTGAACTTTTGTTCCATCGGCAAGGGTGACGCCACCCTGCTCACGGATGGGCAGGATGGAGCGCACCAGGTGCTGCCGGTACCCCATCCGGCCGGTGATGCCATTCATCGCGATGCGGATGGTCTTGGTCTCTGTCACGTTTACTCCCGGAGAGTGAAGAATGTTGGTGGAAAGCGCTTTCCAATATAGAGTGGTGATCAGGACCACGTCAACCCCCTTCCTCGTTGAATGGAAAGATTGTGAGGCTCCGGCCGGGCCGGGAGCCTCACCTCCGCAGTCAGCAGGGAAACCCACCAACCGAAGGAGCCCGGTGGCCGCTGTAACCCTGTCCGGCGTTGCCCGCCACGCCGGCGTTTCCCTGGCCACAGCATCGCGGGTACTGAACGGCTCGTCGCGGCGTCCGGCTGAAGATATCGCCGAGCGGGTCCGCGCCTCGGCACTCGAGCTCGGATATGTCCCCAACGCGCAGGCCCAGGCCCTCGCACGTTCCTCCACCGGGCTGGTCGGCCTGGTTGTCCACGACATCTCCGACCCCTACTTCTCCTCGATCGCCCGCGGCGTCCAGCACGCGGCCAGGAACTACCGCCGGCAGGTCCTGCTCGCCAGCACCGACCCCTCCGAAAGCGCAGAGCACGACGCCGTCGCCGCCTTCGCCTCCCATCGCACCGACGCGATCATCCTGGCGGGTTCGCGCCGTGCACAGCCCGACCCCGACCTCGAACAGGAGCTGGCCCGGTACCAGCAGAACGGTGGTCGGGTCGTGACCATTGGGGGCATGCGCGGCTCCGGCTTGACCGTACCGGTGGGAAATTCTGAGGGCGCCGCGGCCCTGGTTTCGAAACTCGTGTCGCTCGGCATCACCAGGTTCGCCATCCTCGCCGGCCCCAGCGAGCTGAATACCGCACGCGACCGCGTCGCCGGCTTCACTGCTGCCCTCAATGAAGCAGGGCTGGAGCCTGCCGCCGTCGTCGGCAGTTCCTTCGGCCGAGAGGGCGGTTTCGAGGCCGCGCAGCGCTGCTGGGA
Source organism: Arthrobacter sp. TJ-270 (assembly GCF_058269075.1). NCBI lineage: Bacteria > Bacillati > Actinomycetota > Actinomycetes > Micrococcales > Micrococcaceae > Arthrobacter > Arthrobacter sp. TJ-270. Next base: position 98,618 of record NZ_JBZCNB010000005.1, on the reverse strand, counting down.
GGAGTTGAACGGCGAGCGCGGGGCCTGCCTGCTGGCGGTAAATGACGTCATGGCGATCGGTGCCATCGCCGGGCTGCGGGCCCTCGGCGTTGCGGTGCCCGGGGACGCCCTTGTCTCAGGCTTCGATGACATTCCCCCGCTACGCGATTACTTCCCCGCGCTCACCACGGTCCACCTGCCGCTCGAGCAGTTGGGCGAAGAAGCAGCCAACCTCGCCCTGAATCCCGACCAGGCGCCGCCGGCTCCGGTCATGGGCGAAGTCATCATCCGTGAATCGGCAGGAGCAGGATCAGCGTCATGAGGATTTTGATTGCACCGGACAAGTTCAAGGGCACCCTGACAGGCGCGGAGGCTGCCGAGGCGATGGCCGCGGGGGTTCGCCGGGTCATGCCGGATGCGGACATCACTGTGCAGCCCATCGCGGACGGCGGTGAAGGAACGCTTGAGGCCGTGTTGGCATCCGGCGGTGTCCGGAACGAGACAAGCGTCCATGGGCCGCTCGAGGACACCGTTACGGCCCCGTGGGCGCTCATGGGTTCCACTGCCGTGATCGAAACGGCTCGCGCCAGTGGGCTGGAATTCGTGACCCCGTCTATGGAATCGGCGGGCGCAGCGCACTGCTACGGAAGCGGCGAACTGCTGGCGGCCGCGCTCGACGCCGGTGCTACGGAGATTGTGCTTGGCGTAGGCGGATCAGCCATGACCGACGGCGGATCCGGCGCGCTGCGTGCCCTCGGCGCGAAGATTCGTGACCACGACGGCGCCGAGCTCCCCCTGGGTGGGCTTGCCCTGTCCCGGGCGGCCTCCCTGGATCTTTCCGGCCTTGATCCCCGCCTTCAAACCGCTCAGCTACGCATCGCCGTCGATGTGCAGAACCCGTTGTACGGGCCCGACGGCGCCGCCCATATTTTCGGCGCGCAGAAGGGAGCGGACGCAGACCTCCGCGCGACGCTCGACGCCGCCCTCGCCCACTGGGCGCAGCTGCTGCAGGACACCACGGGGAACAATGTCCAGCAGCCCGGTGCCGGTGCCGCCGGTGGTTTCCCCTCCGCTTTCCTCGCCTGTGCGAATGCTTCACTGGAGCCCGGTTTCGATCTGGTGGCAGGACTCACCGGGCTGGACGGAAAACTGGCAGAGGCAGATCTGGTGCTCACCGGTGAAGGTTCGCTTGACGCGCAATCCCAGTTTGGGAAGGCACCGCTGGGCCTGGCGGATCGAGCCCGGGACCTGGGCCTCCCGGTCCTCGCGGTGGCCGGCCGCATCACGCTGTCGGAGGCCGATCTGGCCGCCCACGGGGTGGTGCAGGCGCGCAGTCTGGCTGACACCGCGCCTTCCGTAGCAGCCGCAATGAACGACGCCGGGCGCTATGCAGCCGACGCGTCAGAATGGGTGCTTAGGGCCCTCCTCTCGAGCTCCTCAGGGTTGACAGGTACCTTTCCCGGGTAGCACGGTTGATTCCAGACCAATCATAAGTAAGCTGATGATTAGTTGGATAAACGGTTTCGACAGGGAAGGTGAAAGCGCATGCCCGATCTTTCAGCCTGGTCGACAGGCCGGCTCCTTACAACAGCGGCGCGGCTAGTTGAGCAATCTTGGAATCAGCGCCTCGCGGAGCTGGATGTCACCCACGCCGGGTTTACGGCCTTGGCCGTATTGGCAACTTATGGGCCGCTTCGGCAGGCCCAGCTCGCTGAATTAGTGCATGTGCAGGCGCAGACCATTGGGAAAACACTCAATCGCCTTGAGGCCAGGGGACACATCGAACGCACGCGGGGCGACGACGACCGGCGCAGTCAGACGGTCCGGATCACTGAGAAGGGCCTCGCAACACTGGAGAAGGGCCGCGACATTGAGCGCACCCTGGTTTCGGATGAGGCGCTGCTGTCTCCAGAGCTGCGATCACACCTCCGCGCTGCGATCGAGGAACTCGCCGAGCCCCAGCGCCATGTCCGCGGCAGAAGCGGGCTCCACGCAGTGGAGGACCAGTAGCCGGGCCTAGAACCCGGCTTCTTTATAGAAACCCTCGATATGGCGCGCAACAATCCGGGCGGCGAGCGCGCCGTCGTCGTTCCTGATTGCGTCGTGGATGTCGTGATGTTCCGCGCGAAGGCGGGCCGACGTGGCTGCCCAGTCGGGCAGGGTGCGCGTCAGCCGCAGCGTATAGCCCTCGATCGATTCCCTGAGCGACGACATCATCGCTCCGACCAGCACATTGCCGGCCGCTTCGGCGAGCGCAACATGGAAGAGCGAGTCAAGACGCAGGAATTCCTTCTCATCGGGCGCTGAGGCATCCATTGCAGCAAGCAGCGCAGCAGCATCTTCCATGGCGGGTGCGGCAGGATCGGCATGCTCGGCAGCCCACGTCTCGAGCAGCAGTCGCGTCTGCACAATGTCCTCAATGGGCAGGTGTGACGTCGCCATGTGCAGGCGGAGCGCGGCTCCCAACGCGGCCGCCGGATTGGCAGTAATAACGGTGCCTGCCCCCGGCCCGGAGCCGACGCCCGCACGAACAATACCCATTGCTTCCAGTACGCGTATGCCTTCCCGAGCCGAAGCACGGGAGATGCCCAGTTGCTCCGCCACGGTGCGTTCGCCCGGCAACCGATCACCGACTGCCAGCCGTCCGGCCGCGAGCTGGTCCTCCAGCCAGGATTGCACGAGTTGATGGGTACGCATGCAGCAAGTTTAGCTTGCATGGTCAGACCACATGGCGCTACTGTGGTCGGACCACATCTCGACGCGAAGGTTTCCCATGTCCTACACGCCCGAAGCGCTCAAGCGCCGGATCCCCAAAGTTGCTGACCTGGCCCCCTTGATGCAGTTCAAGAAGCCGGAGTTCAGCCAAAGCGCCAGGTTGGGCCGCGCCAACACCATCGGTGATCTTCGTGCCATTGCGAAGCGACGGACGCCCACCGCACCGTTCGACTACACCGACGGGGCTGCGGAAGCGGAAATTACGCTGCGGCGTGCACGGGAGGCATTCCTCGACATTGAATTCCGGCCGGGCATTTTGCGGAACGTAGAGAAGGTCGACACATCGGTGACGGTCCTGGGCAAGGAATCCGCTCTGCCGTTCGGCATCGCACCCACCGGCTTCACCCGCATGATGCAGTCCGAGGGTGAGTACGCGGGCTCGCAGGCTGCGGAAGCCGCCGGAATCCCCTACACGCTCTCCACCATGGGAACCGCGTCGATCGAGGACGTCGCCAAGGCAGCACCCGCGGGGCGGAACTGGTTCCAGTTGTACCTCTGGACGGACCGCGAGCGGTCAATGGAGCTGATTGAGCGGGCAGCCGCCGCCGGCAACGACACGCTGATGGTCACCGTGGACACCGCTGTAGCCGGTGCCCGCCTCCGCGACGTCCGAAACGGCATGACCATTCCGCCGGCGCTGACCCTTAAAACGGTCATCGACGCTTCCTACCGGCCGGCCTGGTGGTTCAACTTCCTGACGCATGAGCCGTTGGCGTTCGCCTCGCTCAACCGCTACTCGGGCACCGTCGCTGATCTCATCAATTCCATGTTTGACCCCACCCTTACCTTCGATGACCTGGACTGGTTGCGCCAGGTCTGGAAGGGCAACCTCGTTGTGAAAGGCATTCAGACTCTCGATGACGCCAAAAAGGTAGTGGATCATGGTGCGGACGGCATTGTGCTTTCCAACCACGGGGGGCGCCAGCTCGACCGCGCACCGATACCCCTCCGGCTTCTTCCTGACGTCGCTGCCGAACTGAAAGGCAAGACGTCGATCATGCTGGACACCGGCATCATGAGCGGCGGCGACATTGTTGCGGCCCTCGCCCTCGGTGCTGACTTCACGCTGATCGGCCGCGCGTACCTGTATGGCCTCATGGCCGGAGGCCGGGCCGGCGTCGACCGTGCTGTCGCCATCCTCGAGAAGGAAATCACGCGCACCATGCAGCTGCTCGGAGTTACCCGCGTAGAGGACCTCACCCCCGAACACGTTCGTTTCCTGTAGTTTTTGTCGCCTGTCTTCCGCTCCAATTCATTCAAAGCGGCAGCCAGGCGACAAAAGCTTTCCCTGGGCTTATTATCATTGGAGGAACTCGCGGGGCGCGGGATCCGCGAGACCTGGGGGTCACAATAAAATGAAGCGGCGGCGGGTGCATTATCCGTTGAAATATCGGCGTGCCCGAACAGTGATTTATGCCGTAGCGCTGTTCTGGCTCTGGACCTGGCTGGGGAGCGCAACGTTCATCGCCAGCCTGTTCCACTCCCCCGTCCACGCGATCATCGCCTTGTACGGGCTCTTCACCTTCGTACTGCTCTCCCTCCCCGTCTTTCTGCTGGCGCTAGCGCAAATGGCGCTGAACCGCCCGATTGTCACGCCGGAGGCCACCGTCGTCGTACATCTGGATCCCCGCTCGGCAAGCTCTCCTGTGCCAGCGCGCGCTACTCGCAGCGCCTCATAATTTGCAACGCCCGTTCAATCACATAATTAGGTTGGGCAATTAGAAATATATTCGAATTTCTGCTGGGCATTCCAGTTGCGTTGATCCTGCGGTAAAACTGAGCTTCTTTGCATAATCCTTTGCAAATTCCCAGCGATTTACCGGCGATTGATAAACCATACTTGGTGGGGGGCTATAAAGCGCCGCTGATTGCGAGCGGCCGGTTGTCGCTGTCGGGGAAGACTGCGACGTGGGCCCCGACCCACTCGTACCACCAAGGACTCTCATGCCTTCACTTCAGCGTTTCACTGCTGCCCTCGCCGGCGTCCTGCTCCTGGCGGGCAGCCTCTCTGTCGGGGTGTACCCGGCATCCGCGCAGACCGTTCAGCCGTCTCCGACCGCAACCCATTCCGCGGAGCAGAGCCCGGATTCCGGGGTTGCACCGTCCGAAACAGCGCCGGCTGAGACGGAGCCGGCCGAAATTCATGAACTTTTCCCGGGCGGCATACCGTCCTATCCCGACCATACCTACGAGGGTTCGACACCCGGTTCGACACCCCACGATGCCCATTCACACGATGCAGAGACCGAGGGCGCTGCCACGTCGCCGCTCGGTGCCGGCGGCACCCTGTCCCGCGCGGGCGACATCAAGGTTCGGCTTGTAACGATAGACCTGGCCGACAGCACCGCAACGGTTCCGTTCACAACTGCCGAAAACGCCATCGGCGTATCGAGCGCCTACTGGAAGAGCATGTCCAACGGACGGCTTTCGATGTCAGTAGCGTCGAGAGTCGTCAATCACAAGACGGCCGCGAAGTCCACTGATTCCTACGACCAGATCATGAACAAGGTCACTGCAGAACTGAAGTGGACCTACAGCCCGTACACCGCATTGGTGGTCTTCACCCCCACAGCGTTGAAGGAGGGCTACCTGGGCTACGGCTGGAGCAGCAGCGGCACCAGCGGTCGTATCCTTATGCCTCACACCTCCCAGCTGAGCAACTTCACCACGAACGTACTCACCCACGAGTTTGGCCATGTACTGGGCCTCATGCACGCTGATTCGCTGCAGTGCACCACCGGCCAGACGGATACCGCCGCCTTCGGCTCCGGGTGTGAAATCCGGCACTACGGTGACACATCAGACCTGATGGGCATTTCCCGATGGTTCGACACCCCGGTCATCAGCTCCAGTTTCTGGGACTACGGCGGATTTGGGCGCGGGGATGAGATTCTCAACGTCGGCGTTGCGTCCGGCAGTAAAACCTACACTCTTCGACCATGGGCCGGTTCCAACGCCTACCGGGCAGTGAAGTTCACGGATCCGAAGAGCGGTGAGATCTACTACCTGGAGCTTCGCGTTCCCGTCGGCTTCGACAAGAACCTTGCAATCAACGGCAACCGGGGAGTGAAGATTGTACAGAGCGGCGGCCTCACACCGGCGTCTTCCGTTCTCCTGATGCCCTCGAGCAAGCCGTTCCCTGGTTACTATGCGGAAAACACGGCTTGGCAGGCCGGCAGCACGTTCATGACGCACGCTGGAACAGCCGTCAAGATCAACTCCGTCTCAGATACTGGCGCTTCAGTCACCATCAATACGAACCCGTTCCCTGTCGCGACAAACCCGCAGCCCGTCGCGACTCCTTCCGCCACATCCGGCGGGCGCACCGATATGAACCGGGATGGGAACCCGGATATCGTCGCACGCGACTCATCCGGTCGGCTCTGGCTGTACCCGAGCACGGCCTCGGGGACCTTCGGACAGAGGGTGCAGATTGGTTCCGGGTGGAGCGGCATGAAAATGATCCTCCTCCCCGGTGACTTCGACGGAGACGGTATCGCCGACGTCATGGCCCGGGACAGCCTGGGCCGACTCTGGCTCTACGCCGGCACTGGAACCGGCGGTGTCAAGCCAGGGGCCCAGATCGGAAGTAAATGGGGTGGCATGAGCGCCCTGGTGACACCCGGCGACTTCAACGGAGACGGTTTCGCCGACCTTATTGCCCGCTCCAGCGACGGGGCGATGCACCTCTACCCCGGGAACGGTAAGGGCGGTTGGGGTACTCCCACTCAGATCGGTCGGGGTTGGGGTGGGATGACCGCACTGTTGAGCACAGGAGACTTCAGCGGAGATGGGAAGTCTGACCTGGTTGCCCGGGACTCCAAAGGTGGGCTGCACCTCTACCCCGGAAATGGTAGGGGAGGCTTCCTCGCCGCGTCGCAGATCGGTTCGGGCTGGAACGGGATGACAGCATTCGCCGGTCCGGGACCGTGGGGCTCGGATTCCAACGCCGATCTGATCGCACGCAGCAGCAACGGCGAACTGTACCTCTACACCGGTAACGGGACGGGACGCTTCAGCGGCTCGCAAAAGATCGGCAAGGGCTGGCAGGACATGTACATAGCGGAGTAACCCAAAGGTTTCCGAGCGAAAGGCCGCCGGTACCGCTTTCCAGCGGTACCGGCGGCCTTTCGCTTTGCCCCTACTCCTGAGTGTCGGGCAAATCCGGCTCGGTACGGAAATTGATGAGCTTGTGCGTTCCGTCACAGTACGGCTTGATAGCCGAAGCACCGCACCGGCACAGCGCTACGGTCTTACGACGGCGGGGCACCGGCTCTCCCGACGGAGTCACAATGGGGACATCCCCCCTCACCAACAGGGGGCCATCAGGGCAGGCCACGATACTGACGTCGTCGTTCCCGGATGATGCGGATGGTGAACTCATGATGTCTCCCTCGTTGCGAGCTACGACCCTAGCCGTCTCTCGATCAGAATACTAAGCTGACTGTCCACGCAGGACCCGGCGAGCCCGTCGGTTGAAGGAGAGTTTTCGTTGCGGTCTTGTGGTCATATGCTAAGCATGCTTATTGTGTAGATGCGATGACTTACTTCCCAGGAGTCCTCCACATCAATAAAGGAGTCATTATGAGCACAACGAACTGGTCAGAAGACCCGCTGGTCACCTCAACGCCGGGCGCACAGGACCCCTCAACCTCGGGACAGTCCACTAAGTCTGCTGCGAAGGATGAAGCCAAGGATGTAGGGCGGCAAGGCGCGGACGCAGCAAAGGGCGTCGCACAGACCGCGGGGGCAGAAGCGAAGAACGTGGCAAATGAAGCCGGCACACAGGTTAAGAACCTGGTCGGCGAGCTTGGTTCAGGCTTGAAGGACCAGGCCGGCAGCCAGCAGCAGCGTGTCACCGAAGGCCTGCGTTCCCTCACCGACGAACTCAAGTCCATGGCTGACAAGTCCGAGGGCGGCACCGCCCAGCAGCTCGTACAGCAGGTGGCACAGCGCACCGACAGCGCCGCATCCTGGCTTGAGGGCCGGGATCCGGGATCACTGTTGGATGAAGTCACCGGCTTTGCCCGACGCCGTCCAGGAACATTCCTGCTGATTGCCGCAGGCGCAGGCCTCGTCGCCGGGCGCCTTACCCGCGGAATGACAGGCGGCTCGGGCCCGAGCGGCTCGCCTTCGTCGGACGGACCCACCGGCTCAGCAAAGGGCGGACAACACGTTGCTACCTACCCGCCGGTCCCGGACGAGTACGGAACCGACGTACCGGACTACGGTGCCGGCATTGACACCCCGCCGGTCGCGCCGCCTACGACGACGCCGACCGTCACCCCCACCACTCCGCTCAGCCAGCCTGGTGCAAGCGGGACTGAATCAGGGAGGGACTTCCGATAATGACTGAACAACACCTTCACGGATCGCACGCGGCGCAACCGCCGCCGTCGAGTTCTGACAGCGGTTCGAATGCATCCCTCGGAGAGCTGCTCAGCGAGGTCACTCGTGACCTGTCAACGCTGATGCGCCAGGAGCTCGAGCTTGCGAAAGCTGAACTGCGCGAGTCCGGAACCCGTGCCGGCAAGGGCGCTGGAATGTTGAGCGGCGCTGCCGTCGCAGGGCACTTTGTACTTCTCTTTCTTTCCCTCGCCCTGATGTGGGGCTTGGCAGACCTCATCGAGAGCCTCGGCTGGGCCTCGGTGATCGTTGCAGTGATCTGGGGAATCATCGCTGCGGTCCTCGCTCTGAAGGGCAAGAAGGAAATGAAATCGATCAAGGGCATGCCGCAGACCGCTGAGACAGCCAAGGAAATTCCGCCTACGTTGAAACCAGGAGAGCACACGCCATGAACCAGACACCTGATGAGATCCGCGCGGACATTGAACGCACCCGCAGCGAACTGGGCGCCGATGTAGACGCGGTTGCCGATAAGGTAAACCCGTCGAACATCGCCCAGCGGCAGACCGACAAGGTCAAAAGCAAGCTGGGCAATGTCAAGGACAGTGTAATGGGCACGGCCCAGGACGCCAAGGACAGCGTGATGGGCACGGCCCACGACGCCAAAAACAGCGTGGCGGGTTCCGCCCAGGACGCTACCTATTCGGCCAAGGGCAAAGCCCACTCCGCGGGAGATCTAATGCACCAGGCCGGTGGGGCCGTTCAGTCAGCACCGCAGCGCATTACCTCGAAGACGCAGGGAAACCCCCTCGCCGCCGGGTTGATCGCATTCGGTGCGGGCCTGCTTGCAGCATCGCTGATCCCCGCAAGCGAGAAAGAGAAGCAGGCGGCTCAAACCGTCAAGGAGAAGGCCCAGCCGCTCGTTTCCGAAGTTTCTGACGCAGCCAAGCAGGTCGCTGAGGATATGAAGGAGCCGGCACAGCAGGCGATGGACTCTGTGAAGGAGACCGCCACCGATTCGGCCAACACGGTGAAGGAAGAGGGCACAAGCGCAGCGTCCGACGTCAAGGACCGCGCGCAGGATGCCAAGTCCAACGTCAAGGACAGCTCGAGCACACCGTAACTGACGCTCGACAGGCCGGTGGCGCTGCATGAAAACATGCAGCGCCACCGGCCTGTTCTGTTTATTCAGGAGTTCCTTCCGGCTGGACCGCTGCCGCCGGATCGGGCCGGGAGGGCAGCAGATCCTCGATCAGCTCCATCAAGAGCCGCCGCAGTTCCGGAGAAGCACGGTGCAGGTCCTGCAGAAATTCCCGTTCGTGGTGCTCGGCCTCGGAGAGCCGGGACCTGCCGCGTGGAGTCAGGCTCACGACGAACGTTCGCCGGTCACTCTCGCTGCTCTGGCGCGACACCAGCCCCTGGTCCTGCAGGCGAACCAGCGTTCGGCCGACGGTTTGGGCTGTGACGTGCAACTGCTCCGCCAGCTCGGTCTGGGACAGCGGACCCTTCGCCTCGATCGAGCGCAAAGCAATGAAGGCCGCGTGAGTTATTCCGATCGCGAGGAGACGTTCATTCCAGGCGTTTTCGGTGAGGCGGGCGGCGGTGGTCAGCAGTCTTTCGGTGGTCCAAAGATCTGTTTCCGACATCTCCACCTCTTTTCATCGTGGTTCGGAATTAGGAATTCGCAGCCTGTCAGCCCACGGATGGTTTCTTTCCTACCACTGTTTAGCGCACGATGCGTTTTACTCACCGGGCAAGCCGGGAGACGGCGGCGCGTTGGGTATATCGATTATTGGAACAACCCGAAACTGCCCAGTGATACCAGGGGAAACAAGTGGAGCCTAGGGGAATCGAACCCCTGACCTTTTCATTGCGAACGAAACGCTCTACCAACTGAGCTAAGGCCCCGCAGCAACAAAGATACCCCAGCATCCCGGCGTGAAACCAAATGTCCGGGCCCGGTTGTACCCTCGAACCATGCGTTCCTCCGCTACGGAGATCCGGGCATGGCCGGCGTTATGGTCGCTCGTCATCGGGTTCTTCATGATCCTTGTCGACTCAACCATCGTGTCCGTTGCCACCCCCGCCATCATGGAGTCGCTGGAAGCGGATATTGACAGCGCCATCTGGGTCACCAGCGCATATCTTCTTGCCTACGCCGTGCCGCTGCTCATCACGGGAAGGCTGGGTGACAGGTTCGGGCCCCGGCGGGTCTACCTCGCCGGTCTCGCCGTGTTCACTGTGTCCAGCGCCCTGTGCGGCTTTGCCGACACCATCGAGCTGCTCATCCTCGCCCGGGTGGTCCAGGGGTTGGGCGCCGCGCTGATGACACCACAGACAATGTCTGTCATCACCCGGATTTTCCCACCCGACCGGCGCGGCTCTGCCATGGGTCTCTGGGGTTCCGTCGCGGGCATAGCCACTCTCGTGGGCCCAATCCTGGGTGGGGTGCTGGTGGACACTCTCGGCTGGGAGTGGATCTTCTTCGTCAACGTACCGGTGGGCGTGATCGGCCTGGTGCTTGCTTACCGGTACGTTCCCGAGCTAACCACCAATAGCCACTCTTTCGACCTCCTCGGAGTTATTCTCAGCGCAGCAGGAATGTTCTGCCTGGTATTCGGTCTCCAGGAGGCCGAGAGCTACAACTGGGGCCCCATCGCAGGGCCAATCTCCGTATGGTCCCTTATCATCACCGGAGCAGTCCTGTTCAGCGCCTTCCTCCTCTGGCAACGCTTCAACCGCAAGGAACCGCTCATCCCTCTGAAGCTGTTCCGCGACCGCAACTTCACACTGGCTAACACCGCAATATCGTCGATGGGCTTCACTATCACCACCATGAGCCTCCCACTGATGCTCTATGCCCAGAACGTCCGCAACCTGTCCCCCACGGAAGCTGCGATGCTGCTGGTTCCCATGGCGGTCATCTCCGGTGTGCTCGCTCCTTTCGTCGGCAAACTCGTCCAGCGCGGCAACCCGAAATACATGGCCATCTTCGGGTTCACGGGCATGGCGGTTGCGCTGTTCTGGCTGGCGTCGCTGCTCAGGCCGGATACACCGATCTGGCTCCTGACGTTGCCAATCGCGCTGATCGGTCTGGCGAGTGCAGGGATCTGGGCTCCAGTTTCATTGACAGCCACACGCAACCTCCCGCCGTCGTTAGCCGGCGCGGGTTCCGGCGTCTACAACACCACACGGCAGGTAGGAGCCGTGATTGGCAGCGCCGGTATCGCGGCGATTATGCAGGCACGGCTCGTCGCCAATAATGCGGTGGACGCACCGGAGCGCGCCGCGGAGTACGCTGCAGCAATGGGGCAGTCGCTGCTCCTGCCGGCAACGGTTATTGTCATCGGCCTGGTTGCGGCCCTCTTCTTCGCCCGCCCCGAACAGCATCAGCCGTGGAGCGCGGACGTCGGCCACACCATGCAAACCTCTAAACGGGGGTAGTTGCCTTCCGTAACCACCGCTAGGCTCGGGTCATGGCTGAAGAATTCGCAACCGAAGATACCACCGCCGAGAAGAGTGAGCCGGCCGCTGTCAAGGAAGTCAGCGACGACTTCGTGACACGGCAGCACACCACGCCCTCAGGCCTTGCGTACACCGCAACAACCGGGCGGCTCGTGCTGCGCCGTGAAGAGACCAAGGACGGCAAGTCCGAGGGTTTCAAACCGAAGGCGGAGATCTTCGTCATCGCATACACGAAGGACAACAGCGACTCCAGCCGCCCGGTCACATTCGCATTCAACGGTGGGCCAGGCTCCTCGTCGGTCTGGCTGCACCTCGGCCTGCTGGGCCCACGCAGGGTGGACTCAGGCGACGTCGGCGCCATGACTCCTCCACCCTTCGGCCTTGTGGACAACCCTGAGACCCTGCTCGAACACAGCGACCTGGTCCTGATTGATCCCGTGAGCACCGGCTTCTCCCGGGTCATCGAGGGCGAGAAGACCGACGAGTTCCACGCATTCATCGAAGACCGTGACCTCGTCTCCGAAGTCATCCGCCTCTGGACCACGCGCAACAACCGGTGGCTCTCGCCGAAGTACCTCGTCGGTGAGTCCTATGGAACACTCCGTGCGGTTGCCGTCGCAGGACGCTTGTTCGACGCCTACGGCATGGCAGTCAACGGACTGGGACTCATTTCGACAGTGCTGAACATGTCCACCCTTCGGTTCTTCCCCGGCAGCGACACCCCGTACGCGCTCCACCTGCCGACTTACGCAGCGATTGCGCACTATCACGGCCGCCATCCCGGCAGGGACCTAACGGACGTGGTTCGTGAAGCGGAGGAATTCGCCTCCCGCGACTTCGGGTATGCCCTCACCCAGGGCGCGCGGCTGACACAGTCCGAATACGATGAGGCCGTTGCCCGCCTCAGTGCCCTCACCACCCTCGATGAGGCCTTCATCCGGCGCACCAACCTGCGCTGGGAGTACCACGAGTTCGCCGCGGAACTGCTGAGGACAGAGGGCCTGGTAGTGGGCAGGATTGACGGTCGATTCACCGCTCCGCCCGCCAACCTGCAGTCCTCCAGCTCAACGGATGATCCGAGCATGCGCGCCATTACCGGGCCATTTGCGGCGGCAATCAACCACTATGTGCGCGCCGAACTCGGGTACGAAAACGACCTTCCCTACGAGATCCTCACCGCACGGGTTCAACCGTGGAGCTACCGGACCTTCGAAGGCGCACCCGTTGACGTCAGCGACGTACTCGAGCGCCTTATGGTCCACAATCCGGCGCTGCGGGTGCACGTGGACTACGGATATCAGGACGGCGCTACTCCGCACTTCGCAGCTGAGTACGTGTTCGCACATATGGCGCTCAATGAACACGCGCGAGCCCGGATTTCCCATCACTATCACGAGGCCGGCCACATGATGTACCTCAAGCCCGAATGCAGACTCGCTCAGCTCACCACCCTCGGGGAATTCGTCTCCTTCCGGTCGACAGGGAATTAGTCAGTGTGCTTACTATGGAGGTCCATTCCTCGAAAGGCGGAACAATATGCTGAAGAAGATGCTCTGGATGCTCGCACCGGTCATTGCGTCGAAAGTGCTCGGTAAGCGCCAGCAGGGCCGTACCAACTCCAAGTACGGCCGAGGAAAGAACCGCGGCTACAAGCGGTAAGCGAAGCGTCAGGCGGGTCAGCGCATGGCGAAATGCGCCCACACGGCAAGAACCCATGCGCTGCCCGCCGCACACGCAAGCAGGAGTTCCACCAAAATCCCAACACCCAGAGCCTTGAGCGCGGCACCGCTCGAAGACAGGGCTGCACCGAAATCGTGCAGTCGTGCGGCTTCACTCAGCAGCAGACCGACGACGAAGCCGACGATCAGTCCCACCACGGGGATAACGAACATGCCCACCACGCCGAGGACCAGGCCAATGGTGATGGAGCGCCCGGGGATCCTGCGTTGACGCAACTTGCGCCCGGTCAATATGGTCCCAGCCAACAGCCCCGCCAGCGCCAACGCGCCGCCCACCGCGAGCGCAGCCCAACCGGGACCGCTCGTTACTGCGAGTGCCCACCCCAGTAGCGCCACGATGATCAGGATGCTGCCGGGCAGGATCGGAATGACCACGCCCGCCACTCCAACCGCAATGGCCAGCCCGCAGATTACGGTCACAAGAATCTCCCAGTCCATGCTCCCAAGCATGCCACCGCCGGGGTGGTGTCCTTGTTTCCACGTCGGCGGAATACTGGCCGTTGAATGAAGGTACGCTGACCACGGCCGGCATCATCGCCGTCGTCGTGGCGCTGCTTGCAGCCTGGCCGGCGCCGTGCTGGGCGGACTGACCGGCATGCGGTACCGCCGCAAGATTGACTGCACGGACTACAACGCGATCGGCAATAACCCTTAAGCTCGCGCCGGCGTGTGCCTTCGCCTGAGCATCCGCAGGGAGTTGCCTGCGTTTGTCAGTTTTGAGCCGGAGTAGGGCACTCCGCCAGTCAGGCGCAGACCCAGCGCGACCCAGACAGTCAGCATCCGCTCAGCCAGCCATGGGGGCGCCCACAGCGGGGCGGCAACCGGGAAAACCTGCCTGCCGCCCCACCGTCGTCGTCCCAGCTCTGCCAAACCAACGACGACGGCGGCTGCCGGCAGGCAGGAGACCGCACCGTAGCGTCGCACAAGCAGGATGAGCGTGGGAAGCAGGGACAGTTCCAGGAGCAGCCGGGGCGGCTGGGCGAAGTCGTCATAGGCCTGCCGCACTCGCTGGCGGCGAAAGTGCCCCACTGGAGGTGGGACCCTGCCCACGAACAGGTCATTTGCACGCAGTTCCAGCCCGCCTGCTGCACGCACCGTGCGGAGGAGCTCGAGATTTTCGAACAGAACGTCGCCGTCGTAGCCGCCGGTTGCACTCAGAATGGATCGGCGCACGCCGACGGTGCCGGGGAAGTCCGAGCCGAAAGCCCGATTCAGCAGCGTCCTGCCCGTATCCCAGCGGGCGTGCCACGGCAGAGACAGGAAGTAGTTCTGGGGCCGGACGATGTCGGCCTCATCCAACAGGTCGATAACGCGCTGGAATGTGGAGGCGTCGTAGCGGACGTCGTCGTCGGCAATGATGATCCGCTCACACGAGGCGTCGGCAAGCCCGGTAAGCACTCCGGCCACCTTGCCGTTTCGGCAGGCGAACCGTGGGCGAAGATGGCGAACCCGGGAAGGGAGGACTGCCGCGTGATGAGCAAACAAGCCGTCCGGCGATCCGTCCACCACGAGCACTTCGGCCCACTGCCTCACCTCATCGAGGTAGGCTGCCAGCGCCTCTATCCCGCCATCTTCGGTCCACCGCAGCGGCAGGATGTAGGTCGCCGCGGGCCCGGTCATACCGGTGCGGGTGCGGTTGCCCGCAACGACGACTGACCTTTCTCCCATGCGGCCATGATGTGCTCACCGAGCATGCCGTCGAGGGTGAGGGCAGCGGAGGCCCCGAAGTACACGTCCTCGAGCAACTCCGGCTCCGCTTCCACCAGACCGCCGGCGAGATCCCGACCGGCAATCTGTTCGTGGACGGCATCGGCCTCGACGTGCTCGTCGAAGTACCAGGTGACGTCCTCGCCGAAACCAAGCCGCCGGAATCCGTTGCCATACAGGCGGTTGGGCTGGGATGAGGTCATCTCGTACGCTGCCAGGTGGCCCACTATGGCGCCTCGGAGCCTGCGGTTCAGCCCGAACATGGACATCATGTTGGTGGACGCGAGTGTAAGGGCAGGGACGGCGTCAACGTAGTGTCCGTAGCTGTCCTCGAGTTCCAACCCCCGCATGGTGCGCGCGAACAGCGTGGAATGCATGCGGTCGGGGCGTCCGCCACCGTACTCGTCAGCCTGGATTTCGACCATGGCTGCCTTTGCCCGGCCGGTCAGGCGGGGTATGGCCCAGGTGTGGGGGTCGGCTTCCTTCAGCTGGTAAATGGATTTGTGGATCAGGAATTCCTGGGCCTGTTCAAGGGTGGCCTTCCTGGCGACGAATCGCGAAACGCTCGGGCCGGTATCGGCAGCAGCGAGCTCGAAGAGAACGGCGGCCACGCCGTCGCTGTCGCGCGGTTCCAGCGAGGGAAGGTCGACGGCGGCACGCAGTGCCGCTTCGAAGTCCCGCTCAATTTCACGGCGGATCCCGATGAGGCCAGGCTCCCATTCCCAGTCGGCGTGGACTCCGTCGATACCGCTGTAGTGCAGTTCGTAGAGACAGAAGAGCGTCAGTTGGAGATCGTCATCCGACAGTATTGCCGGGGAACCTCCAAGCGCAGCCCGTACCGCTCCGTGCAGGGCGTCTATGCCCTCGGCGTTCGGTTCCTGCGGTAGCAACTCCAGCAAAGCCTTGCTCGCGATTCCGCGCGCTTCGGGACTCCTCATGGCACAACCTTCCTACCCGGTGGACGACGTCGTCGTCCCCTTAAACCACACAGTGCTAAGCCTACTGTCTATTTGGGTAGGTGCGAACATCGGGCAGCCCCCGCACCTGAGTGAAAGGGCTGCCCGCTGAGGGATGAGTCCTATTCCTTGTGCAGCTTGTCCTGCACGCTGCCGGCCATTTTCTCCATGGTGTTCGGCAATTCCGTGGTTCCATAAAAACGCGAATCGGGGTGCGTAGGCGGCGGCATGGGAGCCGACGTCGTAGGACCATCGTGGTAAGTGAATTCGCCGTGCCCGTCAGGAGTAGGTCCGGAGGCCCAGGACCCCTCAGACGCCGCCTTGCCGTCCGAGAAGTTCAGGTACTGGTAGGACACGCTTCGCTCTTCCTTCTTCAGTGGGAAGTTGCTGGGAACGGGGAAGTTCTCCGCCCCTTCTTCCTGAAGCTCGCGAGCGGCTGCCATCCACTGGTTCTGGTGCATCGTGTCGCGCGCCAGCAGGAAGGAAAGCATGTCCCGCACGCCGTGGTCGTCAGTCATATGATAAAGCCGGGCGACCTGCAGCCGGCCCTGCATTTCAGCATTGGCGTTGGCTGTGAAGTCCGCCAGCAGGTTCCCGCTGGCGGTGATGTAACTGCCCTGCCATGGGTTACCCATGCTGTCCACGGGACGCGCACCGGCGCCGGCAACAATTGCCTGCTGCATGTCCGTACCGCCAACGACGGCGGCAATGGCGGGGTCAGACTGGACGGCGTCGTCGGTGATGCCAAGAGGCGCCTTCTCCAGCAGCTGGGCAATCATGGTCGCCAGCATCTCCACGTGGCCGAACTCTTCAGCGCCGATCCCGAAGAGCAGGTCCCGGTATTTGCCAGGTATGTGGGTGTTCCAGGCCTGGAAGCTGTACTGCATGGCGACGGTTATTTCACCGTATTGGCCGCCGAGGACCTCCTGCAGCTTTCTTGCGTAAACGGCGTCAGGCTTGTCGGGTGTGGATTTGAACTGCAATTCCTGCTTGTGGAAGAACACGGGGATACCTCCGCGATTGTGGCTCCGGGCCTGGACGGCCAACTCATCTGTACGGGCTGGAGAACACGGAACCATGTTTTTCGACGTTAACCCGCCCTCCCACTTGAGGGGAAGCAGTAAGCACGCTTATTTTTCTGGGAATTTTCTCCAAGAAATTCCCAAGGTGCGGCCGTCATATTGATGGAGCAGGACAGAGACGGGCGAGACCACCGGCTCCTCCTGCCGGCACTGGTATTCCCA
Organism: Arthrobacter sp. TJ-270; assembly: GCF_058269075.1. Taxonomy (NCBI): domain Bacteria; kingdom Bacillati; phylum Actinomycetota; class Actinomycetes; order Micrococcales; family Micrococcaceae; genus Arthrobacter; species Arthrobacter sp. TJ-270. The sequence continues at coordinate 81,407 of NZ_JBZCNB010000005.1, read as the reverse complement.
GAGCCCCCCGAGCGGGACCGCCACGTTTCCCCGACTGAGGCGGTCCCGCCCGGGCACTACCCGGGGCGTTCATTCCCGGCACCAACCGCCAGCAGCCCGCAGGTTACGGTGTCGGGCTTCCGCCGTTGACGTTGAGGGTCTCCCCGAGCACATAGCTCGACTCCGGCGATGCCAGGAACACATAGGCCGGTGCCAGTTCGGTAGGCTGGCCGGCGCGACCCAGCGGCGTGGACTTTCCGAACTCGGGCAACGCATCCTTCGGCTGCCCGTCAGACACCTGAAGCGGCGTCCAGAACGGACCGGGCGCGACGGCGTTCACGCGGATTCCGCGAGGAGCAAGCTGCTGCGCGAGACCCTTGGTGAAGTTGTTGATTGCCGCCTTGGTGCTCGCGTAGTCAAGCAGGGTCGGCGACGGGTTGTACGCCTGGATCGACGTGGTGTTGATAATGCTCGATCCAGCCGGCAGGTGCTGCAGCGCTTCGCGTGTGATGCGGAAGAACGAGTAGATGTTGGTCTTGAATGTATGGTCGAGCTGCTCGTCGTCCAGGTCCTCAAGGCGCTCCACCGCGATCTGCTTGCCTGCGTTGTTGACCAGGATGTCGAGACCGCCGAGGCCCTCCACCGCCCGCGTGACCAGCTCCTTGCAGAACTCACCGTCCTTGATGTCACCGGGAAGCTTGACCGCGGTCCGCCCGCACTCCTCGATCAGGCGGACAATCTCATCGGCGTCGGCTTCCTCCTCGGGCAGATAGGAAAGCGCGACGTCGGCGCCTTCCCGGGCGAACGCGATCGCCACTGCCGCGCCGATCCCTGAATCCGCTCCAGTGATAAGAGCCTTCCGGCCCTCCAGGCGGCCCATGCCACGGTACGACTCTTCACCGCGGTCACTCTGCGGCTCGAGGTCGCGGTCCAGCCCGGGTTCCGGCTGGTCCTGCTTGGGTGGCGATATTTCCGGGAAACGGGTCACGGGGTTCTGAAATGTGTACTGATCACTCATGCGTTCCTCCTGGTACGTGGAAGTTTCTGGTAGCACCCTTGAGGGCCACCTGCAGTACAGATAGGCTCAAAAGGTATTGCTAAGCCTGCTGATCACACTAGGACGGACCTGCTCAAGCGTTCAAGCACCACCCAAGGAAAGGCCCCCGTATGCCCCTCATCGGCTTTCACGCCTCCCACGAACAGATCGCGCCGGGACAGCTCCTAGAGGATGTCCAGCTGGCGGAGCAGGCCGGTTTCGACGCCGCAATGTGCTCCGACCACTTCGAACCGTGGTCCGAGGTGCAGGGACATTCGGGTTTTGCCTGGTCCTGGCTGGGGGCCGCGCTTGCCACCACCAGGCTGCGCTTCGGCGTCGTAACCGCTCCGGGGCAGCGCTACCACCCGGCCATCATTGCTCAGGCGAGCGGCACACTGGCGAGCATGTTCCCGGGTCGGTTCTGGGCTGCCCTTGGCAGCGGAGAGAACCTGAACGAGCACATCACGGGGGATCCCTGGCCGCCCAAGGAGGAGCGCCAGCGGAGAATAGAAGAATGTGTTGACATCATCCGGCGAATGCACGACGGCGAGGAAGTCACGCACCGCGGCCTGGTCACCGTGGAGCAGGCCCGGCTCTGGGATGCGCCGGAGGTAAAGCCGCCGCTGATCGCGCCGGCGGTGAGCGTCGAAACGGCCGCCCGAAGCGCACGGTGGGCCGACGGCCTGGTGACAGTGAACCAGCCGCACGAGAAGCTGACGGAAATGATCAACGCCTACCGGGACAACGGCGGTCAGGGGAAACTCATCCTGCAGGTACACCTGTCCTGGGCGCCTACTGAGGAGGAGGCCGTGGACGTTGCTTACAGGCAGTGGAGTTCGAACTGTGTGAAGCCGCCGACCACATGGGACCTCGCCCGTCCGTCCGACTTTGAGGAAGCCACCCGGGACCTTACCGAGGAGGAGCTTCGGGACACCGTACAGATTTCAGCCGATCTCGCCACGCATGCCCAGCGGCTCCGGGAGTTCGCGGACCTTGGTTTCGATGAGCTTTACCTGCACTATGTGGGAACAGAACAGAAGCCGTTCATCGAGGCCTTCGCCGAGCACGTCCTCCCGGAAGTGCGCTGATGCGGATCACCGACACCGCTGACCTCTGGTGGAAAAATGCGGTCGTCTACTGCCTTGACATCGAGACGTTCTGCGATTCCAACGGTGACGGCGTCGGAGACTTTGCCGGTGCCGCCCAGCGGCTGGACTATCTGGCGGAACTGGGTGTCACGTGCGTTTGGCTCATGCCTTTCTACCCATCTCCCCAGCGCGATGACGGGTACGACATCGTTGACTTCTACGGGGTGGACGAACGGCTCGGCACCCTGGGCGACGTGGTCGAGTTCATCAGGACCGCCAAGGACCGCGGGATGCGGGTCATCGCCGACCTGGTGGTCAACCACACTTCGGACCAGCACCCCTGGTTCAAGCAGGCACGCTCGTCGAAGGACAACCCCTACCGCGACTTCTACGTCTGGCGGTCGGAAGAACCGCCGGATACGTCCGGCGAGGTGGTCTTCCCGGACGAGGAAAACTCGATCTGGAGCAAGGACCGGAAGACGGGCGAGTGGTATCTGCACCGCTTCTACTCGCACCAGCCCGACCTCAACGTCGCGAATCCGAAAGTCCGCGACGAAATCGCGAAGGCGATCGGCTTCTGGATGGAACTGGGCCTCTCCGGATTCCGCGTGGATGCTGTTCCGTTTTTCCTGGAGACCCGGGGTATCGACAAACAGGCTGGGGATCCGCACGATTACCTGCGGGACCTGCGCCGGTACCTTTCACGGCGGGCAGGCGACGCCGTCCTTCTGGGCGAAGTCAATCTCCCCTACGAGCAGCAGGCTGAATTTTTCGGCGATGCCGCGGACGAACTCACTATGCAGTTCGACTTCGTGACAATGCAGCAGATGTATCTTTCCCTGGCTCGCGGGGATGCCCGCCCGTTGGCGCGGGCACTCACCGACCGGCCCACCATCGACCCGGATAGCCAGTGGGCAACGTTCGTACGCAATCATGACGAGCTGACACTGGACAAGCTGATGAGCTCAGAGCGGCAGGAGGTGTTCGAAGCTTTCGGACCAGAGAAGAACATGCAGATTTTCGATCGCGGCCTCAAGCGCCGGCTTCCTCCCATGCTTGAAGGCGATCAGCAGCGCATGCGGATGGTCTACTCGCTTTTGTTCTCCCTGCCCGGCACTCCCGTGCTGTTTTACGGCGAAGAGATCGGCATGGGGGAAAACCTGGCGGCGAAGGGCCGGATGGCCGTGCGCACGCCCATGCAATGGACCGACGAGGACAGCGCCGGGTTTTCCTCCGCGCCACCGGACAAGCTTGTTGCTCCTCTTGTCCAGGGCGAATTCGGGCCCGAAAAAGTCAACGTGGCAGCGTCCCGCCGTGACCGCTCATCGCTACTTCGATTCATGGGTACGCTGATCCGGCGTTATCGTGAGTGTCCCGAACTCGGGTGGGGTTCCTTCACCCTGATCGACATCGCCAATCCCGCCGTCTTTGCCCATCGCTGTGATTGGGAGGGCAATACGCTGTTCCTCTTCCACAACTTCTCTGATGAGTCGGCGGACTTTGTAGTACCCCTCAAGGCCGGAGACGTGCCCCGCGGAGGTGGCGCGCTCACCGATCTACTGGAGGACAGGAAGACGGAAATCGAACCGGACGACGACCTCAAAGTGAGCCTGCCGCCATACGGGTACCGCTGGCTGCGGATCCAGGCGCCGGGCAGCGGACGGTTGTGGTGACGCCCTCAGCGGGCAGATCTGCCTAGAAGATGGTGGCGAAGAAGCCTGCTCCAACGGAGGCCACCATAGCGATGACGACGAGCCAGACAATCGGGACGCGGTACTTGTTGATGAAAGTCATGATGCAACCAGTGTACGAGGGCAGGAGTAGACATGGGTGACAACACCGGCATTGACGGGGTCTGGGATGACTGGAAGGAAGCGGTCAATATGACCGCTTCTGAGCTGGACCAGTGGCTGGACACGAATCAGTCTCAGGAGGTCGGTCAGAAGGACGACGGCGGCGAATCGGTTGGGCATGCGTCCGGGCGTCGCATCATCAAGATCCTGTCCACGAAGAAGGCCGACCTGACAGACTCGGACATTGAACACATGCGCAAGGTGGTTGGCTACGTTCACCGGCACCTTGCGCAGAAGCCGTCCTCCGACGTCGAACATTCAAAGTGGCGCTACTCGCTCATGAACTGGGGGCACGACCCGCTGAAGGACTGAGCCGACGGGCCCGCCGTCGTTGGCCTAGTCCCGGGACGCCAGGTGAGCGCTCCCGGAAGCGGCCAATCGCTTCAGTCCCTCAGCCGGACGGATGGGTGTTGGCCACCGCGGCTCAAGATGATCCCCGAGCGTAACGTTGCGCAGGCGCCGTCCAAACATCGGGATTACCCATTCGCCCCACCAGGCCGACTCCCTGCGGAGCAGTTCGGCGACGGTGAACCGCTGCCGGGGACGGAGGGGTTTAGACGTGAGGGTATGATCGACGCCCAGCACGCGCAGCACGTGGGCGGCCATATTCTTGTGGCCCGCCGGAGACATGTGGAGGCGGTCGACATCCCAGAGCCTGGGGTCGTGGTACTCGTCGAAACACCAATAGTCCACGAGCAGTGCGCCGTAGGTCTCAGCGATCCGGCGGACGTGATCATTGTAGGTCCAGTTCCGGCGTCGCATCGGTTCCAGGACCGGGTGGAGCCGCACGTCGAATCCGGTGAAGAGGAGCGGTCGGGCTCCGGCTCCGGCGATGCGCGACACCATTTCCTCGTAGCTTTCCATGAGGGGCGTAATGCTGGTGCGCAGTTCGAGGATGTCGTTGCCGCCCGCATAAACGCTGACAACCGTAGGGTTGAGGTCGAGCGCGGGCTGCAGCTGCTCGTCGATGATCTGCCGAAGCCGCTTGCTGCGGATGGCAAAGTTGGCGTAGCGCCAGGTGGGGTCCTGTTTGCTCAGCTGTTTCGCCACGCGATCGGCCCATCCGCGCACACCGTTGGGATAGCGGGAGTCCCAGTCCCCCACACCCTCCGTGAAGGAATCACCGATCGCGACAAACAGCCTGGACACCGCTCCACGGTAGGGAAGACGGACGACGCCGGCTCATCGCTCATGTGTCGGTGAAGAAAAGTCCCGGTGAATTCGGAATATCCGGACAGGACTCAACGCTCCACCCAGCATGACTCCACGAATCGCGGTTACCGGCTCCACCGGCCACGTAGGCGGGGAAGTAGCCCGCCGTTTGTCCGACGCAGGATACGAACAAAAACTCATCGTGCGCGACCCTGCCCGGGCGCCGGATCTCCCGGGATGGAGGGTCGCCCGGGCCGAATACTCCGACCGGGAGGCGGCCGTTGATGCACTCCGCGGCAGCGAGGTGCTTTTCATGGTCTCGGGCTCGGAGGCAGAAGACCGCGTGGATCAACACCGCACCTTCATCGACGCCGCCGCGGAAGCCGAAGTCCAACACATCGTCTACACCTCTTTCCTTGCCGCCGGTCCTGAGGCAACCTTCACGCTGGGCCGGGACCACTGGGCAACGGAGGAGCACATCCGAGACTCCGGAATGAGCCACACGTTCCTGCGTGACAATTTCTACCTCGACGTCCTGCCCCTCTTCGCGGGAGATGAAGGCGTGCTGCGCGGACCGGCAGGAGACGGCCGGGTAGCGGCAGTGGCGCGGACTGATGTGGCGCGCGCTGCCGTCGTCGTTCTCAAGGATCCACAGGCCCACGTTGGACGCACCTACGATCTCACCGGCCCTAAAGCCCTCTCCCTCAGTGAGGTGGCGGCCATCATCACCCGCGTGACCGGCCGCAATACCCGGTATGAGGAGGAAACGGTCGAGGAGGCTTACGCCTCCCGTGCTTCCTACGGTGTGCCCGACTGGCAATTGGACGCGTGGGTGAGTACGTACACCGCCATCGCTTCCGGGCAGCTGGAAAGCACGACGACGGTGGTCCGGGACCTGACCGGATCGGAACCGACCAGCCTGGAAGAACTGCTCAAGCGTTAGAAACCCTTGACCCCTTTCGTGGTCAGGTCTATCCTCGTATTCAACCAGTTCGTTGATAAAAGATTAGGTTGACAATGGAATCGGAGGCGGACCATCTCGACCGGGCTTTCATGGCCCTGGCGGACCCCGCGCGCCGCAGCATTATCGCCCACCTCAGCCGTGGCCCGGCAACCGTCAATGAATTGGCCGCGCCATTCAACATCACCAAGCAGGCGGTCTCCAGACACATCCAGGTTCTTGAACAGGCCGAGCTGGTGACGCGCTCGCGTGATGCGCAGCGTCGCCCAGTGCACCTGAACCCCGCAAAACTGGAGGCGCTCACCGCGTGGATTGACCAGTACAGGCTTGTACGTGAGAGCCAGTTCCGCGCACTCGATGATCTACTCGAATCCAGGGCCAGAAACGGCCGCGCACCCAAGGATCAATCATGAGCAACCAACTCAAACTCTCCGTCCCTGCAGGCGTCCCCTTCATTGACTTCGAGCGGGAGTTCGACTTCCCGGTCGAGGCAGTCTTCGAAGCACACAGGGACCCCGTCCTCATTCCCCAGTGGCTCGGCCCGCGCGGCATGACCGCGGAGGTGGACCACTACGACTTCCGCAGCGGCGGCAGCTACCACTACACCCACACCGGCCCCGACGGCGTTTCGTACGGTTTCAGCGGCGTCTTCCACACTGTCCGGGAGAACGAGTTCGCCATCCAGACGTTCGAATTCGACGGCTATCCCGACGTCGTGAGCCTCGAATTCCTCCGGTTCGAGGATCTGGGCAGCGGACGCTCCAAACTGCTGGGCCACTCCGTGTACCCCACCCAGGAAGCTCGGGACGGCATGGCGCAGTCCGGGATGGAAGGCGGAATGACCGAGGGCTACGAGCGTCTCGAAGAACTGCTCGGTGGCAAGCACTAACCCCCGCCGCAACATACGCTCGGTACATGCGCAGGGACTTCCACCGTGACCAACTTTCAGCTGGCGCCTTCTACAAACTACTGACCGCCACAGTGGTGCCGCGGCCCATTGCGTGGGTGGCATCCCAATCCGAGAGCGGCGTAGACAACCTCGCGCCGCATTCTTTCTTCACCGTTGCGTCAACGGACCCGCCGATCATCCAGTTCACATCGGTGGGAGAAAAGGACAGCCTGCGCAACATCCGCGCACGCGGCGAATTCACCGTGAACTTCACTTCGGAGGAGCTCTTCGAACGAGTCAACGCGACGGCCACGGCATTCGGCCCGGAGGTTAGCGAGTTCGACGCCGCGGGTCTGCAACGCGAGCCGAGCACCGTTGTAGGCGCCCCCCGGGTCCACGAATCACCCGTGGCGCTGGAATGCCGCCTGCACAATTTGATCCCCGTGGGCAACTGCACCCTGGTTCTGGGTGAGGTAGTGCACGCGGCAGTCTCCGAACACGTGCTCGACGGAAACCATCCGCGCGTGGATCTGCTCAAGCCGCTGTCACGGCTCGGGCGCAATGAATGGGGCACGCTCGGTGATGTCCGACAGATCAACAGGATCCGGGTGGAAGACTGGCCGGACTCCTTCCCGGGCGGAGTGTGACAGTTCCCGGTCACGTCAGAAAACGTTTTCCTTGACGTGTGGCGGATGACACACTAGGGTCAAGTGCAATCCCGAGAAAGCGTTTTCTCGGACCTAAGCATTTGCCCTACAACCGGACAGAAGGTTCCCGATGAAGCCTCCCAGCGACGCGTGCGCGACGGCGCGATCACGCGCCCTCGCGATCGCGGAAAGGACCGGCCATGTCAGCTCTGAGTGAGATGTCGCGGCTGAAAAAAGAGCCGCGTGGAAAGAAGCGAAAGCTGACCGATGCGGAAAAGAAGGAAGAGCGGGCCGGCTACCTGTTCCTGGCACCCTGGCTGATCGGCCTGGTGGTCATCACAATCGGCCCGATGGCGGCTTCGCTGTACCTCTCCTTCACTGACTACAACCTGCTCCAGCCCCCCGAATGGACCGGGCTGGACAACTACATGCGGATGTTTGAGGACAGCCGGCTCCAGAACTCGCTCGGAGTCACCTTCCTCTACGTCTTCGTCTCCGTACCCCTCCAGCTCATCGCAGCGCTGGCGCTCGCACTGGTCCTGGACCGCGGCATGCGGGGCCTGAGCTTTTACCGGTCGGTCTACTACCTGCCCTCCCTGCTTGGCGGCTCCGTCGCTATCGCAGTTCTGTGGCGGCAGATTTTCGGAACCTCCGGCCTGATCAACCAGCTCCTGGCGCTTGTGGGCATCGAGGGCATGGGCTGGATTGCCGATCCCTCCACGGCGCTGGGCACACTGATGGTGCTCAACGTGTGGACGTTCGGCGCTCCGATGGTGATCTTCCTGGCGGGCCTCCGCCAGATCCCGTCGATGTACTACGAGGCAGCGGCCATGGACGGCGCATCGAAGGTGCGGCAGTTCACCACCATCACCGTCCCGCTGCTCACCCCGATCATCTTCTTCAACCTGGTCCTGCAGATCATCGGCGCCTTCCAGTCCTTCACCCAGGCATTCGTCGTGTCAGGCGGAACGGGCGGCCCAGCGGATTCGACCATGTTCTTCACCCTGTACCTCTACCAGCAGGGCTTCGGCAACTTCAATATGGGCTACGCCTCAGCCATGGCATGGCTGCTCCTGCTCATCATTGCCGCCTTCACCTTCATCAACTTCATCGCCTCGAAATGGTGGGTGTTCTATGACGACTAATATCGAGCCCCAGACAACTACGTCCCCTGCGACCAGGCAACACGAGACCCCCGAGCCGCCGCGGGTCCGCCGCCGCAGCCGTAACGAGGACGTCACCGGAAGCGCCGGACGCCGACTGCTCAAGCACATTGCGCTCACCGCCTTCGGCATCATCATGCTCTACCCGCTGCTCTGGATGCTGGTGAGCTCACTGCGACCGAACGACGAAATCTTCCGGGAGGCGGGCCTCTGGCTCACCTCGTTCGAGATCAGCAACTACACCCAAGGGTGGAACGCACTTCAGTCACCATTCGGGCACTACATGATCAACTCGATGATCGTGGTCATCGGCTCCATCATCGGCAACCTGGTGTCCTGTTCCATGGCGGCCTACGCCTTCGCCCGTCTGAGGTTCCGCCGCCGTAACCTGCTCTTCGCCATCATGCTCATGACGATCATGCTTCCCATCCACGTGATCATCGTGCCGCAGTACATCATCTTCTCCGAGCTGGGCTGGGTGAACACCTTCATCCCGCTGGTGCTTCCCAAGCTGCTGGCCACGGACGCGTTCTTCGTCTTCCTCATGGTGCAGTTCATTCGCGGGCTGCCCAAGGAGCTGGATGAAGCAGCGCGGATCGACGGCTGCGGCCACGTGCGGATCTTCACCCGCATCATCCTCCCCCTGATGGTGCCCGCCCTCGCGACAACGACCATCTTCACCTTCATCTGGACCTGGAACGACTTCTTCAGCCAGCTGATTTACCTGACCGACCCGAACATGTATACGGTGCCGGTCGCCCTGCGGTCCTTCGTGGACAGCACCGCAACATCCTCCTGGGGTTCCATGTTCGCCATGTCCATCGTTTCCCTCCTGCCCGTCTTCCTGGTGTTCCTGTTCGGTCAGAAGTACCTGGTCAAGGGCATCGCCACCACCGGCATCAAATAGCCGTCCCTGTTTGAAAAGCAAAACTCGACAGACAACAGATAGTTAGGAAAGAAATTCAATGAGGAAGTTCTCCCGACCCCTCCGTGCCGTAACAGCGGCCTCCATGGCCGTGGTGCTCGGCGCATCCCTGGCCGCCTGCGGCAGCGGCGGCGACGAAGCCGCCGGTGACGGCAACCTCCGGTTCTCCTGGTGGGGATCAGACCCCCGCCACGAGGCCACGCAGGAAATCATCGACATTTACGAAGCGAACAACGAGGGCGTCACCGTCACCGGCGAATTCTCGGACTTCTCCGGTTACTGGGACAAACTGGCGACGACGACGGCCGGCAGAGACGCGCCCGACGTCATCACCATGGATGAGAAGTTCATCATGGAGTATGCGGGCCGCGGCGCCCTGACTGACCTCACCGAACTCGAGAATCTGGACCTGTCCAAGTTCCCTGAGTCCGCTCTGGACCTTGGCCGCTACGAGGACGGCGTTTACGGGCTGAGCACCGGACAGAACGCCTACACCGTGATGGTCAATGCAGACCTCTTTGCCGAGGCCGGTGTCGAAATCCCGGATGACACCACCTGGACCTGGGACGACTACTACGAGATCTCGGCCGAGATCAGCGAAAAGCTGGGCGAGGTCAAGGGAACCGATTACGGCGCACTGGACGCGGACCTGCGGATCTGGCTCCGCCAGAACGGGGAGGAGCTCTACAACGAGGACGAGCCGGGCACGGTCGGTTACTCGCAGGAGACCCTGACATCCTGGTTCGAACACCTGCTCAACGTCCGTGACACCGGCGGCGGCGTCAGCGCTGCCCAGTTTACCGAGGCCGCTGCGGGCACTTTCGAAGCCGAAAACTTCCCCACTAAAAAGACCGCCATGGGCTGGTACTGGTCCAACCAGCTGGGTGCCCTCCGGTCTGCCACCGGTGATGACGTCCGCATGCTTCGGATTCCCTCACCCAGCGGCAACGCCGAAGACAACGGCATGTACTACAAGGCTTCCATGTACTGGTCCATCTCCAGCCAGTCGGACGACCAGGCAGCAGCAGCCGACTTCGTGAACTTCCTTGCGAATGACCCTGCAGCCGCCGAGAAGATGCTCGTTGACCGCGGCGTCCCCGCCAACCCGGACATGGCCACCGCGATTGAGCCCAAGCTGGACGAGTCCCAGCAGACCGTCGTTACCTTCCTCGAGGAGATCGCTCCGGAGGTTTCCGATTCACCGAAGCCTTCACCCGTTGGTGCAGGGAACGTGCAGGAAACGATCGTCCGCTACGTCGGTGAGGTCCTGTTCGACAACCTCACTCCGGAGCAGGCCTCCGAACAGTTGACTGCCGAAATCGAAGGCATGATCAGCGCAGGCTGACTCCTCTGATCCTCGAACGACATCCATCCGATAGACAGGACGAGATTCAATGAAGCGATTCTCTCGCGCAACCCGTGCAGTCACGGCCGCCACCGCGGTCGTAGCGCTCAGTATGACCCTTGGCGCCTGCGGCGGCAGCAGCGGCGACAGCGCTGCTGCCGGTGACGGCAACCTGCGGTTCTCCTGGTGGGGCTCGGACCCCCGCCATGTGGCCAATCAGGAGATCATCGACATGTACGAGGCCGAGAACGAGGGCGTCACCATCGAGGGTGAGTACTCCGACTTCGGCGGCTACTGGGACAAACTCGCTACGACGACGGCGGGACGTGACGCCCCGGACGTGATCACCATGGACGAGAAGTACCTGCAGGAATACGCCGGTCGCGGAGCTTTGGCGGACCTCAGCACCCTCGAAGGGTTGGACACGTCCAAGTTCAATGAGGCGTCGCTGAACCTTGGCCGGTACGAGGAAGGTCTGTACGGCCTGTCGACCGGGCAGAATGCCTACGTGGTGATGGCCAACAATGACCTGTTCGAGCAGGCCGGTATGGAACTCCCGGATGACACCAGCTGGACCTGGGACGACTACTACCGCATCTCGGCGGAGCTGAGCGAGAAACTGGGCGGAGACATCGTCGGCACCGAATATGGCGCCCAGGATGTCGACCTGCGTATCTGGCTCCGCCAGCACGGGGAGAACCTCTACAACGACGAAGAGCCCGGAACCGTGGGCTACTCACCGGAGAACGTCACCGCCTGGTTCGAGCACCTGCTCGAGGTGCGCGACGGCGGCGGACCGAGTGCCGCACGGTACACAGAGGAAATGTCGGGCTCCTTCGAGGCCGGTGGTTTCGCAACTAACCGCGCAGCGATGGGGTGGTACTGGTCAAACCAGCTCTCGGCGGTGGAGTCCGCGAGCGGCAGTGAGGTGACGATGCTTCGTCCTCCTTCGAAGTCAGGCGATGCCTCCGAAAACGGCATGTACTACAAGGCGTCGATGTATTGGTCCATTTCCAGCCAGTCCGATGACCAGGAGGAAGCTGCGAAGTTTGTGAACTACCTGGCCAACAACCCGGAGGCGGCAAAAAAGATGCTCGTGGACCGCGGGGTTCCCGCGAACCCCGACATGGCTGCCGCCATTGCTCCGGAGCTGAATGAAACAGATCAGACCGTGGTGGACTTCCTCGACGAGATCCGCCCCGACATGGCCGAAGCTCCGCTGCCCTCCCCCGTGGGTGCAGGCGGCGTCCAGGACACGGTCAAGCGCTACGTTTCCGAGGTGCTGTTCGAGAAGCTCACTCCGGAGCAGGCAACGGAACAGCTGACAGCCGAAATCGAAGGCATGATCAGCGCAGGCTGATCATCCGGAACGGAACAACGATCATGCTCGACCCCGCACCCCGTCCGCTGAACTCCTCGGCAGATACCGCCGACCATCAGGGCCACGACGGATCCGTCCGCGTTGCGCGAGTGGCCCTGGTCGGCGTCCACGGGTACGGCGCCCGGCACCTGGACAACCTTCGGCGGCTTGAGGCCGGGGGCGCCGCGCGGCTGGTAGCCGTGGCGGACCCCCGCCCTCCCGCTGAGGGGACGCTGGGTAGCGAGGTCGGCGTGTTCGACAATCTGGAGGACCTGCTTGCTGCAGGGGTGGCGCCCGACGTCGTCGTTATCGCCACCCCAATCCAGGCCCATGCGCCGCTCGCCCACGCGGCGATCGCGGCGGGCGCGGATGTGTATGTCGAGAAGCCTCCCGTGGCGTCGATGGAGCAGTACGAATCGCTTCTGACTGCTGCGGAAAAAGCAGGCGTTGCCGTGCAGACCGGGTTTCAGAGTCTGGGCTCGGCAGCGCTGGACCGGATCGACGATCTCGTGGCATCGGGATCGCTGGGTTCGGTCCGCGGCGTCAGCGCGCTCGGAGCCTGGGTGCGAACCCGGGGCTACTTTGCGCGCTCACGCTGGGCGGGGAAACGGACCCTGGATGGAGTGGACGTGGTCGACGGCGTGGCCACGAACCCACTCGCCCATGCGGTTGCGACCGCCCTCCGTGTGGCTGGTGCAAGGAAGGCGTCCGACGTGGCTACCGTCGAGACTGACCTGTACCGGGCACACGACATCGAGTGCGACGACACCTCGGCTATCCGGGTGCGCACAGCTCCCGGCTCCGTCGTCACACTCGCACTTACCCTGTGTGCCGCGGAGCAGACGCGACCCAGCGTCACGCTCCACGGCACACAGGGGACCGCCGTGCTGTATTACACCGAAGACGAACTGGCGGTCACCACCGCCGAGGGGACCGTAGCTGAGCACTTCGGGCGCGCCGACCTGCTGGAAAACCTCCTCGAGCACCGAGCAGCCGGAACTCCGCTGATCAGTCCGCTCGACTCCTCGGGTGCTTTCATGCGGGTCCTCGACGCAGTCCGGCTGGCACCGCCACCCCACCCCATCGACCCCGCGTACGTCACCTGGGAGGGCGACGGGGAGGATGCGCGCCCCGTCGTACACGGCATCGAGGATCTCCTGCAGCGGGCCTGCCTGGCGCAGGCGACGTTCAGTGAGCTTGATCCGGGCTGGGCGCGCGCGTCGTCGTCCTTGCCTGTTGTGCTCGACGGCCGCCCGGTGGGCTCCTACCGGGACGGCTCCGCCGTCACTCCCCTGCTGTCGCCCCGCCCCTATCTGCACCCGCTCACGACACGCGGCGGAGTGGTTGTCACCGATCATTTCCCCGCTGACCACGTCTGGCACCTCGGGGTCGGCGTTGCCATTCAGGACGTCAACGGCGTCAACTTCTGGGGCGGGCGCACCTATCGGCGCGAGCAGCAGGGCTACGTCTGGCGCCCGGACCACGGCCGGATCTCCCGCACCGCGATCACCCAACAGAATGATTTCCTCGAGGAGACCCTTCGCTGGAGCGGCCCTGACGGCGCCACGCTACTGCACGAAGCGCGCCGGATCACCTGGCGCTCCGTGAATGACGCAGTGTGGGCACTCTCGCTCGAGTTCGCCCTCACTCCCGTCATGGACGGTCCCGTGCACCTCGGAAGCCCGGGATCGAACGGGCGGGACGGCGGTGGCTACGGCGGCTTCTTCTGGCGCCTCCCCGCCTGCGAAAACCCCGCGATTACGACGGCGGACGCCTCCGGTGAAGCGGACGTCCACGGCACCGTGTCCGACTGGCTGTGCTGGCAGGGGACCTTCGATGGTCAACTGGCGACGCTTCTCTTCCTGCCCGACGACAACACCGCTGACCCTTGGTTCGTGCGGGCCGAAGGCTACCCGGGAGTGGGTCTGGCACTCGCCTGGGACCGCCCAGTTACCACCACACGCGAATCCCCGCTTACCCGCTCCGTCACCGTTCTCATTGCCGACGGCGCCCTGACCGCCGAGGCAATCCGTGCACTCGCGGCCGAAGAAAGGCATCCATGACCACCACCTCAGAGCCCGGGCTGTCTGTCGCGGAGCCAACAGCGGATCTCGCCGACGAGCGTGCGATCAAACGCCGTCGGGTCCTCGACATCCTCGACCGCACCGGCCATGACTCCCTGCTGCTCACCACCAACACGGCTATGACCTGGTATCTGGGCGGCAGCCGCCTGCATATCAGCCTCGCGGGCGATCCGATCGCCGCCCTGCTGATTGACCGCGAGCGGGACCACCTGGTGACTTTCAACAACGAGGCGGACCGGTTGATGCGCGAGGAGTTGCCGACCGGCGTCGTCGTTCATCCCGTCCCGTGGCACGGTTCCGTGGACGAGGTGGCCCGCCGGCTATCCCCAGCCGAACCGCTCGACGAGGCGAGCGTCCGGCGGGAACTGCGCGAGGCGCGGCGGTCCCTCCTTCCGGTCGAAGCCGAGCAGTACGCCGAGCTCAACCGCGAGGTAGCACGGGCCATGACCGATGTCCTCTCAGCGGCGCGGCCGCACACGCCTGAACGTGACATCTCCGCGGAACTGGCAGCTCGGGTCATCGCGATGGACGCGGAGCCCCTGGTCCTGCTGTGCAACGGCCGCGAACGCTCCGCCTTCCGCCACCCGCTCCCGACGGCGTCACCGTTGGGGCGGCGGGCGATGGCGGTTGTATGCGCGAGGCGACACGGCATGGTCGCGAATGTCACGCGCTGGGTTCGTTTCGACGGATCGACGGCCGCCGAGCGCGATTCCGAGGCGCGGATTGCCGCAGTTGAATCGGACATCTTCGCGGCGACGGTCCCGGGTGCGCGGCTGGATGCAATCTTCGACGTCATCCAGCGCTCGTATGACGCCCACGGCTTTGGGCCGGACCAGTGGCGGCTGCATCACCAGGGCGGTCCCGCAGGGTATGCGGGCAGGGACCCGAGAGTCACGGCGTCCACCGATGACGAGGTGGTACTGAATCAGGCATTCACGTGGAACCCGTCCGGCCCAGGGGTCAAGATCGAGGACACTGTGCTCCTCACTGCCGAGGGCATCAAAGTGCTCAGCGTTGACGAGCGCTGGCCGACGGTCGAGGTCAACGGACTCCTGCGGCCGGTTACCCTGGAGGTCTAGGGAAGTTTTGCGCAGTTGACCTTGTGCCAGTTCCCCGACATGCTCAGCAAGTGACTGACGAGAAGCGCATCGCCCTACTGATCGATGCTGAAAACGCGCCGGCTTCAAAGGTCGATGTGATCCTTGCGGAAGTTGCCCGGTACGGCACGGCCAATATTCGACGCGCCTACGGCAACTGGAAAAGCCCGAGTATGAAGCCGTGGGAAGACACACTCCACACGTACGCAATCCGTCCAATCCAGCAGTTCGCCTACAGCACGGGCAAGAACGCATCCGATATGGCGATGATTATTGACGCCATGGACCTGCTGTATACCCGATCGGTTGACGCATTTGCCTTCGTTTCGAGTGACGCCGATTTCACCCCACTGGTTATGCGCGTGCTGACCGACGGTCTCAAGGTATACGGATTCGGAGAACAGAAGACACCCAAGCCTTTCATCAACGCGTGCTCTCAGTTCACCTATGTTGAAGGTCTCGGCCAGCAACTAGCAGAAGGCAACGGAACGGTACCGGCGCCTCGCGAATCACAGAAGTTGAGAGGCGATGCCCGCCTGATGCTGATGCTGCGCAGCGCCGTGGACGCAGCTAGCGGAGATGATGGCTGGGCACATTTGGGCGTAGTAGGCCATCAGATTAGTAATCAGGCCTCCTTCGACTCCCGGAATTACGGCTACACGAAGTTGAGTGAGCTGGTTGAAGCGACGGGCATGTTCCAAGTCAAGCGGCAAGACTTGACGGTTTACGTGCGGGATAACCGCAAGGTCTGATGTGCGGCCGGTGACCCTGGAGGTCTAGGGAAGTTTTGCGCAGCTCTGGTGGCTTTACGACGCCGGAACCCACCAGAGGTGCTTCTTTTTACAGGCTGCCAAGCCAGTCGACGGCGGCGCTCTGGTCCGAGCGATCAATGCCGTGGCCGCCCGCCCGCAAAACCTGTCCGACGGCGGCCCCCTGGCGCTGCAGCTCGGACACCAGTGTGGTGACACTGTCCAGTGGTGCCATAGGGTCCGCTTGTCCATTGAGCACCAGGAAACGGCTGCCGGACAGGTCGATCTCCTGGCGCCGCTCGCCGAACGGGTACATCCCGGAGAATGCGATCACGCAGTCGAGGGACTCGGGATGAAGCATCGCCGTTGCCAGCGCAATATTGGCGCCGTTGGAGAAGCCAACAGCGACGATCTGCCGGTCGCCGAGAACATAGCCCTCCCGTGCGTTCTCGATGAAGCCAGCAAGCTCACCGGCTCGCACAAGAACGTCGTCGACGTCGAACACTCCCTCAGCACGCCGCGCAAACCAGCGAAGCATGCCGTTTTCCTGCGTCCGGCCGCGCGGCGCGAGGACGGACGCGTTCGGATCCAACTCCGCTGCCAGCGCGGTGATCTCGTGCTCATTCGAGCCGGTGCCGTGCAGCATCAGGAGCACGGGTCGGTCAGTAGCGCCCTCCCGGTACAGGTGAGGCCAGTCGGTGAGCTGTGGGCCGGCCATCAGGCGTTGTCGGTGGAGCCCGCGGCGGTGCGGCCGGTGAGTACGTTGTTGTCCTCCGGCACTTCCACGGCTGCCACGGACGCTTCGATGTCTTCACGTGAGGGTTCAAGCCACGGCGGGAGTTTCAACGACCGGCCAAGCTCAAGCAGCGGTTCGTCGACGTTGAAACCAGGGGTATCGGTCGCGATCTCGAAGAGCACACCGCCCGGTTCCCGGAAGTAGATCGAGGTGAAGTACTGACGGTCCAAAATGGCCGTGACGGCGAAGCCCCGTTCAACGAGGTCCTGCCGCCACAGTTCCTGGGTGGCTTTGTCCGGGACCCGGAAGGCGATGTGGTGCACGGTGCCGCCGGCCACCAGGCCGGGTTGCCCGGACGTATCAGCGACGACGTCGATCGTGTTTCCTGCGCCGCCGTCACCCGCTTCCAGACGGGTACGGCCCTGTGACTCGCCGGTGATCCGTAGGCCGAGGTCTTCGGTGAGCACGCGCAGTGTGCGCTCAGGGTTGGCGACTGTAAGCACCGACGAGTGTTGGCCGCGCACGGCGTGCTCAGCGGGGACAAAGGATGAATCCCATGGATCTCGGGGGTCGGAGATGGAGGAGGCCACAAGGTCGAGTTGGAGTCCGTCGGGATCGCGCAGCGACAACCTCTCCTCATCCGCGGAGACCCCCGCGACGGAGGACTCCACGCCGAGGGCGCGGAAGTGATCCTGCCACCAGCCAAGGCTTCCCTCGGGGACAGAGAACGCAGTGGTTGTCGACTGGCCGGAACCAATCCGCCCGGGCGCTACCTGGCCCCACGGGAAGAAGGTCATGAGAGAGCCCGGCCTGCCTGCGTCGTCGCCGTAGTAGAGGTGGTAGGTGGACGGGTCATCGAAATTGACGGTCTTCTTCACGAGCCGGAGCCCGAGGCCACGGATATAGAAGTCGACGTTGGCCTGCGGGTCACCTGCGATCGCGGTGACGTGGTGCAGACCCGGGGTTTGCGCTGTCATGGTGATCCTCCGGAACTTTCAGCCGGCCCCTGCGGTCGACGCATATACATGCAAATACATGTACCTTCGAAGTTATTCCCTCGACCGGGCGTTACCTGGATTACGATGCGTTCCTCGCCCACCGCACGGTAAGTCGGCTCCGGGGGTATGCAGCTGTCGACCGTGGGAACGTGCCGTGGTCACTGATCGAGAAGCATACCGAGGGCTCTGGTTTGGCCTCTCCGTACCTCTTGGATAACGGCAGGCGGGAGTTCGACGCCGCACGCGACCTGGGCGGCATGGCAGGTCAGTGGGCCCACCGCGAACTCGCTGAGCCCTGGTACTTCACGGAGTGGATCGACCGCCACAGCCAGCCTGAAGCCGTCGAACAAGGGTTGGCGACGCTGCGCCGAGCCCACCCCGACGCCGTCGCGCATCTCGGTGACCCACTGGCCGGCGCCGAGCAACTGATCCTCGAGCAAGTCCGCTTCCGCAAAATCCTGGAAGTACTTCCGCACACGCTGTGCCACCACGACGCCGCCGGTGCGAACATCTTCTCCTCCGGCGCCGGGACGATTCTCATTGACTGGGAATCGGTCGGCGCTGGTCCGGTGGGAGCGGACCTGGCATCACTTGCCTTCTCGTCGGTCCGCCGACGTGATGTCCTGGCCGGCGTCGTAGTGCCGATCGTCAATGACGATGCTGGACAGCTACGCCGATGCTCTCCGCTTGGAGGTACACGACATCACCTTCGAGGAGATACGTCTGGGCTTCCACGCCGCGATCGCACTTCGCTGGAAGCTCGCCGTCGACGTCGTCGCGGGCACCGAGGCAGGGCAGACGCCGCGACGCGGCAGCCCTCCCCAACGAGGATCCCGCTGCGGCACTGGAAGAGCTGACCGCGCTTGTGGGCCTGCTCCTCGCGTCAGCAGGCCGAGCACTCAGCGCGGCGCGGTGAACTCCAAGCCGAGTCCCGGCTGCCCGGTCACGGTGAGCCCCGATTCCGTGATGCTGACCGGCGACGGTCCGGCAAGGATGCCCAACTCGCCCAGAGTGGCGCCGTCGACCGCTTCGACCCACGCCGTCTCCGCGAGGGTGGAAGCAAGCTGACCGGAAAGCTCGGGAAGCAGGTGCGGGGCCACGGCGATGCTGTTGGCCCGCGCGAGCTCCACGATGCGCCGGAACGGAGTGATGCCACCGACCCGGATGATGTTGGGCTGGATGATGTCGACCGCGTCCGCCTCGATGAAATCCCGGAACCGGTAGATGGTGTGCACGTTCTCGCCCAATGCGATGGGCACCGGTGAGGAGCGGCGCAGCCGGCGGTAAGCCGAGAGGTCGTCGGCACGAATAGGCTCCTCGAGCCAGTGCAGGCCGTACTCTGCGAGCCACTCAAGCGCGCGCAGGGTGGTGGGCAGGTCCCACCGTTGATTGGCATCGATCATGAGCGCGCGATCCGGGCCGATGACCTCCCGGACTGCGGCGATGCGCTCGGCATCCTCGCGCAGGTCCGGCTTCCCGACCTTCACCTTCACAGCCTGCCTGCCCTCGGCGACCCAGCGCTGTGCCTGCTCAACCAGCTCGTCGAGGCTGTAATGCAGGTTCACTCCGGACCCGTATACCGGCACGCTCTCACGACGCCGGCCCAACAGGTCCGGAACCGAGCAGCCGGCCTGGCGCCCGGCCAGGTCCCAGAGGGCGAGGTCGACGCCGGCCATCGCTATGGTGGTCAGCCCTCCCCCGCCGGCCTCGTGGAGCCGGACCCATAGCGCGTCCCAGACCTCCTCGGGGCGTGCAGGAAGTCCTGCTATGAACGGTGCGATGTCATTTTCCAGCAACGCCAGTACTGCCTGCGGCCCGATGGTGGGGGTCCAGGAGAAGCCGTGGCCCACACCGCCGTCGTCCGTGGTCACCGTGGTTGCGATGAAGTGGTTTTCCGGGACGTCCGCTCCCCAGGCGCGCCGCAGGGGCACCGTGATGAGGCGTGCGGTGAGGCCGGTGATCTTCGGGCTCATGCTGCCACGAGCTCCCGGCCGGCGGTGAGGATCGCCTTGAGCTCAACCAACTGGCTCTCGGTGGGGTCGACCAGCGGCGGGCGGACGGAGCCGACGTCGAACCCGTCCAGCCGCAGGCCAGCCTTGATGAGCGAGACGCCAAAGCCGGGCGCCTGGTCGCGCAGGCGCACCAGCGGTGCGTAGAAGCCTTCGAGCAGGCGGTGCCGGGCCGCTTCGTCATTGTCGATGTAGGCGCGGTAGTACGCGGTGGCAGTATCCGGTGCCATGGCAAATGCCGCGGAAGAGTAAAGCGGAATTCCAAGTCCGCGGTAGGCCCCCTGGCTGAGTTCGGCGGTCAGCAGGCCGTTGAAGAACTGGAAATCGGTGCGACCCGTGGCTGCGACTGCGGACACGATCTCCTGTGCCAGGCCGACGTCGCCCACACCGTCCTTGAAGCCGATCACCTTCGGGTTGGCGGCCAGCCGGGCAACGGCGTCGGCCGTGAACACCCCGTTGGCGCGGTGGTAGATGATGACCGGAAGGCTCGACGCGGCGGCTACGTCCTCGACATAGGCAACCAGCCCGTCGGTGGGGCCCTTTACGAGGTAGGGCGGCAGCACGAGCAGCGCATCGGCACCGGCCTCCTCCGCAACCTTCGCCGCAGCGCGGGCGTGGCCGAGCGGGCCACCGGCTCCGGCGATCACCGGGACCTGCCCATCGACAGCGCTCGCAGCCGTCGTGACGACGGCGCGGATCTCCTCGATGTCGAGGGCGTGGAACTCACCGGTGCCGCAGGCAGGAAAGACCCCACCCGGCTGGTGACTGAGCCGGGACTCAATGTGCTCGCGAAGCTTTGCGGTATCAACTGACCCCGTGGGTGAGAAGGGTGTGACGGGGAAAAACAGCACTCCGTTGAACTGCATGACTTACCTGGCTTCCTGGATTGTGGAGGCCAACTCGGACTCCTGAGATTCGCTGAGTTCAGTGCGCCAGCTGCGCTTAGGTTCCCACCCGAGGAGCCTGCGCGCCTTCTCAATCGAGAAGGCCGGGCTGGTGCCGCTCAGGTTGGAAGCGAGCGCGCCCACAGCAGGAAGGTAGCGCGGAATGAGTACGGACAACGGCTCACGGGCGAGCGCGTCCGCAGCGCCAACGAAGAACGTTTCCGCATTCGGAATGCGGTCCATGGACTGCAGCAGGACGTCGAGGAAATCCGCCACATCCCGCGCGTCGACGTAGTTGAAGACGGCCGGTGCGGAAAGCGACGGATCATCCAGCCGTTCGACGACGGTGTTCCCCTGCTGCGTGGGCGCACCCGCCCATTCCTCCGGCGAGATGACATAGCAGGGCCGGAACGCCGCGTAACGGATGCGGTCGCCCTGTGCGGCAGCGAACATGCGCATGGTCTGTTCGGCGAGCAGTTTGGAGAGGGCGTACGCGTTCCAGGGTTTCGGCGTCGTTTCCTCATCGAGGGGGAACGCCTCCGGCATCCACCCGGCCGGTGAGCCGTAGCCGAGCACCGTCGGACTGGACGCGGTGATGATCCGGCTGACGCCCAGCTCCGTGGCCGCGCCCATGACCTGGAAGGCGAGCTGGCTGTTGGTCTGGAGGATGACATCTTCCGGGGCGCTGAAGGGGACGGCGATCGCAGCAAGGTGGATGACGGCATCGGGCCGGTGCTCTTCGATGACCCGGCGGGCCTCGCCCGCCGCCAGCAGGTCAACCGACTCCTGCCGGACATGCGCTGGGAACGCACCTTCCGGGACGGGCGCGCGGTCCACGGAGACGACGTCGTAGCCTGCTCCAGCAAGGCCGGTCACCACGCTGCGGCCAAGCCTGCCGGAGCCGCCCGTGATGAGGACCACGGTCTGCGCCCGCTCAGCCACGGCGTACTCGCCCGTTCTCCGCACGGTCCGCGGCGAGATCCGCACCGAGGTTGAGCTCGCTGATCCTGACGGGCAGCGAGGATTCGAGCGACGCGTTGCCGGCAATGCCCACGGCGACGGCGCGCAGTCCGTCCAGGTAGCCGGACGGCCTGCCGAGCGGGTCATCCCCCGGCCCCTCGAACAGGTCCGCGAGCAGCAGGGCATCACCGCCGCCGTGCCCTCCCTCTCCGTTCACGATCGGGATTTCCACGGCGGGCTCCCAGTGGCGCTGGAGGATGAGGCGTTCACCGTTGACCCGGACCGCGTCGTCCTCCTCCACCGGGGTGGCGCTTGGGTCGACCACGTTTTTCTGATCGGTGCTGTTGGAGACCGCAGCTCTCTCCACGACCTCGAGCTCGGCACGCCCGAGCGTTCCGTTCACCGCGACCCGGTAGCCTTCCCAGGGGCTGTGCGCGTTGAGTGAATAGCTGAGGGTCGGTCCGGACTGGTAGTCGACCACGAGGGCGAGGTTGTCCTCGATCGTGATTCCGGGGGCGAAGACGTCCTGGTCGCGCTGGTACCCGTCGTGGTGTTCGTTGGCGTAGTAGAGGGCGTTGAGTCGCTCATCCTCACGGAGGTCCAGGGCGAACGGATCACCCGCGGCGGAGTCCGTGGTGCCGCGCTCGGGGCGGTTCGTGAGCCCGCGCCCGGCAGCGTTGCTGTCGCCGTAGAAGCGCAGTCCCCCACTGGCGAAGACGCGTTCGGGAACGTCCTCGATCCACCAGTTCACGAGGTCGAAGTGATGGGAGGCCTTGTGGATCAGGAGGCCGCCGGAGTTCTCCTTCTGCCGGTGCCAGCGGCGGAAGTAGTCGGCTCCGTGGACGGTGTCGAGCATCCAGCTGAAGTCGATGGAAGTGACAGTGCCGATCGCGCCGCTTTGGATGATCTCCTTCAGGGCGCTGTTCCGGGGCGAGTAACGGTAGTTGAAGGTCACGACGACGTCGCGTCCCGTGCGGCCGATTGCGTCGCAGATCCGGCGGCAGCCGTCGTCGTTGATGGTGAGCGGCTTTTCCACCACGACGTCGGCGCCAGCTTCCAGAGCCTCGACGATGTAGTCGGCGTGGGTAAAATCAGGCGTGGTGACAATGACGCGGCCGATGCTGTTATCCCGGATGAATTGCGTCAGATCCTCCGGCCGGAACTGCGCAACCTGTGTTGCCGGTGATAATTCCGCAACGAGGTTGAGGTAGTACTCAACCCGCCCCGGATTGGTGTCGCTGATGGCCACCAGTTCGGCTGAGGAGGCGTGATCGCCAAGCGCGGCGCGGACGTACATCTCAGCGCGGGAGCCGGTGCCGATCAGGGCCAGACGGGTGCGTTCGTGCTCCTGCGCCTGCTGCGCGGCGGGAAGTGTGTGCGGGGCGGTACTCATGGGGCTCCTTCAGTCGCCTGCATCGGCGATGATGCGACGCCTTGATGCGAGAAAACGTTTTCTGGAAAAGGTTATATGCTTTCTATCAACACACCGGTGCACCCGTCAACCATTTGCTGCGGGGGCACCGATTCCCCACCCGGATGAGGAACCTATGGCCAGGAAAACTGCCAACCGCAGGGTAGGCATCACCGACGTCGCACAGCGGGCAGGAGTCTCGCTGGCCTCGGTCTCACGCGTCATGAACGGCAACTTCTCGGTTGACCCCGAGATCGCCGCCCGGGTCAGGACCGCTGCTGCGGAACTGAACTACCAACCCAACGCAGTGGGACGCAGCCTGGCGCTGGGCAAAACCGACACGATCGGCGTCGTCGTTCCGGACCTCGCCAACCCCACCTTCCAGGGCATGCTCCGCGGAGTGAGCCGCGCCGCCGCGCAGGATGGCTACCGTGTCCTGATCGCTGACTCCTCCGAGGTGTCCAGCGAAGAATCCATCCTGGCAGGCGAAGCACGACGGCGGTGTGACGGCGTCGTGCTCTGCGCACCGCGCATGAATGAGACTGAACTTGAGGCCCTGGTGCCCTCGCTGCGCCCGCTGGTGCTCATCAACCGCTCCACGGCGGACGCCGAGACCCCCAGCCTTGTGGTCGATTACGGCCAGGGCATCCAGGACCTGGCTGCGTATCTCATAGACCTCGGCCACACCTCGCTTGCCTTCCTCGCCGGGCCGGAGCGAAGCGCAGGCAACCAGGCACGGCTCCAGGGACTCGAGAAATTCCGCGTCGATCACCCTGGCATTGAACTGGCCGTGCTGCCCGGCGGCTCCAGCTTCGAAGCCGGGCATAGCTCCGTAGACGGCGTCCTGGAAACCGGCGCGACCGGCGTCCTCGCATTCAATGACCTCGTTGCCATGGGTCTGCTGAGCGGCCTCCATGAACGGGGCATCGACGTCCCCGGGGAAATCTCCGTGACCGGATTCGACGACATTCCGTTCGCCAACTACACCACTCCGCCGCTCACCACGGCGGCTGTGCCGATCAACGATATCGGCGAGCAGGCCTGGCACGAGATGCGGCGCCTCCTGGGTGAAGCTCATTCGGAACCGGCGCACACCACTTTCCAGCCGGAGGTTCGCCGCCGCGGGAGCACTGCGCGGGCGGCGCGCTGATCCCTCCGGAGACCCGGGTGGTTGACAGCCGAGAAAACGCTTTCCTATAGTTGCGGCTACCGGGGTCGGCGCCTCGTCGAGTCGCCGCAAGAAAGCTTTCGAACAATCACTCCAATCTCAATGAGGAGAATCTCAGTGAGTCTGTTTCGTCCTGCCCTCACACTGCTGTGCGTCGCGACACTGGTCTCGACAGCCGGCGCACCTGCCAACGCCCAGCCGCCATCCCACGCGGCTCCACCAGCACAAACGCCATCCGTTCCGCTCGAGCACCAGACCCTTCCCGCCAACGACGGCTGGGGCTCCTTCGGGGCCGGTACCACCGGAGGATCCGGGGCTGCCGCTGACCGGATTTTCGACGTCTCCACCCGCGCCGAACTCAAGGCCGCCTTTGCGAGTGCCGGCGACAATGCGAAGATCATCCGCGTGCACGGCGAACTGCTGGGAAACGCAGACGACGCCGGCAACGCACTTTCCTGCGACCAGTACGCAACGGGCACGGGCTATTCCCTCGCTGCGTACCTTGCGGCGTATGATCCTGCCACCTGGGGCTGGGACCGTGAGCCCGAGGGGACCCAGGAAGAAGCCAGAAAACGGGCGGCACAGAAGCAACGCGCAACCATCCTCGTTGACGTGCCGAGTAACACCACCATTGTGGGCGCTTCACCGGACGCGGCACTCAATGGGCTGTCCCTGCGCATCAACGGTGCCAGCAACGTAATAGTTCGGAACCTCCACCACAAAGGCGTTATTGACTGCTTCCCCCAGTGGGACCCGACCGATGGCAGTTCGGGAAACTGGAACAGCGAATACGACATGGTCCAGATCATCAACCGGGCGACCAACATCTGGATGGACCATAACCATTACACCGACGACCCGTATTTCGACGACGAGGCCCCAACCTACTTCGGCCGGTCCCACCAGCAGCATGACGGCGCCATCGACATCACCAACGGCTCGGATCTTGTGACCGTCTCCTACAACCGTTTCGCTGACCGGGACAAGCTCATGCTGATCGGTTCTACGGATTCACCGGGGCGCGGAGATCCAGGGAAGCTACGTGTCACCCTGCACCACAACGAGTTCGTGAACGTGGGGCAGCGGGCACCGCGCCTGCGCTACGGACAGGTTGACGCGTACAACAACCACTTCGTTGTCAACGATCAGGCCAGGGTCCCTTACCAGTACAGCCTCGGGGTTGGCGTCCAGTCCCACATCTGGGCCGAAGCGAATGCTTTCACCCTGACACCGGACGTTGACCCGGCGGAGATCATTGCGCACTGGAAGGGCACCACGATCACGACGATCGACAACACCGTCAACGGCCATGTGCTCGATCTCCGCGCCGCCTACAACGCCAGTGCTCCTGCGGACAAGCAGCTCGCCGAGGACACCTCCTGGCAGCCGGTCCTGCGCACAAAGGTCCACCCCGCGCAGGCGGTACCGGCAATCCTCAAGGGCAATGTCGGTCCTGTCTTCACTGCGGGAGGCACCCGGTGATCTTCGATCAATCCATCAACCGCAGGACGGTGCTCACCGGGATCGCCGGTACTGCCGGCTTCCTGACTCTGGGTGCCGGTGTATCCGCCGCGGAATCAGGGACACCAACCGGTGGCCCAGGACAACCCACCATCTTCGTTGTAGGAGATTCCACCGCGTCGACCTACGCACATCGGGAACTGCCGCGGGCAGGCTGGGGACAGGCCCTCCCCCTTGCGCTCAACTCGGGTTCAAGGGTGGTGAACCGGGCGCTGTCCGGCGCATCGTCGAAGAGTTTCACCGATTCCGGGCTCGCCGCCGAAACACTCGCGATGCTGAGCTCCGGAGACTACCTGCTCATTTCCTTCGGCCACAACGACGAAAAGACTACTGATCCGACTCGCGGAACCTATCCGCAAACCACCTACAAGGAGTACCTGACCGGTTTCATCCGCGGTGCTCGAGCCGCCGGAGCGCACCCGATCCTGGTCACTCCCGTAGAGCGCCGCCGTTTCGACACTGCGGGAAATGCCAGGGAGTCTCACGGCGAATATCCGGCCGCGATGCGCGAACTGGCAACTGCCACCGGAACACCGCTGATTGACCTGACGCGCTCATCGCTCGGGCTGTGGCAACAGTTGGGCCCCGAGGGCACCACCGGGATGTTCCTCTACACCTCACCGGGTGAGTTCCCGCAGTATCCGGCGGGGGTGCAGGACAACACCCACTTCCGGGCCGAAGGCGCGCTCGCCGTCGCCCATCTGGTTTCCGCCGGACTGTCTGAACTGGAGCTCGCTCCGCAGGATCCCCGGACTGTCGGGCTTCCTGCCGAGAGCCTCCTGACAGGCATGTTCTGGCCGTCTGAACGCCCTGTCGACAGACCTGTGGTCCTCGACGTCGGCCCTGGACGGCAATTCGGCAGCGTGCAGGCCGCGATCAACGCGGTGCCGGACCAGGCGGAGAAGCGTCATGAAATCCACATCGCACCCGGGCAGTACAGGGAGCTGGTCCTCGTCCCGCGAACCAAGCCGCGGGTGAGCCTGGTTGGAACGGGAGCGACTCCCGACGACGTCGTTCTCGTTTTCGACAATGCGGCCGGCACCCTCAAACCTGACGGCTCCGGCACCTATGGAACCAGCGGAAGTGCTTCAACGCGACTCGACGGAGCGGATTTCCATGCGAGGAACCTCACCTTCAGCAATGACTTCGACGAGGCGGCGAATGGGCACATCAGGAACCGGCAGGCCGTGGCCGTGCATGTGACGGCTGACCGTTGCGTTTTCGAAGATGTACGCATTCTCGGAAATCAGGACTCGTTGCTCGTCAACACCCCGAACGCCCAAACCATGTCCCGCCAGTTCTTCATCAATACACACGTGCAGGGAGACGTCGACTTCATCTTCGGACGGGCGACGGCGGTCTTCCAGCGCTGTTCGATTGAGTCGCTCGACCGGGGCTCGTCCTCGAACAACGGTTATGTTACGGCGGGAAGCATCAACCAGCGCTTCCAATACGGGTACCTGTTCGACGAGTGCCGCTTCGAGTCCAACGCCGCCCGGCGCACCGTGCACTTGGGGCGGCCATGGCATCCCAGCGGCGATCCCGCAGCCATCGCACAGGTTCTGGTCCGAAACAGCCACCTCGGCGCCCACGTCAAACCATCGCCCTGGACGGACATGAGCGGCTTCTCCTGGAAGGACGCGCGGTTCCACGAGTTCCACAACAGCGGACCGGGTTCAGCGCACTCGGCCGATCGTCCGCAGATGACCAACGAACAGGCTGCGAGTTTCACGGCCAGTCACTACCTCCGGGGTCAGGACTGGTGGCAACCACAGCTCGCTCGATCAACTGCAGACACCACCGTGTAGTGGCGTGCCGGCAGAGCTGATGCGAGGCAGTTTGCGCTGCATTACAAAGCAGGCTTACTGTTCTTTGAAGGAACACTAACCTGAAGGAGGCATCATGATTGGCTTCATCATTGCCGGATTGATCATTGGGGCGCTTGCCCGGCTCATCAAGCCTGGCAAGCAGAACCTCGGAATACTCGCAACACTTCTGCTCGGACTTGCCGGATCGGTGATCGGCGGCGTGATTGCGAATCTGCTCGGGACCGGCGACATCTTCGAGTTGAACGTCCTCGGCTTCATTGTTGCGGTCATCGCAGCCGTACTGCTGATCGGCGTTGCCGAGAGCATGTCAGGGCGTCGCAACCGCAGCGTCCGCCGGTAACCAGCGGAAACCTGCTCAATCCGGAAATTCTGGAGGCAAAACCTCTCCGGAGTGTCCGGATTGAGCTGTTTAGCGCCGCAGACCTAACCTCGGAGGTGTGCGAAGTGCACGGTCAGAGCGCCTTCACCGCACTGAGCACCCGGGTCAGCGACTCCTTGGCGTCGCCGAACAGCAGGGTGGTTTTCGGCGAGTACAGCAACTCATTCTCGATGCCCGCGAATCCCGGGCGCATCGACCGCTTCAGGAATACCACCTGCCCGGCATCAGCCACCTCGAGAATCGGCATCCCGTAGATCGGCGAACCCGGTGATGACTTCGCGGCCGGATTCACGACGTCGTTCGCGCCCACAACCAGGGCGACGTCCATGTTCCGGAACTCCGGATTCACTTCGGCCATCTCCCTCAGCGACTCGTACGGCACATTGGCTTCCGCCAGGAGCACATTCATGTGGCCCGGCATCCGTCCCGCGACCGGGTGGATTGCGAAAGACACTTCCACTCCGCGGGCCTCCAGTGCCTCGGCGAGCTCCGCGATCGTGTGCTGTCCCTGCGACACCGCGAGGCCGTATCCCGGCACAATCACCACCCGCTGCGCATACCCGAGCATCACGGAAACGTCGTCCGGCCCCGACGCCCGCACCGGACGCTCGCTCACCGCGCCTGCCCCCGCCGTCGAACCGCCGCGGAACGCACCGAAGAGAATTCCTCCGACGCCGCGCCCCATCGCTGCCGCCATCGCCCGGGTCAGGATGGTGCCGCTCGCGCCAACCAGCGTCCCTGCGACCAGCAACAACACGTTGTCCAGCACGATGCCGGACGCCGCCACGGCAAGCCCCGTAAACGCGTTGAGTAGCGAGATAACAATTGGGACGTCCGCCCCGCCGACCGGCAACACCAGCAGTACGCCGCCTGCCAGTCCAAGCAGCAGCAGGACGGTCGCCCACACCACGTTCCCCGTCACCGTCACCAGTACCGCCGCAACCAGGAGTACGACGACGACGGCCGTCATCACCCACCGCATGCCGCTGAAGATGACCGGCCGCGTGGTGATCAGTTCCTGCAGCTTCGCCACCGTGACCCCCGACCCGGCGAACGACACCGCACCCACCACGAGCGTGAAGACGACGGCGGCGCGCACCCAGGCGGCGTCGGTTCCGGCCAGTTCAAGGATTGCCACCAGCGCCGCTGCACCACCGCCAACGCCGTTGAAGAGAGCCACGAGCTGGGGCATCTGGGTCATCTGAACCCGCCGCGCAATCGGTGCGGCAATCCCGGCGCCCAGGGCGACCGCCACGAGGATGGCGGGCAGGTTTTCCAGCCGGGCGGAGAGGAGGACCGTCACGACGGCGAGCGCAGCTCCACCGGCCCCGATCAGGTTCCCGCGACGGGCAGTGCGGGGAGAACTCAGGCCCTTGAGCGCCACGATGAAGCACACGGCGACCGCCAGGTACAGCAACGCAGTCGCTTCCGCCGGGAGGATGTTCATGCGTCAGGCTTCCTGACGGACTGCCCTGCCCGGTTGCGGCCCCTGAACATATGGAGCATCCGGTCGGTCACCACGAATCCGCCCACGAGGTTCACCGTCGCGAGCAGCACCGCCAGCAGCGCCAATCCGAGCAGCAGCGGTTCAGTGGCATGGCCGGCTACGAGGATGGCACCGATGAGGATGATCCCGTGGATTGCGTTCGCGCCGGACATGAGCGGAGTGTGGAGCGTGCTCGTCACTTTGGAGACCACCTCAAAGCCGACGAACACGGCAAGCACCACCACGGTGAGCAGGGCGGGAAGGTCCATCAGGTAACTCCTTTCAGCGCAGCCGCCGTGGGTTGGTGCATCACCTTGCCGTCGTGGGTGAGGCAGGCACCGGCAACGACGTCGTCGGTGAAGTCGGGCACCACACGCCCATCGACGGTCATGAGCTCCACCAGATTCGCAACGTTCGCGGCGAACAGTCGGGAGGCGTCGGCAGCCATCGCCGATGCAGCATCCTTCATCCCCACCAGGGTGACATCGCCGCCGGAAGCGGGAACGACGACGTCGTGCCCGGCCTGCACGCCCTCCACATTGCCGCCGGTCTCGGCGGCCAGATCGACGACGACGGCACCGCCCTTCATCCCCTGCACCATGGCGGTGGTCACGAGCAGCGGCGCCCGCCGGCCGGGTACGGCGGCGGTGGTGATGAGGACGTCGGAGGCGGCAATATGCGGCGCGAGGAGTTCGCGCTGGCGCTGGGCACGGTCCTCGCTCATCTCGCGGGCATACCCGCCGGTGCCCTCAATGGTCTCCAGGTCCAGATTGATGAAGGTACCGCCGAGGGAGGTGACCTCCTCGGCGGAGGCAGGACGGACGTCGTAGGCGGACACCCGCGCGCCAAGCCGCTTCGCCGTGCCGATTGCCTGAAGTCCTGCAACCCCGGCGCCGAGCACCAGGACGCGTGCCGGCGGCACGGTTCCCGCGGCGGTCATGTACAGGGGGAAGAAGCGCGGGAACCGGATCGCGGCTTCCAGAACCGCGCGGTACCCGGCAACGAGGGACTGGGAGGACAGCGCATCCATGGACTGGGCACGGGAGATTCGCGGGACCAGTTCGAGCGCGAATGAGGTCACTCCGGCCTGCGCCAGGGCCCGAACGGTGGCAAGCTCTGCGGCCGGTGACGCAAAGCCGACGGTGACCGTGCCAGGGCTCAACTGGCCGGCGTCATCCGCTGTCAGGGGTGCTACGTGGCACAGGACGTCGACCTGGCCGAGGCGGGGAGCGACGTCCGCTCCGGAGGCGCGGTAGGCGTCGTCGTCATGACCTGCCTGGACACCGGCCAGTGATTCCACGGCGACGTCCAGACCGAGCTTCGTGAGTTGGCGGACGGAGGCGGGCGTAGCCGCCACACGGCGTTCACCGGCACGGGTTTCCCGCTTCACTCCCACCAACACGATCTGGCACCCTTCCGAACGGGGGCGCCGTCGCCCAGCCGCTGGAACTTAGCATCACACAGCACGCGTGTTCGCGGAACGGAACACCCTGCGGTGTTGCGGGAAGGTTATGTGCGGTTCCGCCGGGTCAGGCGGACTCCCGCCACACCACGGACGTACTGAGCATCCGCACCTCGGCGTCCTTGCCTTCGATCTGCGCGAGAACCAGTTCGGCGGCCGCACGTCCCAGCAGGTCCGCCGGCTGCTTCACCGTGGACAGCTGCGGCTTGCAGCGCAGCGCCCAACTGCTGTCATCGAAGCCGACTATTCCGACGTCGTCGGGCACCCTGCGCCCCTGCTCCTGCAGGGTGGTCATGGCACCCGCTGCCACCGCATCCGAGGCGGCGAAAACGCCGTCGAGGTCCGGCCGCCGGCGCAGGAGCTCGGCCATGCCATCCGCGCCTGCGGCATAGGTGTACAGCGGGAACTCGAGAACGAGCTCGGGATCGAACGCGGGGCCGAGCGCTTTCCGGAACCCTGCGAGCCGGTCCTGGCCCGAGTCACGATCAAGTGCGCACGCAATCATGCCCACCCTGGTACGGCCGGTGTCCAGCAGCCGCTGAACGATGGTCTGGGCAGCGGTCTCGTTGTCGATCCCCACGTACGGAATGTCGGGGGTGCCCGGCGGGTGACCCACAAAAGCGGCCGGGATCCTGAGGTTCCGCACCGCCGTCGCGATGGGATCGGCGGTCCTGGCGGAGATAATGACGGCACCGTCAACCAGCCCGCCACGCAGGTAGTCGGCCACCCGGTCACTGTCGCGGGCAGTGTCGATTATCAGCGACACGAGCTGATAATCGGCTGCGGAGAGCACCGAGTTGGCGCCGAGGAGAATGGACCCGATGTTGGGGTCCTCGAACAACAGCGAGTGTGGCTCATGGATGATGAGGCCGATGGCCCGGGACTCCTGCCGCACGAGGTTCCGCGCCGCCGAGTTGCGTACGTAACCGACCTTGGCGATTGCGGATTCGACCGCCATTTTTGCCTCGGGCGAGACGTACTTTTCCCCGTTCACCACGCGGGAAACGGTCCCCCGCGACAAGCCTGCAGCAGAGGCAACGTCGTTGATAGTTGCCCGCCGCCGTCGCGTGCGAGTGGAGTCCATACCGCTACTGTAACGGAGCTGGGAATCCGGCAGGATCAGAATAAACGTTGACATGCCGCTGTGACGCACACTACTCTGTGAACGTTCCCAGATCACCGCACTTCATCTCACGCGACCGCCTCTGGGAACGTTCACAGAACGCGAAGACAACCAGCCAAGGACCAGTGTGCTCACCAATACCTCTCCGATCGCCCAGCTCGCCCCAAACGGCGATCTGGTTTTCGGTTGTGACTACAACCCCGAGCAGTGGGATGAAGCCACCTGGGCAGAGGACGTCCGGCTGATGCGGGAGGCCGGTGTCAATCTGGTTGCCATCAACATTTTCGGCTGGGCAGAACTGCAGCCCGACGCCGAGACCTTCACTTTCACCCGGCTCGACGCCATCATGGACCTCCTCCACGACAACGGCATCGGCGTGAACCTGGGAACCGGCACGGCTTCCCCACCGCCGTGGCTGAGCACCGCATACCCGGAGATCCTTCCCGTAACGGTCGACGGCGACACCCGCTGGCCGGGCGGACGCCAGGCCTGGTGCCCCAGCTCCCCCGTTTTCCGTTCCCATGCGATCCGGCTGGTCGAGGAAATCGCGCGCAGGTACGGCGAGCACCCCGCGCTCCGCCTCTGGCACGTCTCGAACGAATTGGGCTGCCACAACGCCCTCTGCTACTGCGACACCTCCGCCGCTTCCTTCCGCCGTTGGCTGCAGGACCGCTACGCAAGCCTTGAGGCCCTCAACACCGCCTGGGGCACCGCCTTCTGGAGCCAGCGGTACTCAGCGTGGGAGCAAATCCTTCCTCCGCGCACCCCGCACGCCACCCCCAACCCGACGCAGACACTGGACTTTCGGCGCTTCAGCTCGGACGAGCTCCTCGGGTACTACCGGGCCGAGGCCGAGGTGCTACGAACCTCCAGCAACGTTCCCGTCACCACCAACTTCATGGTGACCGCGCACATCCGCACGCAAAACTACTGGCAGTGGGCGCCGGAGATGGACGTCATCGCCAACGACCACTACCCCGACCACCGCCTGGATGACCCGGTGCAGGAGATTGCCTTCGCGGCGGATCTCACCCGCGGCCTCGCCCGGAACCAGTCCTGGATCCTGATGGAGCACGCCACCAGCGCCGTCAACTGGCAGCCCCGGAACATTGCAAAGGCGCCCGGTGAGCTGCTGCGGAACTCCCTGGCCCACCTCGCGCGTGGTGCCGATGGGTTGTGCTTCTTCCAATGGCGGGCATCGCTGCAGGGCAGCGAGAAATTCCACTCCGCCATGCTCCCCCACGCCGGGACCGAGTCGAAGATCTGGCGCGAGGTCAGTGAGCTTGGCGCCACGCTGGGCCGCCTGCGCGAAATCGCCGGAAGCACGGTCACAGCGCGTGCCGCGGTGGTCTTCAGCTGGGAAGCCTGGTGGGCCTGCGATTCCGATTCCCACCCCTCCTCCGACCTGCGCTACCTCGATCAGGTGCACGCGCTCTACGGTGCGCTCTGGGACGCGGGCATCACGGCCGATTTCCTGCCGCCCGACGGCGACTTCACCGCCTACGACCTCGTGCTCGTTCCGGCGCTGTACCTCGTGTCCGACGAGGACGCCCGCCGGCTCACGGACTATGTGCGCCAGGGAGGCAACGCCGTCGTCTCCTTCTTCAGCGGCATCGTGGACGAAAACGAGCGGGTCCGGCCCGGAGGCTACCCCGGCGCCTTCCGTGACCTGCTCGGCGTCCGGGTGGAAGAATTCCATCCGCTGGCCGCCGGCCAGCAGCTGCCACTATCAAACGGCACGACGGCGGCACTCTGGAGCGAGGCGCTTCACGTGACGAGCGCTGAAGCAGTTCTGACAATCAGTGAAGGCCCGCTGGCCGGCACCCCGGCGGTCACACGCAACTCCTTTCACGACGGCGCCGCCTGGTACCTTGGCACCTCGCTTGCGAAGGAATCACTGATTGAAGTGATCGGCGACGCCGCCCGCCACGCCGGAATTCCCGTTCCCGGAACCCGTGGCGTCGAAACCGTCGAGCGGGTGTCCGGGGACCAGCGCTACGTCTTCTTCATCAACCACACCACGCAGGATTACAAACACCGAATCACCGGGAACGAAATGGTGCTCGGGACCGAGGTCGCCGACGTCGTCGTTGTACCGGCAGGCACCGTACGCGTTGTGCGCACCGATTCAACAGGCAAGGAGGCCAACTGATGGCTACTCTGGACCAGACCCACACGCCGCCGGGCGCTAAAGGGAAAACACCGCGCAAGACGCAGAAGGGGCGCAGTACGCGCAGGGCGGTAGCCGTCTTCGTTGCACCGTTTGCCGTGCTCTTCATCCTCTTCTACGCGGCGCCGATCATCTTCGCTGTGATCCAGTCGCTGCTCACGGTGGAGCGCGAAGGAACGTTCGGACCACCGCAGCAGGTATTCGGCGGGTTCACCCAGTACGCCATCGTCTTCCAGGACCAGGCATTCTGGGCTTCCGTCGGCCGGGTACTGCTGTTCGGCGTGGTGCAGGTTCCGGTCATGCTGGGCATGGCGCTCCTGTTCGCGCTGCTGCTCGATTCGCCGCTTCTCAAGGGCAAGCGGTTCTTCCGTCTGGCATTCTTCGCTCCCTATGCCGTGCCCGGCGTCATCGCCGCCATCATGTGGGGTTTCCTTTACTCGCCGTCCCTGTCGCCCTTCGGCGCCGTGACATCCGAGATCAACTTCCTCGACGGGTCGTTGGTGCTATGGTCAATCGCCAACATTGTGACGTGGGTCTACGTGGGCTACAACATGCTCATTATCTATGCGTCACTGCTCGCCATTCCCACTGAGATCTACGAGGCGGCACGGCTCGACGGCGCTTCCAATGCGCAGATCGCCTGGCGCATCAAGATCCCGTTGGTGACGCCGGCCATCATTCTTACCGCGGTGTTCTCCATCATCGGCACACTTCAGCTGCTCGCCGAACCGCAGACCCTGCGGAGCTTCAGCTCGGCAATCAGCAGCACCTACACGCCGAACCTGGCCGTGTACACCACGGCGTCGATCCCCAACTACAACCTGGCCGCCGCCTTCTCGGTTGTGCTGGCGCTCGCCACGTTCATCCTCTCCTTTGTCTTCCTGAAGGCGACCCAGCGGAAGGTATCCCAATGACCACGGCAGCCCCTCCCCTGTCCGCCGCAGAGAAGGCACACTCACGAGGCCCCCGGCAAAACGTGATGTCGCGCGCCGCAGCGATGCTGATCATGGGAGTCTTCACCCTCTACTTCCTGACCCCCATCTGGTGGTTGCTCGTCACCTCCACAAAAACAGGCGGCGAGATCACCGGATCCGCACCACTGTGGTTCACACCGGACTCCCTCTCCACCTTCTTCAGCAACCTCACCGGACTGTTCCAGTATCAGAACGGGTTGTTCATCAAGTGGCTGCTCAACAGCGCCCTCTACGCCGGTGCGGGCGCACTGCTCGGCACGGTCATTGCGGCAATGTGTGGTTACGCCCTGGCCAAGTACGAGTTCAAGGGCCGCGAGCTTATCTTCAACGTCGTCCTCAGCGGCGTGCTGGTGCCCGCGACTGCACTGGCTCTGCCCCTGTTCCTGATCTTCAGCGAAGTGAACCTGACGAACACCTACTGGGCGGTCTTCCTGCCCAGCCTCGTAAGCCCCTTCGGTGTCTACCTCGCCCGGATCTACGCCGCAGCCAGCGTCCCCGGTGAACTCCTGGAAGCTGCGCGGCTCGACGGCTCAGGTGAAGTACGGACCTTCTTTACGGTGTCCACACGCCTGATGGCACCGGCACTCGTCACGATCTTCCTGTTCCAGTTCGTCGCCATCTGGAACAACTTCTTCCTCCCGCTGATCATGCTGCGGGACCAGGCGCTGTTCCCGGTCACGCTCGGCCTGTACGCGTGGAACAGCCAGATCAGCCAGATCCCCGAACTGCGCACCTACGTGATCATCGGTGCGCTGGTCTCAATCGTTCCCCTCATCATCGCTTTCCTCGGCCTGCAGCGATTCTGGAGCAGCGGGCTCGGTGCGGGAAGCGTCAAGTAACACAGACCGCATGAAATCGCCGGAAGGCACCCGCCTGCCGGCACCGTCCATACAAGAAGGAAATACAGAATGCGTATGCATCACGGAAAGACCACCGCCGCCGTCGTCATGGTCTCCGCGCTAGCCCTCGCGGGCTGCTCCGGTGGAGGCGACTCCGCCGGGGCTCCAGAAGCAGCGGCGTGCGAGCCGTCCACCGAGCCCGTGGAGCTGAACTTCACAACGTGGGTCCCTGGTATGGACCAGGTCGTCGAGTTGTGGAACGAGGAGAACCCGGACATCCAGGTGACGGTGCAGACGGGCCCCAACGGGAACTCCGGCACCTACCAGAACTTCTTCAACCAGTTGCAGGCGGGGAATGCACCCGATCTGGGTCAGATCGAATACGACGCCCTGCCGAACTTCCGCGTGCAGGACGGGCTCGAGAATATCGCCGGCTGCGAAGGCATTGGTGACGCCGGCGACCAGTTCATCGACTGGACCTGGAACCAGGTGACCTTCGGAGAAGAAGACGCCGTCTACGCGGTCCCGCAGGACAGCGGCCCCATGGCACTGTTCTACCGCGCCGACCTCTTCGAGCAGGCCGGGATCGAAGTCCCGACCACCTGGGAAGAGTACGCAACTGCTGCCGAGCAGATCCGCGAAGAGGGCGGCTACATCACCAATTTCCCGCGCTCGGACGTGAACTGGTTCGCCGGCCTGGTGTGGCAGGCGGGCGGCAAGTGGTTCAGCAGCGAGGAAGACGGCTGGGAAGTAAACCTGACCGGCGAAGAGTCCACGCAGGTGGCCGAGTACTGGCAGGGACTGCTCGAGGACGACCTCGTGTCCACGCTCCCCTCCTTCTCGGATGAGTGGAACGCTTCCTTCAACGAGGGCGATCAGTGGACCTGGGTCTCAGCGGTCTGGGGCACCTCGACACTGCAGAGTGGAGCGCCCGACACCGCGGGCAAGTGGGCAGTTGCCCCCATGCCCCAGTGGGACGCAGACCTGAGCTCCGCAGGTAACTGGGGCGGTTCCTCCACGGCAGTGCTGAAGGGATCCGAGCACCCGTACGAGGCCTCGCAGTTTGCCCTCTGGCTCAACACCGACCCCGAGGCGCTCGCTCTGACGAACGAGCTCGGTGGGCTCTACCCGGCTGCAAAGGCGGGCGCTGATCTCGAGGCATTCAACGAAGAGTCAGAGTTCTTCGGCGGCCAGGCCGTCTACGACGTCTTCGCCGAGGCATCCGGGAACGTTGATCCCGAGTTCACCTGGGGCCCGACCATGACTCAGACCTACACGGATGTTTCCGATGGGTTCGGAGCTGCCATCGGCGGAGAGTCCACGCTGTCCGAAGCTCTGAAGCGCGGCGAGGAGCAGACCGTCGAGGCGCTGAAGGCCCAGTCCATTCCCGTGGTCGAGTAACTCCTCCATTTCCACATTTGTCGGCCTGTCGCATGAACGTCATTTATTCACGGCGGTCATGCGACAAGCCGATAATTGTATACCCGCATTGTTCACCGAAATAGTCAGCGGACGGCATATTTACAGCGCACCATCAGACTGTGGCTGTACCGTTGAGGAATCTTCGGGAAATTGGGGACCCTCCGCGGCTGGGAAGTCGATTATTGACTTCAGGACTTTTCATGACAATCACTTCACCCGCCCGTACGGTTCGCGTTTCAAAACCAAACGACGTCGTTGCCTCCTACGCCACCCTCCTCAAGGAAGTGCGGAAAGAGGGCCTGCTAACCCGCAAGCGCGGGTTCTATATCACCGTCATGGTGTCCCTGGGACTGGCGCTCGTCGCAGCCTGGACCGGATTCGCCCTCCTCGGCGACACCTGGTTCCAACTCCTGATTGCCGGCGTCCTAGGCATTGTCCTGACGCAGATCGCATTCCTGGCACATGAAGCCTCCCACCGCCAGATCTTCGCCTCCCGCAGCGCCAACGACTGGTCCGGGCGCATCCTGGCTGCCGGCGTCGTCGGAATCAGCTACCAGTGGTGGATGAACAAGCATTCCCGTCACCACAATGATCCCAACGTGGTGGGCAAAGACCCGGACATCGAGATAGACACCATCTCGTTCATCGAGGAAGACGCCGCCAAGGCGAAGGGCATCCATGCCTGGGTCACCCGCCGCCAGGGTTACCTGTTCTTCCCGCTCCTGACGCTCGAGGGCATCAACCTGCACGCCCGTTCCATCGCCACCCTGTTCCGGCCCGGCGCCATCCAGGGCCGCTGGGTTGAGCTTGCCCTACTCGCGATTCGCTTCGGCCTGTACCTCGGCGTGCTGTTCTGGTTCCTGCCCGTCGGCATGGCGTTCGCCTTCATCGGCGTGCAGATGGCGGTCTTCGGCGTCTACATGGGTGCCTCGTTCGCACCGAACCACAAGGGCATGCCGGTTATCCCCCGCGACAGCAAGCTCGACTTCTTCCAGAAGCAGGTCCTGACCTCGCGCAACATCCGCGGCGGCAACTTCATCAACAACGCCTTCGGCGGCCTGAACTTCCAGATCGAGCACCACCTCTTCCCGGACATGCCGCGCCCACACCTGCGCAAGGCGGCTGTGATTGTCCGCGAGCACTGCGATCGGCTCAAGGTTCCCTACACCGAAGTGGGAGTTGCGGCATCGTACGGCGCGGTTGTCTCCTACCTGAACCGGGTAGGCCTTGCAGCCCGCGATCCCTTTGACTGCCCGATGGTCAACCGGTACCGCAGGCGCTAATCTCACCTAGTTTCACCTAGCCAATTACGACGGCGACCCTCACCAATCGGTGAGCGGTCGCCGTCGTCGTTTGGGGATCTGCGCCTTATTCGCAGGTAGTATCCGATGAAAAGGAGTGTGCCCCGCATTTCTATTCACGTTTAGGGAAAAGGGCTCGCTGTGGAACGCCGGAGATTCATCAGAGCAATCGCTGCAACAGGTATGAGTCTTGGGCTGGCCGCCTGCACAAGCCCCTCGAAGCTTCCAACGGAATCCACGCTCCCTACAAAACCACCGACCCCGCAACCGTCACCGGTGGTACCGACACCCACCCCCGTCCCACCGCCGGCACCACCAGCCGTGACGAAAGTGCCGCTACCGGCTGGAGTTGTCACCGGCCTCCCCACAGCCGAACGGGTCCTCGCGTGGACCGTCGACGACGGATCGGACAGCGAGGTCATTCGGCGGTACACCGAGTTCGCCCGGACAAGTGGCACCCGACTCACGTTTTTCCTCAACGGCTCATACCCCGGGTGGGCAGAGCACTCGGCGCTACTTGGACCGCTCGTCGCTTCCGGACAGATCCAGGTCGCCAATCACACCTGGTCCCACGCCGACCTCACCAGCCTCAGTGACACAGATATCGTCGCGGAGCTGCAACGCAACCACGACTTCATTGCCTCCACGTTCGGCGTGGACGCCCGCCCCTACTACCGCCCACCGTACGGATACCGCGACGCACGCACGGACGCCGTTGCAGCCTCGATCGGTTACACCGCCCCCATCATGTGGTACGGCTCTCTCGCCGATTCCGGATTACTCACTGAGCAGCAAATCATCGACCACGCTACAGAATGGTTTTTACCCGCTCATATCGTTATAGGGCATCTCAACTTTCTGCCCGTCACGAACGCGTTCCCACAACTCAGACAGCTCATCAGCGACCGCCAACTGACAACGGTGACCCTGAACGACATCTTCACAGCTTGAGCGACCGCCCGGGGTGGAAGCCTGCGTCGTCTAAACAGCCTCTAGGCGTTCCAGAGTCCGTAGGAGTCCGCCAGGGAGGAAATTTTCTGCGCGCGGGCAAGGCGCGGCAGGTAGGAACCATCGCCCACCACCGCACCGGAGGCGTGGGCATCGAGGAGTTCGTGCGCCCACAGAATCTCGGACTCGCTGGGGGACAGGCCCTTGTTGATCGTGTCCGCCGCCTCGGGCCGCAGGCAGAGCTTCCCGGTCATCCCCATGGACGCCGTGACCTTGCAGGCTTCGAGCAGGTCTTCACCCAGCGCGCCCACCGTGGGTCCGTCGATCGGCCCGGGCAACTGACCCACCCGGGAGGCGACCACGAGCTTTGCACGGGCGTAGGCCAGGGCCATTGGATCATCGGAGGCACCGGTGTCACGGCGGAAGTCGCCCACACCGAAGGCCAGACGGAACGTGCCGGGAGCGCTGGCAATTGCCGTGGCGTTCTCGATGCCGAGGGCGGACTCGACCAGGGCGAGCACGGGAGTACCGGCCTGCAGGCGCATGGCGGTATGCGTAACCTGCTCCGGCTTCTCGGTCATGGCGAGCATGACGCCGCGCAGGCCGGGTGCCCCGGAGAGCGCGGCGAGGTCATCGGCCCAGTAGTCGGTCTCGATGCCGTTCACCCGGACCCAGGCGGTCATGCCGGTGGAAAGGGCCTCCACCACACGTTCGCGTGCTTCAGCCTTGGACTCCGTGGGCACCGCGTCCTCGATGTCGAAGACCACCGAATCCGCCTCGGAAGCCAGCGCCGGCGCGAAGTTTTCCTCCGACGCCGCGGAGGCGAGCAGCCAGGAACGGGACAGCTTGGCGGGAAGCGCGGCAGCGCGGCTATTACGAAGGGGGGCCATACCTAGAACCTTACGCAACGGGCGTCGTCGTAATCCACCGCACGACGGTTTAGGACGGTAAACACTACGACCAAAAGAGACTTCTGGCCGTGCTAACCACCCTCATTAAGCCTTTTCGCAATATAATAAATAATTATCACCAGACGAAAGAGAAGAGCATGAGCACCCAGCTTGCAGTCGGAGATCCGGCTCCCTCGTTCACCCTCCCCGACGCCGATGGACAGCCGGTAAGCTTCGCGGAGTTCCGCCAACGCAGCGTTGTTGTGTACTTCTACCCCAAGGCCGAGACGCCGGGGTGCACCACGGAAGCATGCGACTTCCGCGACAACCTGGCATCGCTCCAGGGCGCAGGCTTCAGCGTTGTCGGCATCTCGCCGGATACGCCGGAAGAACTCGCCTCCTTCACCAGCAACCACGGGCTGGCGTTCCCCCTGCTCTCCGATGTGGACAACGCCGTCGCCAAAGCATGGGGCGCGTACGGCGAACGCCAGCGCAACGGTGAGACCGTCGTCGGCATCATTCGTTCCACCATCGTTGTCGGCCCGGACGGCACCGTACAGCACGCCGAGTACGGCGTCGAAGCCAAGGGCCACGTCACACGACTGCGTGAACAGCTGAGCGTCGCCTAGTTT
Organism: Arthrobacter sp. TJ-270; assembly: GCF_058269075.1. Classification (NCBI taxonomy): domain Bacteria; kingdom Bacillati; phylum Actinomycetota; class Actinomycetes; order Micrococcales; family Micrococcaceae; genus Arthrobacter; species Arthrobacter sp. TJ-270. The sequence goes on along the minus strand of NZ_JBZCNB010000005.1, from coordinate 39,937 downwards.
TCATATGCAAAAGGCCCTCCCCCGGCGAGAGGGGAGGGCCTTCTGCGTTCCCGGATGGACGTGCTAGCACCCTTCCGGAGTCTTTGGTGGGCGGCTTACGCCGCGCCCCTGCGGAGCAGGCGGCCCGTTGGCTTCTCGAGGTCCAGCACCTCACCTCGCAGGTAGGTGGAGCGGACGACGCCGGACAGCGCCTTGCCCGCGTAGGGCGAGATCGGGTTCTTGTGGTGGAGCTTGTGGACGTCCACCACGAAGGTGTCGTCCGCCGCGAACACCGAGAAATCGGCATCGTATCCGAGCGCGAGCTTTCCCTTCCGCTGGAGCCGCGCGATCGCCGCCGGGCGGGCAGACATCCACTCCACAACCTGCTCAAGCGGAATGTCCCGCTTCCGCGCCTCGGACCAGATCAGCGAGAGGCCCAACTGCAGTGAGGACACGCCGCCCCAGGCCACACCGAAGTCGCCGTTCTCGAGGTCCTTCAGGTCCAGGGTCGACGGCGAGTGGTCGGACACGATGCAGTCGATCGTCCCGTCGATCAGGCCCTGCCACAGCAGCTCCCGATTGGACGCCTCGCGGATGGGAGGGCAGCACTTGAACGCCGTCGCGCCGTTCGGGATCTCCTCCGAGAGCAGCGTGAGGTAGTGCGGGCACGTTTCCACGGTGAGGTTCACGCCGTCGCGCTTCGCCGACGCGATCATGGGTAGCGCGTCCGACGACGACAGGTGCAGGATGTGCGCCCGCACCCCGGTCCAGCGGGCGCGTTCGATAACCTCCGCGATGGCCACGTTCTCCGCGCCGCGCGGGCGGGAGGCCAGGAATCTGGCGTACTGGTCGCCCTCGGCGGACGGGGCCCGGTCGATGGCACGCGAATCCTCGGCGTGGACGATCATGAGGGAGTCGAACGTCTTCAGCTCCGCCATGTCCTGTTCCATCTCGTCTGCCTCGAGGTGCGGGAATTCGTCCACGCCCGAGTGAAGCAGGAAACACTTGAAGCCGAAGACGCCCTCGTCGTGAAGCGGGCGGAGATCGGCCGTATTACCGGGGATCGCACCGCCCCAGAATCCGACGTCGACGAAGGACTGCGTTTCCGCCGCGGCCCGCTTCTGCTCGAGCGCGTCCACATTCACCGTCGGCGGGATGCTGTTCAGCGGCATATCGATGATGGTGGTGACTCCCCCGGCTGCGGCGGCCTTCGTGGCGGACGCGAAGCCCTCCCATTCCGTGCGGCCGGGTTCATTGACGTGTACGTGGGAATCGACGAGGCCCGGGATCAGCGTCTCGTCCGGAGCGAGTTCCACAATGCGCCCACCGTCCAGGCCATTACCGAGGGGCTCCATCGCCACAATGACGCCGTCCCGCACGCCGATCTCACGCGGGGCGATTCCCGCCGTCGTCAAAATCCGTTCGCCCCGGATCACGAGGTCAAACGCTTCCGTACTCATGGATTTCCTCCGCTTGATCCGACACCGATGCCAAGGGAGGCAGCGATGTTGTGTCCTACCTGCTGAAGCAGGTCGCCGGCATTGGCGATGCACTTCCCGACGTCCGGTTCCAGATCCGTCAGCGCATACGCACCCACGAACCCTGCCTCCTGAACCTGCTGCTGCGTCAGCGTGGTCCTCCCGCAGACGGCCAGCACAGGGATTCCACCGGCCGCCTTTGCCACCCCAAGCGGAGTCTTGCCGCCGAGGCTTTGCTCGTCCAGGCTGCCTTCGCCCGTGATCACGAGATCCGCCCGGGACAGTTTGTCTGCAAGTCCGGTAAGTTCCAGTACGACGTCGATGCCCGGCCTGCGCTCCGCGTTCAGTACAGCGAGGGCGGCGTACCCGACACCACCTGCGGCGCCGGCACCGGGAGCCGTGGCCTGCGCCTGCACCCGCGACCCCAGTTCTTTCGCCAGTACCTCAACGAACCGCGCGAGCGCGTGGTCGAGGTGCGCGACGTCGTCGTTCGTGGCTCCTTTTTGGGGGCCGAAGACCGCCGCGGCCCCGGTGGGGCCGAGAAGGGGATTGTCGACGTCGGACGCCAGGATGAACGCCGCGTTGGCGAGCCGGGGGTCCAGCCCGAACAGATCGATCCGGGCGAGCTCAGCCAGCGCCGCGCCTCCGGGAGGTAGCGGTGCGCCTGCGTCGTCGAGCAGAACCGCTCCGAGTCCCGCCAACATCCCGGCCCCGCCATCGGTGTTGGCGCTGCCGCCGACGCCGAGCACGATGTTGGTGCAGCCCTGGTCGAGCGCGTAACGGATCAGTTCACCGGTGCCGAGACTGGTGGCCTCGCGGGCCCGCCGTACTCCCCCGGGAAGAACGGCGAGACCGGAGGCGAGGGCCATCTCGATCACCGCGGTGGAATCTCGGATAGCGATCGGTGCTTCGACGGGTTCGCCGGTCGGCCCTGAAACCGTCGTGGTGTGACGGTCGAACCCGGCGGCGAGGGCAGCATCCAGCGTGCCCTCGCCGCCGTCAGCCACGGGAACAGCGTCCACGGTGAGGAGCGGATCCGCGGCGAGCAGCCCGGCGCGAAGCCGTTCCGCTACCTCGGGAGCGGTCAGCGATCCCTTGAACTTGTCCGGTGCGATGACGATTCGCATGACGCTATTGAACCAGCCCTCTAGACCAGCAGGGAGATGGCTGTGGGTGCGTCGTCGGCGGATTCGGCGAGGTCCTCGAACTCGTTGATCGCGTCGATTCCTGCGGCGCCCATCGCGATGTTGGTGACGCGTTCCAGGATGACCTCGACGATCACCGGCACGCGGTACTCCTGCATGAGCGCGCGGGCCTTCTCGAACGCAGCCTGCAGGTCATCGGCCTCACGGACGCGGATCGCCTTGCAGCCCAGGCCCTCGGCGACCTTGATGTGGTCCACGCCGTAGCCGGCAAGCTCCGGGGCGTTCACATTCTCGAACGCAAGGGAGACGTGATAGTCCATCTCGAACCCGCGCTGCGCCTGACGGATCAGGCCGAGGTAGGAGTTGTTCACCACCACGTGGATGTACGGCAGCTGGAACTGCGCGCCGACCGCCAGCTCTTCGATCATGAACTGGAAGTCATAGTCACCGGACAGTGCGACGACGGTCTCCCCCGGGCTTGCCTGAACCACACCGAGCGCTGCCGGTCCGGTCCAGCCCAGCGGGCCGGCCTGACCGCAGTTGATCCAGTTGCGGGCCTCGTAGACGTGCAGGAACTGGGCGCCGGCGATCTGGGAGAGCCCGATGGTCGAGACATAGCGGGTGTCCCGGCCGAATGCCTGGTTCATCTCCTGGTACACGCGCTGCGGCTTGACCGGCACGTTGGTGAAGTTGGTCTTGCGCTGCATCGTGGACTTCCGCTGCGCACAGTCCTTCACCCAGGCGTTCCAGTCGGGCAGGCCCTGCTGCTCCTTGCGTTCACGGGCGATCTCGACAAGCCCGCTCAGTGCCGCGCCGGCGTCGGACACTATTCCGAAGTCCGGGGCGAAGACGCGGCCGATCTGGGTGGGCTCGATGTCGATGTGAACGAACTTGCGGCCCATGGTGTAGACGTCGAGGGCCCCGGTGTGGCGGTTGGCCCAGCGGTTGCCGATGCCGATCACGAAGTCGGACTCGAGCATGGTGGCGTTGCCGTAGCGGTGCGAGGTCTGCAGGCCCACCATGCCGGCCATCAGCTCGTGGTCATCCGGGATGGTGCCCCAGCCCATGAGTGTGGGGATGACCGGGATGTTCAGCAGTTCGGCGAGCTCCACCAGTTGCTCGGAGGCATTGGCGTTGATGATGCCGCCGCCGGCCACGATCAGCGGCTTTTCGGCTGCAACCAGCATGTCCAGGGCCTTCTCCAGCTGCTTGCGCGTGGCGGCAGGCTTGTGGACCTGGAGCGGCTCATAGGTGTCCGGATCGAATTCGATCTCGGTCTGCTGCACGTCGATCGGCAGATCGATCAGCACAGGTCCGGGGCGGCCGGTCCGCATCTCGTAGAACGCCTTCTGGAACGCACCCGGAACCTGCGCGGCTTCGAGCACGGTCATGGCCATCTTGGTGACCGGCTTGGCGATCGAGGAGATGTCCACTGCCTGGAAGTCTTCCTTGTGCAGCTTGGCCACGGGAGCCTGGCCGGTGATGCACAGGATGGGGATGGAGTCCGCCCAGGCCGAGTACATGCCGGTGATCATGTCGGTGCCGGCCGGGCCGGAGGTGCCGATGCAGATGCCGATGTTGCCGGCTTTGGCCCGGGTGAAGCCTTCGGCCATGTGCGAGGCGCCCTCGACGTGGCGGGCGAGGACGTGGTGGATGCCGCCGTGGGCTCGCATCGCGGAATAGAAGGGATTGATCGCTGCGCCCGGCAGGCCGAACGCCGTGGTGGCGCCCTCCTTTTCCAGGATCGCAACGGCTGCGTCAACAGCGCGCATTTTGGGCATGGTGTGCTCCTACTTGAGTCTGCGGTCCGTCGAGTTGGCAGGACACACCCCTTATGAGGTGTCTTTCGAGGCGTGCCCTGCCAAATGAACGGGAAGTGGGGGTGGTTATTTGCCGGAGAGCTGGTTGATCAGCTTGAACAGGCCGGAGTGGTCCAGGCCGCCGTCACCCGTGTTGACGAGTGAGGCAACCAGCTGTGCGACGACGGCACCCAGTGGGGTGGCAACGCCGGCTTCACGGGCGGCTGAGGTGACAATGCCGAGGTCCTTGTGGTGGAGGGCTAGTCGGAAACCGGGGTCGAAGTTACGGTCGAGCATCTTCTGGCCCTTCTGGTCGAGCACCTTGGAGCCGGCGAGGCCGCCGCCAAGGACCTTGAGGGCGGCGTCGGTATCCACGCCGTAGGCCTCGAGGAAGACGATCGCTTCTGACAGGACGCCGATGTTGACGGCGACAATGAGCTGGTTCGCGGCTTTCACGGTCTGACCGGAGCCGGACGGGCCAACGTGGACGATGGTCTTGCCGACGGCGTTGAGTACGTCCTGGGCGGCATCGAAGTCTTCCTTCGCGCCCCCGACCATGATGGAGAGGGCGGCGTCGATTGCACCTTGCTCGCCTCCGGAAACCGGTGCGTCCAGCGGGCGAAGGCCGGCATCGCGGGCCTGCTTCGCGAGTTCAGCGGCGACGTCGGGGCGGATGCTGCTGGCGTCGATCCAGAGGGCGCCCTTCTTTGCGTTGGCGAAGACGCCGTCGTCGCCCTTGACCACGCCCTCTACGTCCGGTGAGTCCGGCACCATGGTGATGACGACGTCGGCATCCTTCACCGCGTCGGCGATGCTGGCTGCCGCTGCTCCGCCCTCGGCGGCGAGCTTGTCCATCTTGTCGGAGCTGCGGTTGAACCCGGTGACGGTGTGGCCGGCCTTGACGAGGTTGATGGCCATGGGCAGGCCCATGATGCCGAGACCGATGACGGTTACGTTCTTGGTGGAGGTGCTCATTGTCGAATCCTTAGGTTCTTAGCGGGAGGCGTGTTCGCGGATGGTCCAGGTGAAGGCGGCCTCGGTCGGCTCCTTGTACTCGAGTCCGATGGGGCCCTGATAGCCGAGTTCGCGGCTGCGGGCGATCCACTCACCGAGGGGGAGGTCGCCGCTGCCGGGTGCTCCGCGGCCGGGTGCGTCGGCGATCTGGATGTGGCCGAAGTCCCTGGCGTGATTCTCGATGACCTGTGCAACGTCGTCGCCGTTGACCGCGAGGTGGTAGAAGTCGGCGAGGAGCTTGATGTTGCTCTTTCCCGACGTGGCCGTGACTTTCTCGATGACGTCGAGTGCGTCCTGCGCGGTGATCAGCGGGTACCTCTCAGCGCCGCTCACCGGTTCCACGAGGACCGTGCCGCCGATTGCGGCTACTGCTTCCGCGGCGAAGGCGAGATTCTCGACGGCGATAGCGTCCTGCTCCTCGGGGCTGACGCCGTCGATCCGGTTGCCGTACAGGGCGTTGAAGGCCTTGCAGCCCAGCCGCTCACCGATTCCGACGACGACCGGCACGTTGGCGCGGAAGTCCTCCTGCCGCTCGGGCCAGGAAACGAGGCCACGATCGCCGCCCGGCATGTCGCCGGCGTTGAAGTTGAGACCTGTGAGCTGGACGCCCGCATCGGTGATGGCGTTCTCGAAGGCTGCGATGTCGGCGTCGGACGGGGTGGAGGTGCTGAAGGGCCACCAGAACTCGACGGCGTCGAAGCCGGCCTTCTTCGCAGCAGCCGGCCGCTCCAGCAGGGGCAGCTCGGTGAGGAGGATGGAGCAGTTCACGGTGTAGGTCATCGTCGATCCCTTGTGCTTAGCTTTGTCTGTTCTTCCGTAATGTGGAAGTAACTTTCTGTCTAATGAAATGGTAGGGCGTTGGAGGGATGTGAGTCAACCTTCTCTTCGGGGTCCTCGCGCAGAAGTGGCCCTTCGCACCAGGTCCGTGGGTGCGAACCAACGTCTTCGTCGCTAAGGGCCACTTCTAAGCTTGGGCAAGCACTATGCCGCCGGGCGCACGACCGCGCGCGCAAAAGCCCGAAGCACCCGTTCTTTGAGCTTCACCTCATCAAAGACGTCCTTCCACTCGACGCGCAGGAACGTCCACCCCTCCTCCATCAGTGCCTTCTCCCGGCGTCGCTCCTCGAAGATGGCCTGCTCCGTGGGGCTGTAAGCGAAGTACTTCGCCTTCCCGTCAAACTCGGGGGCCACTTTCCGCTCGCGCCATCCGAAGTCGAGCCGGTGCAGGCCATGGCGCGTGTGGACGACGAGTTGTTGCTCCGGCATCGGCAGCCGCATGACTTTCATGGCGTGGAGTGCAAGGGTCTCGCCGGGCGACTCGGACAGTGAACTGGCAACCTCCAGCACCCTCCGCGCCCTGTGGACCCCCTTGTGGCCGGGGTGCTCCGCAATCGTTTTCTCCATCACCGCCCCGTCCGCGCCCAACCACAATCCGTGCTCGGCAACGATCAGTCCCGACCTGTGCGGGAGAATCCGGGAGCAGTCGACGACGGCCCGCTCGAGCGAGGTGACCCGCACGCCGCGTGCCTCCGTGACCTCGAACTCAGAAAGCCGCGCCTGGTGTGTCCTGACATCGGGTGCTTGGCTGGCTGAGGATAGAGCCGCCTGCTGGGTGACATGGATAAGAGAATCGGCGCCCCACAGGTGCAGCCCGTGCAATCGTGCGGCAGAGGTGTGGCTGTAGGTTCTCTCCGCGACGGCCGCAACCGCCGTCACCAGCCTGTGGGCATAGATCATCCGAGTAGCGCGCTGCCCTGCTGACAGGCCGCTCCAGTGGGAGTGGTGGATATAGCAGCCCCTCCGAAGCCGCACCAGAGACCCGGCGGCCGTCAGCTCTCTGATCTGGACAGTTGACAGGCCTCGCTCCCTGAGCATCCGGGTAAGCCATAGTGCGTTGCGCGACAGCCAGGGAGGTTCGTCCATGGGTCAAGCGTGCGTTGCTCCCCGGCACCGATCAGGCGCCAGTTTCTGTTATGTGGACAACGCGCCCGACAGCAACGAGGCGACACCCTCCAGAAGTGGCCCATAGCGTCAGATTCGCCGATTCGAGGCAGCGTACACGTACCCAAGGGCCAGATCCGCGCGATAGCCTTAATGCAAGGAAAGGGGACCGATGCAACGCGCGGACAGGGATGAAGAAGTAACGGCAATGGTCGAGTGGCCACGGCCGCTCAGCGCCGAGGCCCTCAAGGTAATCAAGACCGTACTTCTGGGCGTGCTCGTGGTCACCGCCCTCCTGCAGATCATTCCGTATCAGATGCTCGGCGGACTCGCGAACAACCTCTTCACGATCATCCTCCTCCTGACCTGGGCAGGACCGGCGCGGCGGTTCTTCCAGCGTCGCGCGCAGGAGCGCAACGAAGAACGCAACGACGGACCTGCCGCAGAGGACAGGTAAGCGTCAGGGCACTCGGAGTTCGCTCACGGTGACGGAGCCTTCAAGCACCACCTGAATCACCGGAGGCATGGCACCGGCAGGGCCGGAGAGGTGAATCTCCACGTCTCCGACATACCCGGTTGCTACCGGCACAGCACCCCGCTCGATCCTGCTACCACCAGGCCCCGGAACCCGGATCCGCAGCACGCCGCCCTCGCTACGAACAACTCTCACCGTGACGGCCTCAGGCGCGGAACCTTCCCACCCGCGGTAGGTCAGCGCACCCCGCAGCAGCGCGGGATCTGCGACCGTCACCGCGGTTCCCTGCAGGGGCGTCTCCGGCACCAGCAGGGCATTGGCTGATTCGTCGAAGAGCTCAGCGCGGATCCACATTCCACGACTCCGCGCCGGGCTGCGCTCGCCGTCGATCTCGAGGGTCACAGCCAACGGCAGGTCCTCCGCCGAACCGCCAACCAGCAAGGAATACGACCCCGGCTCCACCAGCATTCGCTCGGCCGCCGGACTGAACGTCGCAAGCTTCTCCACCTCTACCGGGATGGAGACGACCGTCTGCTCGCCCGGCTGCAGGGAGACCCGTGCGTGGGCAACCAGCCTCCGCCGCGGGTACCCGGGCAGGTCGGACGTCGCATACACCTGCACCAACTCATGCAGCACCCGTTCGCCGGCATTCCGTACGGCGACCTCGATGGCATTCGGCCGCAGTTCGGCCGATTGGTACTCCACAGCGCCGTAGCCGAGCCCGTGGCCCAACGGGTAAAGCGGTTCCGCCGAGCTGTAGTGATACGTCGACCGGGCGCCGATGATGTCGTAATCGAGAATGTCAGGCAGGTCCGCATCCCGCGCCCACCAGGTCTGCGGCAATCGCCCGGAGGGTTCATGGTCACCGCTCAGCACGTCGGCCACACCCCGCCCCAGCTCCTGCCCACCATGGGAGGACCATACGACCGCCGGCGCCTCCGCGAGCTCGCCGAGCGCATAAGGGTAGGACGAAACAATCAACAGCACCGTGCGCGGGTTCGCCTCCCGCACTACCCGGATCAGCTCCTGCTCACCCTGCGGCAGGTCCAGCGTGGAACGGTCCAGCGTCTCCCGCCCGCCCAGGTGCGGATCATTTCCGACGACGACGACGGCGACCTCCGCCGACGCCGCGGCCGCACGTGCCGCTTCGGTTCCGGACCGGATGGTCCTCAGCGTGAATCGGTCGGCATCCTGCTCGGACCCGGTGACAAGGACGGCGCTGCCTGTCCCTTCCTCAACCCGGACCCACTTTCCGGAGGCGATGTGCCGCAGGGCAAGCGACCCATCGGCCGAGCGGTGCAGTGCGAAGGTCTCCTGCACCACCCACCCGCCGACGCGCTCCGCCGATGCCCGAAGGTACCCGCTCTCCCCGGAAAGGAAGCACGTATTCGCGGAGGACCGAAGCGCATATTCGCCGCTTCCCCAGTCCTTGAGCGCGAAGGTTTCAGCCGTTCCAGGACCGGCGGCGGCAGCCGTCACCGCGGCTGAACCGTCCGGCACGCTGAGGTATCGGTTGGTTCTTACGCTGCGAAGCGCGACGAGGTCCAGCGCTTCCTCTGCGACGACGGCGTCGTACCGTTCAGCGAGACCGTCGGCGATGCTGACGGGGTTCACAAGTGATCCGCTGTACCAGTCGGTGAGCACGTCCGAACCCAGGGAACCGATCACCGCAACGGTACCCGGCGCATCTCCCAGCGGGAGGACCGGACCGCCGTCGACCGGGGCGTTCCGGAGAACCACCACGGACTTGCGCGCGGCCTCGCGGGCCAACGCGCCGTGTTCAGCCGTCAGCAGCGCGTCGGCAGAAATGGATCCGTACACGCCGCCGTCGGCGAGGAACTCCCCGGTACGTTGGCGCAGGGTGAGGAGGCGGAGGACCGCAGCGTCGACATCGTTCATGGTCAGAAGCCCCCGTGCCAGCGCCTCCTCCAGGTAGGCGATCGACGGTGCCGGATTGTCGCCGTCGTCCGTGAAGCTGTCGACGCCGGCCCGGAGGGCCGCAGCGTAGGCACTGGGGCCGTCGTCGAAATACTTCTCCGCCGTGAACAGCGAGGAGGGTGCGCCTGCGTCGGTGACGATCGCGAGGGAATCCCCATTGCGCCACTGCCGAAGGTGATCGGCCACCAGGTCGGAAACGTGCGCCGGCCGACCGTTGACCAGGTTGTAGGAAAGCATGACGGCGCCCGCTGCACCCGATTCGATCGGGAGGCGGTAGGCGGGAAGCTCGTACTCGTGCAGGACGCGCGGCGGCAGCTGGCTGGAGGTGACGTTGCGGTCGCGCTCGTTGTTGTAGGCGAGGAAGTGCTTCAGGGTGGGGACGGTCAGCCACTGCTCGGCATGATCGCCCTTCAGGCCTTCACAGTAGGCAGTCGCCAGCCGGGCGGTGAGGTCGGAGTCCTCGGAGAACCCCTCCTCGTTCCGGCCCCAGAGCGGGTGCCGGAGCGGATTGACCACGGGGGCCCAGACGTTCAGGCTCACCGTCGGGTCAGAGGCTTTCTTGGCGCGCATCTCCGTACCGACGGCGTGCCCCACCCGGCGCAGCAGCTCCTCGTCCCAGGTGGCTGCGAGTCCCACTGTCTGCGGGAATACCGTCGCTTCGCCGAGCCAGGCAACGCCGTGCGCCGCCTCTGCGCCCGTGTGGAAGTACGCCAGGCCGGCGTCGGGAACAGCGGGCGAATGCTGATGGAGCAGGGAGATCTTTTCGGCCGGGGACAGCGTCGCGAGAATGCTTTCGGCGGTACGGGTAGCCAAAGGGGTTTCGGTCACGAAGATTTTCCGATCGCTGGGGGAAGTTTTGTTTAAGCGCTTGCACAGCGCTTCTCGACCACCATGCTGACACCAAGCGCTGTGATACGCAACACAATTCCCTCTTGCCTGAACCCGGAAGATGCCCTAGCGTGGGACCAATCGAAGCGCTTCGACTGATTCGATGGTCATAGCGCTCCAATTTCTGCTGCAAACCACGCAAGCGCCATACCAGCGCGCCTGGACACAAGGAAGTGCACCATGCCAATGAATTCACACGGCTCCAGCCTCGAAGGCGTCGCCCGCAAACCGCTGGGCAGGCGGTCTTTCCTCGGCCTGCTCGGCGGAGCCGCCTTCTTCGCCGCCTCCCCCACGTTCCTTACCGCCTGCAGTACCGGCGCGTCAGCTCCGCAGGCGACGACGGCGGGCGGCCTGGCTGACGCCGTCGCCAAGCTGGTGCCCAGCTACATTCCGATGGACCTGGTCCAGCCCGATATCCCGGGCGTCAACGGGTCCACCCCCGGCTTTACCACCATTCCCACCAAGCTGGTCAAGTCGGTCCCGAAGGCGCCCGGCAGCGGCGGCACCTACACGGCCATGACTCCGGCGTGGTGGGCAATTCCCCGCGGCTTGCCGGACAACGCCTACTACCAGGCCGTCAATGAGCGTCTCGGTGCCACCATCAACTTCCAGGCCAATGACGGCAACACATACGGTGACAAGATCCAGACCGTGCTTGCCTCCCCAAGCGACGTTCCCGACTGGGTGGTCATTCCCTCGTGGAACATCCCGCCGCGCTTCGGTCAGGCGGCCAAGGGCCTGTTCACGGACCTCTCCCCCTACCTGGCCGGCGACAAGGTCAAAAAGTATCCCAACCTCGCCAACATTCCGACGGCAGCCTGGAAGTACAGCTGCTTCGAGGGCGGCCTGTACGGGCTGCCGATGCCAACCACACTGCTCAACGACGCGTTCTTCTTCCGCAAGGACCTGTTCGACGAAATGGGACTGGAGCAGCCGAAGACTGCCGAGGAATACATCACCATCGCGAAGGAAGTCACCGATCCGTCGAAGAACCGCTGGGGATCCGAAGACGTCTGGAACGGCGCGCAGATCATGCACGGCGTTGTCCCCAAGTGGAAACTGGTGGACGGCACCCTGGTGCACAAGTTCGAGACCGAGGAGTACCGCGCCGCCCTGGAATGGATCGTGAAGCTGTTCAAGTCCGGCGCTGTCCACCCGGACGCCGTCGCAGGCAACGCGCAGCAGGCGAAGTCCCGGTTCGAGTCGGGTGCCACGCTCATGACGGTCGACGGCGTCGGTGGTTGGCATGAAGCGCTCGGCCGGGTCCTTCCCACCAACCCCGACTTCCAGATGCAGCCCATGGACTACTTCTCTCCCGACGGCGGCGATCCCGTCCTATTCAGCGGCCAGCCCGCCGGCATCTTCAGTTTCATCAAGAAGACCGAGGACACCGCGAAGGTCGAGGAACTGCTGGCACTGGCCAACTTCATGGCCGCACCGTTCGGGACGCAAGAGAACCTCCTCATCAGCAGCGGCGTCGAGGGCAAGCACTTCAAGCGCGACGACCAGAACATCCCGCAGATGACCGACCTCGGCCGCGAGGAAGTCACCAGCACCTACCAGTTCCTCGTGAGCCCGCCGGCCGTCAACTCGCAGGTCCAGTATCCGGGCTTCGTCGAGGCGAAGACGGAATGGGAAGCACGGCAGGCAGCCTTTGTGCAGGAGGACGTCTTCTTCGGAATGCAGATCCAGGAGCCGCCTCAGTACGGTTCACTGGGCGCGCCGTTCGACGATCTCGCCAAGGACATCGCCCGCGGCCGCAAGAGCATCAAGGACCTCGATTCCGAGATTGAGACCTGGAAGCGGAACGGCGGCGAGGAACTCCGCGAGTTCTACGCCGGCTTCCTGACCGCGTAAACGCCGCCGTCATGACCACCACGAATCTCTCCCAAAACGGGCAGCGGACTGCAGAAACGCTCGACGGCGTCACAAGCCCGCCTGCCCCGCCGCCGGTGCGGCGCAAACAGGGCCTGCGGACGCGGTTCCGCCGGGACCGCTCGCTCGTTCTCATGGCGCTTCCCGCCGTCGTTCTCCTGGCTGTCTTCGCCTACATACCGATGTTCGGCAACGTGGTCGCCTTCCAGAACTACTCGCCGTTCATCGGCATCCCGGCCAGTCCGTGGGTAGGCCTCGAGAACTTCGGGCGTGTGTTCAGGGATCCGGACTTCTGGAACGCCGTGCGGAACACTCTGATGATCACCGGTTTCCAGTTGGTGTTCTTCTTCCCCATCCCGATTGCGCTGGCGCTCCTGCTCAATTCGCTGCTTCAGCCGGCAATGCGGGCCACCATCCAGGCGATCGTCTACCTCCCGCACTTCTTCTCATGGGTGCTGGTGGTGTCGGTTTTCCAGCAGCTGCTGGGCGGTGCAGGACTCCTGAGCCAGATGCTGCGGGCAAACGGGTGGAGCGGCATGGACATCATGACAAATCCCGATACGTTCCTCTTCCTCATCACCTCACAGGCCGTCTGGAAGGACGCGGGGTGGGGCATCATCGTCTTCCTCGCCGCCCTGGCAGCGATCGATCCCGAGCAGTACGAGGCTGCGGCCGTCGACGGCGCCAACCGCTGGCGCCGCATGTGGCACGTGACGCTCCCCGGCCTGCGGTCGGTTATCGTCCTGCTGCTCATCCTCCGCCTCGGCGACGCGCTGACGGTCGGGTTCGAGCAGCTGATACTGCAGCGCGATGCGGTCGGCACTGAGGCAGCAGAAGTGCTCGATACCTTCGTCTACTACACCGGCATCCAGAACGGCGACTGGAGCTACGCGGCTGCCGCCGGTCTCATCAAGGGCGTCATCTCGCTCGCCCTCATTCTCGCCGCCAACAAGGTGGCACATCTCTTCGGTGAAAACGGGGTGTATTCCAAGTCATGACAACGATCATCAAACCAGCCCCGGCCCGCCGGACAGGTGTTTCACGACCGGCATGGGAAGAAGAACCGGGAATAGCTGCCAAGGCAGGCAAGGCGGTGCTGCTGTGCCTCGTGGTGCTCGCGGTGCTCGGCCCGCTCTACACAATCGTGCTCACCAGCATCTCCTCGCAGGGCACCATCACCCAGGCGGGCGGCCTCGTCCTCATTCCGGGCGAGATCACGGTCGACGCCTACCGCCAGATCCTCAACGGCGGCGTCGTAACGCGCGCCGTGATGGTGAGTGTCGGCGTCACCGTCGTCGGAACGCTGCTCAGCATGGTGGTGTCGATCCTGTGCGCCTACGGCCTCTCACGGCCCGGCTCCTTCGCCCACACGCCGCTGCTGTTCACCCTGCTGATCACCATGTTCTTCAGCGCGGGCATGATCCCGTCCTACCTCCTGGTCTCAGGGCTGGGACTCATCAACTCCTACTGGGCGCTGATCCTGCCGAGCGCGGTGTCGGTCTTCAACATCATCATTCTGCGCGGATTCTTCATGGGCATCGACCGCGGGATTCTGGATAGCGCGCGCATCGACGGGGCGAGCGAGTGGCGCATCCTGGCCCAGATCGTACTTCCCATGTCGAAAGCGGTGACCGCCGTGATCGCGCTGTTCTACGGCGTCGGCTACTGGAATGCCTTCTTCAACGCGGTGCTCTACATCAATGACAGCGCCAAGAACCCGCTGCAGGTGGTCCTGCGCTCCTATGTGCTGCAGGGCGTATCCGTGCCGGGGCAGATTGACCTCGGCCAGGGCGTAGCACCCTCGCTCGCGCTGCAGATGGCCGTCATTGTGATCGCGATGGTGCCCATTCTCCTCGTCTATCCGCTCGTGCAGAAGCACTTCACCAAGGGCGTCATGATCGGCGCGGTGAAGGGATGACGGAGACGTCAGGGTCAGCGGGCGCTTGTGGTCTCGCGCTGCGCCAGGCTGGGAACGATCAGCCGGACCTCCACGGGCTTGTCCGAGTTGAGCCGGTCCATGACCATTTCGACGGCGGCACGGCCGATGTCGTGCGCGGGGATGGACACCGCGGTCCACGGTCTGACCGCAGCAAGGGCCACATCCTCGGGGGCGATCACCACCACGGAGATGTCCTCGGGAATACGCAGACCTCGTGCTGCCAGCGCCTCGTGCAGCAGCGGCAGCAGCCCCTCGTTATGGACCACGAGAGCCGTGACCGGGGCATCGCCGTCGAGCACTGCGTTGAGCGCCTCCGCGAGGGCCGGCATGGAGGCTTCGCAGGCGCGCAGCACAGAGTCCGCGCCGGCGGCATCACAGGCCTCAGTGAATCCCTTCCTGGCGCGGTCCGCGTAGGTCGCGTGGCGCTCAAGGGAGGCCTGCGGGGACCCGATGAAGCCGATACTGCGGTGGTTCAGATCGACCAGGTGCCGCACGGCGGTGCGGGAGGCGCCGGCGAAATCGAAATCGACGCAGCTGAGCCCCTGCGGATCGTCGGGCAAGCCGATCAGCACCGCGGGCTTGCGCAGCTTCGCCAGAAGCGGGATGCGGGGGTCTCGGGCCTCGATGTCCATCATGAGAAGCCCGTCCACCATCGACTGCGACGTGACGCGTTCCAGCCCACCGGCGTCGTCCTGGGTCAGGAGGAGGACGTCCTGGTTGTAGGTGCGCGCGGTGGTGACAACAGCGGCGACGAACTGCATGATGACGCTGACGTTCACGTCAGCGCGCAGCGGTGCCATCAGCCCCAGCACGTTGGACCGGTTGGAAGCGAGCGCCCGCGCTCCGGAGTGCGGGCTGTAGTTCAGCTTCCGGATGGCGTTCTGGACGGCCAGCCGTGTCTCCTCCGAGATGGTCCGTTTGCCGCTCAGCACATAGGAGACGGTGCTCAGCGATACTCCGGCTTCCCGGGCGACGTCATTCATGGTGGCCACAGCTCCCATCCTAACTTCGACACCGTTCGATCCCTACCATCGAGGAAACCAACGTGTGAGTGCAGAAGCGCTTCGACACTCACCCGCACACTTTCACGCACGAAATAGAGGAACAGCATGAAATTCACTGACGGTTACTGGATGTACCGCAAG
Source organism: Arthrobacter sp. TJ-270 (assembly GCF_058269075.1). Classification (NCBI taxonomy): domain Bacteria; kingdom Bacillati; phylum Actinomycetota; class Actinomycetes; order Micrococcales; family Micrococcaceae; genus Arthrobacter; species Arthrobacter sp. TJ-270. Next base: position 24,321 of record NZ_JBZCNB010000005.1, on the reverse strand, counting down.
GGGCTGACGGCCCTGCACCCGCGGGACATTTCCGACGTCGTTGCCACCGATTCGGGCCTGGAAGTCTATGCACCGACCCGGCAGATCAATGCGCGCGGCGATGCGTTGAACTGCCCGCAACTGACGGTTTCCTTCACGTCACCGCTTGAGGGCGTCATCGGCGTGACCATCGAGCACTTCCAGGGAACACTCGACCCCGGTCCCCGGTTCGATGTACAGGAAGCGCACCCCGCCGTCGACGTGTCGGTCGGTGAAACACACGCGACCCTCACCTCGGGCGCGCTGACCGCGTCTGTCAGTCTCACCGGCGACTGGACGGTCGACTTCACCGGTGAGGGCAGGCACCTGACCAGTTCGGTGCCGCGCAGCGTCGGTTTCATTACCGACGACGCCGGACGCTTCTTTGTGCACGAGCAGCTCGCCCTCGGCGTCGGTACCAATGTGTATGGCCTTGGCGAGCGCTTCGGGGCGTTCGTGAAGAACGGCCAGTCGGTGGATGTGTGGAATGAGGACGGTGGAACTTCGAGCGACCTCGCCTACAAGAACGTGCCGTTCTTCCTGACCAACTCCGGGTACGGGGTGTTCGTGAACCACCCGGAGCGCGTCTCGTTCGAAATCGGGTCCGAGGTCGTCTCACGGGCGCAGTTCAGCGTTGAGGGCCAGAAACTCCAGTACTTCGTTATTTACGGGCCCTCCCCGAAGGAGATTCTGCGCCGGTACACCGAGCTGACCGGCAGGCCCGCACGTATCCCCGCGTGGTCCTACGGTTTGTGGCTTTCCACCTCGTTCACCACGGACTATGACGAGAAGACCGTGATGTCCTTCATAGACGGGATGGCCGAGCGGAACCTGCCGCTCTCCGTCTTCCATTTCGACTGCCACTGGATGCGGGCGTTCCACTGGAGCGACTTCGTCTGGGACCCGGCCACCTTCCCCGATCCGGAGGGCATGCTGCGGCGGCTGCACGAACGCGGCCTGAAAGTCTGCGTGTGGATCAATCCGTACATTGCGCAGCGTTCCCACCTGTTCCGGGAGGGGCAGGAGCTCGGCTACCTGGTGCGCAGGGCTGACGGGTCGGTGTGGCAGTGGGATCTCTGGCAGGCCGGCATGGCCCTGGTGGACTTCACCAATCCCGATGCAATCCTCTGGTACCAGGACAAGCTGCGGGTGCTGCTCGGGCAGGGAGTTGACTCCTTCAAGACCGACTTCGGCGAGCGCATCCCCACCGACGTCGTCTGGCATGACGGCTCGGATCCGCAGCGGATGCACAACTACTACACGCAGCTGTACAACGAAGCGGTGTTCGAGCTCCTCGAGAAGGAGCTGGGTGTCGGCGAAGCGGTCCTGTTTGCCAGGTCCGCGACCACGGGCGGACAGAAACTTCCCGTGCACTGGGGCGGGGACTGTGAATCCACGTTCGCCGCAATGTCCGAATCCCTGCGCGGCGGGTTGTCCCTCGCGTCCTCGGGCTTCGCGTTCTGGAGCCATGACATCGGCGGATTCGAGGGCACCCCGCAGCCGGAGATCTTCAAGCGATGGATAGCGTTCGGGCTGCTGTCCTCGCACTCGCGCCTGCACGGATCCAACTCCTACCGGGTGCCCTGGCTGGTCGATGAAGAGTCGGTGGACGTGCTGCGCCATTTCACGGAACTGAAGATGCGCCTGATGCCCTACCTGGCCGGTGCCGCGGAAGAGGCGTACTCATCGGGCACACCGCTGATGCGCCCGATGTTCCTTGAATTCCCGGACGATCCCGGATGCGCCCACCTGGACCGGCAGTACATGCTCGGAAGCAACCTCCTCGTTGCCCCGGTGCTGGAGGCCGACGGCGAACACTCCTTCTACCTCCCCGAGGGAACGTGGACTCACCTCGAAACCGGCGAAACTTTGGAGGGCCCGCGGTGGCACAGCCGGTTCTTCCCGGTTCTGGAGGCTCCGGTATTCGTTCGCCCGGGAACGGTGCTGCCGATGGGCACGGTCTCAACCCGGCCGGATTACAACTGGGCAACCGACGTCGAGTTCAGGGCGTTCGCAGTTGGGGAGGGGCATCGGAGCACTGTTCAGGTGCCTTCCCCCGACGGTTCCTTGACCTCCTACGAGGTGGCCGTTACGCAGGGCGAGGTGAGCGCCGTCGTCGTGGGTTCGTAAGGGAAAGGAGAATCCTCTCTTTCCGCAGGTCGGGTGCTAGGGTCTACAGCATCCACACGGGTGCCCCATTGCAGGGGCTGAGATCGGGCTGATGCAGCCTGCGACCGTCGAACCTGTCCGGGTAATTCCGGCGAAGGAAGTAGGAACCTTGAGTTATTCACATTCGATCGCCTATGTCCGCGACACGGAACACGATCTCGCTGTTCCAGTCACCGAGATAAGCCTCTCCCCCTCCCCCGACGGGACTGCGAACCCGCCTCTGCGCGTGTACCGCACGGCAGGCCCGGGCAGCGACCCGGTCCGCGGCCTGCCTCCGCTGCGGCGGCACTGGATCCAGGGCCGCGGTGACGCACAGCCCTACCGCGGCAGGGAGAGAAACCTGCACGACGACGGCAGGTCCGCAGTGCGTCGCGGCCGCGCCTCCCAGGAGTGGCAGGGTGAGCAATCGGTACCGCTGCGCTCCCGTGAAGGCCGGACGGTGACCCAGATGCACTACGCACGGAACGGCGTCATCACGGAGGAGATGCGGTTCGTCGCGCTGCGGGAGAACTGCGACGTCGAACTGGTCCGTAGCGAGCTTGCCGCCGGGCGGGCCATCATCCCGAACAACATCAACCATCCCGAGTCCGAGCCCATGATCATCGGCAAGGCGTTCCTCGTGAAGATCAACGCCAACATCGGCAACTCCGCGGTGACCAGCTCCATTGCGGAGGAGGTCAGCAAGATGCAGTGGGCCACCCGGTGGGGAGCGGACACCGTCATGGACCTGTCCACCGGCGACGAAATCCACACCACCCGGGAATGGATCATCCGTAACTCCCCCGTGCCGATCGGCACAGTTCCGATCTACCAGGCACTTGAAAAAGTCAACGGCGAGGCCAATGAGCTGACCTGGGAGATCTTCCGCGACACCGTCATCGAGCAGTGCGAGCAGGGTGTGGACTACATGACCATCCACGCCGGCGTCCTGCTGCGCTACGTCCCGCTTACGGCGGAGCGGGTCACCGGCATTGTGTCCCGCGGCGGCTCCATCATGGCCGGCTGGTGCCTTGCCCATCACCGCGAGAACTTCCTGTACACCCACTTCGACGAGCTGTGCGAGATCTTCGCCCGCTATGACGTCGCGTTCTCGCTCGGGGACGGGCTGCGCCCCGGTTCCATCGCCGACGCGAATGACGCCGCCCAGTTCGCCGAGCTGGACACGCTCGCGGAACTGACGGAGCGTGCCTGGAAGTACGACGTCCAGGTGATGGTCGAAGGCCCAGGCCACATCCCTTTCCAGCTGGTACGGGAGAACGTGGAACGACAGCAGGAACTATGCCACGGCGCCCCGTTCTACACGCTGGGCCCGCTGGTCACCGACGTCGCACCCGGCTACGACCACATCACTTCAGCCATCGGGGCCACCGAGATCGCCCGCTACGGCACGGCGATGCTCTGCTATGTCACCCCGAAGGAACACCTCGGCCTGCCCAACAGAGACGATGTGAAGACCGGCGTGATCACCTACAAGATCGCCGCCCACGCCGCTGACCTGGCCAAGGGCCATCCCGGCGCATCGGAGCGGGACGACGCGCTGTCGAAGGCCCGGTTCGAGTTCCGCTGGCGCGACCAGTTCGCGCTTTCCCTCGACCCGGACACCGCCGAGGAATTCCACGATGAAACGCTCCCCGCCGAGCCGGCGAAGACCGCCCACTTCTGCTCGATGTGCGGTCCGAAGTTCTGCTCCATGCGCATCTCCCAGGACATCCGTGACCAGTTCGGTGGAGTGTCCGCGCAGGAAGCCATAGCGGGCATGGCGGGCAAATCAGCCGAATTCCGTGCCGCCGGCAGCAAGGTCTACCTCCCGGCTCCGGCCCTGCCTCACTCGTAGGAGCATCATTCAACGGACGACGGCGGCCGGTTCCCTTCGGGGAACCGGCCGCTCCATGATACGGCGCCTGGGATCTGCGGAAGTACTAGGCTTCCTGCCGCACTGCCAGCCAGTCTCCGTGGTGGGTGATGTCGGCGCCCTGAGCGGCGGCAACCGCGTCACAGGCGAATCCAACTGCGGAAGAACCATCCTGCAGCCGCACCGAACCGAGCAGCATCGGCTCGGGCAGGGCCGCCAGGAACCGGCCCAGCGCCGCCTCCGAGAGCAGCCAGCGCTCACCGACGAGCTCAGCTCCGTCCTCCGACCGGTAAACCCCCGGCTTCGGGGGCTGGGTATCCAGGGACACCATCCGGTACCGGGCAGCGGTTCGCACGGGCCCATCCCAGAACGCTCCGAGGGCTTCCAGTTCCCGTGCAAGCGGCTGGCCCAGGCGATGCGCACCGACCACAACGAGGGGTACCGCCGTCGCTCCTGCAGCCAGGGGCCAAGGCGTGCCGGGTGCCGTCAGACGGACCGCCGCACCATCGGCGAACAGTGCCGGCGAAGTCGGCGTGTCCTCGATCCTGCGTGCGATGTCCGCCACCACGGCGTCGTCAAAGGTACGTCCCACCACCGTCAGGCCGAACTGGGAACCTTCCACCTCCCCGGCCGGCACGGCGACCGCACACAGATCGAACAGGTTGCAGAAGTTCGTATACGTCCCCATCCGCGAGTTGACCCCCACGGGATCCGCGGCCACCTCGGCCAGCGTCGGGTGGAACGGTGCCGTGGGAACAATCAGCGCATCGAACCCGTCGAGCAGTTCCATCGCCTGCGTCCTCAGCCTCTCCAGCCTTGCCGTGTCTGCGACATACCGGTGGGCAGGCACGTCACCGGCCCTGCCGATGATTCCGCCCACGGTTGGGTCCAGACCTTCCGGGTTCCCGGATAGACCCGAGGCCGTTTTCACGAACTCACCGACGGCCGCATACCGCTCGGCCACCAGGCCGCCGTCGTACAGCAGGCGCGCGGCTTCGAGGAAGACGTCGAACTCGATCGCTTCGGCAACCACTCCCTCATCCTCAAGCCGGGTGATCCGGCGCCCGAACTCGTCAGCCCAGGCCTCGGGCAGCTCCGGCAGCCGCGCCGGATAAGCAACCCGCGGCGCGCTTGGTGCTGCCAGCCGGATATCCGCCGGCCAGGGCCGTGCACTCCCTGCCATCACGCCCATGGCCAGTTCGGCGGTGGTCAGTTCCCGCGCGAAGATCGTGACTGCGTCCCAGGAACGGCATGCCGGTACGACGCCGTCAGTAGAGACGACATTCAACGTCGGCTTGATGCCCACGATCCCCTGAAGCCCTGCGGGCACCCGGCCGGAACCGGCGGTGTCGGTGCCGATCGCAATGTCCGCCAGGCCCAGTGCCACAGCCACTGCCGAACCGGAACTGGAACCGCCGGAGATCCGGTCCGGGCGCCGCGAATCGCGGACGACTCCGTGCGGGCTCCGTGTGCCGACAAGCCCGGTGGCGAACTGGTCCAGGTTGGTGGCCCCGAGGACGATCGCTCCTCCCGCCTTCAGCCGGGCTACAGCGGGGGCATCGGCTTCGGGCAGGTAGCCGAAACCAGGGCACGCCGCGGTGGTGGATATGCCCTGGACGTCCACGTTGCTCTTCACCGCCAGGAGCAGGCCCGCCAAAGGCAGTTCCTCACCGGCCGCCACAGCCGTGTCGACCGCGGCAGCCTCCGCCAGCAACTCGTCGCCGTCCCGTAGCGCAATCCAGATCTCGGGCCGCTGCACGGCCTCCACTGCGGCAAGAGCTGCGCGGACCCGCTCGGTGGCGGCCGTCGTCGTGGTTGTTATGGCGCTCATGCTGTTACTCCTTCAAGTTCCCTGTCGCCTTCGACGTCGGCGTCCTGAGCGCTGCCCAGGACCACCACGGCCTCGCCGGCTACTATCTGCGCTCCCGCCGCGGAAAGGACGCTGACTACCACCCCGTCGTCAGGGGCGGTCAGGACGGTTTCCATCTTCATCGCTTCGAGGGAGACCAGGGTCTGGCCGCGGACCACCCGCTCGCCGACTTCCACATCCACCTTCCATACACTCGCCGCGAACGGCGCGGAGACCAGGGACCCCCCGTCAGGAACCACCACGTCATCCGTGGCGGGTACGACGACGGCGGCAGCGTCTGCGCGGTCGAACTCGCCGGCATCGGCCCAGGCTTGCCGTTCCCCTGCGAACGCGGCCGCCTGCTGGGTACGGAACGCCGCGATGGAGGCGCGGTTCTCCTCGAGGAACAGCTCGTGCTCGGCGAGGGAGAAGGTGCCGTCCTCTATCTCGACGCCGCTTCCCCTGCCGGCTGCCATATCCGCGCGCAGGTCCAGCAGCTCCTCAGGGCTTACCGGATACCAGGAGATGCGGTCGAAGAATCGCAACAGCCAGGGGGAACCCGGTTCGAACGGCGCGGAATCGGCATAGCGGGACCACACCTGGGTGGTGCGTCCCACGAACTGGTAGCCGCCGGGGCCTTCCATGCCGTAGATGCACATGTAGGCGCCACCGATTCCTACTGCGTTTTCGGGGGTCCAGGTCCGCGCCGGGTTGTACTTCGTGGTCACCAGGCGGTGCCGCGGATCCAGCGGTGTGGCCACGGGTGCGCCGAGGTACACATCACCCAGTCCGAGGACCAGGTACTCGGCATTGAAGACGGTATCGAACACCTCGTTCACCGACTCCAGCCCGTTGATCCGCCGGATGAACTCGATGTTCCACGGGCACCAGGGGGCGTCGTCGCGAACGCCGGTCATGTAGCGTTCGATCGCCTCGCGGGTGGCTGGGTCGTCCCATGACAATGGCAGGCGGACCGAACGGCTGGGCACCACCAGCTCCGAACTCGCGGGCAGGGCCTGCTCAATTTCCTGCACCAGGCCCAGCAAGCGGCGGGTGGGCAGGACGGACGGATCAACCTTGATCTGCAGGGAACGGATACCCGGAGTCAGGTCCACGATGCCGGGCAGCTGTAACCCGGCGATGTGCTGGTGAAGGGCATGGACACGTGCCCGCAGACCGAGGTCCAGGACCATGTCGCCGAACTCGACCAGGAGATTGTCGTCGCCGGAGCGACGGTAGGTGACTGCAGGCCGTCCGGTATTTTCCGGCACCCGGCCGAGTACGCCGTCGTCGCCGTCGCCCCGTCCCGTAGCGGCACTGTTCCCATTGGTTGCCCAGGCCACATCACCGGGCAGGATCAGCTGCCGGCCGGGTCCAAGATCCTTGATGGAGGCTGTTTGACTCACCTGGACGGGCACAAACCGGACCCTGTCGCCGGGCCGTAGTTGGCCGAGCTTCCAGCGGTCTGCCGCCACCACGGTGACGGGGCAGACGAACCCGCCCAGACTCGGCCCATCGGGCCCAAGCAGGATCGGGGTGTCACCGGTGAAGTCCAGGGCTCCCACCGAGTAGGCGGTGTCGTGGATATTGGAGGGATGGAGACCCGCTTCGCCGCCGTCGTTCCGGGCCCAGCGCGGCTTCGGTCCGATCAGCCGGACGCCCGTGCGGGCAGAGTTGAAGTGCACCTCGTACTTGGCTGAGTAAAGCTCCTCGATGTCTTCGCGCTGGAAGAACTCCGGGGCTCCGTGTGGTCCCTCGACCACGGTGAGTTCCCAGTCGGTAGTGAGGACCGGGCGGGAATCGAGTGGAACCGGACCGTGCGGCCGCGCGACCTCCCCGGCAACCGGCTCGGTCGGGACCGCGCGGAGCACGTCGCCCGTGCGCAGCGCCCTGCCGGCGTGGCCGCCGAACTGTCCCAGTGTGAACGTGGACGCGCTGCCGAGATATTCGGGGATGTCCAGGCCTCCCTCGAACAGGATGTACCCGCGGAGGCCGGCACCGTCGGCGGTACCGACGTCGAGTGTTCCGCCCGCCGGTACGGTGAGCGGCTCCCAGGCGGGTGCAGCTTTGCCGTCCACGCTAACGAGGACATCGGCACCCACCACGCACACGGTGGTGTTATGGGTGAAGTGCAGCCTGGGGCCCGCCATGGTGAATTCCAGGCCCGCAGTACCTTCCGGATTGCCAAGCGCCACGTTGCCGAGGCGGAAGGACAGGTCATCCATGGGACCGCTCGGTGGGACGCCCACCTGCCAGAGTCCGGTGCGTCCAGGCCAGTCCTGGACGGTGGTCTGCAGGCCGGGCCGTTCCACTGTTATCCGGGGCTCGGGATCACCGACGCTGTCGAGCGTGCTCGTCGAGTGTAGGACGCTGCGGACGACGTCGAGGCCGCTGACTGCGCGAAGCATGCCGAGGTTGGTTTCGATGCCGTCAATGCGTGTCACGCTCAGAGCCGCAGCCAGCCGGTCGAAGGCCTCGTCACGGCTGGCTCCAGCTGTAATGATCTTTGCCAGCAGGGGGTCGTAATTGGTGGAGACCTCGCTGCCCGTCTCTACCCAGGCATCAACGCGAGCGCTTGAGGCGTCGGGATAGACGGCATTGGTAACGGTTCCGGCGCTGGGCTGGAAACCCCGGGCGGGATCCTCGGCGTAGAGGCGAGCCTCGACTGCTGCGCCGGACACGGGCACACTGTCGGGCATGTCTGCGAGGACGGCGGCGGCGTCCTCGCCGCCCTGGGCCAGGCGAAGCATCCATTCGACGAGGTCTACTCCCGTGACGGCCTCGGTGACCGGGTGCTCCACCTGGAGCCGGGCGTTGACCTCCAGGAAGGACGCTTCCCCGCGGACCGGATCGTAGACGAATTCCACAGTTCCGGCGGAGCGGTACTTCAGGGAGGCGCAGAGCGCGCGTGAGCTGCGATGCAGTTCCTCGCGCAGATCATCCGCCAGGTCGGGTGCGGGTGCTTCCTCCAGAACCTTCTGGTGCCTGCGCTGCAGGGAGCAGTCACGGTCCCCCAGGCTGACTACCCGGCCTTCCCCGTCACCGAAGATCTGCACCTCCACGTGCCGCGCGTTCTCGACGTAGCGTTCGGCGAAGATGCCTGCGGTGCCGAAGCTGGCGCTGGCCATGCGGGCGACGCGGGGGAAGTTCTCGGCGAGTTCGTGTTCGTTGCGGCAGATTGTCATTCCGATCCCGCCGCCGCCGCCGGTTGCCTTGAGCATCAGCGGGTAGCCGATGTTTGCTCCGGCTGTCAGGGCCGCATCGACGTCGGGCAGCAGTCCGGACCCGGCGATCATGGGTACGCCTGCCTCACGTGCGGCGTCGCGCGCGGTGTGCTTGGTGCCGAAAATCCGCAGTTGTTCAGCAGTGGGTCCCACAAAGACCAGGCCCGCGCGCTCCACGGCCTCAGCGAAGTCTGCATCCTCGGAGAGAAAGCCGTAGCCGGGGTGGATGGCGCCGGCCCCGGTTGAAGCGGCGGCAGCCAGCAGTGCGTCCACCCGAAGGTACGAGTCCTTGGCGGGGGCCGGGCCCAGGAGGACAGCCTCGTCCGCGAGTTGCACGTGGCGCGCGCCGCGGTCGGCTTCTGAGAAGACGGCAATGGTGCGCAGTCCGAGATCGCCTGCCGACTCGATGATCCGGCAGGCGATCTCGCCGCGGTTGGCGACCAGCAGGGTGTCGAAGCGGGTCACTGTGAAACCTCCGGACGGGTGATGATCATTCGGACGGGAGTTGGGTTGAAGCCGTTGCACGGGTTGTTGATTTGCGGACAGTTCGAAACGAGGACCAGGGTGTCCTCTTCTGCCCGGAGTGCCACGCGCTTGCCCGGAGCAGACAGCCCGTCAACAATCCCGAGAGCGCCGTCAGAGTCCACCGGCACGTTCATGAACCAGTTGATGTTGGAGACCAGGTCCCGTTTACCGAGCCCCCAGCGGGAGCCTTCAATGAGGAAGTTCTCGACGCAGGCATGCTGCTCGCGGGTGTGCTGGCCGTAGCGAAGGGTGTTCGACTCCTGCGAGCAGGCCCCGCCGATGGTGTCGTGCACGCCCACCTCATCGGCAACCACCGTCATCAGTGCCGCACCGGTGTCGGCGCGGAGCACTGATCCGGTGGTGAGGACGATGGACTGCTGTGCGGCGATGGTTGTTGCTGCGGAGTAGCGTACTGAGGTATCTCCGGCGGCGTAGAGCAGGCAATCCACGGCCTGGTTTCCCTCCAGGTCAACGATCGTCAGCACATCGCCTGCCCTGACCACCGCAGACCAGGGACCGCGGGCCTCGACGAACTCATCGAGGACGACTGCGCCCGGTACAAGGGCGGTGCTGCCGGCTTCCGGCTTGGTTTCCTGGATTTCCGTGACGGGGTTCATCGGGCGTTCCTTGCTGTGAGGTCGTGTTCGGTGTTGTTCAGCGCCTGGAGGTGTTCCGGTGAGAGCGGACCGGCGAGCTGCCCCTCAGCCAACGCGTCGAGGTCCTCGGGCGCGCTCCAGGCGAGAATGTCGACAGCGGTGCCGGTGAAGAGCGGCCGCGGGTCCAGCGGGTGCGCAGTATTGGCCAGCACCAGCACGGCGTCCATTTGGAGCAGCAGGTCCACCGAAGCACCGGGACCGGCGCTTCCGGTGAACGCGATAGTGCCGGCTGGGTCAACGGTGATGCCCTTGAAGAAAGACAACGACGGCGCCACGTCCCGGGGGCTGAGACCACACTTGAGTGCCCCCAGGGTGAGAAGCTCACGGGCTGCCGGTGATGCACTGTGCGCACTGCCCGCACCGTACCGGGCGGTGTTGCCTGCCACGGTGGTGGCGCCGGTGAGGGCGTCGTGGCTGGACGAGGTATCCGCCACAATGGTGGCCATCAGGCGCCCTGCGTCGGACAGCAGGGGGTGGCCGAGTGTCGGATACGCCTGCCACGGAACCTTCACTGTGTCCGCAATGTTCAGGCGCTCATGCATTGCTCCCGCCCGGTAGAGGAGGCTGTGCACGCAGGCGTCCCCGCTTGTGTCCGTGATCCTCACACGTGTCCCGCGTGCCAGCGGGAGGGTGGTGTAGCGGCCGAAGGCAAGGGATTCGCTCCAGACCAGGCGGTGGCGGCCGGCGTCGGGCAGTCCGGCAGTCAACGCCTCGGGCGCGGAAGCGGCGGGAACGTGGCGCATGGTGTCGGCGGAGCGTCCGTGCTGGCTGCGGGCGTGGGCGCGGGCACCGGCGGTGGTGGCCGTGCCGGTCGTTGCTGTTTCTACTGTCTGTGTCATATCAATCCTGTGAGTGGTGCGGGTACGTGCGGAGCGGACGGGTTTCAGGCCTTCACGGCCAGGGTGCGGCGGCGGACCCAGATCCCGAGGAACAGGACCAGTCCCACCATCAGCGGCGCCGAATAGAGCAGGATCCCGTTCTCCCCGGAGGGGTCGTAGACCTCGGGTCGGGGCCAGGCCAGGTTGAGCACCATGACGGCGCCGTAGAGGACGGCGAGGATGTTTACGGGAAGCCCCCAGCGCCCTAGGGAGAAGAGGCCGGCGGGCATGGTCTGCCCAACGCCGTTCCAGTCACCGCGCAGGCGGTTGATCAGCTGGGGCACAGTGACCATCAGGTAGGCGAGGTACACCATGACAATGCAGACGCTGGTGAGGGTGGTGAAGAGAGCAGCGTTTCCGACGTTGATGCCGAGCACTGCTACGGCGAGGGCGCCGATGGCGATGGAGGGCCACATCGGTGTGCCGCGGGTCGGATGGACGGAGGACAGCAGTGCGGAGGCCGGGAGCTTGCCGTCCCGGGCCATCGAGAAGACCAGCCGTGATCCGGCGGTCTGGATGGCCAGGGTGCAGACGAAGATGGCCACGGCAACGTCCACCAGGAGCACCTTGCCCCAGAAGGTTCCCAGGACTGCCGTAAGCACGTAGGGAAGCCCCTCGGTGGCGAGTCGGCCGTCGTCAAGGCTGGGTGCCGCCATCAGCGCGGTGATGATCATGAGCGCTCCACCGATGCCGGAGATGATGAGCGCCGAAAGAATGGTCCGGGGAGCAGTCCGGCGCGGATCCTTCGTTTCCTCGGACAGTTCTCCTGCGGAGTTGAAGCCGACCATCACATATGCGGCCATCAGGCCGGACACCAGGAACGCGCCCACGGCACCCAACTCGGAGCCCTGGAGGACTGTGGTTTCCATGACCACGTCGGGACCGCGCTGCGCGGCAGTCGCCAGAGCGAGGACAACCGCTATGACGCCCACGATCTCGCAGGTGACGCCGATCGAGTTGACGTGGGACATCAGCTTGACGCCGAGGCAGTTGATGATCGTCGTGGCGATGAGGAGGCCCGCACCGAGGACGACGGCGTTCGTGGCGCCGGTTACGGTGTTCAGTGCAGGGTCCCCGCCTACGAGCTGGAAGCCGTCCCAGAGCTGGGGCAGCACTACCTGCAGCGCGATGGCGGCAGCAGCGGCGGTGACCACCTGGGCCAGTGCCATGAACCAACCGGCGAACCAGCCGACGGTTTCACCGCCGGCGCGCCGAGACCACTGGTAGACCGCCCCCGAGAGGGGGTACCGCGCGGCCAGCTCGGCGAAGTTGAGGGCGACCAGGAGCTGTCCCACAAGCACCACGGGCCAGGTCCAGAAGAAGGCGGGGCCGGCGAAGGAGTAGCCAAAGGCGAAGAGCTGGAAGATGGTCGTCAGGATCGAGACGAAGGAGAAGCCGGCCGCGAAAGACGCGTATCGCCCCAGCTTGCGGTGCAGGGCAGGTTCATAGCCGAGGGAAGAAAGGTCGGCATCGTCCGCATGTGCGGACGCGGGGAGAGCAGTGGACGTCATCGGGATCTCCGTAGCTGGAACGGGACAGGCAGTGGATCGTTCCGGCAAATGCAGCGATGAAGCCGATAGCTGCTGAATACCGGTCACTTGATAGTTTTCCAAGCGGATATGCCCGAACGGTTTCACCTCTGTGAAAGGCTCATTGAGAGCTTGTTTCCCGGATATTTCGCCTTTCTCACCAACTGGGGCCACCCGAATCGTGCGTCAGTAGTGATGCAAGAATGATGCAGTGACCACAGGACCGGGCCGCCCCCGCAAACAGCAGCCCTCCCGGCCCGGAGCCACCGCCATCGATGAGATTCTCGACGCCGCCGCGGAACTTTTCACCACACAGGGCTTCGCGAATACATCGACGCGTGCCATCGCCGACGCCGTCGGGATCCGCCAGTCCTCCCTGTACCACCACTTCAAAACGAAGGATGACATCCTCGAGGTCCTGCTCTCCGGCACGGTCGCAGGCGGGCTGGCGTTCGCCCGCGAGATCACCCGGGACCGTCCTCCACACGAGAAACCACTCGCCGCCGCTGCCCGCCTACATGCGACAGCGCTTTACGACGGAATCCAACTGTGCACCGCCCGCTGGAACCTGGGCGTCCTTTACCACCTGCCGGAAGCGCGAAGTGAGCGTTTCAGCAGCTTCCTGGAGGACAGGCGGGAACTACGGGGCCTGTATCAGCGCCTCGGCGCAGAGCTTCCCGGGAGCGGCGCATCCGACGCCGCCCATAACGGTGACCTGGCTTTCCGGCTGGTTGAGTCCCTGGTGAGCCTGCGGGCCGATGGGCTGAGCACGCCGGACTCCCCGATGCAGGTGGCAGACGCCGGCATCATTCTTTGCGGCCTGGGCGACCGGTTGAAGGAGATCCGCGCGGAAAGCAGGGCGCTCATTGCCGCCCACGGTACGGTCCACGCAGACGCCGTTCCCTGCGCAAACAGCGCGAGGTAACGCCGTCGTCGTCGTTCCTACTTCTTGGCCACCGATTCGGCCATGAACTCGGCAACCACCTGCTGGGAAATGGCGACGTCGAGGACAAAGACGCCGTCGTCGTTGGCGGCCAGCCAGTCGCTCAGTTCCGTGAGGTCCGCCAGGGTGCGGGCTTTGGCGCCCTCGGCACCGAGGGCTCGCCCGACGGCGGCGAAGTCCACTTCATCGATCAGCATCGCCTTGTTGTGCAGTCCCTTGGCCGCGTACTGGTGCAGTTCGGCGCCATAGGCGGAGTCATTCAAAACCACCACCACTCCCCTTCGGGTGGCGCGGAGGAACGTCTCGAAATCCGCCAACCCCATCAGGCCGCCGCCGTCGCCGCTGACCAGGACGGTGGTGCGCTCCGGCCGCGCCACAGAGACCCCCGCGGCGGACCCGAAGCCCATGCCGATGGCCTGAAAGGCCGTGCCGACCAAGATCATGGCGTGCGGATCCGGCACCGACAGATACATCGGCGCCCACCCGATGAAGTGCCCGCCATCCATGACCACCGACCGCTCCACCGGCAGGATACTCTCCAGGGCAGCGACCACCGCCCGCGGATTCAGCCGTCCGTCGGGGCCGAACTCGACCGGATCCTCTATGGGCGAGGAAGAATGGAACTCCTCCCCGGCGACCTCGGGGACCTGCTCGCGCCACGTGGTCGGTGCTTCCTGCACCCGCTCCAGCAGGCTTTCAACGAAGGGGCGGATGTCGGCGCGGATGTAGTCCACGACGATCGGATGATGCTCGTCAGGTTCGTTGTCCACCCGAATAATGCGTGTTTCCGGCGGGAAGAGGGTTCCGTAGCGCGTCTGGAAGATGTTCATGCTCGCTCCCACCACCAGCACGACGTCCGCCTGGCGTGCCACGTCGAGGCGGTGGCGTCGGGTGAATCCGCCCGCGACGCCAAGGTCCCACTCGCTCTCGAACGCGTTGATCGCCATCACTGAGGTCATGAAGAGCGCGCCGAGGCGGTCACCGATGGTCCGCAGCGCAGCGGCTGCGTCCGCGAGCACGACACCGCGGCCGGCGATTACCACCGGACGCTGCGCCGAGGCGAGCAGGTCGGCGACGCGTTCCAGGTCATCCGTTTTGGGTGGCCACTCTGCCTTGGCGGGCAGCGGGTCGAGGGGTTCGGATTCGGTGAGCGGTGCCGTGGCCAGGTCATAGGGGATGGCGACGATGACGGGCTGCACCGTCTGCAGTGCGAGGTCAAAGGCGCGATGGGTGATTTCGGCTGCGTTGCCGGGATGGGCAACGAGCGTGGTCACGCCGACCGCTTCGGCGGCCATCGTCTGGTCGAGGTCGAAGTTCCGTGGCCCGCTGGACGGCGCGTCGCCGACAACAAGGACCAGTGGGATGCGGGCAATGCGCGCTTCGGCCAGGGTTGTATAGGCGTTCGTGAAACCGGCGCCGTACGTAGTGGTTGCTGCGGCGACTCCGCCGGTCGCCCGGTGATACGCGTCAGCCATGGCGACGGTAGCGGATTCATGCCGTGCGGAAGTGAACGGAAAGCCACGCCTCGTGAGCCGGCTGATCAGGTGCGCATTGCCGTTGCCCATGAGCCCGAACAGGTGCCCGGCCCGCTCCGCGACCGCGTCAGCCACCGCCGCCGAAACGTGGCCCTCGTCCGGAAGCGTGGGAGTCTTGCCGGACTGTGGAACGTGTGTGCTGGCGCTCGTCATTGGTTCTATCCACTCCTTCGTGTCGTCGTGAATAGGTTATCGGTCATGGGCAGGCCGCTCGCATCGGGTGCCGAAAACGCCACCGGCCAGCGACGCGGCGACGCTGGAGCGGCCAATGGGAGTCCCTTGGCACCTAGGAAGCCGTGGGCGGTGCCCCGCGTCGGCCGTGATGCTACTCAGTCCCCGGCATGGTCCGGTCGACGCCCGGACAGATCCTCCACCGCCTGCTCGATGCCCACAGCCTCGCGTTCGACGTCCTCCATGTACAGCTTGCCAGCCGTGATCAGGCCACCCTTGATCTCGAAAAGGGTCACTCCGCGCACCTGGACCGATTGACCGTCGGTGCGATTACCGAACCAGAACCATTCGGTCCATGTGGTGTTCCCGTCCTCGACCGAGCGGATCAATTCTGCGTGGAGGTCAGGAATCCCGACCAACATTGCCGCCCAATTCGCGCGCATTTGTTCCCTGCCCACAAAGGCCCGGCCAGGGTGGGCAGGCTGCTCGCTATGGTATTTCTCGTGGAACAGCGCCGCTGCCGCTTCGAGATCGTGCGCGTTCAACGCCGCCACAAGCCGATCTATAACTTCACGCATCTGGGCTCTCCTTTCGGCTGACTGGTTCCCTTTGATCCTTCGATTCCCTGCCCGAAGAACTGCAGGTGCACCTTGTCCATTGATCAGTCAGGCGAAGCTGACGGTTCGGCCACCGGTCCCGGCCCCCCGATCGTCTGGACGAGAAACGTCTCGTCGTACTTGCATCCGTCCGGGACGTCCGAGAGGTTGTCCTCATCGGAAGGTAAGAAGCCCCCACCCAGCGCGACAGGAACCTGAAGGGCGATCCGATGATCCCCGGAGCGGATCACCAACTCGTCGGCACCCTCCAGCGAACTGCCCTGCGGAAAGAGCATCGTCACTTCCTGGCCGTCGAAGGTGCGACCGGCAACGCAGGAGTGCTCATTGAGAAAGAGTGTGCCCTCGAAGAGCGCTTCCATGACGGCGTCCACCGGCCCGGTACGCGACACCACCAGCAGTTCACCGTTGGGTCCTGATTCCGTACCGGGCTTGGGCTGCGGGATCCAGGCACATCCGGAGGTCAGCACGATGAGCGCAATTCCCCAGGCTCGAAGGAGTGCTCGCGACATGGAACCAGAGTAGCCCGCCCGAACGTCGCGCATCCTTCAACTTTCCGCCCGGCACATTCTGGGTTCGGGTAGAACCACGAACGAAGGATCCAGAAGAGACGCCTTATGGTTCAGTAGCGCAGGAGCGCTACTGCATCGGTTTCCTTGGGAAGTTCATCCGGCGATACAACATGGACAACCCCTCCGTGTTGCAGTGTCTCGGTTGCGGCGACGCCCAAGAGATCCTCTCCCCGGGATTCGAAGACGGGCCCTGTCTCAAGTCTGTCAGCCTCGCTGTCGTAATGCCCCCAGATCGGCTCGCCGTCGTTAACGAGTAAAGTGCCGACCCGCCCCTGGTGTGATGCGCGAACGATGTCCCCGATATGGCTCGTTGCTGCATTGTCGCCTCTGCCCAGAAGCTCAGCGGCGTTGGTGATGGCTTCCATCTGTCCGCTTTCCAGCCGTTCCTTCGCCTGCTCGTAAGCCAGATTGTGCAGCGCTGAAGTATCAAGTGAGCTCGGATTGGTCTCCACGACGCCCGCCAGGAGCTCGCCAAGGCCGCTCGCTTGCTGGAAATGCCCGCTGAGTTCAGCATCCGCGACGAGCACCAGGGGTTGGGGGTCCGAGGAAAGCCGATTCTCAACCGCCTTCGCCACGTCGGCGACGAATTCCTGGAGGCGTGCTTTCCGGAAATCAGGTGGGCTGTCTCCATAAACCTGTGCATTCGGAATGTTCGCTGTCCCTACATTGGGACGCGCAGGAGGACTGGCCTGCACCGGATTCTCATAATCGTTTTCCACTGACGTTCTCTCAGGAAGACCGGCGGTTGTGTCCTCAGTGATTTCATAACGTGACGCATCGAAGAGAACAGCTTCATCGGCCGTCACTGTCAGGACGGAAAAGCGACCGTCTGCAGCCAGGAGGGGCAGCAGAGGCCTGATATGAAACTTCTCTCCCACCACCACGAGTTCCTCGAAGCTGAGGGGAACCCTGAACTCTCTTGTTTGTTCCGTGTTGATGCAGAGAGCCAATCCAGTGTTCTGGTGCTGCCAAAAATCGCGGTCTTCCAGAAGGGCGACGGCGGGCTCAAGGATAGAGTCGGCGTCTGCTTCTGACAGGTCTGCGGCGATGAGCCTTGTCCGGGCCTCGGCCAGGAGATTCTTCAGGCGAATGGGGTCCTGCCGCACTTCTTTCCCTTTGGGATGTGTCTGCATGAAAATCGATACCGCAGTGGTTGAGTCAATGGTCATCAGTCGGGTCAGATCGGTTTGCGTGAACAATTCAAGGTCCTTCCGCAGAGCGTGTTCCGTACTGCCTTAGCGGTGACAACTGACGGCGGACTCGATCTCACCGGTCAGTTCCTCACTGCCTTCGACGCTACTGTTTGTATTCGCTGCTGGCCACCCTCCCAGCTGCGTAATTGATCTCGATCGTTGTTAGAGTGTGCTTCCGTTTGGTGCCGGTTGGGGCTAGGTTTCCGTTCATGCGAGCCCTCTCCCAGACCGGTCTGATCATGGCCGTGTCCACGGTGTTGTTCGGCGCCGCTGCGTGTTCTGCGCCGTTTCCCCTGGTGCCCGATCAGGCGCCGAACGCGAGCGCCGTCCAACAGTCGTTGGAGGCCGCTGATTACGGGGTGCACCTCGCAGCGCTGCAGGACATCGCCGATTCGAATAATGGGAACCGTGCAGCAGGTACATCCGGATACGAGGAGTCCGCCCAATATGTCGAGGCGGTCCTTCAGGAAGCCGGTTATACGCCCGTCCGGCAACCCTTCTCTTACCAGGACGACGGCGAATGGGTCGAATCCTTCAACATACTGGCCGACACGCCCGGCAGCGATGCCCACACCATCGTCGTCGGAGGTCATCTGGACTCGGTGCTCAAGGGCCCAGGAATCAACGACAACGGCAGCGGTGTTGCAGCGATGCTGGAAGTTGCCAGGTGGATCGCCGCGGCCGGCGAAGACCCTGCCAACCGCGTGCGGTTCGCCTTCTGGGGTGCCGAGGAGGATGGCCTGGAAGGTTCCACGCACTACGTGAATCAGTTGACCGACGCTCAAATCGATCAGACCGCGATGAACCTGAACATCGATATAGCGGGATCGCCTAACGGCGCGCGCTTTGTCCATGATGGCGACGGGTCCACCTTCGGCGGCCGGTATCCCGACGGTTCGGCTCAGATCGAGGAAATGTTCCTCGACTATTTCGCCACATCCGGCCTAAGCGTCGAACCCGCGGTCTTAGACGGAGGGTCCGACTACGCCGCATTCGAAGAAGCCGGCATACCCGTGGGCGGCCTCTTCACGGGCGACGTAGGAATCAAAACGGCGCAGGAAGCACAAGCGTATGGCGGAACTGCCGGCGAGCAACATGACCCGTGCTACCACCGACGCTGCGACACATTGGACAACGTCGACGTTGACTTGCTCGCGGAAATGACAGCCGCCCTTGCACATGTGACCGCGGCGTTCGCCTCTGCCACACCCAAGTGAATCTACCTCGATCCTCGGGAGTACTTGGGCATGCTTGCCGGGGTGTAGTCCGAATCGAAGGATCTGCCGCGATGCTGGAAAGGGAATTCGCTTCGGAGAACCAGGCAGCGTCACGTCTAAGTAGAGAAAGGGTAACGCCGCGATAACGGTGCCCGCGACGGCGGTAACGGGTCGATAGCTCTCGTGGGTTCTCTCTACTAAGCCTGCTTACGGTGTTGGGAGGGGCTGAACAAACCCAACCGCACGACGGGCCGGCTCGCGCCGCCGGACCCGAACCCAAAGGAGGAGTCATGGGCACTATGACCAAGCAGACCTGGATGAAGAGAGCCGCCGCGCTGTCGATCCTGCCGATCACTGCATTCGGGCTCGCAGGGTGTAACACCGAAGGACCCGAACAGGGCACCGATGTGGAGGACATCTCCGAGGGCGACATCGCGGAAACTTCACCGGCACCTGAAGAAACGGTAGCCGAACCCATGCCGGGTTTTGCCGGCCCGTATGACCAGAACTTCTACGACGAAGCCGACGCCTACGTGGGCCAGGAGGTCACAGTCTCCGCGGAGGTGACGGAAACCCTCTCGGATGACACGTTCGTGATTGCCGGTGCCGCCGGCACCACCGTTGATCCGCTGCTGATCCTCGAGATGGAGGAGATTCCTCCTCTCGATGAGGGCCAGGTCGTCGAACTGACCGGCACAGTCCAGCAGGGGTTTGACGTCGTGACCGCGGAGGAGAAGCTGGGGATCGACCTGGAGGACGAGCTCTACGCCGACTATGTGGGAGAGCCCTACATTGAGGCCACGAGTGGAGGGATCCTCGAGGACGAGTAATCATCGCCTGCCATCCCAGTAAGTAACGGACGTCTCGACGGGGAACGTGGGCCGACCACATGTTCTCAGAATCCGAAAACCAAGCAGCCTAGTAGCGGCACGCGACTACAGGCAACCACAAGAGGTGACGATGTGACGCATCCTGAACCGGAAACATCCCGGGAATTACTCAGCCACGCATCGCGCCTCTTGGCCAGCGTTTGGAACCGACGCCTTACCGGCCTTGGCATCACCTATGCCGGCTACCTCGCCTTGTCAGCAGCAACCACCAGCCCGACCCCTCGCCAATCTGCGATAGCACAATCACTTCACGTCAAAACCCCCACCGCCGGCGGCATCCTGGATAGGCTGGAACAGCAAGGACACGTCATCACCTACCATCCAGCAAACGACAATAGGTGCCGGATGGTCCACATCACTCCTCGCGGGCGAAAGGTTCTACAGGTCGGCCGCGACATCGAGAAATCTCTCTTGACAGGAGCCGAGGGGCTACGTGCCCAACTCCTGCAAGTCCTTCCCCAACTTCTGCAGCCAGGTGTGATCTAGTACGTTCTGTTGACGGGGTGTGGGGGCGGGGAGCTTGCCGCGGAACCACAGCCGGCAGCGCCGACAAGTGCAGCGCCGGCAAGCGAGGCTCCGACAAGCGCTGTGCCGGAAACCACTGAATCGCCGGAACCTGAAGTGTTAAGCCCAGTGACTTACAAGGTTTCGGATGGCTTCGAGACATTTGACGCTATGCCTGCTGAGTGACGGTGACGACCACCCTTTATTCGAGCCGTCCGCGTCCGACGCGAAACAGTTGCGCCATTCGTTTCCTCCCCGGGCTTCATGAGTCTTATACGCCCTCGAGTGACCCCTCACCCGTCTTGTCAATCTGTCTGGCCACCGCAAGATGAACACCAGTGTCCGCGACACGGTCAACCGACTCCAAAGATTCAACGATTTCCTTGCCCTCGCTCGTCTCTATCAACAGGCGCCCCCTACGAGCGGGCCGGTTTGTTCGCGCCACTTCCCGCAAGCTTGCTTCCAGCATCGGCTGACTCTGACTCCCACCAAGAACCAGACTCAGTGGTGGCTTGGTGCCCTCCGCAAGCTCCAAAGCCTTCACCACCCCGACGATCGTCCCTGTCCTATCCAACACGGCCATACCAATACGTATCCTGCTTAGGCGTGCCATGTTCTATTCCTATCTTTGCAGCAATGGCCTCCTAAGCTATCGAGCGAGCATGGCTAGAGGCAGGTAAATGGCTGGGAACTGAGTGGAAGAATTCAGGGAGGATGCGGAAAGCTAGCTCGGGATTCCCTGTACGGGTGTGAAGGTCAGCGCGGCTGACACGAGACACAGGGTATGTGACGTCGCAACGGTGTGAATAACGAGTAGGTAAAGCTGGGGTTACGCCGCGATATCGACTCCTGCGACAGAGGTAACGAGCGAATCGCTCAGCTAGAACCCGGCCTACTAAGGATGCTTACGGTGTTAGGGTCGCCCTCAAAATTACCAATCCACAAGATGGGCCGGACCCAACTTAGAGGAGGACATGCGAACTATGAGTAAGCGCACTTGGATGAAGAGAGCAGCGGCGTTATCGATCCTGCCGATCAGCGCTCTGGGAGTAACGGCCTGCGACGGGACATCAGGTTCGGAAGAAGGAGCGGACGTCGGGAGTTGACCTCGACGATGCTCTCTACGAGGACTGGGAGGGCGAGACCTACGTCCAAGCGAGCACGGTCGACACCTCAACGGCCGGATCTGCGCAATCACCGGAAAGTTCTCGTCGTGGACACCCGGGTGGGCGTCCCCGGATAAATTTCTCGACAACGCTGGCCGCCTCACGGCTAACCTTCAGTAGAAACCACATAAGAAGGAGAAATAAGCCTTGCATACTCATAGGAATGGCGCCCACGTCCGTGGGCAACGTATCGGTGATGCGTGCAGGCCCGCAGCCGTTCTCAGCGTCGTGGCCGCCGCCATATGGTTCGGGATACCGGAAACCATCGGCTTCAGCATCCTCACAGTCGGGCTGATGTTTCCCCGGCCCCACCACCTCGCCGGGCTTTTCGACGCGGCATTCAGCGCGACGATACTCCTTGCTTCCTGGAGCGCGGGGGCTGCGGCGATCATCGCCGGCGCCCTGCTGGCTCATTGGAAAAACCAGGCCGCCGACATCCAAAGTTCAGCGAAACCATGAGCGCCTCCAACCCCGCCGGCATGACCAGCATCTGGAACACGCGCGCCGGCCACGCCACGGTCAAGCTACTTCTGGTGATCCTCGCCGTCTTCGCTGCCGTCATGGCGATCAATGCCCTGACCGCGGTGCAGCTGGTCCTCGTACCAGTACTGGTCGCGCTGCTGCTGACCGCCGCGATCAGTCCCCTGGTTCACTTCCTTCAACGCAGCGGCATGCCAAAACCGGCGGCCACCTTCATCTCCCTGCTAGCGGGCATCCTCGCCCTGGTCGGCTTGGGAGCAGCGGTGACCTATTCCATCTACGCTCGGTGGGATGAGCTGAGGGCCAACACTGATGCAGGCTTCGGCAGGCTTGAAAGAACCATCGCCCAGAGCCCGCTACCGTTCTCAGAACAACAGATCCGGCAGGCGCGGGAGAATGCGATCCAGTCCCTCACCGGGGGGTTCTCCGCTGGTGATGCCATCGCAGCCCTCAACACCGTCGCGGTGTTCCTGACCGCCCTGCTACTGACGATTGTGGTCCTGTTCTTCTTCCTCAAAGACGGCAAAGCCATGTGGTCTTTCCTCACCCAAACCCTCCACGGGGACCGGCGCGAGCGGACCATGCGCGCAGGTAGGAACGCCGTGGAAACCATGGGAGCCTACGTCCGCGGAATCACGATCATCGCCGCCATCGACGCGGCAGGTATCGGACTGGCCATGCTGCTGCTCGGGGTTCCCCTCGTTCTACCCCTGACTGCCATCGTCTTCCTCGGCGGCTTTATCCCGGTCGTCGGGGCAACCATCACCGGGATCTTCGTCGTCCTGGTCGCATTCGTCACCAATGGCGCCGGCACGGCCCTAGCCATGGCTGCCGCCGTCATCATCGTCCAACAACTCGAAGGTAACCTCCTGCAACCGGTCATCATGGGCAAAGCCGTCAAACTCCACCCGCTGGTGGTCCTCCTGGCACTGGGCGTCGGGGGGATCCTCGCCGGTGTCATCGGAGCAGTCCTTGCCGTGCCCGTAGCTGCGGTGATTTGGACCGTCATCAAAGGCTGGAACATGGCCACACCCGATCAACCGATGCCTCTGGGAAGATCAATCGGGGAGGAGCATTCATGACCGATGTGACCGTTGGGTTGGTCGCTGATCCCGGACTTCCCCGAGAGATTGTTGATTCTCTGATGAATGGCTTCAAGCAACAGCTGGAAAACCGTTTCGCCGGTCAGGCGGTTTGGCAGGTGGAGACCAGCAGCGAGAAGTTGCCCCTCAACGCCGAAGGTGAAATCCCCTTTCTTTCCCTGGCCAGGAGACTGCAGGCAGAGAAGCATTGGGATTACTTCATCTATCTGACTGACCTGCCCCGGCTCAAAGACGACACTCCCATGCTCTGCGAGATCGACTATGCAACCAACGCGGCGCTCATATCGCTTCCCACTCTCGGGGCAGTGGCCATCAAATCCTCGGTCCAGAGGCTAATACTGACGCTGATTCACCTTATGAAGGATCAACAACGTCCTGACAACGCCCAATTGTCGAAGGACATGGGTTTCGGGAGGGCTCGTTTCCAGTTCCTGGAAGAGCCGAGTGAGGTGGCCTACCTCACTGCTCCGGGCGTGTGGAACCGTCTTCGGCTGCTGACGGGAACGATCCGCAGCAATCGTCCGGGACGACTGGTCCCCGCGCTTTCTAGCTCCATGGCCGCAGCGGCAGCGACCGGAGCGTTCGGTATCTTCTACGCATCTATCTGGCGGATGGCTGACGCCCTCCCACCGGTTCGGCTACTCCTCATCAGCGCCCTTGCCATTTCGGCCCTCAGCATTTGGCTCATTGTCCACAACGGGCTGTGGAACTCGTCGAGCCATGTCTCGACACCGCGGAATGCCGCCTGGGACAACGCCTCTGCAATCCTCACAGTCCTGCTCAGCGTCACAATGATGTACGCCGCCCTCTTTGCGCTGGTCTTCTTCGGTGCCGTAGCCGTCATCTCGACTGAATATCTTCAATCGGAACTCCAACACCCAGTGAACTTCACGGACTACATAGAACTTTCATGGCTTGCCGCCTCCCTCGGCACAACTGCAGGAGCGCTCGGCTCAAACTTCGACAGCGACGAGGCGATCCGAGAAGCAACCTACAGCCGCCGACAACACGAACGAAGGAAACTGGCTGATTCCGAAGAGGACTGACCCTCCCCGCGACGCTGCAAACCGCGTTTGCTCCTTTGCCCCTGCCGGAACGGCTCTATCGCTGGTTTTGTTTCGGGATGACAACTTTTCGCAGCACAATGACTGCCGCGGCTGCCACGGGAACCGCGACGAGGGCCCCGATGATTCCGCCCAATGTGCCTCCTGCCACCACGGCGATGACGACCAA
>NZ_JBZCNB010000004.1:0-344474 GCF_058269075.1 Arthrobacter sp. TJ-270 | reverse complement strand
GCACGGTACTTGCGCTCGATCTCCTCATCGCCCGGGAACTCAGGCTCCTCATCAACCGGGATGGTGTTCACATAGTCGGTAGTGACCACACTCGGCAAACCAACCGACCGTCCTCCGGCACGGGCAAGCAGACGTCCCAAAACCTCACGGGCACGCTCAGAACCACGCACGTCAACCAGCTGATCAAAGGACTCAACCCACTCAGCCGTTTCCTCCGGATCCGTGTCCCCACCGGTACCCGAACCCACAATCCCCTGATCAGCAACCATGCCAAACCCTCCCAATCCGCAGATTATGTCTGCGACGTCTACGACTTTGTGCTTCGGGCCGTTGCTCGTCGAAGCGGTCAGAATCCGATCGGCGTTCGCCTGACCTTGGATTCACTGTGACACTCTAGCCCTGTGGGGTGTTTGATGCGTAGCTGAATGATCGGTAGTTGGGCTAGGTTACGCCCGCATGGCGGGCCTCATGCCCGGACTGGCGGGGGTCCTGCCGCAGCGCTGGGCGGGGGAAGGCCCGACGGGCGCCGTCGTTACCGGCTGTTGGAGGCGCGGGTTGAAGCGTAGCGCTTAAGGGTGTTGGCTGGTAATAATGCATATCAACGTACTGTGGGTCCGGGGTCAGAGATATCACCGGGATCAACACAGCCTTTCGGGAGGAATAAAGTGAGCGAGGCCGAAGCCGCCACAGCAGGAAGCGTGGCGGACAAACTGGGTTTCAAGGACGGCGACCTTGTTCAGGAACTTGGGTATGACGAGGATGTTGATTTCGACTTCCGCGGCGACCTGGAAGACGAGATCGGGTCCGAGCTGCTCACGGAGGATGACCAGGATGTGGTTGACGGTGTGGTCCTATGGTGGCGCTCCGACGACGGCGACCTGGTGGATGCGCTGGTCGACTCCCTGACGTGCCTGGATGATGGCGGCGTCGTCTGGCTCCTCACCCCCAAGTCCGGGCGGGACGGTTACGTACCTCCGTCGGAGATCCAGGAGGCAGCGCCGACTGCCGGTCTTCATGCCACTTCCTCAGCTGGCGTCTCCCGGGACTGGGCTGCAACGCGCCTCGTGGCCCGCCGCAAGCAGTAAATGTCTGTTCTGCCTGCGCTCGGCGAGCCCGCTCCCGGGTTTGAGCTTCGCAACCAGCACGGGGAACCAATCAGCCTGGGCGCGCTTCGCACCGCCGTCGTGCTGGTGTTCTATCCGTTCGCGTTCTCGAGGGTCTGCACCGATGAACTGAACGAACTGCAGGAGAATCTTGACGAGTTCCGCCGGCGGGATGTGCAGGTTCTGGCAATTTCGGTCGACCACAAGTACGCCCTCCGCACGTACTCGGAGGAGCGAGGATACGACTTCGATCTCCTGGCCGATTTTTGGCCTCATGGGGAGGTTGCTGAACGGTACGGCGTCCTGGACACGACCGACGGCTATGCTCGGCGGGCCACGTTCTTCATCGATTCCACGGGCCTCCTGAGATCGCGTATCGATGCTCCGTTGGCGCGGGGCAGGTCGTTCGAGGATTACCGGGCGGCTCTGCGTGACCTCCCTGAACCGACAGTTGCACCTTCGCAATGACGTCCTCGCCGCTGCCGCATGCCTCCTCACTTCCTGGATTCGGAATGACCGGATTCGCCAGGGCTGAAGCAGCTGCGGCCGGTGCCCTGTCGGAGGACCAGATCGGCTACCTTCGTTCCGCCGTCAGTCTTCTCGCCGGTAAGCGCTTGGCGGTCCTGACCGGGGCTGGGTTGAGCACCGACTCGGGTATCCCGGACTATCGAGGACCGGACTCCGTTCCTCGAAACCCAATGACCTACCAGCAGTTCACAGGTGATGAGGCCTTGCGACGGCGCTACTGGGCCCGTAATCATGTGGGCTGGTACCACCTGCGGCGCGCGGACCCGAACGACGGACACCGGGCGCTGGCTCGGATGGAGCAGCGCGGTCTCCTCACCGGGCTGATCACCCAGAACGTGGACAGGCTGCATACAACTGCCGGCAGCACCAATGTGGTGGATCTGCACGGAACGTATGACCGCGTAGTGTGCCTCAGCTGCCGCACCTCGTTCGGTCGCCAGGAGATTGCGCGCCTGCTCGAACGGTTGAACCCCGGTTACCTTGAGCGCATGGGTGATGCAGGCGATGTGGCGCCGGATGCAGACGCCGATGTTGACGACACCTCAGACTTCACCATTGCGCCCTGCCCGGTATGCGGCGGGATGTTGAAACCGGACTTTGTCTATTTCGGAGAAAACGTGCCCAAGGACCGGGTGGAGCGTGCCTATTCGATGGTGGACGACGCCGGTGCACTGCTGATTGCCGGATCGTCGCTGACAGTGATGAGCGGGCTTCGCTTCGTTCGGCACGCAGCGAAGCATGAAAGGCCCGTCGTCATCATCAACAGGGGAGCAACACGCGGCGACGACTTCGCGTCACTGAAGCTCGAACTGGGTGTCTCGGAATCGTTGGCATACCTTGCAGAGGCGCTGCCCAGCCCTCAAACGGACTGGACAGGAACCTCGATACCCTGATTGGCATTGGAGCACGTCGATCCGGTACAGTAATTGATCGTGGCAAAGGGCGGTAACTTCCGGTCCAGCCGCGTAAGGGTCTTTAGCTCAGCTGGTAGAGCGCCACGTTTACACCGTGGATGTCATCGGTTCGATCCCGGTAGGACCCACCACAGAAAACCCCGCTGTTTCAGCCTTAACGGGCCGGAACAGCGGGGTTTTCATGTATGTCGGCCGTCCCATTGGCCCGACGTAGTTCCTCCTCGAGCCGCGGCGCGAGTGCTTCGGCCATCGGCGCCGAGAGGTGGTGTGCGTCCCGGTAGGTGAGGATGTCACCGATGATCACCGGGCAATCCACATCCGGTTGGAAGACGGCTGGGATTCGGGCCGCTCGATCGGTTGCTGGATGTTCTGGTGGGCGGCACATCCTACCGAACATATCAATTTGGTAACGAAGGTTGCACCTTTGCCCGCGGATCTTCGAATGGATTGTTGCGACGGATTACCTCAGAGCTGGAGGGCCGTCTGGCTTCAAACGTGACGCCGGTAATAGGGTGGGAGGGCCAAGGCGCACAGGGGCGTCGCTAAGTGATGTGCCCCTGACCACGGGGCAAACCTGCAGATGGAGACTTGATGAGTGCACAAATCGGCGTGACCGGCCTTGCCGTCATGGGAGCGAACCTGGCCCGGAACCTCGCTCGGAACGGTTACACGGTGGCCCTTCACAACCGGTCGGTCGAGAAGACCGACGCCCTGCTTGAGAAGTACAGCGACGAGGGCGAGTTCATCCGGACGGAGTCGCTCAAGGAACTCGTTGACTCGCTGGAAAAGCCACGCCGGGTCCTGATCATGGTCAAGGCGGGCGCGCCCGTCGACTCCGTGATCGAACAGCTCGAGCCGCTGCTGGAGCCGGGTGACATCGTCATCGACGCAGGCAACTCGCACTATGAAGATACTCGTCGCCGGGAAGCGGCGCTGGCCGAGAAGAACCTCCACTTCGTGGGCGTAGGCGTCTCAGGCGGTGAGGAGGGAGCACTTCTTGGCCCCTCCATCATGCCGGGCGGTTCACGGGAATCCTATGACTCGTTGGGTCCCATGCTCGAGAAGATCTCCGCGAAGTACAACGGAGAGCCGTGCTGCCGCTGGGTCGGCACCGACGGTGCCGGACACTTCGTCAAGATGGTCCACAACGGGATCGAGTACGCCGATATGCAGGTCATCGGCGAGGCTTACGATGTTCTTCGTACGGCTGCGGGAATCGAGCCTGAAGAGCAGGCCAAGATCTTCACGGACTGGAATAGCGGGACCCTCTCGTCCTTCCTGATTGAAATCACTGCTGAAGTGCTCGGTCATACTGATTCCCGCACCGGGAAGCCGTTCGTCGACGTTGTCGTCGATTCAGCCGGCCAGAAGGGTACGGGTCGCTGGACTGTTGTTTCGGCGCTCGAGCTCGGCAGCCCGACCTCCGGCATCGCCGAATCCGTATTCGCGCGCGGACTCTCTTCCCAGCGGGACCAGCGAGAGCTCGCGCAGGGCATCCTCGAGGGCCACGAGGGCGCCGTCGAGCTACCCGAGGGCTTCGTCGAGGACGTCCGCCTGGCACTGTACGCATCGAAGCTGGTCAGCTACGCGCAGGGCATTGATATGCTCACCGCGGCAGCCAAGGAATACGGCTGGGACCTCAAGCTCGACGAAATCGCCTCTCTCTGGCGCGCCGGCTGCATCATCCGTGCCGAGCTGCTCGATGACATCATGAAGGCATACGCGGCAGACGAAAAGCCTGCCAACCTGCTTCTGGCACCGGCGTTTGCCGAGTCCATTGCCGGGGCGGTTCCCGCCTGGCGTCGTGTTGTGTCGACTGCAGTGCAGTTGGGTATCCCGGTCCCGGTGTTCTCTTCGTCGCTGGCCTACTACGACGGACTGCGCCGTAAACGCCTCCCTGCTGCCCTGACGCAGGGCCTCCGTGATCTCTTCGGGGCCCACACCTACAACCGCGTGGACGCTGAGGGAACCTTCCACACGCTCTGGGGCGAAGACCGCTCGGAAGTCGAAGCAGTGGACACCCACTAGGATCCAGGACACGGAAAGGCCCCGGCGGAAGAATCCGCCGGGGCCTTTCCGTTCGCGATTACGGTTCAGATATACAGGGCCGGATCGATGTACTCGGCCGGGTCCACTGCCGGCAGCGTCTCGCGTGCCGAGTCACGGTGCCGGAACGTCGCGGGGATACCCGTGACGATCGAGTCCGGAGGCGTGTCCTTCACGACGACGGCGTTGGCACCGACCGCGCTCCCGGCGCCGATGGTGATTGGACCCAGCACCTTGGCACCGGCCCCGATTGTGACGCGGTCGCCGATGGTCGGATGACGCTTGACCTTCTCCAGGGAGCGCCCGCCGAGCGTGACGCCCTGATACATCATGACGTCGTCGCCGATTTCCGCGGTGCCGCCGATGACCACTCCCATGCCATGGTCAATGAAGAACCGCCGGCCGATGGTGGCTCCAGGGTGGATCTCGATCCCGGTGAGGAACCGTGCCATCTGGGCAAGGACACGCGCCGGGAACCGGAGCACCGGAACCTGCCACATGCGGTGCGTCAGGCGGTGTACCCAGATCGCGTGCAGGCCTGAGTAGACAATGCCGTTCTCGACGTCGCCCCGGGCCGCCGGATCGTGCACCCGGGCGGCTTCGAGGTCTTCTCGCAGTCTCGCTAGGAAGCTCACAGATCACTCTCTGTTGAAGGAATGACTAACCCCGGATATCGTCGAAAAGCACCGTGGAGATGTAGCGCTCACCGAAGTCACACACAACAGCCACGATGAGCTTACCGGCGTTCTCCGGGCGCTTAGCCAGTTCCAGGGCAGCCCAGACGATGGCTCCCGAGGAAATGCCGCCGAGGATGCCTTCCTGGGTGCCGAGCGCACGCGCGACACGTACGGAATCCTCCACGCTCGCATCAATGACTTCGTCATAGATGGAGGTGTCGAGGATCTCGGGGACAAAGTTGGCGCCCAGTCCCTGGATCTTGTGTGGGCCCGGGGCGCCACCGTTGAGAATCGCGGAGTCTGCCGGTTCCACGGCGACGATCTGGACGTCCGGCTTGCGTTCCTTTAGTACCTGTCCGACGCCGGTTACGGTGCCGCCGGTTCCGACGCCGGCGACAAAGATGTCCACCTTGCCGTCGGTGTCATTCCACACTTCTTCGGCAGTCGTTGCGCGGTGGATTGCAGGATTCGCTTCGTTTGCGAACTGGCGCGCCCAGACAGCGTTGTCGCTGGAGGCGACGATTTCCTTGGCACGGTCGACGGCGCCGCGCATACCTTCCGAGCCGGGTGTCAGAACGATCTCCGCACCGTAGGCCCGCAGCATGACCCGGCGTTCGGTGGACATGGTCTCGGGCATCGTGAGGACAACCTTGTAGCCGCGGGCAGCGCCCACCATGGCCAGCGCGATACCGGTGTTGCCCGAGGTCCCCTCGACAATGGTGCCGCCGGGCTTCAGTGCGCCGGCCTTCTCAGCTGCATCGATGATCGCTACGCCGATGCGGTCCTTGACGCTGTTGGCGGGGTTGTAGAACTCGAGTTTGACCGCGACCTCCGCATCCAGTCCCTCGGTCAGGCGGTTCAGGCGCACCAGGGGAGTGCGGCCTACCAGCTGGGTGACGTCGTCGTAAATCGGTGCCATGGGATTCCTGTCTGGGGTTTACGTACGGATTGCAGCAAAACTGTGCCCAGCCTAGTCAGCGACCAGATGCAGAACTATGCGATGAGCCATTCAGCGTAATATTTCCGCGCCTTGGCAAGCTTCGGATTGATAATCACCTGGCAGTACCCCTGCTCGGGGTGCTTGGCATAGAAGTTCTGGTGGTATTCCTCCGCTACGTGGAACTTCGGAAGGCGTACAACCTCGGTCACAATCGGGTTTGCCCAGTCTCCCTGGTGCCGCTCGATGGCGCGCTCGAACAGTTCCTTCTGCTCGACGTCCTGATAGAACATCGACGAGCGGTACTGCGTGCCGACGTCGTAACCCTGACGGTTGAGTGTGGTGGGGTCGTGTGAGGCGAAGAAGATACCGAGGATCACTTCAACCGGAACAACCGTCTCGTCGAAGGTAACGGCGACAACTTCGGCGTGGCCGGTGATTCCCGCGCACACTGATTCGTAGTGCGGATCCGGCTCGTGTCCACCGGTATAACCGGAAACCACATCGGTAACGCCTCGGGTCTTTTGGTAGACGGCATCGAGGCACCAAAAGCAGCCCCCACCCAGAACGAAAGTCATCATGCCTCTTAACAATGCTTCGGCGCGCGTGATGATTCCCGATCACCGATACCGGGCCCCCGCGGAAGGGTGCCGTTGAACCCGGAAACAACGTGGAAAGCTGGTAGAACTAGGGCTATGGAAGCTGACGAAGAACATGCCTCTGGTCTTGACGAGGCGAGTGTATCGAGGCCCACAGTCGGGGACGTGCTGCTCGCGATCGAGGAGCTGTGGCCCGAATCACTTGCTGAGGACTGGGATGCGGTTGGCCTTGTGGTGGGCCGTCCGGACCGGAAAGTGTCTACGATCGTCTTCGCCGTGGACCCGTCGGAGGCCGTCATTGAAGACGCCGTGGGGCGGGGTGCGGATCTGATAGTCGCCCATCATCCGCTCATGCTGAAACCCGTGAATTCGGTGGCGGCGACCCATGCCAAAGGTGCTGCGGTGCACCGGCTCATCGAGGCGGGCTGCGCGCTGGTTACCGTGCATACCAACGGAGACAGTGCCGTCGGAGGCGTGTCCGATGTGCTCGCCGACGCGTTCGGGCTGTCCAACGTCGAGCCCCTTGCCGGGTCGGCGGACGGGCTGCCGGAGGAAGGAATCGGCCGCGTGGGGGAGCTGCCGGATGTGACCTCGCTGGGGGACTTCGCGGAACTCGTCTTCGGCCTGCTACCGGCGGTGGCCGGTGGAATGCGCGTCGCGGGCGACCGCCATGGGTTTGTCCGGCGTGTGGCGGTATGCGGCGGAGCGGGGGACAACCTGTTTGACCGGGTGCGAGCGAGCCAGGCGGACGTCTATGTCACCGCGGACCTTCGGCATCACCCTGCGCTGGAAGCGCGGGAAGCGGCCGTGAACGGCCGGCCCTATCTCATTGATGTCTCGCACTTCGGCAGCGAATGGCTGTGGCTGACCCCCGCCGCCAACGCGTTGTCCAACGTCCTGTCCGATCAGGGCTTCATCATTGATGTGCGGGTAAGTACGGTCAATTCCGATCCCTGGGATTTCGTGCTCACCCCCGGTGGAGACTAGTTCTTCACCCGCCTTTCCAACGTGTCCGGCCCCTAGCTTCGTGCCATAAGGTAGGGAGAACGGAATATGGCGACGGCGGAGGACTATCGGTGGCAAAAGCACCTCAGGCGGAACAGCTGCGGCTTCTTGATCTGCAGGCTTATGATTCAAAGCTCAACCAACTGCAGCGGCAGGCAGCTACCGTCAGGGCGAACCCCGAACTGGCGGCCCTCGCCGCGCAGGTGGCCAGCGCAGAATCCGAACAGGTCACAGCGGCCACGAGTCTCAGCGACGCAGAGCGGGACCTCACCCGCGCGGAAGATGACGTGCAGGCAGTTGTCACCAGGCTTGAACGCGACGAGCAGCGGCTGAACAGCGGAACCGGGTCATCGAAAGACCTGACGGCGCTGCAGAGCGAAGTCGCTTCGCTGACCCGCCGTCGGTCTGATCTCGAGGATATTGAACTTGAGGTGATGGAGCGGGTCGAAGCCGCCCGGACAGCACGTGATGAGGCCCGGGAGCGTGCTGAGTCCGTTCAGGGCCAGCTCCGCAAACTTGAGATGGCCCGCGACGAGGAGCTGGCCCGCATCGAAGCAGAACGCGCGGACGTCCAGGCAGCGCGCGATGAACTGTCAGCTTCCTTCGAACCTGCTCTGCTTGCGCTCTACGACAGGACACTGGCCAAGCGCGGGGTCGGCGCGGCGCGGTTGTTCCACGGCCGTTCCGAAGGGTCAGGTCTGCAGCTCAGTCCCGGCGACCTCGCCGACATCTCCCGCGCCGCTGACGACGACGTTGTGATCTGCCCCGACTCCGGATGCATCCTTGTGCGTTCCGCAGAGTGGGGAAGCTGAAAGGGTGCACGGTTCCGCTGTGACCCTTTTCGACGACGCGTTCCCTTCCGCTGCTGACGAAGGCACCGGTCGCCCCATCCACGATCTCCTCATCGTCGAAGCCGACGGCGGCTCGCGCGGCAACCCGGGGCACGCGGGCTACGGCGCGCTGGTTCGCGACCCGGAGACCGGCGTCATTCTGGTGGAGAAGGCCGGCTACGTTGGGATCGCCTCCAACAACGTCGCAGAGTATTCCGGACTTCTTGCCGGCCTTGAACTGGTGAATGAGATCGATCCGCAATGCCGGATTCTCGTCAAGATGGATTCCAAGCTCGTTGTCGAGCAAATGAGTGGGCGTTGGAAGATCAAGCACGCGGACATGCAGAAGCTGGCAGGGCAGGCCCGCCGCATCGTAGACCCCCGTCGCGTGCGGTACGAGTGGATTCCCCGCGAACGCAACAAGGACGCCGACAGGCTGTCCAATGAAGCCATGGACGCCGGAATGGCGGGCGTCGAATGGAAGCCCAAAAACGCAGTGGCAGAGAAGCCGGCTGCCCAGACCGGCGAGAAGGCCGCCGCCGTCGATCCTCCCCGCGTGCCAACCGGAACGCTCCATCACGTTGAAATCTGGGTCAAGGATCTAGCCGCCGCGCGCAATAGCATGGGCTGGCTGTTCGAACGGCTGGGCTTCGTATTGAAGGAGACCTGGAACGACGGTTCGAGTTGGGAAGGGAACGGTGTGTACCTCGTGCTGGAGTCAGGTCCGGATGTCCTGCCCGGACCGCACGAACGCCGTCGACAGGGAGTCAACCATTTCGCCTTCAACGCGGGCACGCGGGCTGAAGTTGACCTCCTCGCGCGTCGGGCGGCCAGCCACGGGTGGACCCTGCTGTTCAGCGATAGGCATCCCTTCGCCGGCGGGCAGGACCATTACGCGGCGTACCTTGAGAACGCTGAAGGGTTCGAGGTCGAGTTGGTCGCGCGCTCAGACGCCTAGCACCCACGCTGGGGACGGCGCCGGTCAGCTGTTCGTGAGGACGATATTCAGCTGCCCGGCCTTCCTTGCAGTGGCAGGCACAAGCTCGCAGGTCCACCGCTCCGATGCCGCGCGAAGCAGCTGCTCTGCGGTAGCAGGCTGCTTTCCCCGGCGGGTCAGCAGATGGTGGGCCAATTCGCCGCGGGTGTGTTTCGCAAAATGCGAGACCACGGTTCGGCGCCCATTCCGTTCCTGAAACACATTGACTGCTACCGACCGCTCCGGTGCCCCCGCCCACACCGTCGCGTAAGTGCTTGAACGGCAGTCGACGATGAGCGAGTCACCGGCCCGCTCGTTCAGAACGGCCGCCAGGTGCTTGCGCCAGAAGGGGGCCAGCTTTCCGGTGCCGGGAAGCTCGACGGACATGGATAGCCGGTAGGCCGGTACGGCGTCGGCGAAGCCCAGAGCGCCCCAGAGCGCCGAAATGACAACGACGGCGGCGTCTGCCTTGCGCTTCTGGGCGGGAGTCATACTCCGGTACCCGAGAGCGTCGTACAGGACGCCTGAGTAAACGGTATGCGCCGGCGCCGCGGGAGCTTGGCGTAACTCGATGTTTCGGCGCACTTCCTCCGCCAACGAGGCTCCGACTCCGAGGACGGCATGAGCGTCATCGTGTGCGCTCACCTTCGCGAGCGCGGCGAGTACTTCGGAACGGGCAGCAGTCAGCTCCCGAAATGCCAGGGAGTCGAGATCGAGCGGGTGCCCCTTTCCTGCAGCCGTTTTTCCTTCGGAGGGCGGTAGCAGAATAAGCACCTCAATACTCTACCTGTGCCCCGTCAGGGGCAGCCGCAGGCGACCCGGCACTTGTCTCGGCGCACACCCTGTCGAGCGACACGTAGAATCGTGGTGGATGGGTTGGCCAGGCGGCCGCGTGGGAAGCCACTTTTGAGCTTCTCCCGAGGAACGTCCGGGCTCCGAAGGGCAGGGTGGTGGGTAACGCCCACTCGGGGTAACCCGCAGGCAAGTGCCACAGAAAAGAGACCGCCCCGATGGTTCGTCCAGACGGGTAAGGGTGAAACGGCGGTGTAAGAGACCACCAGCGCACCGGGCGACCGGAGCGGCTAGGTAAACCCCACCCGGAGCAAGGCCAGACAGGGCACGATTGAGGGCTGCCCGCCCGAGTGCCCGGGTAGGCCGCTGGAGGGCGTCGGCAACGGCGTCCGTAGATGGATGGCCGCCACTGCAGCTCCTTGAGAGCTGCGGGACAGAACCCGGCGTATCGGCCAACCCATCCATTTCTCCCGGATTGAGTCATCGTGCGACATGGTCCGACGGCTTTGCCGTTTAGTCAAGGGTGCTGAGCCCTTTCGCGGCCGGTCATCCACAACGGGCTGATCGCGGATTACATTCCATTACGCTGAGGGAATGGCCGAGACGACTGCACCCAGCGCGTCCCTGGTGCGTCGGAATACGAACTTCAGAGCTCTGTAATTATCCGCCACGGCTGGAGTGTTCGGCACAGCCGTTGCCGCCGCTGCTCTCCCCATCATCGCGGCGGTGGAACTCGACGCCAGTGATTTCGCCGTGGCTGCGCTTTCGGGGATGGCTTTCCTGCCCTGGCAACGTCCGTGGGCGGGGCAGTTGGCGGTTTGGACGCCAAACGGCTTACTGAGTTGCTCGGGTCCGGTCCTGTGTGGCGATGGTCGATGGCGCCCGGAGTGTGGGCTACGCATCACTACTCGTCATGACACCCGGGCCGGGAATGATTTTTGGGCTCATCGGAATGTTCGTCATCGGGATCTCGATTGCGCTGAGCATTGTGGTCGGCACGAGTTTCCGTCAGCGTGTCTGCCCGCCGGCGATGATGGGCAGGCTGGGAGCGGCGACGAGGATGGTCAGTTGGGGCATGCTGGGCATAGCCAGCATCCTTGGCGGGATCCTCGCCGAGACGCGGGGCATCACCACTGCAGTCCTTGCAGCTGTCTTGCTGGCGGCCACAGCACCGCTCATTGCGCTTCTCGGACCATTGCGGTCGGTTCACCGCCTGGAAGATCTTGACCGCGAGCCGATGCCGGCTGCTTAGTGGCCGAAGGGATCCGGATCCACACCCGGCATCCAGGTCAGTCCCGGCTCGCCCCAGCCGTTGACCTTGACGGCCTTTTTCGCTTTGCGTGCGAATCGAGGATTGAGGCGGTCTACGTACAGGGTCCCGTTCAGGTGGTCGAACTCGTGCTGCATGCAGCGGGCGAACCAACCTGTCGCCTCGAATTCGACCGCATTGCCGTCACCGTCGTAACCGTTCACCTTCACCCATTCCGCGCGTTTGAGCGGAAAGGCCTCGCCGGGGAAGGAGAGGCATCCTTCTGATTCTTCCTCGTCCGGCTCAGCACCGGAGACCTTCGAAGTGACCAGCGTGGGATTCACCAGAACCCCACGCGGCGGCACGTCGTCGTCGTTCACCATTCCGTAGACGAAGATACGCAGGCCGACGCCGATCTGCGGGGCCGCGAGGCCCACGCCATTGGCCTCGTCCATCGTCTCGTACATGTCCGAAATGAGGGACCGCAGCTCATCATCGAACAGTTCGACGTCGACGGCCCGCCGGTGAAGGACGGGCTCGCCGGCAATGGTGATGGGGCGAACAGGCATGGGGAACTCTTCCTTGCTCCGGGGCTTAGCGGGCGATGTTGCGGCCGATGGTCTCGCGCATGATTTCGCTGGTGCCCCCGAAGATGCTCAGGAGACGGACAGCAAGGAATGCCTGCGCTATGGGGTATTCCAGAATGTAGCCATATCCTCCGTGCAGCTGCAGGCAACGATCCGTGATCAATTTCACCCTTTCGCTCGCCCACAGTTTCACCCGAGCCGCGCTGACGGCATCGAGCGCACCGTCATTGAAGGCGAGGACGGCCCGATCGACATATGTCTCGGTGACCTCCACCTCGGTCAGGATGTCCGCGAGCTCGAACCGGGTGTTCTGGAAGTCGATGACACGCTCGCCGAAGGCGTTGCGCTCCTTCGTGTACCGAACCGTCGCCTCATACATCGTCCGCGCGACGGCCGAGGAGGCGACGGCGATGGCCAGACGTCCCTGCGGCAGCTGCTCCGTGACATACCTCAAACCCTGTCCAACCTCGCCCACGAGGTTCGCCGCGGGGACGCGCACGTTGTCAAAGAAAAGCTCAGCCGTGTCGGAAGCCTTCAGCCCCATTTTGTCGAGCTGCCTGCCGGTTTCGTAGCCTTGACCCTTTTCCACCATGAACATGGAGAAGGATTCGCTGCCGCCCCTCCCGGTGGAGCCGTCAGTGCGGGCGAGAACCAGCGAGGCATCACCGCTTATGCCGTTACCGATGAACGTTTTTTGTCCGCTTACGAGCCAGTCGCCGCCGTCGCGTACTGCCTTGGTGCGGACGCCGCGCAGGTCACTCCCGGCACCGGGCTCTGTCCAGGCCACAGACGTGACCTTCTCACCGGTGACCATGCCGGGAAGCCAGTTCTGCTTCAGCTCGTCTGATCCGTAGGCAAGCAAATGGGGAAGGACCAGGTCGTCGTGCAGGTGGAAAGCCAACCCTGTTGCCAGATGGTTGGCGCGGGCGAACTCTTCGTCGAGGACTACACGGAAGCGGTAATCCGGCATCCCGGCTCCACCGAACTCTTCGGGCACAGCCAGGCCCAGCAGCCCCTGTTCTCCCGCGGCGCTCCACATGGTGCGCGGCATCATATGCTCGCGGTCCCACTGGGCATAGTTCGGGGCGACTTCGCGTGAGTTGAACTCCTGCGCCACTTCGCGGAAGAGTTCATGGTCCTCCTCGAACAGAGTGCGTTTCATGCAGCTTTCCCTTCTGATGAGGCTTCGTCCCACACGCGGGAACAGACCGAAGAAATACCAATGGCCGCCCCGAGGATCCAGGGCGGCCACCGAAGCCTGCGGCTACTGCCGGCGGGCCAATGGGGTGAGTAACGGGGTTTGAACCCGCGACCTCCTGGACCACAACCAGGCGCTCTGCCAACTGAGCTATACCCACCATGCGCCTCGAATAACCGGCCCGTGTGTCACTCGCTAGGAAGCGGGCTTACCGGGGCTGAACGAGGCAGCGCAGACAATTCTACACACATTTCTGCGCACTTTTTCCGCCCCCCCGACACACGGCTCGGCGGCCCGTGCTGCAGCTCAGGTTCCGGCGAGCAGATCCCGCGCTGCTGCCCTGCTGGTCTCGGAATCCGGTCCGGGGCCTGGGACAAAGATGGTGCTCCGGTAGTACTGCAATTCGCGGATGGAATCTTTGATGTCTCCAAGCGCGCGGTGGTTCCCGCTCTTCTCCGGCGCCTGGAAATAGGCGCGCGGATACCAGCGACGAGCCAGCTCCTTGATTGTTGACACATCCACCACGCGGTAGTGCAGGTGCTCCACCACGGCGGGCATGTCCCGGACAAGGAAGACCCTGTCGGTACCCACCGAATTTCCGCCCAGTTGAGCACGCCGTGGTTCCGGGACGTGCGCAGTGATGTACTCGAGCACGCGGGTTTGCGCCTCCTGCATCGTCGCTCCGTGCGGGAGCTCTTCGAGCAGGCCGGAGACGGTGTGCATGTTGCGAACGAAATCACCCATGGATTCGACCGCGCCCGGCGGCGGTGCAATGACGACGTCGACACCCTCGCCCAGGATGTTGAGTTCTGAATCAGTGACGATGACCGCCACCTCAATCAGGGCATCTGCGACAGGATCCAAACCCGTCATTTCACAGTCGATCCAGACGATGGGTTCACTTGTTATCGGCACCCGACAAATGTACCGGGTTATTCACTGGGAGGAGCCGGATCAGCTCCGGAGTGGCTCCATTGGAGGAGACCGCTCTGCGCGGATGTTGGCATCGGTGGGCGCGCCGTGCCGCAACGTGCGGCACGGCAGCCTGCGGCCGCTCAAATGGTAAAATCGATCGACCTCGATCCCCATTACCGCCCGTGTCAGACCGACGATCGGATCCCCCTGAAATGACGGCCCCTGCGCCTGCTTCTGTTGCAACCGCGCACATCGGGCGTCCCCGGATAGCAATCATCCAGGGCTTCGTCGGGTCCATGCTCATGCTTGTTGGATCCTTCGGGGTGGGCTGGCTCTCGCTTGCGTCCCGCGAACTCCGTCAGGTGCCGGTGATCATCTGGTTGCGGTTCGAACCTGTTGGGGCTGTGCTCTCCGTCCTCCTACTGGCACTTGGTGGGATGCTCCTCGTTCGATCATGGCTGAGACTCGGTCAGCGTCTGCAGGGATGGGGTCCCGGGTCGAGACGTACAATCCTGACCGCCACCGTGGCGTGGGCCGCGCCAATGTGCTTTGCACTCCCATTGTTCAGCCGGGATGTTTTTGCCTACATCGCTCAAGGCCAGGTCATGGTCGGCGGACTGAACCCGTACAAGGACGGCTATTCGCAGATCTCCAACTACCTGCAGATCGGTGCGGATGATCTGTGGGCGCAGAGTCCCACACCGTACGGGCCCATCTTCCTTTGGCTGGAAGAGGGTGTCGTGCGCCTCACCGGTGGTCAGCCGGACCTGTCAATCCTGCTTTTCCGGCTGCTCGCAATCGTTGGCGTCGTACTGTGCGTGTACTACGTGCCGCGGCTAGCCGAACTGCACAACGTCAACCCCAACCGGGCCCTTTGGCTGACGGTGGCGAACCCGCTGTTCCTCACCAATTTCGTGGCCAGCATCCATAACGACTCCCTCATGGTGGGTCTTGCCCTGGCCGCGCTTTACCTCGCTGCCAAAGGGCGGTACGTTGTGGCGATCGTCCTCGTGACACTATCGATCGGCATCAAGCCAATAACCTTGATCTTCCTGCCGTTCATCGGTTTGATGTGGGCCGGTCGCGGTGCGAGCTGGCCCCGCAAGATCCTGTATTGGGCGATCACGGCGGGGCTCTCGCTTGGCATCCTGTGGGTCCTCGGGATTATGAACGGGTTCGGGTTCGGCTGGGTCGGTGCTCTCAGCACGCCCGGAAGCGTGTGGGTGTGGTACGCGCCCGTCGGCTTCCTCGGGATGGTTGTTGCCCTCACCGGGGACGCCCTCGGATTCGATGGCTGGTCCTGGGCAGATGTCGTGCATACCA
Source organism: Arthrobacter sp. TJ-270 (assembly GCF_058269075.1). NCBI lineage: Bacteria > Bacillati > Actinomycetota > Actinomycetes > Micrococcales > Micrococcaceae > Arthrobacter > Arthrobacter sp. TJ-270. The sequence goes on along the minus strand of NZ_JBZCNB010000004.1, from coordinate 328,795 downwards.
TCGGCACCCTGATATCCCTCGCCCTCATCGCATGGTTCATTTTCAAGGGCGATCACGTCTACCTCATGCGCCGGCTGGCGCTGGCCCTTTCCGCCGTCGTGCTCCTGGCCCCGATGATCCAGTCCTGGTACGTCGTGTGGCTGATTCCGCTGTTCGCGGTGACCGGTATTCGGGACGACTGGCAGGTCAAGATCCTGTACTTCGCCGTATCCTTCTTCATGATCTATGCGATCTCGGATCAGTTGGACATCTTCCCCTACATCGAGCTGAGTCTGGACACTGCACGGCAACTTGCCGCCGTGGTGGGGGTGGCATTCGCAACTTATCTCGTTGTGCTCGACCCGCGGACCAAGACACTTTTCCGAGGGCAGCGGTCAAAGGATCAGGTTCCTCTTAGCCGATAGACCGCAGTCGCGCGAACATGCGAAGGGCGCTCAATGGGGCAATACTGGTGGGATGAGCGAACTGCAGGAACAGGTCATACGGGCAGCATTCGACATCTCGCACTGGGCACCTGAGTCGTATTCGGTTGACGGCGTTGACAGCGAACTGACGCGAGTGAGTGCAACGAAAGAGTTCGTCGGCGACATTGAGGGATCCTCAGTGGCTGAGCTGCTCATGGCAGGCAACAACCGCGGGGCCGGTTATGTGGCGTCGGAGGTTTTCAGCGGGAGCGTCCTTGGCCGACGAGGGAGCATGATCGTACAGCACTGGGGGCTCGCGGAAGGGACCGCAGCGGCCAGTTCGGGACACATCATCCCCGGATCCGGGACAGGGGAGCTGGAGGGGATTGCCGGTCGCGTGGAGTACTCGCAGGACGTTTCCGGTCAGCACTATCTTGAACTGCGAGTGACATTCCCCGGGTGATCGTGTGCCCCCGGCGCGACTCGAACGCGCAACCTACGGATTAGAAGGCCGTTGCTCTATCCATTGAGCTACGGGGGCTTGTGTGGGCGGAGCGCCCACACAAGTTTAGCGGTTCTTAGTCTGCGTTATCTCCTCCACAGCGGACAAATTTCACTGCGGATGCCCACATAGCCGCGGGCACCGATCAGGCCAATAACGCCCTGTCAGAGACTGGAGCCAGTCGACGCGCCGCGTCGGCCCTTGAACCTCTGAAGGGAAGAATGATGAGCAACTATGTGACGATTCGTGGCTTCGTCGGTACCGATGTCAAGTGTTCCGTGGCAAGCAGCGGATTGCCGATCACCAAGTTCAGGCTGGGCAGCTCCGCCAGATACTTCGACAAGAAGGCGAATGCCTGGGTGGATGGGGACACCAACTGGTATTCCGTTTCGATGTTCCGCCAGTTGGCCACGAACGCCGGGGTCAGCTTGCAGAAGGGCGATCGCGTCATCGTGACCGGCCGGCTTCGAGTCAGGACCTGGGTCAATGATGAAGGAAAGAGCGGCACCACGGTCGAGATCGACGCCGACTCCGCCGGCCACGACCTGTTGTTCGGGACGGCGAGTTTCAGACGTTCCAGAGCGGACCGGAACGACCCCTCGGTGCAGACGGGGACGGATGACCGATTCTCGGGCGTGGACTACGACACCGGTGAACTATCGGCAGGTTTCGGTGCACCGGGAACAGCTGGCGAGCCACAGGAAAACCGGTCCGACCCCGATGCTGACGCCGAGTCCGGGATGGATGAGGAGCTGGCTTCGGCGCCCTTCTAAGCCGGCTCGTACCGGCGCGCCGTGTCAGAATTGGGTCATGCGGGGATATCGGACACGGCCGGATACCGAAACCAGAGGGAAACGAACGGTTGTGGCGTTGTGCCTCTTCGCTGCAGGGTTTTCTGTCCTGACCAGCGGGTGCGGAGCCGCCGCGGTCGGGATTCCTGCCCAGGCTCCAAGGGTGCCGCCGGCAGCGCCAAGCCCTGATCCTGCATCGACTCCGCCGTCGGATGCTTCGACGGCAGACGTCATCACGTCCCGCATCGCCGACGCCCTGAACTCGCTGGCAGCCGAGACCTCCAAACCGGACGCAGAAGCACTGCGGGCTGCCTTCGAGTCAGCGGGCGTCGATGCGGACTCCGTTGAGGTGTCCATAGACATAACTCCGACCGGCCTCGAAGTGGACGCAATGACCGCGGCCGTGCCTGTCGGGGAGACTTGCGTCTTCGGGCACATCCGCGACGGCGCCGCGATAGCGACGCAACTTCCGGTGCTGGCCGACGGACGGTGCTTCGTCGGAGACCAGAGGTAGCCGGACGGGCAGCGCCTGTCCAGCTACGCCCGAATATGTTCTGGAGGTCTCAACGCACTAGCCTTGTCCTATGGCGGAATTTATCTACACGATGACCAAGGCCCGCAAGGCTGTTGGCGACAAAGTAATTCTCGACGACGTGACCATGTCCTTTTACCCAGGCGCCAAGATTGGCGTGGTGGGGCCCAATGGTGCGGGTAAGTCCACCATCCTCAAGATCATGGCAGGCCTGGATACACCCTCGAACGGTGAGGCACGGCTCAGCCCCGGTTACACCGTGGGCATCCTCCTTCAGGAACCGCCCCTGAACGAGGAAAAGACGGTGCTCGGCAACGTCCAGGAAGGCGTGGGCGAGATCTACGGCAAGATCCAGCGTTTCAACGAGATCTCCGAGGAAATGGCTAACCCGGACGCCGACTACGACAAGTTGTTGGACGAAATGGGCAAGCTGCAGGAAGCCATCGACACTGCAGATGCGTGGGACCTTGACTCCCAGCTCGAGCAGGCGATGGACGCTCTGCGTTGTCCGCCTCCGGAAACTGATGTTTCCATCCTCTCCGGCGGTGAGCGACGCCGGGTCGCGCTCTGCAAGTTGTTGCTCCAGAAGCCCGATCTATTGCTGCTCGACGAACCCACCAACCACCTCGACGCCGAGAGCGTGCTTTGGCTGGAACAGCATCTGTCCGCGTACCCGGGTGCCGTACTCGCAGTCACCCACGACCGGTACTTCCTCGATCACGTAGCCGAGTGGATCGCTGAAGTAGACCGCGGACATCTGTACCCCTACGAGGGCAACTACTCCACCTACCTTGAGAAGAAGCGCGCCCGCCTCGAGATCCAGGGCAAGAAGGACCAGAAGCTCTCCAAGCGGCTCTCGGAAGAGCTCGAATGGGTGCGTTCCAATGCCAAGGGCCGGCAGACCAAATCCAAGGCGCGCCTTGCCCGCTACGAGGAAATGGCATCCGAAGCGGAGCGGACCAGGAAGCTGGACTTCGAGGAGATCCAGATCCCGCCGGGCCCGCGTCTCGGCAGCCAGGTCATCGAGGCACACGATCTCCAGAAGGGCTACGACGACCGCATCCTCATCGACGACCTGTCCTTCTCGTTGCCCCGAAACGGCATCGTTGGAGTCATCGGGCCGAACGGCGTCGGCAAGACCACACTCTTCAAAACCATCGTCGGACTTGAACCGCTCGACGACGGGGAGCTGCGGATCGGCGAATCGGTCAAAATCTCCTACGTGGACCAGTCGCGTGGCGGTATCGACCCGAACAAGTCACTGTGGGAAGTGGTATCCGACGGCCTGGATTACATCCAGGTCGGTCAGGTCGAAATGCCATCCCGTGCGTACGTCTCCGCGTTCGGTTTCAAGGGCCCCGATCAGCAGAAGAAAGCAGGAGTGCTTTCAGGCGGTGAGCGCAACCGTCTGAATCTCGCGCTGACCCTCAAGCAGGGCGGCAACCTGCTGCTCCTCGATGAGCCCACCAACGACCTGGACGTGGAGACACTCTCCAGCCTCGAGAACGCGCTGCTCGAGTTCCCGGGTTGTGCAGTGGTGGTTTCCCACGACCGCTGGTTCCTCGACCGGGTAGCCACCCACATCCTTTCCTATGAAGGCACTGAGGAAGAACCGGCAAGCTGGTACTGGTTTGAGGGCAACTTCGAAGCGTATGAGGAAAACAAGATCGAGCGTCTCGGCCCAGAAGCAGCCAAGCCGCACCGTGTGACCCATCGGCGTCTTACCCGCGACTGAGTCTTCGCGATCCGGTAAGCCACTGATAAAGGGAGCGTGCATCAGCACGCTCCCTTTATCAGTTGCCGGCGACTTGGTCAGTTCTTCCAGCGACGCATCTTCTGGTCCATCAGTTTTTTCTGTACTGCGCCCTTGAAGCGGCTCCCGGCGTCGTCGGGCACGCGGATCATTCCCTCCTGGGCCACGGTTGCAACAAGGTCCCCGACCCGGTTGTAGATCTTACCCAGCGCCAGCCCCCGTGCCCCCGAGGCGCTCGGCGATGCCTGAACGTACAGCAGCCACTCGTCGACACTGACCGGACGATGCCACCACATGGCGTGGTCGAGGCTTGCCACGCTCATTCCCGGTTGTATCCAGGTGAGCCCGTGCGGACGCAGGATCGATTCGAGCAGGGTGTAATCACTCGCGTACGCCAGGGCGGCCTGATGCATCGCCGGATCTGCGGGCATAGAGCCGAACGTCTTCATCCAGACCGCGTTGACCGGCTCCCTGGAACCGGAGTTCTCGACATAGAGGGGAGAGTCGATATGGCGGATGTCGAAAGGGCGGTCATAAGCCCACGCCTGCGCGACCGGATGATCGAACCGGCCCAGCAGATCCGCCGTGGAGGGCAGCGACTCCGGATCGGGAAGGTCTGCCGGCATGGCTTCCTGATGGGTGATCCCTTCGTCCGGCTGCTGGAAGGACGCGATCATGGACAGGATGGGGACGCCGTTCTGGTAAGCATGAACCCTCCGCGCCGAGAATGAGCGCCCGTCACGCAGCCGCTGCACGCCGAAAGTGATAGGAAGATCGGCATCACCGGCCCTGAGGAAGTAGCCGTGCATCGAGTGCACGGAACGCACCGGTTCCACGGTTCGACTTGCGGCAATCAACGCCTGCGCGAGTACCTGCCCTCCGAAAACCCGCTTGCCCGGCTGTTTCACCGGCGTCGCGACGTAGATCTCCTCATCCGTCTGGGCTCCGGCGGCACTGTCCAGGTCGAGGAGGCTGACGAGGGCGGCGGTGGGATCCTGCACAGGTTGCGCGGACATGGTGATGATTGGCTCCTTGTATTGCGGGGGCGGTGTCCCCTGGACGGCTCCGTGCTCATCCGGCGAAGCGCCGTCAGGGGAACCATGACCGACATTAGACTGCGCGGCTTGCGGCCTCAACCGGCCGGTGCCTGCGCCGCACTATCCGACAGCAACCGCTGTAATGCCCTGGACATTACGCAAATGGAAGCGGCGGGTGGGCAGGTGAGAGTATTGCACCATGTCCCAATCCTCCACGATGGCCCGAGAACTGACCGTTGCCGAACGACAGGTGATGCTGGACCTGCGCACCTATGTCGGTCGCGCCCGCGCCGCCCAGGACGGCGCTGTGCGGCTTCAGGCGGTCGGGGAGGTCCTTGCTGCGTACGTATGCATCCTCGCGCCGCGGGTCCTCGGGGAGGCCACGCCCACCGTGCTTGGGCTGCGGACCATGCCGCTGCGCGAACCTGCGCGGCTCGACACAACGGTGGCGCTTGCCTCGGTGTCGGACCGCCTGGCACACATGGGGGAGAACGACGTCGTCCTGCCGGTTCCGCCCACGACTGTCACCGAGATCTGGGCAGGGGTCCTGCCGCCGCGGTCAGGCTGGCAGCCGCAGGGCACAATTCCATCGAACCAATTGCTCGCCGCGGCATCGGACGGGATCAGGGAAGTTGCTGAGTCCGTGCCGCAGTCGCCGGGAGCTATCGTCGTCAACAATGCCCGCGGAATCATCTGGGCCCGGCCGATTGAAGGATCCCCGGCGGACCTGCCGGCTGGCGCCGCGTTCGGAGCTTTCGCTCTCGGGTTCCTGGTACCGGGCGAGCAGGCCGGTGTTTACACAAATGGCCGCTGGACGCGGCTCAGCACCGGGAGCGGGCATGTCCTGGTCCGTCAGGCTGCTGTTCTCTGAGCGTCAACAGCCGCGGAACTGGTCAGGCAGAGTTGACCATGGAGTGCGCAGCCCGTTCAAGGTAGTCCCACAGCGTTGACTCATGCAGGGGTGAGAGCTCAAGGGAATCGACCGCGTCCCGCATATGCACCAGCCAGCGGTCACGAGCCGCCGGCGTCACCCGGAACGGCTGGTGGCGCATCCGCAGGCGGGGATGGCCGCGTGTCTCGCCGTACGTTCTCGGGCCTCCCCAGTACTGCTCCAGGAAGAGCAGGAGGCGCTCCTTGGCGGGACCCAGGTCCTCCTCCGGGTACATGGGGCGCAGTAGTTCATCCGATGCCACACCGTCGTAAAAGGCATCGACCAGGCGGACGAATGTTTCGTGTCCGCCAACGGCTTCGTAGAAGTTGTCCGTGTAGGAAGGCTGGTCGAACCGCGGACCCACCGGCGTCAAACGCGCGATGGGTTCACCGAATCGGGACGGGATGGGGATGGGGCCGGGTGTTTCACTGCTCATTGGCTTTTTTCCATTTTTTCGTCGTCTGTCGCGGGAGGCACGTAATTCCCCTGGGATCTGTTGCCTACCTTCATGATGTCACCGTTACGGATGTACCAGATTGCTCCGTTCTCATCCACCATGCGGGTTATCCGTAGTCCGACCGACTGCACGACCCCCACGGTGTCGCCCACTTCGATGACATCCCCGATGCCGTACTGATCCTCGATGGTGATGAAGAATCCGAGGAAAGCATCCCGGATTACTTCCCGCGCGCCGAAGCCAATGGCTATACCGACGATCCCCACGCTTGCGAGGATAGGGCCGATATTGACTCCGAGCTGCTCAATCGCGGTCATGAATGCGACGAGCGCGATCGTTACCGCCGTAGCACTGCGCAGGAGCGCCCCAATGGTTTCAGCCCGCTGTATACGGCGCTTGTGATCCAGCGTCCGCAACACCGGCTGCGCCCACCGAAAATGCGGTTTCTTGAACATGTCATACCCGTTCTGCACGCGCTGAACCATACGGTTGATCAGCACACGCAGGATCAGCCATAGCACGAGGGCGGCCAGCAGGATCAGCGTGGCAGCGATGATGTTGCCGCCGTAACCGAGCTGGTCAAGGAACTGCATGGGGACACCTTTCATTGGAGCCGCTCGCGTGCCGGGGGGTTCACGGTACGTCGGGGCAGCTCAAGATTACCGTCGCAGGCTGGGCGCAGACGCATTCTTGCCCTGGGCGGTTGCCTCTCCCGGAACCTGGATCAGGCTGTGGTCATAGCATGAGGAGGCTCGGCAAGCGGCCCTGCGTTACCGCCGACCGTCACAACGGGCTCGTGCAGGACGGGAAAGTTGACCGACCGGCCGATGAAGCAGGCCGCAGCAGCCTCGCTGTGGATTGACTGCGCCGTGCGCTTGGACTTCTTGTCCGTGATCGTGACACGCGGCCGGAGCGTAACGCTGGTGAACTGGCCGCTGCCGTCAGGGTTGAGCCGCATCGTGCCTTCGGCGGCGTCCTCGTAGGCGGTCACGGTGATGTTGTTTTTCACGGCCATGTGCAGATAGGACATCATGTGGCACTGCGAGAGTGCGGCGAGGAGGAGCTGCTCCGGGTTCCAGCGGTCGGGATTGCCATGAAAAGTCGGGTCCGCCGACCCTAGGATTACCGGCACGCCGGGTGAGGACACCTCGTGGTCCCGGGAGTAGGAGCGGTACGTGGCTGTACCTTCGCCGCGGTTTCCGGTCCACACCACACTGACACGATAGTGATGCTCAGAGAGGTTCATAGGCACAAAGTACACCCGTTGGCCCGGAAGCGCAGGTGTGCAGCTTCCGGGCCTGCGGGTGGGCTGCTATTTGTCTGCTGCCTGAGCCCGGAGGGCCCTGGCTACGCCGTCGCGGTTCTCCAGGGTGAGCCGGCGGAGGGAAGCCATGTCCGAATCAAGCGTGGCCAGGAAGTCATCGGTCGCGTCCAGGGTGGCCCGCGTTGTCAGGCGGGAGGGATAGAGCCCAACGATGATCTGCTGGGCGATCTCATGTGTGCGGTCCGCCCAGATTTCCTTGGCCGCGGCGAAGTACTTCGCCGCGAAGGGCTCCAGAAGGGCCGTGTCGTGGACGCGCGTGAATCCGGCAATCGCTGAGCGCTGGGCAGCGTTCGGCATATCCGAGCGTTCGACGACGGCCGCCCACGCCTCTTGCTTGGCCTCGGCCGTGGGAATTGCGGCCTTGGCCTGCGCGGCAGCCAGGGCGCCCGTGGCGGTAGCATCCCGTTCGAGCTCGGCATCGATGTCCTGCTGAGTCTTCCGGCCGCCGACCACGAGACTGGTCAATAGCTCCCAACGCAGGTCAGCATCGACTGTGAGTCCTTCCGGTGCATCGGAACCATCAAAAATCTTCTCGACGATGTCCAGCTGGGGACCCGTCTGCGCATGGACAGCAAATGCCTTCACGAACTGCAGCTGCGAGTCGGAGCCGGCGTCAGCGCCTTCCACCAACTCCCAAAGGCTGTCCGCTGCAGCTATCTCCATAGCCTGGCGATCTTCGGGATCTACGTAGAACGTCAACGTGGTCGCGAGTTGCCGCAGGAGTACCAGGACCACGGAGGAGTCGGACTCCGAGGCGATGTTCTGCAGAATCAGCTCAACGTAGTTGCGTGCAGGCGTTTCACCATCCCTGGCGGCATCCCATGCGGAAGCCCACACCAGGGTGCGCGGCAGGGAAGCACTGAAGTCCTTCAGATGACGGGTAGCGGTGCGCAGCGACCGGTCATCGAGGCGAATCTTGGCGTAGGCGAGGTCATCGTCATTGAGGAGCACCAGGTCAGGCCGCTGCATGCCGACCAGTTCCTCGACATCCGTGCGTTCGCCCGCAACATCAAGCTCCACCCGGTGGGAGCGCTCAAGCTGCCCATCCTCTGTCAGGTCGTAGAAACCGATCGCCAAGCGGTGTGAACGGATCGTCGGATACTCGGCAACAGCGGATTGGAGGACGGCGAACGAGGTGATGGCGCCGTCGTCGTCCCATTCGATCTCCGGGCGGAGGGTGTTCACGCCGGCTGTCTCCAGCCACTGAGCCGACCACTCCGTGAGGTCGCGGCCGCTCGCTCTTTCCAGCTCGACGAGAAGGTCGGAGAGCTCGGTGTTGGACCAGGCATGCTTGCCGAAGTATTCGCGTACGCCCTCCATGAACTTGTCCTGGCCTACCCAGGCCACCAACTGCTTGAGGACGGAAGCGCCCTTCGCGTAGGTGATCCCGTCGAAGTTGACCTGCACATCCTCCAGATCATTGATCGGCGCCACGATGGGGTGCGTGGAGGGGAGCTGGTCCTGACGGTACGCCCAGGCCTTCTCGAGGGATGCGAACGTGGTCCACGACTGCGTGAACTTCGTCGCTTCTGCAGAGGCAAGGGTGGACATGAATTCTGCGAAGGATTCATTCAACCAGAGGTCGTTCCACCAGCGCATGGTGACCAGGTCTCCGAACCACATGTGCGCCAGTTCGTGCAGGATGGTGATCGCCCGGCGCTCGACGGTTGCCTCTGTGACCCGCGAGCGGAAGACGTAGCTCTCCAGGAAGGTCACTGCGCCGGCGTTTTCCATCGCTCCGGCGTTGAACTCGGGGACGAACAGCTGATCGTACTTCTCGAACGGGTAGGGCGTGCCGAATTGGGCTTCGAAGAACTCGAAGCCCTGCCGGGTCAATTCGAATACGTTCTCAGCGTCGAGGTGCTGCATGAGCGATCTGCGGGCGAACACGCCCAACGGGATGGTGCGTCCATCCGAGCTTGTCAGCTCGCTGCGCACGGACTGGTACGGCCCCGCGATCAGCGCAGTGACGTAGGAGGAGAGCACCGGCGTTGGTTCGAATGCCCAGGTGGAGCTGGTGCTGCCGTCGTCCGCTGAGCTCGCAGCGACGGGCTGGGGAGTGGGGGAGTTGGAGATGACATCCCAGTGCGACGGCGCTGTCACGGTGAAGCGGAATGTCGCCTTCAGGTCCGGCTGCTCAAAGACGGCGAAGACGCGGCGGGAGTCCGGGACCTCGAACTGGGTGTATAGGTAGACCTCGTTGTCGACGGGATCGACAAAGCGGTGCAGCCCCTCGCCGGTATTCATGTAAAGCATGTCCGCATCGACAACCAGCTCGTTGGAGGCCGCAAGATTATCCAGACGGATCCGGATGCCGTCGGCGACGGACCCGACGTCCAGGTCCACACCGTTGAGTGTCACACGGTGGACGGAGTCGGTGACGGCGTCAATGAAGGTGGAAGAACCCTGCTCGGCGTCGAAGGACACCACGGTTGTCGATCGGAACACCGAGTCGCCGCGGGTCAGATCGAGGTTGATGGCGTAGCTGTGGACGCTGACTGTGGCCGCGCGTTGGCGTGCTTCGTCCCGCGTCAGGTTCATTCCTGGCAAGGTAGTGCCTCCGGGAGTTGGGAGTGGACGTACCGCGGTTACACGGTGTGACCCACCATACGCAGAACTGCGCACCTTCGGGAAACGAGCTCAACCTGTTCCCAAGGTCCTTTCCTTACCGTTGCAGCAGCACGACAGCCGTGCAACGTCCCGCCACCTGCGGCGGCATGCCATGCGGCTGTCCGGACTGCATAGGAGAGTGAACATGTCCCCGAGATGGAGCAGTGCGAGGGCTACCGCAATTGCGTCAGCTCTTGCGATCGGTGGTAGCGCCGTCGTTGCGACGCCGGCGCTCGCCGCACCGGGTGACGCGGCCGCGTCAGCGGTGAATATGGAGCTCTCGCTGGAGCTCCTGGGCGCGAACCTTCTGGACGTTGACGCAATTGCGGCAGCGGACGGTCCGCCCGCAGAGACGGTGATTCCCGACCTCTCAGCCCATGTCGGTGCGCTGACAGGTGCGAGCGTGGCAGGTGCCGCGGAGCTGTCCACCACCTCCGGTGCAGCGGGAACAACCAGCTCCGCTTTGGTCGAGGACCTCTCTGTGTCGGTGCTCGGTGTTCAAGCGGTTGAGGCTAAGGAGGTGTCATCCTCAGCGGATTGTCTGCCCGGTGCCCTTCCTATAGCGGAAACGGATTCCCAGGACGTAGCCGTGCTCGGAACACCGGTCGATCTGGCCGAGATTCCGGCGGAAGGTCTGCAGGTGTCCACCCCCGCAACCGTTCCGGGGATGACCAGCGCCGAAATCCTCGCGAAGGTACGGCCCGGAATTACCACCCGGTATGCGTCATCAGCGAAAGCTACAGGGGTCACCGTCAACCTCACACTCAAGGGGACCGTTCCCGGCGTTGGGATGGTCGCGGCGATCTGGTTGGGCAACGTCACCATCGGTGACGTGAGCTGCGAGCACCTGGCCGCGCCGCCGGCACCAACGGCACAGGAACTGGTGCCCGCCAACGGTGTGAGCACCGGTGGGGACACCGTAACCCTTCGCGGCTCCGGCTTTACGGCGGATACAACCGTGACTGTCGGCGAGAACGCAGCTACCGACGTCGTCGTTCTCTCGGACAGTGAACTCACCTTCACAACTCCGGCCAATCCTGCCGGCACGGCGATGGTGACGGCGACAACCCTCTCCGGAACTACAGGCGGTCTTGAGTTCACCTACAACGAACCTGCGCCGGAGGAACCCGTGGTCGAGGAGATCGATCCGGATGAGACGGCAGCGACTGGCGGTGAGGAGATTTGGGTCTTCGGTTCAGGCTTCGCCAGGGACCGGACAAGCGTCACCGTGGGTCAGACGGTCATATCGGCCTCGGACGTCGACGTGTTGAACACGGGCACACTCATCGTCACGGCACCGGCGCACGCGGCCGGACCGGTACCGCTCAGCGTGACCACTCCTGTCGGCACCAGCGGCACAATCGACCTGAACTACGTTGCGGTAGCTGTGCCTCCGACTATCTCCTCCATCACCCCCGAGTCTGGTCCACTCACCGGGAACACGGTGGTGACGCTGAAGGGCACAGGCTTTGTGCCGGCGGCAACCATGGTGACCATGGATACCTCCTCGTTCCTGGACGACGACGTCACGGTCGTTTCCGATACGGAACTCTCCTTCACTGTTCCGGCAGGCACAGCAGGGCCGGTGAACATCGATGTCACAACAGCGGCGGGCACCTCCAACCAGGTGGTCTACACCTACACGGAGCCTGTGATCCCGTCGGCACCGACAGCGACAGCGCTGTCACCGACCTCGGGGCCGGCCGAAGGCGGAACGCTGGTGACCGTTGTCGGAGACGGCTTCATGACAGGGGAGACCTCCGTGACAGTGGGAGGAGTAAACGTCCCTGTGGAGAGCGTCAAGGTCGCCTCGGCCACGGAACTCTCGTTCACCACTCCCGCCCATGCGGCAGGCAGCGCCGACGTCGTGGTTTCGACCCCGAACGGAGGCTCGGGAACGCTGAGCTTCACCTATTTGGCCGCTCCTCCGCCGCCCGCCGGTATGGGAGGACATGACTTCTCGGGTGACGGGAAGGCTGATGTGCTGGCTCGTGATCGGGATGGGCGGTTGTGGCTCTATGAGGGCAACGGTTCCGGTGGTTGGCTGAAGCGGGTTCAGGTCGGTTCGGGTTGGAACACGATGACCGCCATCCTCGCTCCGGGTGACTTCTCGGGTGACGGGAAGGCTGATGTGCTGGCTCGTGATCGGGATGGGCGGTTGTGGCTCTATGAGGGCAACGGTTCCGGCGGTTGGCTGAAGCGGGTTCAGGCCGGATCCGGTTGGAACGGCATGACGAGCATCGTCGGTCCCGGTGACTTCTCGGGTGACGGGAAGGCTGATGTGCTGGCCCGTGATCGGGATGGGCGGCTGTGGCTCTATGAGGGCAACGGTTCCGGCGGTTGGCTGAAGCGGGTTCAGGCCGGATCCGGTTGGAACGGCATGACGAGCATCGTCGGTCCCGGTGACTTCTCCGGTGACGGGAAGGCTGATGTGCTGGCCCGTGATCGCGATGGGCGGCTGTGGCTCTATGAGGGCAACGGTTCCGGCGGTTGGCTGAAGCGGGTTCAGGCCGGATCCGGTTGGAACGGCATGACGAGCATCGTCGGTCCCGGTGACTTCTCCGGTGACGGAAAGGCTGATGTGCTGGCCCGTGATCGCGATGGGCGGCTGTGGCTCTATGAGGGCAACGGTTCCGGCGGTTGGCTGAAGAGAATCCAGGTCGGCTCCAGCTGGAACGGCATGACCAGCATTCTCTGAACGGACCCGCACTACCTCCGACGAGGAGGGCCTCCCGTGTCCTACACGACATGAGAGGCCCTCCTCAGTGCGCGGCGAGCGGCTTGAGCTGCGTCACCCGGCTCAAGGTATTCCTAGCCTCACCCCGCCACAGTGGTCCCGGGGCATGTTGCTATCCGCCCTACCTGGCAGCGGGTCTCGTTAGCTGGGGGACTCGGAACCATCAGGGAGACACAAACATGAAATCGGACGGTACACATACCGCTGCGGGCCCAACCCCGCGCACACGCAGGATATGGAGGGGGACCGGTGTTACTGCCTCGGCGGTTGTGCTCCTCTCCACATTTGGTCCGCCTCCGCTTGCGGGGGCTCTGCCCCAGCCCGCCGCTGTACTTCCCGCCGCTGTTGCAACCGGCCCGCAGGGAAGTGTGGGCCCGGTCAATCCGGATACCGGCTACCCCTACTGGTATGGGGACAACAATGGCCTTCGGCTGGAGCTGTGCATTGACGTAGCTTCGGTCTGCCCGGTGGTTGGGGAAGCCTACAATCCGGCACTGCCGTTGGAGATGCCTGGAAACTTCCCGGAGGAGTCCTTCTGGTGGTCCGGTGAAGCGTCACTGCTGTTGCCGAACGGTGAAGAGGCCCGCCTCATCATGGCCACGGAAGCAGCGTTCGGAGGTGCCGGCGACGTGGCGCAGGGTCAGCAAAACGCATTCGCACGCATGCGCATCCGCATGGAGGGCATGACACCGAACGCGACCTATACGGCGACGACGCCGTATGGCGTGTTCGAAGTCACAGCAGACGATCGTGGGCGGGTCCGTTTTACTGAGGACCTTGGATGCCTGCAGCAGCCGTGCGACTGGACTGAGCCGCTGAGCGGAAAGGTCGGTCCGTTCCTTCGGTGGGACTCCACCTTGCCCGCTGCACCGGCCGGGTCCATCGGCGACCCCAACATCGAGCACACCGTTACGGGGAGCCCGTTCGATACGAACTTCTTCCGTATTGAAGGACCGGGTATCGCGACCCCGGTGGAAACGAATCTCTTCGCGGTGCAGGGCAAAATCGCCACCGTACGTGCCGGCGTGGACAAGCCAGGCGGCACCTACAATCAGGCGCTGACAGTCAACATTCAGGCGTCGTTCCCGGACGAGGCGAAGATTGTCTACACGACCGACGGCACAGACCCTGTGGTCGCTGAGGACGGTACGGTAACCACCGGAACGGAATGGGAACCGACCGCGGGCGATAACGACGTGGCCCCGGTAGAGCTTGCCGCCCCAGGCACCACCGTACTGAAGTACTTGGCGGTCAGCTTGACGGACCCGGCCCAGCGAACTGGGATTCAGAGCGAGACCTACGAGCTGGACGCTACCAGCCCCTGGATTGACGCATCGCCGGACGCATCCTTGCCCTCTCACGCCGGTCCCCAGCAGGTAACCCTGACCGGGACTACGCAGTCGGGTGCCGCTGCGCGAATCTACTACACGCTCGATGGATCCGAACCGACGTATGACGAAGGCCCCACCGGATCGACGATGCAGTACGACGGAGATCCCATCCTGATCGGCAGCACCACTCTGATCCGTGCAGTCTCCGTTGACGAAACGGGGAAGGCAGGTGAGATCCGCGACTTCCGGTACGTCATTCACAACCTGAAGGCCATCGGTCCGGTTGTTCCGGGCGGCCACGGGTACCCGTCATGGGTCGAGGACAACGGATGGGCAGCACGGGAGGGCGTGGAAGCACAGGAACCAGTTCAGCTCGACCTGTGCCTGGACGATCCGCTGTGCCCCATCATCGAAGAGTTGCCTTTCCCGCTCGATCCGATGGAGTTCCCAAGGAACTTCCCCGGTGAATCATTCTGGTGGGCCGCAGAGGCATTCCTGCCGGTTGACGGAGAAGAGGTCCGGCTGACGCTCGCCCTTGAAGCGGCGTTCACCGGTGAGGGAGCCGCTGCGGGCGACGAAGTCGCTTTCGGTCGCATCCGGGTACGCGGCGACGAGGTGTTCGAGTTCGGTTCAACCTACGAGATCACGCATCCCTATGGAAAGTTCCTGGTCGAAGCCGATGACACAGGTAGCCTCCGCTACACGGAAGACCTCGGCAGCATGAACGGCAACGGAGACTTCACACCGTTGCTCGTAGCGAAGATCGGGCCTTTCCTGCGGTGGACTGAGGGAGCTCCAGAGGGCTACCTCGGTGACGGCAGCACGCCTCACGCCGTCATGGGCAGCCCTTACGACACCAACTTCTTTGAGATCCGGAAGGTTCGCGACACCTTGGGCGAACCGGTGAACATTTCCCTGGGAAAGACGACCGACTTTGTAGTCCAGGGCCGCACGGTCGGCGCTACGCCACCGGAAGCGCCGGTTGTCGAGGTAAGTACTCCGGGAGGAACATTCAACACGGCGCAGACCGTCACACTGACTGCTACTCCGGAAACAGCGCAGATCCTTTTCACCACCGACGGCACTGATCCCGAAGTTGATAACGGCACCCCGTACACCGTGCCGATCGAGATCGGCACGGAGGGAACCACCGTTCTCAGGTTCATCGCCGTGAACCAGGGCGTGCCTTCGGACATTGCCACCGAAACCTACACGCTCGACCTGACGGTCCCGGAGCTGACAACGACGACGCCGGGCGGCACCTTCACCGCGGCGACGACGGCAACCCTCGCCGCAAGCGAGGACGCAGTCATTCGGTTCACGACTGACGGAACCGAACCCACTGTGGCCAGCGCCCTGTACACCGGGCCGATTGCCATCCCTCAGACAACCACGCTTCGCGCGATTGCAGTCGACGCGGCCGGCAACGTCAGTGCGCTCGGACAGTGGGAGTTCGTGATCAAGGCCCCGGCGGGGGGCGGGGGCCACGACTTCTCCGGCGACGGGAAAGTGGACGTCCTCGCGCGCGACAGGGACGGCCGGCTCTGGCTATATGCCGGTAACGGTTCCGGCAGCTGGCAGCCGCGAACACAGGTCGGTTCGGGGTGGAACACCATGACGACCATCCTCACCCCGGGCGACTTCAACGGTGACAAGAAGGCAGACGTCTTGGCTCGTGACTCTTCGGGCAGGCTGTGGCTGTACCCGGGTGACGGTTCCGGCGGGTGGTTGAGCAGGACGCAGGCCGGTTCGGGTTGGAACACGATGACCAGCATCGTTGGTCCGGGTGACTTCAATGGTGACGGGAAGGTCGATGTTCTGGCTCGTGACTCTTCGGGCAGGCTGTGGCTGTACCCGGGTAACGGTTCCGGCGGGTGGTTGAGCAGGACGCAGGCCGGTTCGGGTTGGAACACGATGACCAGCATCGTTGGTCCGGGTGACTTCAATGGTGACGGGAAGGTCGATGTTCTGGTTCGTGACTCTTCGGGCAGGCTGTGGCTGTACCCGGGTGACGGTTCCGGCGGGTGGTTGAGCAGGACGCAGGCCGGTTCGGGTTGGAACACGATGACCAGCATCGTTGGTCCGGGTGACTTCAATGGTGACGGGAAGGTCGATGTTCTGGCTCGTGACTCTTCGGGCAGGCTGTGGCTGTACCCAGGCAACGGCACCGGCGGGTGGCTGACGAGGACTCTGATCGGCACCGGCTGGAACGGTATGACCAGCATCCTCTAATCAGGACGGGGTGACCGCTCCGGAGCAGACAGGAAAGCCTTCCGCACCTCACAGGGTGCGGGAGGCTTTTCCTTGTCTGCTCAGCGCGTTCCCGGCCGGTTCCAAGCGGTCTTGCACCCAGAGGCTCCAGTGAGCAAGCGTGGGGCGGCCTCTGAGCCGTCTCTTCGCCGCCGCCTTCACGCATCCGGAGCCCGTGCTCCTGCACGCAAAAGAGTCCAGGCAGCCTCCCCATCAATGGGAAGGTTGCCTGGACCTGCGGTGAGGACGTTCGGCCCTACGCGCCGTCCCAGAAGGCCGGTGCGGCCTTCATCGGATCATTGAGGTCTACGGTGCCGGGTTTCAGGCCGACGCTGAACTGGGTCATCATGTCGTGGTCCTCATGGGGCAGGTTGTGGCAGTGGATCATGTACTTGCCACGGTGTGGCCCAAATTTCATGAGCAGGCGAACGGTCTCGCCTTCGCCGACGTACACAACGTCCTTGGGACCCATTTCGTAGGAGAACGGGGCGCGACCGTTGCGGCTGAGGATCTGAAAATCGACGAGATGAATGTGTATGGGGTGGAACCAGCCACCCGAGCTGTTCTCGAACTCCCAGATCTCCGTTGCCCCCAGCTCAGGGTCGGCACACACTCGACGGTATCCGCTGGCGATGATGTCCGCCCAGGAATCCTCTCCGATGACCCAGACGCTGTCGTCGCGCTTCACCCTGAACCTGCGGACGCGGGTGTCGCGGGCAGGGCGGAGATCCATCACTTCATGACCAACCAGCGTCTGCGGGATGGTCTTCCAGGTACCGTCTGAGGTGTCCACGGGCTGGTCGGTCACATCGAAGGCCATGATGCGGTCCGTGAAGTCGTAGTCCACGTTGTTCTTGTTGGAGAGGTTCCGCAGTTCGACCCGCTGGCCCGGCTGGTATCCCGAGAAGTCGACCAGAATTTCGTAGCGTTCGGCGCCGGCGTGGCGCCAGGAGTCAACTGACTGCGTCTTCGGCATGAGCCCGCCGTCGGTCGCGACAATGTGGACAGCTTCTCCTGTACTCAGAGTCGGGCGGAACGACCGGGAGATGGACGCATTGAGAATGCGGAAGCGGTATACGCGGCGCTGCACCTTCATTACCGGCCAGGGTCTGCCATTAACCAGGATCACGTCGCCCCAGAGCCCCGAATGCGAGTTGTCGTCATAGGCGAGGCTTCCGTCGGCGGCGAACATGGCATCCGACAGGGTGAGCGGCACATCGAACTCGTTTTGCGGCAGTAACTCCCGCTCCGCGGGGTCATGCATGCAGAACTGGGCCGAGAGGCCTGAATACGCGTTTTCCGCAGTGGTGTGCACGTTGTGGTCGTGGTACCAGAGGGTTCGTGCCGACTGGAAGTTTGGGTACTCGTAATTCTTGGCGAACCCGGGAGGGATTACGTCACTGGCATAGCCATCGAACTGGGGAAGCGACGCTGAACCGTGTAGGTGAGTAGACGTGGACAGCGTGTGGCCGTGCTGGGGATGAGTCTGCGGCAGCTGGTTGCGGATCTTGAGCACTGCCCGCGTTCCCTGCAGCAGATCGATTGTGGGTCCGGGGAAGATGCCGTTATATCCCAGAATCGGAGTGTTGAGGCGGGGGAGAATCTTCGCAGTCCCGGCTTTTTGGGTCACGCTGTAGTAGTGGACCTTTGCGCCGTCAGGTGCGCGTCCGACTGCGTACGGATCGAGGATCGGTGGAACCGTGAGCGGTACGCGGTATGGCAACGGCATGTCGCTGTCTGCCAGCTTGCTCGCTGACTTGGCGCTGATGGAGCTGAAGGGGACGGACAGCGCCCCGGCTCCGATGACTCCTAGTCCCCCGAACGTGAGGACCTGACGCCGAGAAACAGACATCGGTGTTCCTTTCCTAGGATGTATGGAAAGGATGGACCCCGCTACTTGGAGAAAACTAGGACTCCCGTCCGGGCCCAGGGGTCCGGTGTCGCGGGATCCTGACACATACGAGCCGGTCCCGCAACAGGCACTAATCTTGAATCGGAACCTACCCGAACCTCCCCGAACGGACCCTACATGCGCGTTCATATCGCAACCGACCACGCCGGCATGGAGCTCAGTGCACACCTCGTCGCGCACCTTAGCGCCAAGGGATACGAGATGGTGGACCATGGTCCGTCGGTGTACGACCCCGAGGATGACTACCCGGCCTTCTGCATCAATGCGGCGCTTGCGGTGGCTGACGACCAGCTTTCGGGTCGTGAGGCCCTCGGGATCGTTTTGGGCGGTTCAGGCAATGGCGAGCAAATTGCAGCGAACAAGGTCCGTGGCGTACGTGCGGCGCTGGCGTGGAACCTCGACACGGCGCGGCTCGCCCGGCAGCATAACGACGCAAACGTTGTAGCGCTCGGCGGACGTCAGCATTCGCTGGAAGAGGCTACGGACATCGTAGAAGCCTTCCTTGCCGAACCTTTCAGCGGTGCCGAGCGTCACGTCCGGCGAATCCGCAAGATTGCCGCCTACGAGACCACCCGCGAAATCCTCGCGTAGTGCCTGAGGGTCACTCCATCCATCGGCTTGCCCGGCAGTTCACGTCGGTTTTTACCGGTGAGCGGTTGAGGGTGAGCAGCCCCCAGGGCCGCTTCCTGGCCGGCGCGGAGCGTCTTGACGGAGCTGTTCTCACCAGTGCCCGGGCGCACGGAAAGCAGCTTTTCCTGGAATTCGACAATGACCTGGTGATGCGCGTCCACCTCGGTCTGTACGGCGCGTGGAGCTTTGGGGGAGACAGTCAGTTCCGCGGAGCGTCCAGCATCGGCGCACCTCGAAGGGTGGGCGAACGGGAAACAACCGATGACGACGTCCCCTCCTCCTACACCGGCCCACCGCCTCCTGTGGGAGCGGTCCGTGCCCGGCTGGTTTCCGAACACGGATGGGCGGACCTTCGCGGCCCGACGGCGTGCGAACTCATCACCGGCGCGGAACGCGACGCGGTCATCGGGAAGCTTGGACCTGATCCCCTGGACGTCGACTCGGGTCCTGCCGAGTTCATCAAGCGCGTGCGGCGTACCCGGACTGCGGTGGGCCTGTCGCTGATGAATCAGGCCGTGATTGCCGGCGTCGGCAACGTCTATCGTGCGGAGGTGCTTTTCCGGCGTCGGGTGCATCCGTGGCTTCAGGGCGTGGCACTTGGTGACAGCGAAGCGCTGGCGCTATGGGAAGATCTCGTTGTCCTGATGAACGAGGGAGTACGAGTAGGTCGCATTATTACGACAACGCCGAACCACCGCTCAGCCGACGGTTCGAGGAGCGGCACTGTTCGGACGGAGGATGCCCACTACGTCTACAAACGGACTGGGTTGGAGTGCCGTATCTGCGCTACTCCGGTGGCTATGGCGGAGATGGGGGCCCGGAAGCTTTACTGGTGTCCCTACTGCCAGGCAGCGTGATCCGTGCCGTACTTGGCTGACTCGGCCGAGAGTGGACTGTGGCTGATCCAGCTTGAGAATGGAGGGGATGACGGGAATCGAACCCGCGTAATCAGTTTGGAAGACTGAGGCTTTACCATTAAGCTACATCCCCGGATCCGGCCACTTGAGGCTTGGCGCCAAGGGTGTTGGGCCACTTTGGTGGTCGGTTGGAACGCATATAACTACATCACAAGCCTATCGAAATCTCAAAATGTGCAACCGTGCGGTTTCTTTCGTAGACTTGCCTCTGCACTAACCGGGGTGTAGCTCAGCTTGGAAGAGCGCCTGCTTTGGGAGCAGGAAGTCGCAGGTTCAAATCCTGTCACCCCGACTCTGTGTTAAACGGTGCAGAAATCTGTATCAAGCGGTGCAGAACTGATCCTTTGCGGGATCTGATTACCCGGTGCAGAACCGATCCCTATCATTCAGGAGTACTAGGCTGTGAAGAGCGCTGTCGAAAACCTCACTCCCACGCGAGTGAAGCTCAACGTGGAGGTCCCTTTCGAGGAACTCAAGCCGAACATCGAAGCTGCCTACAAGACCATCGCCAGCCAGGTGCAGGTTCCGGGTTTCCGCAAGGGCAAAGTTCCCAACAAGCTCATTGACCAGCGCGTTGGACGCGGCTACGTCATAGAGACGGCGATCAACGATGGTTTGAACGGCTTCTACCAGAACGCGGTCCAGGAGACGAAGATCCGCCCCCTGAGCCGGCCCGAGGTGGAAATCACCGAGGTTCCCGATCCCTCAGCGCAGGATGGCCAGCTCCTCTTCACCGTGGAACTAGATGTCCGTCCCGAGATCGAGCTTCCCGAATACTCGGGCCTCGAGGTCACCGTTGAGGCCGCCAAAGCATCCGATGAGGACGTCGTGAAGGCTCTTGACGAGCTCCGCGGACGCTTCGGAACGCTCAAGGAAGTGGACCGTCCCTCGACTGACGGTGACTTCCTCACCCTTGATCTGACGGCAAAGATCGACGGTGAGGAAGTGGATTCCGCCGCTGACATCTCCTACCAGGTTGGCTCCGGCACCATGCTTGAAGGCATGGACGAAGCTGTAACGGGTCTCAGCGCCGGTGAGTCCTCTACCTTCGAGACCACCCTCGCCGGGGGCGAGCACACCGGCAAGACCGCTGAGGTTACGGTCGCCGTGAAGGCAGTCAAGGAGCGCGAGCTCCCTGACGCCAACGATGACTTTGCCCAGCTGGCATCTGAGTTCGATACCATCGATGAGCTGCGCGCCGATCTGGCCAAGCGCTCCGCAGAGGACAAGCTTGTCGAGCAGGGTGTGGAAGCCCGTGACAAGGTGCTCGAGAAGCTTCTGGAGCTCGTTGAGGTTCCGGTTCCGGAGTCGGTCATCGAAGAGCAGCTCGAGCAGCACTTCAACTCTGAGAGCAGCCATTCGGCAGGCGAGGACCACGACACCGAAGAGCACCGCGCAGAGGTTCGCAAGAACACCGAGCAGGCCTTCCGAAATGAGATCGTCCTGGATTCGGTCGCTGAAAAGGAAGAAATCGGCGTCAGCCAGAACGAGCTGATCGACTACATTGTCACCTCGGCCAGCCAGTATGGCATGGAGCCGAACCAGTTTGCGCAGATGCTCGACCAGAGCGGCCAGGTTCCGATGATCGTCGGGGAAGTGCGCCGGCGCAAGGCCTTGGCCAAGGTGTTGGAGCTCGCGGTCGTGACGGACACAAACGGTGAAACAGTGGACCTCTCCGACTTCGTGCGCCCGGCAGGGGACACCGAGCAGGCAGAGGACGAGTCGCCCGTGGAGGACGCTTCCGGTGAGGAAACCGATGCCGCAGTCGTCGAGTCCGACGCTCCGGATGCCGATGCCGCGGATGCGGACGCGGAGTCCACGAAAGCCTAGCTTTCAATCGTTTCAGTAGATGCCGTCAGCCGTGCGCTGGCGGCATCTGCCGTTAAGGGTCCTACTTCCTAACGCCGTCAGCGAACAGCTCAAGGCACGGGAGCAAAACAACAACCAAACAGGTTAGTGTCCAGTGAGAGAAAAACCTGAGTGAGAGGTCAATCAGCAATGGCATCCGAATCCACCACACCGACCATGGCAACTGTTGATCCTGCCAGCCGCGACGACTACATATACAACCGACTCCTCCGGGAGCGCATCATCTGGCTCGGCTCCGAGGTACGTGATGAGAACGCGAACGCCATCTGCTCACAGCTGCTTTTGCTGTCGGCCGAGGATCCCGACAAGGACATCTTCCTTTACATCAACTCACCGGGCGGTTCGGTTACCGCGGGCATGGCTATCTACGACACCATGCAGTTCATCCCGAATGACGTCGTGACGGTCGCCACGGGACTCGCCGCATCAATGGGCCAGTTCCTTCTGTCCTCCGGGACCAAGGGTAAGCGTTACGCCACCCCGCATGCCCGGATCCTTATGCACCAGCCTTCAGGCGGGATCGGCGGCACTGCCTCGGACATCAAGATCCAGGCAGAGCTGATTCTGCACATGAAGCGGGTCATGGCTGAGCTCACCGCAGAGCAGACGGGCCAGTCGGTTGAGACCATCCTCAAGGACAATGACCGCGACAAGTGGTTCACGGCGAAGCAGGCCCTCGAGTACGGGTTCTTCGACCACATCTCGGCCCACGCGGGATCCGTCTCCGGCGGCGGCGGAACCAACCGCGACTAATCCGCTACAAGCCCACTTCCACTGACCTGCCCACACAGGAGGCACCATGAACCACGATTTCCATGCCGCGGCCGGCGGCCGGGCTCCCGAGCTGCCGAACAACCGCTATGTCCTTCCGCAGTTCGAGGAGCGCACTCCCTACGGCTTCAAGCGCCAGGACCCTTACACCAAGCTGTTCGAGGACCGCATCATCTTCCTGGGCGTCCAGGTCGATGACGCTTCCGCGGACGACGTAATGGCTCAGCTGCTCGTCCTTGAGTCCACTGATCCCGAGCGGGACATCACGTTATACATCAACTCGCCGGGCGGATCCTTTACCGCCATGACGGCCATCTACGACACGATGCAGTTCATCCGTCCCGAAATCCAGACAGTGTGCCTCGGCCAGGCGGCCAGCGCTGCGGCCGTGCTGCTCGCGGCCGGCGCACCCGGCAAACGCCTTGCGCTTCCGAACGCACGCGTGCTTATCCACCAGCCGGCGCTGGGTGGCGGACAGGGCGGCCAGGCATCCGACCTGGAGATCCAGGCCAATGAAGTTATGCGTATGCGAGCCTGGCTCGAGGACACGCTGGCACTGCACAGCGGGAAGACCTCGGAGCAGGTCAACGTTGACATTGAACGGGACAAGATCCTGACTGCCGAAGACGCCAAGGCTTACGGCCTTGTCGATGAGGTACTTACATCACGGAAAATCAGCCCGCCCAAGATCAACAAGCCGTAGCTGCTGCGATGGCGCCCCGTGGTCCCTCCCAACAGGGAAAGACCACGGGCGCCATATAGCTGATTCAGGCCGCCAAGTGGCCTAGAGTGGAACTTAGTCGACGCATGGAGACCGTCCCATCACAGCAGTTGGTAGCGGCCGAAGACTTGGGCGGAACACTACAGGACCACGTTAGGGGACTGACACATGGCTCGCATTGGTGAGAGCACCGATCTACTCAAGTGCTCTTTCTGTGGCAAAAGCCAGAAGCAGGTCCGGAAGCTCATTGCGGGCCCGGGCGTCTACATCTGTGACGAATGCATCGAACTGTGCAACGAGATCATTGAGGAAGAGCTGTCCGAAGTTGCCGACCTCGGCACGTTCGAGTTGCCCAAGCCTCGTGAGATCTTCGACTTTCTGCAGGAATACGTAATTGGGCAAGAGCCCGCCAAGCGGTCGCTCGCTGTGGCTGTCTACAACCACTACAAGCGCATCCAGTCCGGACATACCCCCCGGGCGTCGGCGAACCTCTCGGACGCGTCTCCGGCGGAGGACGTCGAGATAGCGAAGTCCAACATCCTGTTGATCGGCCCGACCGGTTGCGGCAAGACCTACCTCGCGCAGACCCTCGCCCGGCGTCTCAACGTGCCCTTCGCGGTTGCAGACGCCACGGCGCTGACCGAGGCCGGCTACGTTGGCGAGGACGTTGAGAACATCCTCCTGAAGCTCATCCAAGCCGCTGACTATGACGTCAAGAAGGCCGAGCAGGGCATCATCTACATCGATGAAATAGACAAGATCTCGCGCAAGAGCGAAAACCCCTCGATTACCCGGGATGTCTCAGGCGAAGGCGTCCAGCAGGCGCTGCTGAAGATCCTCGAGGGGACCGTAGCTTCCGTGCCGCCGCAGGGCGGACGCAAGCACCCGCACCAGGAATTTATCCAGATCGATACCACGAACGTGCTGTTCATCGTTGCCGGCGCATTCGCCGGTCTCGAGGAGATCATCGGGTCACGGGCAGGGCGGAAGGGTATTGGATTCGGGGCTCCGCTGAGCTCCCTCAAGAACGAGGAAGCGAGCTACGGCGATGTCATGCCGGAGGATCTCCTCAAGTTCGGCTTGATCCCTGAGTTCATCGGACGGCTTCCGGTCATCACCACCGTGACGCACCTCGATCGCCCTGCCCTGATGCAGATCCTCACCGAGCCGAAGAACGCCCTGATGAAGCAGTATCAGAAGATGTTCGCGCTGGACGGCGTTGAGCTCGTATTCGAGCCGCAGGCGCTCGAGGCAATTGCCGATCAGGCTCTTGAGCGCGGAACAGGTGCCCGCGGCCTCCGGGCCATCATGGAGGAGGTACTCCTCCCGGTGATGTTTGACCTGCCGAGCCGCGAGGACATCGCCACAGTGGTGATCAGTGCCGCCGTCGTAGACAAGACCGCTGAGCCCACGCTCATATCTCACGACGTCGTAGCCAAGCGCCGCAACAAGTCAGCCTGACCCGGCTGGAACCACCCGCGGGAATACCCGCAGCCTGCATCAGGGTTGCACGAAGAAGAAGAGACTGCGATCGCAGCCTCTTTCCAAGTAGTTCCCGTGCAACCCAAGGAGTTTTCATGACTGCTGCCACCGAGACCACCAAGAAGGCCGGCTTCTGGTTTGATC
Organism: Arthrobacter sp. TJ-270; assembly: GCF_058269075.1. NCBI lineage: Bacteria > Bacillati > Actinomycetota > Actinomycetes > Micrococcales > Micrococcaceae > Arthrobacter > Arthrobacter sp. TJ-270. Next base: position 303,690 of record NZ_JBZCNB010000004.1, on the reverse strand, counting down.
CGGTCTGCCCGTTTGCCTGGATCACCTCCCGCTGGATGGGGGAGGTCGAACAGGTCCGTGATGTTTCAGTGGACTGGCGCGTGATGAGCCTGTCCGTCCTCAATGAAGGGCGCGATCTGCCCGAGGACTACCTGGACATGATGAACCGTGCCTGGGGACCTGTCCGGGTAATTATCGCCGCCTCAGAGCTGCACGGCCCCGAGAACATCAAGAAGCTCTATGACGCCATGGGCAGCCGGATCCATGGCGGTGGCAACGCGGACTACCAGGCGGTAATCCGGGAGGCACTTGAGGAGACCGGCCTTCCGGCATCGTTGGCTGAGTACGCCACGAGCAAGGAGTACGACGCGCAGCTTCGGGCATCGCACAAGGAAGGAATCGACCAGGTGGGCGATGAGGTAGGAACGCCGGTAGTCGCGTTCGAAGGTACTGCCTTCTTCGGCCCGGTGCTCACCCGCATCCCCCGCGGAGAAGAAGCCGGACGCATCTTCGATGGTGCGGTGATGATGGCGGAATTCCCAGAGTTCTTTGAGCTGAAGCGCTCCCGCACCTCAAGCCCGTCCTTCGAATAAGACGGTCGCTAAAGCTCGTCACGCCAAGAGGAAGCCCTTCCAGCGCATCGCTGGAAGGGCTTCCTCTTGCGTCCGGCCCGGATCAGGATGGGTTTGCGGCTTCTTCCGCCGGAGCCAGACGGACCTCGCTTACCGACAGATCACCGTCGTGAACGCGGAGTTCTATTTCGGTTGCATTGCCGGCCGCACTCAGGTCGGATAGCGCAGCCTCGAGCTGGCGAACCTGCGCGTCCGATCCGCTGATGACCGCTGAGAGCACCTCCGTGCGCTGCTTGACCTTGGCCTCTGACTTCGCCTTCCGCAGACCCCCCAGCGCGGCACCGACAGTGGCGAGCATGCCGGTATCCGCGTCCAATGCAGCAGAGGTAAGTGACCCGGCCGAGGGCCACGGTGCACGGTGAACCGATCCATGCCGCCACCAGCTCCATACCTCTTCGGTGGCGAAGGGGAGGACAGGGGCGAAGAGGCGGAGCAGCCGGTCGAGGGTTGTGGCCAGAGCGGCCAGTACTGACGCTTTCTGCGCATCTCCCGCGCTCCCATAGGCTCGGTCCTTGATGAGCTCGACATAGTCGTCGGTGAACGACCAGAAGAAGGTCTCAGTCAGCTGCAGTGCCCGCGCGTAGTCGTACTTCTCAAATGCAGCAGTGGCCTGCTGCACCACCTCGTCAAGCGAAGCCAGCAGGGAACGGTCGAGTGGATTGGTGACCGTCGCTGTATCCTCCGCGACGATGTCCGCTTCCGTCGCACCGAGACCAAGCACGAACTTGGAGGCGTTCAATAGCTTGATGGCAAGCCGGCGGCCGATCTTCATCTGTGCGATTTCGTAGGCGGTGTCTGCGCCGAGTTTCGCGGATGCTGCCCAGTAGCGAACGGCGTCGGAACCGAACTGGTCCAGGGCATCGGTGGGAACGACAACGTTGCCCTTGGACTTGGACATTTTCTTGCGGTCCGGGTCCAGGATCCAGCCGGAGATCGCGGCGTGCTTCCACGGTGCGGAATCCAGGATTGAATCTGCGCGCACCACAGAGGAGAACATCCAGGTGCGGATGATGTCGTGTCCCTGCGGGCGCAGGTCGAAGGGGTAGACCTTGGCGAACAGGTCCTCGTCCCGGGACCAGCCACCTATGATCTGAGGCGAAAGGGACGATGTTGCCCACGTATCCAGGACGTCCGGATCTCCCATGAACCCGCCCGGCTGATCCCGCTGGGCCTCATCAAAGCCTGGAGCAGGTTCTGCTGCCGGATCCACGGGGAGCATTTCGTCCGAAGGGAGGATCGGGTTCTCGTAATCCGGCGTCCCACTGTCATCGAGCGCATACCAGACAGGGAAAGGCACGCCGAAGAACCGCTGGCGGGAGATCAACCAATCGCCGTTGAGGCCCTCGATCCAGTTCTCGTAGCGGCTGCGCATGAACGAGGGATGGAAATCGATCTCATGGCCACGGGCGATCAGGCGTTCCCTGCGATCGGCGTCCCTTCCACCATTACGGATATACCACTGGCGGCTCGTGACGACCTCCAGGGGCTTGTCGCCCTTCTCGAAGAAGTTCACGGGATGGGAGATCTTCTTCGGCTCGCCGTCCAGAAGATTCGCCTCAGTGAGCATCTCTGCCACGGCTTCCTTCGCCGAGAACACGGTCTTGCCGGCGATGCGGGCGTAGTTGTCCCGGCCCGCCGCCGTTGTAATCCAGTCCGGTGTGTCGGCGATGATGCGGCCGTCGCGGCCGACGATCGCACGCGTGGGCAGTTCAAGCTCGCGCCACCAGGTGACGTCGGTGAGGTCACCGAAAGTACAGACCATGGCGATACCGGCGCCCTTGTCAGGCTTGGCGAGCGGATGCGCCTTAACCTCAACCTCCACGCCGAACACGGGAGAGGTCACGGTCTTGCCGAAGAGAGGCTGGTAGCGCTCGTCATCCGGGTGTGCCACGAGGGCCACGCAGGCAGCGAGGAGTTCGGGGCGGGTGGTCTCGATGTGGATCTGCGTGCCGTCCGCCGCCTCGAAGGGATAGCGGTAGTAGGCCCCGGGTACCTCACGGTCCTCAAGCTCAGCCTGCGCGACGGCAGTGCGGAAAGTGACGTCCCAGAGCGTGGGGGCTTCGGCGAGGTAGGCGTCGCCTTGCTTGAGGTTCGCCAGGAATGCCCTCTGAGACACGGCACGGGAGGTCGAGTCGATCGTGCGGTAGGTGAGGTTCCAGTCCACGGACAGCCCGAGGGACAGGAAGAGGTTTTCGAAGACTTTCTCGTCCTCGACGGCGAGTTCCTCACAGAGCTCAATGAAATTGCGCCGGGAGACGACGTCGAAATCGCGCTGGTTCTTCGCGGGCTGGGCCGGCGGGCGGTAGTCGGAGTTGTACGGCACGGACGGATCGCAGCGCACGCCGTAGTAGTTCTGCACACGCCGTTCGGTGGGGAGGCCGTTGTCATCCCAGCCCATCGGGTAGAAGACGTTCTTGCCGGTCATGCGCTGGTAACGCGCAATGACGTCAGTCTGCGTGTAGGAGAACACATGGCCCACGTGCAGGGAACCGGAGGCGGTGGGGGGCGGGGTGTCGATCGAGTAGACGTTCTCGCGCGACGTCTCGGTGTTGAAGGTGTACGTTCCCTCGGTGCGCCAGCGCTCGTTCAGGGCGGCTTCCAGGCCCTCAAGCGCGGGCTTGTCGGGAACGTTGATGGGGGCGGGTGTGGGCGTGTCTGTACCCTCGTTGATGTGTGCCATGGATCAATTGTTCCATGCTGGCTGTCCCGACCTGCGTCGGCGCCGCTTGTGGGCTAGTTTGAGTCCATGACAGGACAGGACAGGGCAGCGGTTGTAACCGGAGCGAGCTCCGGGATTGGTGAGGCCACCGTTCGCCGGCTGGCGGCGGACGGCTGGCGTGTGTGGGCGGTTGCCCGTCGTGCGGACAGGCTGGAACGGCTCGCCGAAGAGACCGGAGCAGTGGCGGTGGCTCTGGACATTACCGACGACGACGGCGTTGCCCGCCTGGTCGGGCGCGTCACCGAAGCAGGGGGCATCGACACCCTGATCAACATCGCCGGCGGCGCGCGCGGCACAGATTGGGTGGCAAATGCGCGCACCGAGGACTGGGAATGGATGTACGGCGCGAACGTCCTCGGAACCATGAAGCTGATTCGTGCCTTCCTGCCGATGCTTCGGAAACACGGGCAGGGCACCGTAGTGAACCTGACGTCGACGGCGGCACTGGTCGCCTACGAGGGCGGCGGCGGTTACAACGCCGCCAAGGCGGCCCAGCGGGCGATGACGCGGGCACTGCGGCTCGAGGAGGTCGAGCACAACGTGCGGGTGGTTGAGGTCCTCCCCGGCATGGTCCATACGGAAGAGTTCTCGCTCAATCGGCTGGGCGATGAATCGGCGGCGGAGAAGGTTTACGCCGGCGTCGAGAACCCGCTCACGGCGGCCGACGTGGCCGACGTCGTCGCCTATGCGGTCTCCGTCCCGCACCACGTCAACCTGGACGAGATTGTTGTCCGGCCGCTGGCGCAGGCGGCCGCGCACAAGGTGATCCGAAGGGGCTAACCCTGGGCGTGCCAAGGGCGAGTTGTATGGTTCGCTCAATACAACGCCGCCAGCTAGAATTGATGCAGCAGCAGTGACCCGGCCATCACCGGTGAGCTTCCGGAAGAACGCCCGTCGCCTGAGTTTGTAGGCATGGATTAGTAGAACCGGACGGGTAAGCCCGTGACAGCAGACATGAAGCGGCTTGCGCCGTTCCTCCCGGATACGGGAGGGGGCGCGGGCAAGCGAGGTGGTACCGCGGGTCCGCGGCCGGAGCTTCGGCGCCGGTGTGGGATTCGTCCTTGCAGAATGACCGCCCCTGCCCGCCGAATTTCTTGCCAGCTTCAGGACACACCACATGTCACAGATCTATCCCAAGGCCTCCGCCGCAGATCCGGCTGTCTCCGGCTCTGCCTCCCCGCGGTTCCCCGAGCTTGAGGAACGCGTCCTCACCTACTGGGAGAAGGACGGCACCTTCCAGGCGTCCATCGACCAGCGCGGCTCTGACTTGCCCGGTGGCCAGCACGGCTCAAACGAGTTCGTCTTCTACGACGGGCCTCCCTTTGCGAACGGACTGCCTCACTACGGGCACCTGCTGACCGGGTACGCCAAGGACCTCGTGGGGCGTTACCAGAGTCAGCGCGGCCGCCGGGTAGAGCGCCGCTTCGGCTGGGACACCCACGGACTTCCCGCGGAGCTCGAAGCGATGAAGCAGCTCGGAATGAGCGACAAGAAGCAGATCGAAGCCATGGGCATCGACAAGTTCAATGACGCGTGCCGCGCCTCGGTCATGAAGTACGCGGGGGAGTGGCGTGACTACGTCACCCGCCAGGCCCGTTGGGTGGACTTCGAAAATGACTACAAGACGCTGAATGTCGATTACATGGAGTCCGTGCTCTGGGCCTTCAAGACCCTGCACACCAAGGGCCTCACGTACAACGGTTACCGGGTGCTGCCGTACTGCTGGAAGGACGAGACGCCGCTCTCCAACCATGAGTTGCGTATGGACGACGACGTCTATCAGGACCGTCAGGACCAGACCGTCACCGTGACTTTCCCGATCATCGCCGGCGAGGCGGCCCTGTCCCGGGAGCTTGCCGGCGTCGAGGCGCTTGCCTGGACCACGACGCCCTGGACGCTGCCCACCAACGCGGCACTCGCCGTTGGGCCTGATATCCACTACGCGCTCGTGCCGGGAGCCGGGGATCTCGAAGGGCGCCGCTTCCTCATCGCCGAGGAACTGCTGTCCGGCTACGCGAAGGACTTCGGGTATGCCTCCGTCGAGGAGGCGCGCGCCGCCGTCGCCGGTACCCACCGCGGCACCGAACTCGGCGGCCTCGAGTATCAGCCGCTCTGGGACTACTACACGGATCCCGAGCGGGGCGGCTACCGCAATGCCTTCCGGTTCCTGGTGGCCGACTACGTTACGACGACGGACGGTACCGGCATTGTGCACCAGTCGCCGGCATACGGTGAAGAAGACCAGAAGATCTGTGAGGACGCCGGTATCCAGGTGATCCTCTCAGTCGACGAGGGCGCGCGCTTCCTCCGGACCTTTGAGGACGGACCGCTGGCGGACATTGTCGGGGTCCAGGTCTTCGAAGCGAACAAGACCATCACCCGGGTCCTGCGTGACAGCGGTAGGCTTGTCCGCCAGGCAAGCTACGTCCACAGCTACCCGCACTGCTGGCGCTGCCGCAACCCGCTCATCTACCGTGCGGTGTCGTCCTGGTTCGTTGAGGTCACGAAGATCAAGGACCGTATGGTCGAGCTGAACCAGCAGATCAACTGGATCCCGGACAACGTCAAGGACGGCCAGTTCGGCAAGTGGCTGGAGAACGCGCGCGACTGGTCAATCAGCCGCAACCGCTACTGGGGCAGCCCGATCCCCGTCTGGGTATCGGATGATCCGAACTATCCGCGCACCGACGTGTACGGCTCCCTCGCGGAAATCGAGCGGGACTTCGGGCGCCTGCCCCGCAACGCGGCCGGCGAGGTGGACCTTCACCGGCCATTCATCGACGAGCTGACCCGCCCCAACCCGGACGATCCCCGGAGCCCTGAGGAGGGCCGGTCGACCATGCGCCGGGTGGCCGATGTACTGGACGTGTGGTTCGACTCAGGATCCATGCCGTACGCGCAGGTCCACTACCCGATGCAGAATGAGGACTGGTTCGAGTCCCACAACCCTGCCGACTTCATCGTCGAGTACATCGGCCAGACGCGCGGCTGGTTTTACACGCTGCACATCCTGGCTACGGCGCTGTTCGACCGGCCGACGTTCAAGAACGTCATCAGCCACGGGATCGTTCTCGGCTCGGACGGTCAGAAGATGTCCAAGAGCCTGCAGAACTACCCCGATGTGTCCGAGGTTCTGGACCGCGACGGCTCGGACGCCATGCGCTGGTTCCTGATGGCCTCCCCGATCCTCCGTGGCGGAAACCTCGTCGTGACCGAGCAGGGCATCCGCGACGGCGTCCGGCAGGTCATCCTGCCACTGTGGAACGTATGGCACTTCTTCCGCCTCTACACGAATGCGGCAGCGGGGGGAACTGGGTACGAGGCGAAAACCGTTGACGCAGAGACCGCTGAAACACTGGTCGAGCCGCTGGACCGCTACATCCTCGCGTACACGGGGAATTTGGTGGAGGACATGACGGCCTCCCTCGACGCCTTCAACATCAGCGACGCGTGTGAAGCGCTGCGCCGCTACCTGGACACGCTCACCAACTGGTACGTCCGCCGTGGCCGGCAGCGGTTCTTCGACGAGGACACCGATGCTTTCGACGTCCTCTTCACCTGTCTCGAGGCAGTCAGCAGGGTCGCAGCGCCGCTGCTTCCGCTCGTTACCGAGGAAATCTGGCGAGGCCTTACCGGCGGCCGCTCGGTACATCTGACCGACTGGGCGTCGTCGTCGTCGTTCGCTGCTGCGCCGGAACTGGTGGAGCGGATGGAGCGGACCCGGCAGATCTGTTCCACGGGTTCGAGCCTGCGGAAGGCCGCGAACCTCCGCGTGCGCCTGCCGCTCTCCGAGCTCACCGTCGTCGCTCCGCACGCTGCCGATTTGGACGGACAGTACCGGGCAATCATCGCGGATGAACTGAACATCAAGGCCGTCCGCCTGATCGACTCCGCCGATGCGTCCCCAGAGGAATTCGGTATCTCGCAGAAGCTCGTGGTCAACGCCCGCGCCGCCGGTCCGCGGCTCGGCAAGAACGTCCAGACCGCCATCAAGGCAGCCAAGGCGGGGGACTGGGTCGTGGACGACGCCGGCGCGGTCACCGCGGGTGGGTTGGCGCTGGAGCCCAGCGAGTACACGCTGGAAACCGTAGTCGAGAGCGACGACGCCGCGGGTGGAAGCACCGCAGTGACGGTGCTGCCGGGCGGGGGCTTCCTCGTGCTCAACACCGAGGTCACCCCCGAACTGGCGGCGGAGGGCACAGCGCGCGACATCATCCGGTCCATCCAGCAGGCGCGCCGCGACGCTGACCTTCACATCAGCGATCGGGTGGTCACCACAGTCGAGGCCGATGCAGAGACGCTGTCCGCACTTGAGGCCCACGTTGAGCTGGTCAAGCAGGAAACATTGACGAATGCACTTGAGCTCGTCGTTGCGGCGTCACCGCAGGCAGACGGTGTTTCGGTGAGAGTGGAGCGGCAGGCATGAATCCCGAGATGAACCAGGACGGTAACCAGACCGAAAGCGGCCAGGGTGGAACCGGCTCAATTGACCAGTTCTCGGTCGAAAGCGTCTACGCCGAACTGCTGAGCCGGGCACCGGAAAACAAGATGGAGCCCCGCATGGCTCCACTGTTCCGGGCGATGGAGATCCTGGGCGAGCCGAACAAGGCCGTCCCGATCATCCACATCACCGGTACCAACGGCAAAACCTCAACGGCGCGGATGATCGAGGGGCTCCTGCGGGCGCATGATCTGCGTACCGGCCGGTACACCAGTCCTCACCTCTCGCGCGTGACGGAGCGGATCAGCATCGACGGCGATCCCGTCTCGGATGAGACGTTCGTGCGCGTCTGGGATGAGATCCGGCCCTACCTGCAGATCGTCGATTCCGAACTGGATGCATCGGGTGAACCGCGGTTGACCTACTTTGAATGCGTCACCATCCTCGCATTTGCCGTCTTCGCGGACGAGCCGGTGGACGTTGCCATCATCGAGGTGGGGCTAGGAGGCATCACTGATGCCACGAACGTCGGCGACGGCGTCGTGTCAGTCGTGACACCGATCTCCCTCGACCACACTGAGCTTCTGGGCGACACGCCCGGGGAGATCGCCATCGAGAAGGCCGGGATCATCAAGCCGGGCGGATTCCTCATCAGCGCTGCGCAGCCAGCCGACGCGGCTCAGGTGCTGCTGGAAAAGGCGCGTGAAACCGGCGTCGAGTTCCGGTTCGAGGGAGTTGAGTTCGGTGTGGAGGACCGGCGCATCGCCGTCGGTGGTCAACAGGTGACGTTGGCCGGAATCGCGGGCCGCTACGAGGACCTGCTCGTTCCGCTCCACGGCGAGCACCAGGCACAGAATGCGGCCGTCGCCGTGGCCGCCGTGGAGGCGTTCCTCGGCGGCGGGTCACGGGAGCTCGATACCGACGTTGTACGGGACGGGCTGGGCGCCGTCACCTCACCGGGCCGGCTGGAACTGGTGCGCACCGCCCCCAGCATCCTCGTGGACGCGGCCCACAACCCTTCCGGTGCCCGGGCGTCGGCCAAGGCGATCAGTGAGGCCTTCGAATTCAGCAAACTCGTTCTGGTGTTCGGTGCCCTCGGGGACAAGGACGCCGGAGCCATCCTCAGCGAACTGCATGATGAACTCGGCGGGGTGCTCGAGGACATCTGCCTGACCCAGTCGACCTCACCGCGCGCCATACCTGCCGAGGAGCTGCGGCGGGTGGCGCTCAGCGCAGGTTTCGCCGACAATCGCATCCACGTTGCCGAGCGTCTGGACGATGCCCTCGAGTGGGCCGTCATGGCCGTCGAGGAGGGCGGCGAGCTCGGTGGCGGCATCCTGGTGACGGGTTCAATCACAGTGGTGGGCGAGGCCCGCACACTCCTGGGCAAGTAGGGGAGGGTCCATGGCTCGCCAGACCAAAGCGCAGCGTGAGTGGCGCCCCGGAATGCCGAAGAAGCGGCGCTCCATCAAGGTGATGTTCGCGTCCACGGTGCTTCTGCTCGAAGCCTTCGTGGTCCTGTTCGCGACCCTGGTGGTCTTCGGTCTCCGTTCGGACACCATCCCGGTGGGCGTGATCCTGGGCGTCGGGCTCGCGCTCAGCGTTGCGCTTATCGCCGCCTGCGCACTGCTCACGAAGCCTTATGGAATATTGCTCGGCTGGGTGTTGCAGGTCCTGATCATCGCAACGGGCATTGTGGAACCGATGATGTTCATAGTCGGCGTCCTCTTCGCGCTCACCTGGCTGTACGGGATTCGCACCGGTGCGCGGTTGGACCGCGAGAACGCGGAGCGGGACCGGGCGCAGGCCGAGTGGGAGCGCGCGAACCGCGCCGACGACGACGGCGGTCCGCAGGCCGTTTAGTAGAGTCGACGTGGACCTGACCGGATCACCGGTCAAAGCAAGACATAATCGGAGGAGCAAAATTGAGTGCTGAGCGGACCCTGATACTGGTCAAGCCCGACGGCGTTGCCCGCGGGTTGTCCGGGACCATCCTTTCCCGGGTGGAGGCCAAGGGCTACAAACTTGTCGACCTGAAGCTGGTTAGCGCCACCCGCGACATCCTGGAAGCGCACTACGCCGAGCATGTGGGCAAGCCCTTCTATGAGCCACTCGTCGAGTTCATGCTGAGCGGCCCCGTGGTTGCTGCAGTCTTCGAGGGCGAACGCGTCATCGAAGGCTTCCGCTCGCTGGCCGGAACTACGGAACCGACGACGGCGGCGCCCGGGACCATCCGCGGTGACTTTGGCCGCGACTGGGGACTTAAGGTTCAGCAGAACCTCGTGCACGGGTCAGATTCGGCCGAATCGGCTGAGAAGGAAATCTCGATCTGGTTCAGCTGACTCCAGCGCGGCGTTTCTGGCTTCCGCCTGAGCCCCCGGACTGATTGGTAGCGTGGTGCCATGACTAAATACCGCAGACTTGGCACATCAGGCTTGAGTGTTTCGGTGGTCGGCCTGGGGTGCAACAACCTGGGCCGGACCGGGACCCCTTCTGAATCGCAGCGAGGCGCCGCCGCCGTCGTGACTGCCGCCCTGGAAGCAGGAATCACCCTGTTCGACGTCGCGGATTCCTACGGCCGGTCTCCCGGCGTCAGCGAGGAACTTCTCGGTCGTGCATTGGGCCGGAACCGTGACGACGTGGTCGTTGCCACCAAGTTCGGACTTGATCTCAAAGGCGCCAACGGTCCGGACTGGGGCGCGCGTGGCTCGCGGCGCTACATCCTGAAGGCTGTGGAAGCTTCACTGAAGCGGCTGAACACGGACTGGATCGACCTTTACCAGTACCACGCACCGGATCCGTCGACGCCGGTGGACGAGACCCTCGCTGCGCTGGACCAGCTCGTCCAGAGCGGAAAAGTGCGTTACATCGGGCACTCGAACTTCGCCGGCTGGCAGGTAGCGGAGGCCGAGTATGGCGCTCGCCAGCTCGGTACAACGCGATTCATCTCCGCACAGAACCACTACAACCTGCTGGAGCGCGCGGTCGAGCGCGAGGTTGTTCCGGCGGCGCAGTCCTACGGGCTGGGCCTTCTCCCATACTTCCCGCTGGCCAATGGGCTGCTGACCGGAAAGTACGCCGCGGGGGACGCACCCACGGGCAGCCGACTGACACACACCCGGACCAATCTGCTCGACCAGGCGAATTGGGAGCAGTTGGCCAACTTCAGCGCGTATGCCCGTGCACGCTCCCTGACCGAGCTGGAAGTCGCGTTCTCCTGGCTTGCCAGCCGACCCACCGTGTCCAGTGTGATCGCGGGAGCAACAAAACCCGAGCAGGTTCGGCAGAATGCCGAGGCAGCCCGATGGGTTCCCTCCGCGGCTGACCTCGACGAACTGGATTACATCTTTCCGTCGGGGGCGTAACGGGATCTGGCCTGCTCGGTGCGTTTGCAGCCCTCAGGTCAGTGAAAGGTCTTCCCATTGACGCGCGTCGACGCTCCCACCCTGTCGAGGTAGGGCGTGATGCCGCCGAGGTGCATGGGCCACCCCGCACCAAGGATCATGCAGAGATCGATGTCCTCCGGCGCCGTGGCGACACCCTCCGCGAGCATACGGCCGATCTCGTCGGCAAGGGCATCCTGCGTGCGCCGGAGCACCTCCACGCTCGACGACGGTGACGTGCCGAAAGTGAGCATTGCAAGCGTGGATTCGGGCACTACGTCGTTGCCGGCGTCGTCCTGTTCCCACAGTCCCTTCTTCCCGGCGTCGATCAGGATCTGTTGGTTGCGGGAGAGGTAGAAGCGGTCGCCGAAGGCGGTATGCAGTGACTCCTGCACATGCTGGCCCACCGGCAGGCCTACAAGCGCGAGCAGCTTGAAGGGCGTCATGGGTAGGCCCATGGAGCGCAGCGCATTGTCCGCGGTGGCCGCATCGGTGCCTTCATCGTACGCAGCGGTGATCTCTCCGAACATGCGCCCGAGTATCCGGTTCACCACGAAGGCCGGAGCATCCTTCACGAGCACCGCGTTCTTCTTGAGTTCCTTGCCGACGGCGAACGCAGTTGCGAGCACCTCATCAGCGGTGCGCGGCGCCTTCACAATCTCGAGCATGGGCATGGCGGCGACCGGGTTGAAGAAGTGGAAGCCGACGACCCTCTCCGGATGCTGGAGGTCTTCAGCCATGGCGGCGACAGAGAGCGACGAAGTGTTAGTCGCCAGGATGCACTCGGCGGAGACCACCTGCTCAACTTCAGCGAAGACTGCCTTCTTGACGCTCAGCTCCTCGAATACTGCCTCGATGACGAAGTCGGCGTCGGCGAAGACGTCCTTCGAGACCGACCCGGAGACGAGCGACTTGATGCGATTGGCCTTGTCGGGGGAGAGCCGCTTCTTTGCCACCATCTTGTCGGCTTCCGAGTGAACCCAGCCCACCCCCTTGTCCACCCGAGTCTGATCAATGTCGGTGAGGACAACAGGAACGCTCAGTTGACGGGCAAACAGCAGTGCGAGCTGGCTGGCCATCAGGCCGGCTCCCACCACACCGACCTTGGTTACGGGCCGGGCCAGCGATCGGTCCGGTGCGCCTGCCGGGCGCTTCGCCCGCTTCTGTACGAGGTCGAGGAAGGCATACACCGTGTCGTGGAACTGGGGCGTGAGCATCAGCTCAGTCAGGGCTTCGCATTCGGCCGCAGCGGACTCTGCCTGCGTCCGGTCCCTGGCCGCCTCGAAGAGGTCCAGAACCTTGCCGGGCGCAGGAGCGGCGTTCGAGGTCTTTGCCTCCACGAACGCGCGGCCGGCCGCGGCTGCCGCTTCCCACTCGCCGTCGTCGTACTGTGACAGTGCAGCGCGACGCTCCGCTATGTCGGAAGAGTCAGCCAGAGCGTCAGCCGCCCAGCGGACTGACTCCTCGAGGAAATCAGCCGGTTCGAACAGTGCGTCAGCGATACCGACCTCATAGGCTGAGCGCCCGTCGAGGGTGCGGTTGTTGCTCAGCGGATTCTCGATCATGATCTTCACTGCGGCGCGGGGGCCGGTCAGCCGGGGAAGCCGGTAGACCCCTCCCCATCCCGGAACCAGACCGATGAAGGCCTCGGGGAGCCCAATACCGTTCGCGCCGGTTGAGACGGTGCGGAAGTCCGCGGCCAGGGCGATCTCGAGTCCGCCGCCCAGAGCCACACCGTTGATGAAGGCGAAGCTCGGGACACCAAGGGAACCGAGGAGGTTGTACGCTGTATGGCCAAGTTCCGCCATAAGGCGACCGTGTTCGGCAACCTTCAGTGATTTGACCGTGGACAGGTCCGCTCCCGCTGCAAGGAAGTACGGCTTGCCGGTCAGCCCCACTGCCGCGATATCACCTGCCGCCGCACGGGCCCGCAGGCTCTCGAGCGTTCGGCCGAACTCAATGAGCGTGCTGGGTCCCAGTGTTGTGGGCCGGTTATGATCCAGCCCATTGTCGAGGGTGATGAGTGCCATTGTTCCGGCGCCGCCGGGAAGCGGGACATCCTCCACGAGCGAGTGCGTAATGACTTCGTCCGGGACCAGGGCAGCCAATTCCTCGAAGCGATCGAAACTCATGCTGCTTCCTCCGTCGTGTTTCCTGAGTAGTCTGCGTGGTGCGGGTTTTCCCAGATGACGGTTCCGCCCATGCCCAGTCCGACACACATGGTGGTGATGCCGTAGCGGACCTGCGGGTCTTCTTCGAACTGTCGCGCCAACTGAGTCATGAGGCGCACTCCCGAAGAGGCAAGTGGGTGCCCTACGGCGATAGCTCCGCCATAGCGGTTCACGCGGGGGTCATCGTCGGAAATGCCGAAGTGGTCGAGGAATGACAGGACCTGGACCGCGAACGCTTCGTTGATCTCGAACAGGCCGATGTCATCGATTGTCAGGCCGGCCTGGTTCAACGCCTTTTCGGTAGCCGGAACGGGGCCGATGCCCATGACCTCCGGTTCGACGCCGGCGAACGCGTAGGCGACCAGACGCATCTTCACGGGGAGCCCCAGTTCGGCTGCGGCATCAGCGGAAGCAAGCAGCGCCGCCGTGGCTCCGTCGTTCAACCCTGCCGCGTTGCCGGCAGTGACCCGCCCGTGAGGGCGGAACGGCGTGCGGAGCGTTGCGAGGTCCTCGACCGTTGTGCCCGGCCTCGGCGGCTCGTCATGCTGGCTCAAAGTCCAGCCGGAGCCCGGCTTTCTGCCGGCAACGGCAACGAGATCCGGCTGGATCTGGTTCCGTTCATATGCTGCCGCGAGCTTGTTCTGACTTGCTGCCGCATACGAGTCGGCGCGTTCCCTGGTGATTGCCGGAAACCGGTCGTGCAGGTTTTCGGCGGTGTTGCCCATGTTCAGTGCTGCGGGATCCACCAGGCGTTCGGAGAGGAACCGCGGGTTGGGATCTGTACCTGAACCCATGGGGTGGTTGCCCATATGTTCAACACCGCCTGCCACGACCACGTCATAGGCGCCGAATGCGATTCCCGAGGCCGTCGTTGTCACGGCGGTCATGGCGCCGGCGCACATGCGGTCGATGGCGAATCCAGGCACGGTTCGCGGCAGTCCCGACAGAAGGGCCGCGGTACGGCCGATGGTCAAACCCTGGTCGCCCGTCTGCGTGGTGGCCGCGATGGCGACGTCGTCGATCCGTTGGGGCGGCAGGGAAGGATTGCGCCTCAGGAGCTCCCGTATGCACTTGACCACCAGGTCATCCGCCCTGGTGCCGGCGTGAATCCCTTTTTCTCCGGCCTTCCCGAACGGGGTCCGGACGCCGTCAACGAAGACGACATCCCTGATCTGTTGCCGTGCTGCTGTCGCTGGTGTAGGCACAATCGCTCCTCATCGAGTTACCGGGACAGCCCTTATGTTACTCGCCGGTAACATCACGCTGCAACATGCGGTGCCTAGTGCGTCGGCGCCTTCTGTTGCTTCGATTGTTTCGATTGGAGGGGGTCCGGATCGAGGAACGCCACCGTGATCACCGCTGCCACCTGCTCAATCTGCCAGGCGCGGGCCCCGAGGTCAGCCAGCGCGACAGAAATCGAGTCGAGATCGATCGGCATCGGCGGACGCCATGCGAGCCGCCGCAAATAGTCAGGCGTCAACAGGTTCTCCACCGGCATGTTCAGTTTCTCGGCAACCGCTGTGATACGCGGTTTAGCAGTCTGAAGGCGTGCAGCAGCGGCCGGATCCTTCTCCGGCCACACCCGGGGCGGGGGCGGAGCATTTGTAGGGAGCTGGAGTTCGGGGAGATCACGGGTTGTACGCGCCGCCGAGATGCATCGTAGCCACCGCGGCGCTTCCCTTTGGGCTGCTCGTCCGTGGAAACCGTTGACGGCCAGCAGCTGAGGGACCGTTTGCGGCATTGCCTTCGCCGCGGCCACAATCGCGGCGTCAGGAATCAGGCGTCCGGGAGCGACGTCGCGCTTCTGCGCCAGCATCTCCCTCTCCTGCCACAGTTCGCGTACAGCGGCGAGCTGCCACCGGTCGCGGACCTGATGAACGCCGGACGTTCGCCGCCAGGGATCGGTTTTCGGCGCCGACGGCGGGCTGGAGCGGATGTACTCGAACTCTTCCTCGGCGATCTGTTGCTTGCCGCCCTCGACCAGCACCTCGGTAAGCCGGTCACGAAGCTCAACCAGCACCTCCACGTCCAGGGCTGCATAGCGGAGCCATGGTTCAGGCAATGGGCGCTGGGACCAATCTGCGGCGGAATGTTCCTTGGCGAGGGTGAAGCCGAGCAGATGCTCAATGACCGCGGCCAATCCGACGCGGGGAAAGCCTGCCAGCCGGGCTGCAAGCTCGGTGTCGAACAGTTTGTCCGGCCACATTCCGAGCTCGGAAAGACACGGCAGATCCTGCGACGCCGCATGCAGGATCCATTCCACGCCCGAGAGTGCTTCATTAAGAATGCGCAGGTCCGGGAATGGTTCCGGGTCAATCAGCCATGTTCCGGCGCCTTCCCTGCGAATCTGCACCAGGAAAGCACGCTGCCCGTAGCGGAAGCCAGACGCGCGTTCCGCGTCCACGCCTGCCGGGCCCGTCCCGGAAGCGAGCGCACGTGCCGCCCGTTCCAGACCTGCCTGGGTGTCGATGACGAAGGGAACGCCGTCCTGCGGTTCATCAAGAAGCGGCAGGACAGGGGTCGGATCGGGAGTGGATGCGCCGTCGCCTGGGATGCGGCTGTCAGGCTCGGAGTGCACGGTCATGATGATGCAAGTCTAACCGGGTGACCCGGAAGATCCGGGGAATCTCTGCGTGTGCGCGGTGACGGGGCTGTAGTAGCGATGGGGTTCTAGTTCCGGCGCCGGTTCGGTAGTGCCGCCACGCCCTCCGGCAGAGGAGGAAGACCAGCGAAGGTGCACACCATATCCGCCCACGCCTCCAGGTGTTTCTGGACGCTGCCCGATTCGGGAGTCCAGGATGCCCGCAGCTCAATGTCGATGGTGTCCGTGCGGTCGGCCAGGGACCCGTAACTCTCAGACAGTATGCGCGTCGCCGTGCCTCCGGCGGACCTGTAGGTGGCGTCATGGTTCTGCAGTGCCTCGACCAACCAGGTCCACGCTACCGATCCGAGCAGTGCGTCATTGCCCATATCCGGCTCCAGCTGAGCGCGGATGTAAGTGACGATGCGGAACGTTCCATCCCAGACTTCGGAGCCTTCGGGATCGTAGAGGAGGATGAATCGGCCGGTGGCGAGCTCTTCGGCATGGTCATGCTGGAAGGCGGCCCGAGCCGGCCCGTGGACGGGAAGCGGACCGGGCTGGGCATCCTGCAGTACTTCGGCTCCAAGCGCCACTGCGTAGGGCGCGAGGCGGGAGGGAGCCGGAATCTCGTCGAGGCGAAGCTCGTTGCGGCATCTCGCCTGCCGTAAATCGGCCAGGGCTTTAAGGAATTCAGGGGGAACCTGCGAGAGGTCACCAATTGCACTCACCTTCGCAGGTTAAACCCAAATCGGCTTCCCGTGCGGACAGCCACGCCGCACAGGCGGGCAAACAGGCGCTGTTCAGGCCGAATGGCAGAAATCAGGCGCTGCCGGCTTCGCGGCGGATGGCCTCCGCGAAAGCATCGACGTCCTCTGGAGTCGTGTCGAAGGTGCACATCCACCGAACCTCGCCGGTCGCCTGGTTCCAGTCGTAGAAGCGGAACTGTTCCCGAATCCGGTCTGCGGCTCCAGAGGGGAGGATGGCGAAGACTGCGTTCGCCGTCGTCGCCTGGGTGAGCTTTACGCCGTTGATTTCGGAGACGGCAGCGGTGAGGCGCGCCGCCATGGCGTTGGCATGTGCGGCTGAGCGCAACCACAGGCCATCTTCCAGCAGTGCGACCAACTGCGCGGACACGAACCGCATCTTGGAAGCGAGCTGCATATTCATCTTCCGGAGGTACTCCAGGCCGGTTGCTGCAACCGGGTTGAGCACGACCACGCATTCACCGAACATGAGTCCGTTCTTCGTCCCGCCGAACGACAGGATGTCCACTCCGGCGTCTCTGGTGAAGCTTCGCAGCGGCACGTCAAGCGCGGCAGCGGCGTTGGCGATGCGGGCTCCGTCCATGTGGAGGTGCATGCCCCTGGCATGCACGTGGTCGGCGATCGCACGGACCTCTTCGGGTGTGTACAGCGTGCCCAGTTCGGTGGTCTGGGTGATGGAGACTGCGAGTGGCTGTGCCCGATGTTCATCGCCCCAGCCCCAGGCTTCCTGATCAATCAGTTCCGGAGTCAGTTTTCCGTCGGGCGTGGGCACAGCCAGAAGCTTGATCCCGCCGATGCGCTCTGGGGCGCCGTTCTCGTCCACATTGATGTGCGCCGTCTTGGCGCAAATGACCGCACCCCAGCGCGGCAGGAGGGACTGAAGGCTGAGTACGTTCGCTCCGGTTCCGTTGAACACGGGGTAAGCGAGGGTGCCTTCTCCGAAGTGCTCCCGCATGAGTTCCTGCAGCCGGCTGGTGTAGGCGTCTTCCCCGTAGGCGACCTGGTGGCCCTCATTGGCAGCGGCCAGCGCGGCCAGGACCTCGGGGTGCACACCGGAATAGTTATCCGAAGCGAAGCCGCGCACGTTGGGATCATGGAGTCGGGCAGGAGCGGAAATGGTGTCAGTCACTAGTCCAGTATCTCGTATCAGGGAGCCGTGTAGGGGCATCAGCGGTCAGATCAAGCCGCTGGCCGTTGACGACTGCGGTCGGAAGTTCGAACAGGCCGGTCATCGCTACGGCCAGGTCTGTGACATGGGTGTAGCCAGGAAAACGGCGATCGGGGCTTTCGGCACGCATCCTGTCATCGACAAGTGCCTTGACCACCACGATGGATGCGGCACCGCGTGCTTCCCCGTTTGATCCGAACTCCTGGGCTACCGCACGCATCCACGTTTCGGCCGCGGCTTTGACCGCAGCGTACGAGGCGCTGCCGGCGGTAGGAGAATCCACGGCTGTGGCCGAAACAATCGCGAGCCTGCCGCGCGGGGACTTTGCAAGATCGCCGATGAACGCTCTTGAGGTGTTGCGGAGGGTGGTGAGCACGGAACGGTGGAGGAAGTCGTAGTCCTCGTCTGACTGCCCTGCAATCCCGGTGCCCCCGCGCCAGCCGCCCACCAAATGCATGAGCCCGTCCACAGTGGTCCCACCCGCGCGGAGGTCCTGAGCCAATGCCTGCACCGCAGAGAAGTCCGTAAGGTCGCAGGTCCGCAGGTCGACGGACTGAAGATGCCCAAGGGATCGGTCCAGGCGCCTGGAATCGGAGCCGACCGCGACGATGTGAGCACCGGCCGCGAGGAAGGCCTCCGCCGTGGCTATGCCTGCCTGGCTGGTTGCGCCCGCAATGAGTACGTTCAGCCCCGAAAGATCAGGGGACCCCGTCATGCAGTCGCTCCGGTGATGCCGGCAGTTGATTCGATGATGTCCTTCATCTTCCTGTCGAGCGCCTCGAAGAACATCGACAGCGGGAATTCGTCATCGAGGACCGCGTCGGTGAGTCCGCGTGGAGGGCCGTCCAGGGGCAGCGCGTCGGGGCCCTTCGCCCACACCGAAACCGGATGCGGTGTGACGGTCTCGGAGACCAGTTCGTAGGCCGCGAGCCAGTGCGCGATTTTCGGCCTGTCGATCGACCGCCAGTACAGCTGTTGAATCTTCTCACCCAGCGCAATGACGACGTCGGGGACTTCCTCCCAGTCAATGGTCAGGGTGGTGTCTGTCCAGTGCAGGACATGGTGCTGGTGCAGCCACGCGAAGAGTAACTGTCCGCCGAGGCCGTCGTAGTTCCGCACGCGGCTGCCGGTGATTGCGAAGCGGAAGATGCGGTCGAAAATGACCGCGTACTGGACCAGGCGGGCATGGCGGCGGGCCTCGTCGGAGGCGTCGTCGTCGGCTGCTATCTTCACGGACTCGCGGAAGGCCGTGAGGTCGCACCGCAGCTCCTCGAGCGAGTACAGGAAATACGGCATACGCTGCTTGATCATGAACGGATCGAACGGCAGATCACCGCGCATATGCGTGCGGTCGTGGATCAGATCCCACATGACGAAGGTCTCCTCCGCCAGTTGCTGGTCCTCGATGAGCTGTCGGGCTTCTTCGGGCAGCTCGAGGCGGGTGATACCTGCCGCTGCCGTGACCACGCGGCGGAACCGCGCCGCTTCCCGGTCGGCGAAGATAGCGCCCCAGGTGAACTGTGGTGTCTGCCGTACCGCAACGGTCTCGGGAAACAATACGGCCGAATTGGTGTCGTAGCCCGGCGTGAAATCAAGGAACCGGATCGGAACGAAGAGCTTGTTCGAGTACGCGCCCGACTCAAGCTCAGCAATGAAATCGGGCCACAGAACTTCGATGAGGACTGCTTCGACGAACCGGTTGGAGCTGCCGTTCTGCGTGTACATCGGGAAGACGACGAGGTGCCGGCGTCCATCGACCCGATCAAGCTGCGGTTGGAACTCCACCAGGGAGTCGAGGAAATCGGGCACGCCCATTCCGGAAGCCTTCCACTGCGCGAAGTCGCGCAGCAATGCCTCGTGGTATCGGGCATCGTGCGGGAAGAGGGAACTCAGCTCGCGGATTGATTCAATGATGGTGTCTACGTGGCCACCCGCAGCAGCGACATCGGTCGGCTCTGCGATCGATCCGTCCTTCGCCTGAAGCGTTTGCAGCGAGCCTGCCGCATGCTTGAGCTGCTTCCATGCCGGGAGGTTCTCCGGGCTGTTGGATGGCTGGCGGCGGACGTCGGAGTCGAGCGTCTGGGTCACGATTTCCCCTCAGATGTAGGTGAGCTGTTCTGTTGTCACGAGCGTAACAACAGAACAGCTCAGCTGATCCTTGAGAAGTACAAGAGTAAGTAAGTCTTATGTGTTACGACGGTCCATCGTGCAAGAGGCACAGCGGTCCTTGAGGTAGTCCGCGGGTGCCCCTGCCGTGGGCGCAGGAGAGCGTCAGTTCTGGGGGACAAGCCGCATCGAGATGGAATTGATGCAGTACCTCTGGTCAGTAGGCGTGCCGTATCCTTCGCCCTCGAAGACATGGCCGAGGTGTGAATCGCAGCGGGCGCAGCGAACCTCGATCCGCTCCATGCCGAGGGCACGATCCTTGATATACCGGACCCTGTCTTCGGCCAATGGCGCCCAGAACGAGGGCCATCCACAGTGTGAATCGAACTTCTCGTTACTGGTGAACAGCTCGTGGCCGCATGCCCGGCACTGATACACGCCTTTCGCGTGCGTGTCATGGTATTCGCCGGTGAACGGTCGCTCGGTGCCTGCCCGGCGGAGCACGTAGTACTCCTCAGGCGTCAGTTCCCGCCGCCATTCCTCGTCGCTCTTGTCGATGGGGGAGTTGTCAGTGCGTGGTGCGGATTCTGGTGTGCTCATGACTGGGTAAACGCCTAGGAGTCTCCGATAAATCCCGAGCCCGCATAAAGATGCAGGACGGGAACGCCAAGCTTGTCCTGCGCGCGGGTGGCCCAGTCCCTGTGGAGAGTGTCAGCCACCGCATGGGGCCGCGTGATTACCACGGCCTGGCGGGCTCCCCGTTCCCGAACCGTATTGACCACCATGTCGACGGCGCTTCCCCGGCCCGTCAGGCCATCGGCTTTCAGCCCGGCTGCCCTCAGGGCGTCGAGGGAGCTCTGCAGGGCATGATCGGCTGTGACACGAACCTCGTCGTCGCTGGGGCGGTGGGAAAGGCTCTGGAACGCCTCGCTGACTTCGAGCAGGCTCAGGTGGTGAAGGAACTCACCCAGCACGTTTGTGTGATGGTCCTCGGGCACCACCACCGTATAGGCAGTGTCACCGCCGTCGACCAGGGCGGAAAGATTAGCGGCGTCCGCCTCGGTCAGGGGGACTTCGGCGAGTACAACGATTGTTTCCTCCATATGCCAACCCTAGACCCCGGCACGGCCGCCTCCTAGGGTCAACGACACTCCGCGTGGGATTGTTCGCTTCCGCACCCTGCATTTGGGCAAGAATAGGGCTATGCCATTCACTTCTCCTCCGGCCGTTGCGGACCGTCAAGCGTGGCTTCGCTGGGCGGTACTCGGAATCGGCACCGGCGCCGCTGTCAGCTCCGTGATCGCGGGCGCCACTGCCGCGCTCGCCGCCCACTTCGCGAAAGAGGTGGTAAGCCCCCGCAAGCGTGACGAAAACCTCGCGATCCTTGCGGTTGTCCAAACCGGCGATGGCATGGAAGTGATTCTGCCCGCCAACGAGGACACCACGGTCGAAGGCACCTACAGCCTTTACTTCGACGAGGGCCGTGGGCACGCGCGGATTGGTGCCATACGGTCGTTCGTCCCGCGGGAGGGGACCGTGCAGCGTGAGGTGGAGGCCGTCTACTCCGGCGACATCCGGTCAGCAGTGCGCGGTTGGTGGAGCGGCGCTGTGTATCCAACGCCTTCCGCCCTCGGTTTCGCCGACGAACCCGTCGATGTGCCGGTCACAGGAGGAACTGCCCCGGCCTGGCTGGTGCGTGCAGAGACGCCGGCAGCCACCTGGGCGATCATGGTGCACGGTAGAGGAGTGCAGCGCTGCGAGGGGTTGCGGGCAGTGCGAACAGCACGGGAGCTGGGTATGACCAGCCTGCTGGTGTCCTACCGGAACGACGGCGAAGCGCCCCTCGCTGCCGACGGCAGGTACGGGCTCGGTATGACCGAGTGGCAGGATATCGAGTCGGCGATGGAG
Organism: Arthrobacter sp. TJ-270; assembly: GCF_058269075.1. NCBI lineage: Bacteria > Bacillati > Actinomycetota > Actinomycetes > Micrococcales > Micrococcaceae > Arthrobacter > Arthrobacter sp. TJ-270. The sequence goes on along the minus strand of NZ_JBZCNB010000004.1, from coordinate 281,838 downwards.
TACGCGTTCAACCACGGGGCCGAGGACGTTGTGTTGTTCGGCTGGTCGATGGGAGGTGCAATCTGCCTGCAGGCGGCCGATATATCGAAGTACCATACGCGGATCCGGGCCCTGGTGCTGGATGGGCCGGTGATCGACTGGATGGATGTGCTCACCCACCAGGCCGAGCTTAACCGTATCCCTGCACCGGCGGGCAGGCTCGGGCAGTGGCTCATCGCGAACAGCCTCGGCCGGGTCGTGACGGGACTGTCCACACCGGTGGACCTCAAGAGCATGGACTGGGTCTCCCGAGCCGACCAGGTGACTGTTCCGACCCTGATACTGCACAGCGAAGATGACGAATTCGTTCCCGTGGGGCCCTCCGCTGAGCTGGCTGAACGAAATCCCACGTTCGTCACTTTCGAGCGTTTCCACCGGGCGCGGCATACCAAGGAGTGGAACGTGGACTCCGAACGCTGGCACAACGTCACAGCCAACTGGCTGCGCCACCAGGTGTTCGGTCGTACTGAGCCGAAGCGGGCGCTAAGCCGCCCCTGACTCCCGGATCTTGCGCTTGATCCGGCCCAGCATCGCAGCCATGCCGCGCATGCGGAGCGGCGTTATTGCCCGCGTCAGACCAAGGCGTTCAGGGACGTCGTCGGGCACCGCGAGAATCTGGGCGGCCGGCAGCCCGTCCAGACCCTCCTGGAGGACACCGGCGAAACCACGCGTTGTAGGCGCCTCCGGAGGCGCTGAAAAGAACAGGGACACCGACCTCTCGGCGTCGTCAGCGATGTCGAGCGTGAGGAAGAGCGGGCTCTGACACTCAACGACCTGCTCCAGAAGCTCCGGGTGGTCCTTCAGGTGCTCGGGCAACGCGGGCAGTCCCCGGGAGAACTCAAGGAGCAACTGAAGCCGGTCCGGTTCGGACAGTGCCTGGAAATCGTCCACGATTTCGGCGAGCTGTAGGGGTAATGCGGTTGTCTCCACTGTGATCCTCACGACTGCCCCGGGCATGTGCCCGGGGCGACTTCAACTTGCTGGACGCGCTTACCGTCGCCCGGCGGGCACGGGCGCTACACCGGGTTCGGCGCCTTTCACGATCGGTACACGTACTACATTGCCCCACTCGGTCCAGGATCCGTCGTAGTTGCGCACATTCTCAAAACCAAGCAGGTGCTGGAGCACAAACCAGGTGTGGCTGGAACGCTCGCCGATACGGCAGTAGGCGACGACGTCGTCGCCCTCATTCAATCCTGCCTCACCGCGGTATATCACATCCAGTTCGTCGCGCGTACGGAAGGATCCGTCCTCCGCGGCAGCCCGGGCCCAGGGCACTGAAACCGCCGAAGGAATGTGTCCGCCGCGAAGCGCACCTTCCTCCGGATAAGCCGGCATGTGCGTACGGGCACCGGTGTACTCGTCAGTGGACCTTACGTCGATCAGCGGGTTACCGAAGTGATCCAGAACGTCTGAGAGGTACGCCCGGATAGGAGCGTCATTGCGTTCGACCACGGGGTAGTCCGTGAGCTCCGGCTGCGGCACGTCAGTGGTAAGGGGACGGCCCTCGGCGATCCACTTGTCGCGTCCACCGTCGAGCAGACGTACGTCTTCATGCCCGAACAGGGTGAAAACCCACAATGCGTAAGCGGCCCACCAGTTCGACTTGTCACCGTAGATCACAACGGTGCTGTCCCGGGAAATGCCCTTGGCCGACATCAGGCGGGCGAAACCTTCGCCGTCGACGTAATCACGGGTCACCTCGTCATTAAGGTCGGTGTGCCAGTCAATCTTGGCGGCGCCCTCAATATGGCCGGTCTCGTAAAGGAGTACATCCTCATCGGACTCAACAATGACGAGCCCGGGCGTATCAATATTGTCCGCGAGCCACTGGGTGGAGACGAGGCGCTCGGGGTGGGCATACTGGGCAAACTTCTCGTTGGGATCTGTTGCGACACTCATCCGTTGGGAGCCTTCCTGCATAGACGATTGCTCTTTCCCACCTAGCCTAACCACGCGTTCTGCCGATTGCTTCCGGTCAGGTCATAGGACGCCATATTGCCGGTGCCTGACCCGGAGGGTGCTCGGCAGCACCGGTGGGGTGCCCGCGAAGCGCGGATCCCGGTATATGGGGACATCGGTGATGCGGTTGCGTGGAAGGCTGCTGGCGTATCCTTGCCTAGCACGTCTTCCGACGGCGTGCTCCTTACGACCTCTGACGAAAGACGCACTCATCTGTGGCCACCATTGAGCACCTGACCCAACGATCGCCCCGGGTTTCGGTGGATGAACTGCTGGACGGTTTCTTCCCATCACAGCGATTCGGCGATGTGTCCTTCGAGTCCTACCGGCCCGATCCCCAGCAGCCGTCCCAGGCAGCGGCGGTCAAGGAGCTTCGACGCTTTGCCGCGACCGTGAATACGCCCAAGCCGAGCGGCCTGCGCAAGTTCTTCGGTGCAAAGCGGGACGAGAGCCGAGCCGGCATCTACATGGACGGCGGATTCGGAGTGGGCAAGACCCACCTCCTCGCGTCGCTCTGGCATGCCACTTCGGGCAAGAAGGCCTTCGGCACCTTCGTGGAATACACAAACCTCGTCGGTGCACTCTCCTTCAGGCACACCGTGGACGCCCTGAGCACCTACCAGCTGGTCTGCATCGATGAATTCGAGCTTGATGACCCGGGCGACACCGTGCTCATGTCCCGGTTGATGCGCGAGCTGGCCGACGCCGGTGTGAAGCTCGCAGCGACATCCAACACCCTGCCGGGATCGCTGGGGGAGGGCAGGTTCGCCGCCGTGGACTTCCAGCGGGAGATACAGGTCCTTGCGGACCAGTTCGACGTCATCAGAATTGACGGAGAGGACTACCGTCATCGGGGGCTTCCCGAAGCCCCCGCTCCGTTGACAGAACAGCAGGTGCGTCGTCGTGCACGAAACTTCCCGGACGATGTAACCGTCGCCGAAGACCATTTCGGGGACCTGATCAAGCACTTGGCGGGCGTTCATCCCAGCCGGTACCGGCAACTCATCGACGGTATCGACGCCGTTGCGTGGCATGAGGTGAAAACCATTACGGAACAGGCGGTCGCCCTGCGGTTCGTTGTGCTGGCTGACCGTCTCTACGACCGTGATGTGCCCATCCTCGCCAGCGGCGCCCCCTTGAGCGACCTCTTTACAACGGAGATGATGTCCGGCGGGCACATGAAGAAGTACTATCGCGCGGTTTCGCGTTTGACGGCGCTCGCTCGACAGGGCGGAGAGTCGGGCGCCTGAGTAACCGGTACTCCTGGGAAACCTCACCCGGTAAGACAAAGCGCCGACACTGCCTCTCGGCAGGGTCGGCGCCTTCTTGTCGTGCTAAAGGCTGTTATTGGGCGGAAGCGTCGGGGGAACCAGCCGGCCGCCGGCCGTCCCGACTGTCCACAGTGTCGACCATCGAGGAGGCCTTGGACTGAACAGAGGCGATCTTGTCGGAGTACTTGCCACCGGTTTTGCTGTCAATGAAACTGCCAGCGTGTCCGATGCTCTCCTTGATCTTCCCTGAATTCTTGCCCACGAGTCCGGCTGTCTTGTCCTTCAACTTTCCAGCCCTGCCTTTGAGCCCGTCAATTACAGACACAGACACCTCCTTTCTTTCCTGTGGAACCGGTTGTTCCACCGCATCAACCATCATAAGGAGCCGGTCACCCGCGGCCAAGGGATCTGACTTTCGCCCTGAGCGTGATCCGTCTTGCCGCGGGAGGGGCACTATGAGAGCCTAAGCGGGCCAAGCCGGCACCGGACGAGGTGCGTCGTACCCGGGGAGCGAAAAGACGGCGCTTGAGGAGCGGATCGACCATGGCATGGGTGGTACTGGTTGTGTCGGGAGTACTCGAGGCCGTGTGGGCTACTGCGCTCGGGAAGTCCGATGGTTTCAGCAAGATAGGTCCGACGGTTGTTTTTGCGGTCGCGCTGGTGTTGAGCATGGCCGGTCTTGCCTGGGCCATGCGCACCCTGCCGACTGGCACAGCCTATGCAGTGTGGGTTGGCATCGGAGCGGCGTTGACGGTCACCTACGCAATGCTCTTCGACGGGGAGGCTGCTTCCCTGCTGAAGGTCCTGTTGGTGCTTGGAATTGTCGGCTGCGTCATAGGGCTGAAGGTTATCCAGTGAGTTTCGCGCCCGGAAAACAAGCAGGCTCCATCCGGGAGGATGAAGCCTGCTTGTCGATTATCAGAGCGGACGACGGGATTCGAACCCGCGACATCCACCTTGGCAAGGTGGTGCTCTAGCCAGCTGAGCTACGTCCGCGAAAAGGCGCCTCTCATGGAGGCGCCCTGGGTGGGCGATACTGGGATCGAACCAGTTTACGTACACACAAGGCGACACTGAGTGGCAGTAGGTAAAAGCCGTTCTGACTAGCACCTTCGCTAAACAGTATCGCCTGACATTGCTGGACGCAAGTTGACACGAAATGACACTCTTATTGCACGTATGTTGCACGGACTAAGGGGAGTGTCATGGCACGTCGAAGCTTTGGAGCAATCAGGAAGTTGCCCTCTAAGCGCTTCCAAGCCAGCTACACCGGCCCCGATCTGCAACGGCACGTCGCACCGACCACCTTTGAAACGAAGATGGACGCAGAGGGCTGGCTAGTCGGTATCCGTCGCACCATCGAACGCGACGAATGGACCGGGGGCACTCCTGCCAAGAAAGCCGCCCGGACCTTCGGTGAATACTCGCGCACCTGGCTAGATCAGCGCACCCTTGCCGACCGCACCCGGCATCACTACTCCAAGCTGCTCGAAAATCAGTTGAACCCGACGTTCTCAACCGTCCCGCTGAAAGCCATCACCGCGCCTCTCGTGCGCGACTGGCACGCCGAGCTGGGCAGTGCCACACCGACGCTGCGGGCGCACGCCTACGGGCTATTGAGGACGATCCTCCAGACTGCCGTAGAGGATGAACTGATCCCGGTAAACCCCTGCCATATCCGTGGCGCTGGCAACTCCAAGCGCGTCCACAAGATCAAGCCGGCCACATTGCAGCAGATCGAAACCCTTGTCAGTTCAATGCCCGAAAAGTACCGAGCGCTGACCCTGCTCGCCGCCTGGTGTGGGCTGCGGTTTGGTGAACTAACCGAGCTGCGCCGTGACGACGTGGACCTAAAGCGCGGCGAACTGCACGTCCGCAGGGCTGTCTATCGCGTCAATGGCCGCGCCGAAGTGGGCAAGCCGAAGTCTGACGCCGGTATCCGTGACGTGTCGATCCCGCCGCACCTACTGCCACTTGTAGCCGAGCACATAGAGAAGTTTGCGGCACCCGGCAGGAAAGGGCTGGTATTCCCCACGGTGACCGGGGACCACCTAGCACCTAGCACGCTCTACAAGTCGTTCTACAAGGCCCGCAGTGCAGCAGGCCGGGAGGATCTGCGCTGGCACGATCTACGGCACACAGGGGCGGTCCTGGCAGCTTCCACGGGCGCCACACTGGCCGAGCTTATGGCCCGCTTGGGTCACTCCACATCATCGGCAGCGCTTCGCTATCAGCACGCCGCTGACGGAAGAGACGCGGCTATTGCTAAGCGACTCTCTGAACTTGTGAACGGTTGACGGCCCGGACAAGCTAACCAAAAACTGTGGACAGTTCCCGGATAACGGTGGATAAGTCTTGTGAATTGGCCCGAATTTTCTGTGGATGGGCCTCTAGTTGTGGCGGAATATCAACGGATCAGGCATGTTTTTCCGTCACCGCCACTTCACGCGACACATCTTGGGGTCGGCGAAGTGCGGTGTTCCCGTTCTATATAGATTGATAAGAGATGCGGACATGACCGGAAACAAGCATTCACGGTAGGACGAATCTCCAAAAGCAGAACCGCATGATCCGAAGTTTGGCGACAGGGGATCATGCGGTTCACCGAAACTCCTGTAAGGAAATTTCTGTGCCCCAGCATACAACCAAGAACCCGCAGACCTCGCCCAATTTCGGAAGACTTGCCGAAGGTGCCGATCGTGCCAAGTGCAGCGAGCGGACTATCCGCCGCTACATATCGCAAGGACTCCTGACCGGCTACCGAATCGGCCCCCGCCAGATCCGCATAGACCTCAACGAGCTGGACGCACTGTTCACCACCATTCCAACAGCGGGCGAATAGTGAACGCGGCGGAATACCAGACCTGGCTGTCCCAGTTCGTCCGCTCAACCGTCGCGGCCATGGAAGTCGAAAACTACCGACGCTCGCCGGGATCTTCCTACATCCCGCGCAAGGGTGACCGCAGATATGCGGCGGTGAGCGCATAAACATGCTGACCAAAAGTCACCCTGAAACGATGCCCGATCCACTCGACAGCGCGTTCGCGGCCAGTTGGCTTACAGATCAGATCCTCCCCGCGGTGGAGTACGTCGTTCCCGGCGTCATTCCCGAAGGCCTCACCCTCCTGGTAGCACCGCCGAAGATCGGCAAGTCATGGATGGTCCTCGGACTGGGAGTGGCTGCTGCTACCGGCGACCTCGCGTTTGGCTCCATCCCCGTCGATCACCGTCCCGTCCTCTACCTTGCACTGGAGGACGGGACACGGCGTCTTCAATCCCGTCTGCGCACCCTCGGAGTCACGACCGGCCCGCGCAACCTCCATTTCATGACCGAAGTACCTGCGGGGCCAGCAGTCACCATCGCCACGTTCCTAGAGCGCAACGCGGAACGCAAGCCGCTAGTCATCCTCGACACGCTCGGCAAGGTTCGAGGCACCTATGGCGGGAACGACGCCTACGGCAACGACTACAGCCAAATGTCCCAACTCAAGGACCTAGTGGACCGGCACCCTGGATCGTCCCTGATCGTCGTGCACCACACCAACAAGGGGGAGAAGTCCGACTTCCTCGACAGCGTTTCGGGTACGCAAGGATTGGCCGGCGCTGCTGACAGCATCCTCCTGATTCAGAGGGACCGGCAGACCGAAAGCTCCACCTTGCACGTCACATCCCGCGACGCCAAGGAAGGCCAGTACTCACTCAGTCTCACCGATGGAACTTGGAAGCTCGACGGCTCAAGCCTCAAAGAAGCCGCCGAAGCGCTACGCAATAGGGAAGTAACCGAAGGCGTGGGGGATCAGATGGCGGAGGTCATCGGACTGGTCAACAAATACCCGGAAGGGATGAAACCCAAGGATCTAGCTACCTTGCTGCACTTGGATGACGCTAAAGCCCGCCTGTACCTGCGCAGAGCCTATGAGTCTGGGCGCATCGCCAACCCTAAGCGGGGCCTCTATACGCCTGTAACTACTGAAACATCTGTAACTATCCCTCTCGAAACGACCGCCGAAAGTATCACAAGTAACAGTAGTTACACCCTCATACGGGAGGCATCATGACCGAGCAACCCCCGCAGCCGAGCCCATTGGACGGCCTAAGTCGTTCGGAGCTTAAGACCGCCGCACTCGCCTGGCTGGGTAAGGCGAAGGATTGCCACCAACGCGCACGCAAAGCAGAGGCCAAGCTGGCAGCCGCTGAAGTTGAGCTTGCCCTGTACCGCGCACGTGAGAGGCGGGAGTCATGAGCGCCAGCTTCGAGTACACACGCGGCGACGACTACGGGAACATCTTTCTCCCTCGCGTCTGGCCACCCATGGTCACCGATGAGCAGTACCGGTATCTCGGATACCTCCATGCCACGGCTGTAGAACGCGGAGACGCCGACATGGCAAGCCCGCACGGTGTAGCCGGTGGATGGAACCTCACCGCCTACCCGGAGACGTTCGAGAAGCTCGCCGGCATCGCAACAGCAATCCTCAACAAGGACTACAAGCCGTACCTGACATACAAGGGGGAAGAACAATGAGCAAGAAAATCAACCACCGTTTCGCACTGGCCATGACCAAACTCCAGTACACCGACCCAGAAGCCCACGCCGCCATACAGGAGAAGTTCGAGGACTTCAGGGCATACACCCGGTCGTTGCATCGGCGCACACTCGCCGCCGAGAACCGCAAGCGTGAAGGGGCCGACGAGTGAACCGGCCTTGCATTGAGTGTGGAGAACCTGGAGAGAACGCACGCTGCACCGATTGCTCCACCGAGAACAGGAAGCAGTACGGCAACAGTAAGAGGTCGAACGCTGCTGATAGGGGATACGACCGCAGGTGGCGCAAGCTCTCCGAACGGGCACGCCGTATTCAGCCATGGTGCACAGACTGCGGCACACCGGAAAGGCTCACCGCTGACCATAGTCCCGAAGCATGGGAAGCCTACGAAGCAGGTAAGCCGATCACGCTGGATCTGATCGACGTCGTATGCAACGCCTGCAACATCGACCGGGGATCCAGCAGACCTGGGGGGAGGAGGTCAACCGAGACGGGCGCGACCTCCGGTCGGCAGGCAAAGAGCGCAAGTATTGCGAGTGATTCTCATTAGGCCGGGGAAGAAAGCCTCTGTAAACGACGATCCGCTGATATTTGGCACCCGTGCAATCGGTGCTGAGGGGTTCGCCCGATTCACGGAGAAATTCATCTTTACACCGAAGGGGACCGGGGCGCGTAAGCCGATGAAACTGCGGCCATGGCAGGTGGATCTGGTGGGCTCTGTGCTTGATCCTGTGCAGCGTCCTAGGACTGCGGGCTGGATGATGCCGAGAGGTCAGGGAAAGTCCACACTGGTAGCCGCCCTGGGGCTCTATGACCTGATGCTCGGTGAAGAGGGCGCGTCCGTCGTCGTGGCTGCGGTGGATGAACGGCAGGCGGGGATCGTGTTCAAGACCGCCGCCCGCATGGTGGAGCTGTCGGAAGACCTCGAATCACGGGTACAGGTATATGCAGACCGCCTTGTGGTGCCTGGCCGTGGCGCATCATTCCAAGTGTTGCCAGCCTCGCCGGCCTCGCTTGAAGGACTCGATCCAACCCTGGCAATTGTGGACGAGATAGGCGTTGTCCGCCGTGACGTGTGGGAGGTCATCGCGCTGGCACAAGGCAAGCGTGAACAGTCAACCCTGATCGGTATTGGCACGCCCGGCCCTGATCCTCACAACAGCGTTCTAACCGATCTACGGGACTACAACCGGGCGCACCCTGAGGACAAGTCACTGGTGTGGCGGGAGTTCTCCGCTGCTGGCTTCGAGGACCATCCGGCTGATTGCGTTCACTGCCTGGAGCTGGCTAACCCGGCGCTCGATGACTTCCTCCACCGTGATGCTGTGCAGGCACTGCTACCGCCAAAAACTCGAGAATCGACATTTAGGCGGGCGCGGTTGTGCCAGTTCGTCAGTGAAACGTCGGGCGGCTTCCTGCCTGAGGGCAAGTGGGATGCACTGGCCACGGGTGAAGACGTACCGGACGGCTCCGATGTCGTCGTTTCCCTGGATGGTTCGTTCAACTCCGATGCCACGGCGGTGCTGGTGGCCACGGTTGGAATACAGCCTCATATCGACGTTGTGGGGATCTGGGAACCGCCAGTCGGTGACCCGTCCTACAGGGTGCCGGTGGAGGACGTGGAGGACGCGATCCGGGCAGCGTGCAAGCGGTGGAACGTGGTCGAGATTATCGCGGACCCGTTCCGGTGGACACGTACCTTGCAGGTGCTCGAAAAAGAGGGCCTGCCCATTGTCGAGTTTCCGTGGTCAACCTCGCGCATCACCCCGGCAACAACCGACTTCTACAACGCGTGCATCAACGGCGCACTAACCCATTCCGGGGATAAGGACATGGCCCGGCATATCGGAAATGCCGTGGTTGTGGAGTCGGTTCGCGGTGTCCGCCTGGACAAGTCACGGCGGGGATCGACACGGCACATAGACGCTGCTGCTGCTGCGCTGATGGCCCATTCAAGAGCCACATGGAGAGCTATGAGAAAACAGAAAAAACGACGTGTAGGGAGTTTCAAATGAGTGATGTTTTGACAGGTCTTATTCAGAGGATTGACGAGAACGCGGGAAGGTACGCCCGCCTGGACACGTACTACAAGGGCAGCTCTCCACTGACCTTCCTCTCACCGGAGGCGCGGGAAGCACTGGGGGAAAGGTTCGGTGTCATGGGCTCGAATCTGTGCCGGCTGGCTGTCACGTCCCTGACTGAACGGCTGAGGGTTACAGGCTTCACAGTGGACGGTTCCCCGGCTGAGGATCTGTGGGCTGACTGGATCCGTAACGACTTGGATCAGGTGGCATCCGTGGCGCACCGGGAGGCGCTGATCCTTGGCTCCGCTTTCGTGATCGTATGGGCCAATCCTGAGGGCAACCCGTCGATCAGTGTGGAGTCCGCCCGGCAGGTGGCAGTCGTCCGTGATCCTGGCAGCAGGAAGATTATTGCTGGCCTGAAGCGGTGGGAGACGAAAACCACCACGGAGGCAGTCCTGTATGAGGCGGACAAGATCGCCCGACTAAGGGCCAACCACCTAGGTGCTGTCGGTTCCGCCATGGGCGTGGTCGAGGTGCTGGACAACCCGCTGGGCGTCCCGCCGATTGTGGAGCTGAAGAACAACGACAGGCTACTCGACGGCGGAACTTCCGAGATGACTGACCTGATGCCGTTGCAGGACGCTCTGAACAAGCTGCTGGCGGACATGATGGTGGGCTCTGAGTATTACGCCCGCCCGCGCCGCTGGGCGTCCGGCGTGGAACTGATCGAGGAAGACGTACTGGACGACAGCGGAAACCCGACCGGCGAAGTCAAGACCGTGAACCCGTTCCCGGAAGGCAACCGCATGATGATTGCGGAAGACCCCGGCGCGAAGTTTGGCCAGCTACCCGCCGCCGACCTCGCCAGCTACAAGTCAGCTATCGAAGTAATCGTCTCTCAGATGCAGGCCGTTTCCGGGCTCCCTGCGCATTACGTCGGCGTGACCTCGAATCAACCGCCGTCCGCCGATGCTCTGAGGGCTGCTGAGGCGTCCCTGACGGCACGGGCGGAACAGCGGCAGCAGGTCTTCGGCAGAGCGTGGGAGGACGTTGCGAAGCTCGCGCATGCTGTCAGGACCGGGCTGGACCCGCAGCGGTCGAATGTCCGCGTTACCTGGGCGGACCCTGCCACCCGCTCGATTGCACAGGAAGCGGACGCTGTGGTGAAGCTCTACGGTGCCGGGTTGTTGCCGGCGTCGTATGCCCTGGCCCGGCTTGGTTACTCAGAGGACGAAGTGAAGGCCATCCGCACGGCACGCCGGGCTGAGGCGCTGGACAGCACCGGAACCGACCTTGCAGCGCTGGTGTCCTAATGAATACCGAAACGATGGCGAAGTTTGCCCAACAGGTGGAGGACAGCCTGAAGGCCGTCCACAACCGACTCGACGCCGGGCAGATCGGCATGGAGGAGTTCATCTTCCTGGCTACTGCGCTGCTGATAAGGGCGAAGGCTAAGGGCGTGAGTCTCGCGGACCTCGCGGTGGCCGCTGAACTGTCGGCGCTCCGTGGTATCGCGGTCCCTGCTGCTGGCTTGAGCGTGCCGGATGGCGTGGAGATGGCCGCTGCACGGGCTGTAGAGGACACGGTTAGCTCCGACCAGTACAAGGCCAACGCGGTGGCTGCTGTCGCCGTTCTGGGGCGCTCACAAGCACTAGAGGCAGTGCAGGACTCATACGGTGAAGCGCTGCGGCAGCAGGGCGTCCAAGGCTGGTCCCGCGTGCTCAATGCCGGGGCGTGCGAACTGTGCCAAGACCTCGCCGATGGTGTTCTGCCGTCCTCCACACCCATGTACCACCACAAGGGCTGCGGTTGCAGCCAGAAACCCGTAGAAATGGAGCAAAATAATGACTGACCTTACCGCCGCTGATGGAACGCCCGAAGAGGTATTGCCCGGCGCTCCAGCCGTAACCGCCCACGAAGATCCCGAGCCCGTACAGGAGGAAACCACGGAGGAAGAACCGGAAACTTTCCCCCGTGATTACGTGGAGAAACTGCGCAAGGAATCAGCCGGTTACCGTGACCGGGCCAAGCGCGCCGATGACCTCGCGCACCGGCTGCACACTGCGCTGGTGACCGCCACGGGCAAGCTGGCAGACCCTACTGACCTGCCGTTCGATGAGAGCCACCTGGAGGACTCAGAAAGCCTCACGCAGGCCATTGAGGGGCTGCTGGAGCGTAAACCGCACCTTGCCAACCGGAAGCCTCGCGGCGACGTAGGGCAGGGCGTGACGCCCGTCTCAGATACGGTGGACCTCGCCGGGCTACTTCGAGCCCGCGCTAGCTAAGGGGAGAGCAATGACACGTAGATACACCTTCGGAGCACTGGACAAGCGCAACACTGACGCAACCACAACAGTTGTTGAGGCAGACGATTACGAACTGAGCGAGGGCTTCGTTACCTTCACCCGAGGCGGCAGGAAGTTCCTGAGCCTGCCGTATTCCAAGGTTGGAGTTATTGCGGAACTGACGGACGACAATCAGTTGCCTATCAACCCTGCGAAATAGTACCCCCAGGGGGTATACTGAAGGGGATGGGCCTGGCGCTCATCCCCTTCGCTCGTCCCGGTGGCCAGCGTGAAAACCAGAAACCTTTCACGTTAGGAACACACCATGACGCTTGACACCACTACCGGCGCACCGCTCATCCGTGAGCAGGTCGCCAATATCCTTGTCCAGCCGCTTGAGGCCGCATCCGTCGTCCTTGCCGCTGGCCCGCAGATCTTCAACTCATCCGAGCCGCTGCGCCTGCCGACACTCACCGGCTCCACCGATCCGTCCTGGGTCGCTGAAAACGGACTCATCCCTGACAGCGACGTGACGTTCGGGGAGATCAACCTGATGCCCTCAGATCGGAAGTCGATCAAGGCGCTGACCAAGTTCTCCAATGAGATGGCCCGCCAGTCAGCTATCGGCCTCGACGCCGTACTGAAGGCCCGCATCGTCAACGACGTGGCCAACAAGCTCGACACGGCACTGCTCACCGGAGACGGCCTGAACAAGACCGTGACCGGCATTATCAATCAGACCGGCGTGCAGACCGGAGTCCTCGACACCGCGAACGCTGACGGCTTCCTCGATGCTCTCGCACTCGCTGCGGCTGCTGAGGTCACCCCGAACCGCTGGCTGATGTCCGGTGCTGACTTCTTCAGCATCCGCAAGCTGAAGGACACAAGCGGAAAGTACCTGCTGGAGTCCGATATCACCGCCGGCACAACCTATCGCCTGTTTGGTATCCCTGTCAGCGTCACCAACAAGCTCCCTGCGGGTAAGGCAGTCCTGGCCGATATGAAGCAGGTTGCAGTCGTCCGCGACATTGACCCTTCGGTGACGGTCCTCTCCGAGCGTTACGCCGAGTTCGATCAGCAGGCCATCCGCGTGGTCACCCGTTACGACCTGGGCCTGATTCACCCGGAGGGCGTCGTAGTCCTCACCGCTGCGCCGGCGGTCTAATCGTGTCCGTCCTCTACGGTGAACTGCCTTACCCGAACGGGCAAGACGTGGCCGACTTCATGGGTCAGGGCGACAACACTGAGCTTGTCGCCCTGGCAGGGAAGCATCTGCCGGTCATGAAGGCAATGGCGGGCGCTTATACCCGTGGTGGAGGCTTCACTGAGACTGGGATCAACAAGGAAATTGCTGCGGTCATCATGACGACCACAGTCCGGCTGCTGGCCAACCCGGAGCAGATCGACTATCAGGTCGGTGGCACCCGGTTAGGGCGTGGCTTCCAAGGCTGGTCACTCGCTGAGACGTTCGTCCTGAACCGATACCGGAAGAGGTCAGCATGATCTATCACGACCGGATCGAAACCATCGAGCGGGTCAACACAGGGGAGTACGACCGCTACGGGAACGAGATATTCACGGACGTTTCGTCGCAGCACCGGGCGGAAGTTCAACCCCTCAACAGTTCCGAGACTGTAGATGCCGGCGTGACCGTCCACACCCGTTACAGGGCGTTCCTGCCGCCTAGTGTCGAGCTGGGCTCATCCGGGGCGGTCTACTGGGACGGCAAGAAATACGAGGTGGAAGGCGACGTCGAGACACACAAGGTACTTGGTCGCCTCCATCACCGGGAAGTCGTGTTGCACCGCGTCACCGGATAACAAGGATTGCGTCAACGTCACCCCCGACTTCTTAGTCTCTTTCTAGGCCGGATACGGGAACGATGGACAGGAAAGATCCGGGGTGCCGGAATCTCTGCCAGCCCAGCGCAAAAAGGTCAGGCCCCCCAGCGTTGTCTGGAGGGCCTGACCTTTTAGTTCGTAAAAGTCGATTTATGAAGCGGAGCTGATGGTCTTCACTTCGTACCAGCGGGGTCCGTGTGTCCGCTCCAGATCCGCAAGGAGCTCGGAAGCCGCTACGCCGCGCTCATGGGCCATGTCGCCGAACTCGCGGACAGTGGCGGGAAGCTTGGTGATGGTGTTCATGATGAGACCTTTTCGTTTGATGGGAACTGCCACCGTAAACGAATTGCACATATGTTGCACGTTGCCTGTCAGATTCCCCTAAATTCGCCTCTGACTAGGCATTTTACTGGTGGGCGATACTGGGATCGAACCAGTGACCTCTTCCGTGTCAGGGAAGCGCGCTACCGCTGCGCCAATCGCCCAGGTCTTGCAATTCACCGTATGGAGGTGGGGACGGGATTCGAACCCGCGTATACGGCTTTGCAGGCCGCTGCCTCGCCTCTCGGCCACCCCACCGTGACCCACCGAAGCAGGATCACCGGCCGAAGCCAGCGAATACAGTGACTTGCGAGCGGACGACGGGATTCGAACCCGCGACATCCACCTTGGCAAGGTGGTGCTCTAGCCAGCTGAGCTACGTCCGCAGAGAAAATCGCCGAGCGTCAGGAGGTTTCCCTACTGCCTTCGGCGTCTTTCCAACGAGTAAAAACAATATCGGAGGAAGACAGGTTCGTCCAATTGGGAAGCGCACGGAGCGCCTCCCCCGGCTTCCGCCGTTATGCGGTATGGGCCGCAGAACATTCTCTCCGATGCAGAAGTGTCATACAGGGATGACACACTTGAAGCATGACCGAGCCGCTCCTCGCGCACGCCACAGAACGCGGGCGCATGTATTCCAGATCCGTTTCGGAGCCACCCCTGGTCCCTTCCATCACGACCGTCATCTCGCAGGCACAGAATTCATCGCTCGATGGCTGGTTCGGGTACATGGCCGCCAGTGCCCTTGCGCAGGATCCACGTCTCGCCTCATCGCTGGGAAATCCAAGTGAGATGCGCGCCGTCATCCAGGATGCATCGAAGGCCGCTGAACGCTACCGGAATGACGCAGCGCGGCGGGGGACAAGGGTCCACTACTACTGTGAGCAGGTGGCCTTGCGGGATCTCGGCCGACCGCATCGCGTCGAGGAAGCCCGCACTGATCTTGCCCAGCACGGGGAAGATGCCTTCGCTGCACGGTTCGACGAATGGTGGGACCTCTACCAAGTCAGGCCGATAGCTCCCGAGATCACGGTCTGGAACTCAGAACTGGGTTATGCAGGCACCCTTGACCTCGTGGCCAGCATCGCCGGTCGGTTGTGCATCCTCGACTTCAAGACCCGCGCCACCGACAGGGACGGAATGGTGAAACCGCTTGATGAGAAGGTGGTGATGCAGCTCGTTGCCGGTATGAAAGCGCAGGAGTCGCTGGTAAACCCACAAACCGGCACCTGGGAACCATGGAAATACGGCAACGACCCCATCCTGCTCGGCGTGGCAATCGGCCAGACCGAGGTGCGGGCGCACCGCGCCAACCCGGATGTGCTCAAGGAACACTGGTTCAAGTTCTGCGCTCTCCGGCGCGCATGGGAAGCCGGTGGCAACGCTGCCGGCGCCGGTCGGCCTCTCCTTGCAGTGCCGCCGCCGCCCCGATCGGCTGAGGTGGTTCCTGTGGAAGAACCTGCCCGTATGGAACACGAGCCGAAAGCTGCCAGTCCGGGCTACGGCGGCCACACAGGTGCCCCGGCCCATTCGATGGGCAGCTGAGGACCCCGCCTGGCCTAGAATTGACCAAGCGTTTTGGAAGTGGGCGCCGGCCCATCAGTGGACCTGGCCCTCCGACGCCGCTTCGAATCAATTTCCCATGACAACAGGTGAGGACGCACAACCGGATGGCGGTTCTGAGTATCAGGATGATCGGGGATCCCGTACTGCGGACGCCCGCGGCAGAGGTGACCGAGTACGGTCCTGACCTGGCCCGGTTGGTGCAGAACATGGTTGAGACCATGCACAGTGTCAACGGAGCAGGTCTCGCGGCCCCCCAGGTCGGAGTGGGGCTGCGTGTTTTCACGTATGCAATCGACGGGGAGGAGGGGCATGTCGTCAATCCTGTGTTGACCCTCTCCGATGGACTCCAGACCGATGATCAGGAAGGCTGCCTCTCAGTCCCCGGTATCGGTTTCGCACTTCCACGCGCCGATGAAGTCCAGCTTCGGGGGTTCGATGTCACCGGACGCCCCGTTTTCCTTGAAGCTACGGGCATGCTTGCACGGTGTTTCCAGCATGAGACGGATCATCTGAACGGCCGTCTCTACATCGACCGGTTGCAGGGAGAAGATCGCCGTACTGCGATGCGCGCCCTTCGGCACTCCCAGTACACTGCGGTCACTTCGGAGACCCTGAACAAGCGCTCCACAACAGTCGGATCGGTATTCGGTATCGGTGCGCACGCACAGGAACACAAGGAAACCGGCGCATGAGAATACTTTTCGCCGGAACGCCACAGGTCGCGGTGCCATCATTGAGCGAACTCCGACGGGCCGGTCACGAGGTGGCTGCCGTCCTCACCCGCGAAGACGCCCCTACAGGCCGGAAGAAAGTCCTCACGCCCAGTCCTGTTGCACGTGCAGCGTCCGATGCCGGCCTTGAAATCATCAAGGCCAACCGCATCGACCCGCCGGTCATCTCGCGTCTCGCCGCGCTGGACCTGGATGCGGCGGCGGTCGTCGCCTACGGCGGTCTTGTTCCACCAGGTGCCCTCGAAGTGCCTCGGCATGGTTGGATCAACCTGCATTTCTCCCTGCTACCCGCCTGGCGCGGCGCCGCACCCGTGCAGCACGCCCTGATCAACGGGGATGACATAACAGGTGCCTCCACGTTCCTCCTTGAGCAGGGTCTGGACACCGGGCCCGTCTTCGGTACGCTGACGGAGGCCGTCCGGCCTGAAGATACGAGCGGCGCCCTCCTTGAGCGCCTGTCGGAGACCGGTGCCGTCCTTCTCGCCCAAACCCTGTCCGCTTTGGAGCAGGGTCGCGCCGTTGCAGTGCCCCAGCAGGGGGAGGTGTCCCTCGCGCCGAAGCTCTCAAGCGCTGACGGGCGTATCCGGTGGAGTGATCCTGCGCTTGCCATCAAGCGCCGGATCAGCGGCGTGACACCCGAACCGGGAGCGTGGACGCTCCTGGGCGGTCAGCGCTTCAAACTTGGACCGGTGGTCCTCCGTCCCGAGGTCCAGGAGGTTCCTCCCGGCGTCGTTCTCGAACGGGACGGAGTGGTGCTTGTGGGAACGGGCTCACACGCCGTGGAACTCACGGAAGTCCAGCCCGCAGGACGTACCATGCAAGCCGCGCCCGACTGGTTCCGCGGAGCACGCCAAGAGGATCTGGAGTTCGCATGACACCCGAACATCGCCCGGGAGGGCCAAACCGGCGCAACGAGCGGGGAAGGGAGCGCAACCGGTCCGGTACCCGCCA
Source organism: Arthrobacter sp. TJ-270 (assembly GCF_058269075.1). Lineage (NCBI taxonomy): Bacteria > Bacillati > Actinomycetota > Actinomycetes > Micrococcales > Micrococcaceae > Arthrobacter > Arthrobacter sp. TJ-270. The sequence continues at coordinate 264,302 of NZ_JBZCNB010000004.1, read as the reverse complement.
ATTTTCCGCGACGGCGCCGGCTGAACGTACCCGTAGAGCGGACCCTGCGCGTCTGGTTGCCTTCGAGGTCCTTCGTGCTGTTGCTGCTGAGGACGCGTACGCCAACCTGGTACTGCCGGCCAGCATCCGTAAGCACCGGCTAGGCCGCCAGGACGCAGGGTTCGCCACTGAGTTGGCGTACGGCGCGCTCAGGGGCCAGGGCACCTACGACGCCATCCTCGAGCTGTGCGTTGACCGTCCGCTCGTCCAGCTCGATCCGGCTATCCTTGACGCTCTGCGTCTGGGTGTCCACCAGTTGATGGCCATGCGGGTGCCGCCCCACGCTGCGCTCGATCAGACCGTGGGCCTCGCGAGAGCCGTGATCGGAGCCGGACCCTCCTCGCTGACGAACGCGGTGCTCCGGAAGGTTTCCCGCAAGTCTTTCGCAGAGTGGCTGGAGGTGCTGACCGAAGGCGTCGAGGATCCGATTCGAGTCAGCTCCCTCCGACACAGCCACCCGGAGTGGATCGTCCGCACCATGAGGCAGAGCCTCGTAGGGCACGGGCGTTCCGTTTCCGAGATCGATGACCTGCTTGAGGCAGACAACGCTGCGCCCATCGTCAATCTGGTCGCGCTGCCCGGAATCGGATCACTCGATGAGGCTATGGAAACCGGTGCCCGCGCCGGGGAATTCGTGGAAGGGTCGGCACTCTACGCCTCTGGTGATGTTGGGCGGCTCGAATCCGTCCGGTCAGGCAGGGTCAGGGTGCAGGACGCCGGGTCCCAGGTCGTTGCACGTGCACTGGCCGCCGTCGAGCTCGACCGTTCCGGACGCGACAGCGAGGACTGGTTGGATCTCTGCGCCGGTCCCGGCGGTAAATCGGCCCTGCTCGCCGCGATCGCTGCCCAGCGCGGGCACGCCCTGGTAGCGAACGAACCCGCCGAACATCGTGCGGCCCTCGTTCGGCAGGCGCTTGCAGCGGTGGATCCCGCCGTCTGGAGCGTACGGGTGGGCGACGGCCGTACCATCGGGGAGGCATACCCGAATGGCTTCGACCGCATTTTGGTCGATGCGCCGTGTACGGGGCTAGGCGCACTGCGCCGCAGGCCCGAGGCACGGTGGCGTCGTAAGCCGTCGGATCTGGCGGAATTGGGGCCGCTGCAGCGCGCCCTCCTGTCGGAGGCACTCGACATTGTGCGACCGGGCGGGGTGGTGGCGTATGTAACCTGCTCTCCGCATCCCGCCGAAACAACCGCCGTCGTTCAGGACGGTCTTCGCGGCAGGGACGGGTTCTCGCTGATCGATGCCGGTGACGTACTCGATGGTGTGAGCAAGAGCGGTTCCCTGCAGGCGGGCCACGACATGACGGCACAACTGTGGCCGCATGTTCACGGCACCGACGCCATGTTCCTTGCCCTCATCCGCCGGGCAGCGGTCTAGCTTCAGCACGAAGGACGCCACCCTCAACGAAAGGTCGAGTATGAAAGCCTGCTGTATCCACCCGAGCATTCTGTCGGCGGACTTCGTCAATCTACAGTCCGAGCTGGAACGCATCTCCACTGCGGACGCGGTGCATGTGGATGTGATGGACAACAGCTTCGTTCCGAATCTGACCCTGGGGCTTCCGGTGGTGAAGCGCATTCAGGCGGTGAGCCCCGTTCCGCTGGACGTTCACCTCATGATTGACGACGCCGACCGCTGGGCCACCGAGTACGCCGCCGCCGGGGCAGCATCGGTGACGTTCCACGCCGAAGCCGCGCAGGCCCCAATCCGGCTGGCTCGCGAATTGCGCTCAGCAGGCTCCCGCGCCGGTATGGCGCTGCGCCCGGCAACCCCGGTCGACCCCTATCTGGACATGCTCGGTGAGCTGGACATGCTGCTCATCATGACGGTGGAGCCCGGGTTCGGCGGGCAGTCCTTCCTTGACTCGACGCTCCCGAAGATCCGGCGCGCCGCCGACGCTATCCGCGGCGGGGACTTGCCCGTTGCCATCCAGGTCGACGGGGGTATCACCGAAGAAACCATAGTTCGCGCGGCAGAGGCCGGCGCCACGGTGTTCGTTGCGGGTTCATCCGTCTATGGTGCCGACAATCCGGCAGCTGCGATCGCCGGGCTTCGGCAGGCCGCCTCCTGACCGCGACCGGTCTAGCCTTGATCAGCTGAGCCACGGAGCTAGCTGTCGGGTATGCCCGTCAGGCTGATCCGGAGGCTGCGTGTGTCGGCGGCTGCCTGCCGGAGCACATCCTGGCGTGGGTCGGGAACCGGCAGGAGCGGCAGGCGGGGGAGAACGCGGTATGAGGCCAGCTTCGTGTGCGCCAGGCACTCGGAGAACAGCTTGGCGTCGCCGCCGGGCTGCAGACAGTCCGGCGGATCCTGGGCGAAGAGGGCTGCCGCACGCTCAGCTGCGGTATCGACCAGCGCATCGGCCTGGTTAGCCCTCCTCCGGGCGAACCGTTGCTGGGACCAGCCACCGGCCGCCGTACGGGACTGGACATAGCGCGTACCGTTTTTTGAGACGATGAGGACACCGGCCCTGGCAAGCCCGACGCCGTAACCGCCGCGGCGTATCAGAAGCAGCCCCACGGTCAGCGGAACGGACGCCTGCCGGATCAGCTCGTCCACCGCGCTCTCCGGATCGCAATGCACCGTCTCGGGAACCCCGTCCTGGCCCGAGCCTGCCAGGGGTGCGGCGATTTCGGCCGTGCAACCGTTGGCAGCGCGCAGGACTACAACGCCGGGTGTGCCGCCAGGACGCTCGGCGTGAAAGGGCCCGTTGCGTTCACCGAAGCGCCTCACCCAGCCGGCAAGGCGGTCGGGCGGGACCAGTACCGTCCGGTTGTCCTGCACTTCGCCTCCTTACGGAATCCTGGGCGTTCGGTGTCAGAGGATCACAGTAGCCTTGGCTCTGTGAATGACCTATTCAGCCTCGACTCCGACGCGTATGACGAGCCGGCCGCGTTCGCCGGGAATGAGCGGAACCGTCCCCGCAGTCCGCTGCCGGTACGCATGCGTCCGCGAACGGTCGACGAAGTCGTCGGGCAGCAGCACCTGCTCGGAGCCGGATCGCCGTTGCGAACGCTGGCGGGGGGTGAGCCTGCCGTGCGCACGGGCGCCCCGACGTCGGTCATCCTCTGGGGTCCGCCGGGAACAGGGAAGACCACCCTGGCGCACGTCATCGCAAGGGGTCCCGGTCGCAAGTTCGTGGAGCTCTCCGCCATCACCGCCGGCGTCAAGGATGTCCGTCGGGTAATGGACGAGGCGCTCTCCAACCGGGACTTGCACCGCATCACAACGGTCCTCTTCCTCGACGAGATCCACCGGTTCAACAAGGCACAGCAGGATGCACTCCTGCCGGGCGTCGAAAACGGCTGGGTAGTGCTTATAGCTGCCACTACGGAAAACCCGTCTTTCTCGGTGGTGTCCCCGCTGCTGTCGCGATCGCTCCTGCAGACGCTGAAGCCGCTCACCGAAGAGGACATAAGGTCACTGCTTCAACGTGCTGTGGATGACCCCCGCGGCCTCGCGGGGGAGGTCACAGTCGACGAGGACGCCCTGGACCATCTGGTGAGGCTGGCGGCCGGTGACGCGCGGCGGGGGCTGACAGCACTGGAGGCAGCTGCCGGCGTCGCGCAATCAGCGGAAGCGGCGGCTGAACAGCCGCGGGATTTGGAGGATGGCGATGATCATCCCGGCCCGGTCCGCATCACCCTGGACCACGCTGAGAAGGCTGTAGACGTCGCCGCTCTGCGTTATGACCGGGCGGGGGACCAGCACTATGACGTGGCCAGCGCGTTCATCAAGTCGCTGCGCGGCTCCGATGTCGACGCAGCCCTGCACTATCTTGCACGCATGCTCGAATCCGGCGAAGACCCCCGCTTCGTGGCTCGCCGATTGATGATCTCCGCTGCGGAAGACGTCGGCATGGCCGATCCCACCGCCCTGCAGACCGCTGTCGCAGCAGCGCAGGCGGTCCAGTTGGTCGGGATGCCGGAGGGGCGGATCATCCTTGCGGAAGCGGTGGTGCATATCGCAACCGCGCCGAAGTCGAACGCCGCCTATAACGGAATCAATCGCGCCATCGCAGACGTTCGGGCCGGTAAGGGACAGGGAATACCCGCACATCTCCGCGACGCCCACTACCCCGGCGCCAGCCAACTGGGCCATGGCAGGGGATACGTGTACTCCCATGATGAACCACACGGGATCGCCCGCCAGCAATACGCGCCTGACGATCTCGTCGGTACCGACTACTACCTTCCCACCGACCGGGGTACAGAACGCGCAGTTGCCACCCGGTTGGAGAAACTCCGCGCCATTATTCGGAACCGCTGAGCACTGCTAGGATTGTTCGTTGACTGGCAAGTCGCGGCTCATTCATGCCCCTTGTCCAATCCACATCAGGTGATTTCCATCTGGCCCAGTGGAAAGGTGCAGGCGAAGTGAGAACCCGCGAACTGTAGTACCGGAAAGCGGCCCCTTCCGGCTCTCCGAACGTGGAGGCCAGCGACACAAGAAAGAGTTCACACGGTGTTCGCCGTCGTGGACTGCTTCGCCGCAAACAGTGAAAGGTAAACGTGGCTAACAACACACGTGCCCGCCGTAAGGTGCGCATTTCGCGCGCCCTCGGCATTGCTCTGACCCCCAAGGCCGAGAAGTACCTGGAGCGTCGTCCGTACGCGCCGGGCCAGCACGGCCGTTCCCGCCGCAAGCAGGACAGCGACTACGCAGTACGTCTGCGCGAGAAGCAGCGTCTGCGCGCCCAGTACGGTATCCGCGAAGCGCAGATGACCCGCGTCTTCGAGGAAGCCCGCCGTACCTCCGGCCTGACCGGTGAGAACCTGATCGAACTGCTCGAAATGCGTCTCGACGCATTGGTGCTGCGCGCCGGTTTCGCGCGCACCATCGCCCAGGCACGCCAGCTCGTGGTTCACCGCCACATCATGGTTGACGGCGCACGCGTGGACCGCCCGTCCTTCCGTGTCAAGGAAGGCCAGCTCATCCACGTGCACAGCCGCAGCGAAACCATGGTTCCGCTGCAGGTTGCTGCTGCCGGTGCCCACCGCGACGTGCTTCCGGCTGTCCCCGGCTACCTCGACGTCCAGCTCGAGAAGCTTCAGGCACGCCTGGTTCGCCGCCCCAAGCGCTCCGAGGTCCCCGTGACCTGTGAAGAGCAGCTCGTGGTGGAATACTACGCACGCTGATCCAGCGCCGACTTCGGCGTTTCGGCAGTACAACTGAACATCAGTTACCGGGAGCCCGCGGCGCACGCCGCGGGCTCCTGAGTAGGTAAGGTACATAGGGAATTGCGGGCAGCCGTCCGCCATGCGCGAAGGCTAAGGAGTTGTTCACGAATGTCAGGTGGAGATATCGCCGGACTTATTGCCGCCGGAGTTTTTGCGGTCCTGGTCGCATTGCTTGCCATTCCGGTGTGGAAGCTCGGGAAGGTCTTCGATGAGCTCCGTCAGGCCATCCGTTCGGTGACTGAGGGCACCACGCCCCTCATCGACGAGGTCACCAGCACAGTGTCCACAACGCACCAGCAATTGAAGCACGTCGACGGGATCACCTCGAACGTGTCGGATGCCTCCGCCAACATCTCGGCCCTGTCTTCGCTGGTCGCGGCCACGGTCGGATCCCCGCTCATCAAGGTGGCAGCGTTTTCCTACGGCGTGCGCAATGCGCTGGCCTCCAGACGCAGGCCCACCTCCCGCCGTCGTAGTCGCTGATCACAAGCTGAAGCACAAGACGCACGCACAACAAAGGAATTCTTGATGATCAAGAGGGTTTTCTGGCTCGCAGCAGGCGCGGCCATCGGTGCCGTAGCGGTACGCAAAGTATCTGCGATGAAGTCGGCGGTGGGCCCGGAAGGGCTGAACCGCGCCGTAGCGCAACTCACGGACAGTGTCGCCGACTTCGCCGACGCGTTCCGGCAGGGAATGCAGGAGCGCGAGACCGATCTGCGCACCGCCCTCGGCATTGACTCAGAGCCCCGCCTCTGATTCCCGATCAGGCACCCGAACACCAGACATCGCCGCTGCGCACCACCCGCGCGCAACACCGAAGGATCCCCATGAAGTCGCAAGAGATTGCCCGTCGCTGGCTTGACTACTTCGAGCGCCAGGGGCACACGCGCGTGCCGTCCGCCTCCCTGGTATCCAGCGACCCGTCGCTGCTGTTCACCGTCGCAGGCATGGTCCCGTTCATTCCCTACCTGACAGCGCGGGAAGTAGCTCCGTACAACCGCGCAACGAGCATCCAGAAGTGCATTCGCACGGCCGACATCGAAGAAGTCGGCAAAACCGCCCGCCATGGCACGTTCTTCCAGATGTGCGGAAACTTTTCATTCGGCGACTACTTCAAGCAGAACGCCATCCGCATGGCGTGGGACCTGTTGACGAGCAGCGTGGAAGACGGCGGCTTCGGACTCCCTGCCGACCGCCTGTGGGTCACGGTGTACCAGGAAGACGAAGAAGCGCTAGCGATCTGGCGGGACGAAGTAGGATTCCCGGCCGAGCGCATCCAGAAATTCGGCAAGAAGGACAACTACTGGAACACGGGCCAGCCCGGCCCGGGCGGTCCCTGCTCGGAAATCTTCTACGACCGCGGCCCGGAGTACGGCCGCGATGGCGGACCGGAGGCTGACGAAGACCGTTACATCGAAATCTGGAACCTCGTGTTCATGCAGTACCGGCTCTCTGCTGTGCGCAGCAAAGAGGATTTCGACATTGCCGGGGAACTGCCGCAAAAAAACATTGACACCGGCCTTGGGCTCGAACGGCTGGCAATGGTGCTGCAGGGCGTCGAAAACATGTACGAGACCGACCAGGTGCGTCCGGTCCTGGACAAGGCAGCGGAACTGTCGGGTCGCGAATACACCAGTGCAGAGTCCGACGACGACCCTCACCACCAGGACGACGTGCGGATGCGGGTGGTCGCTGACCACATTCGCTCGGCCCTGATGCTCATCACCGACGGCGTCACGCCGTCCAATGAGGGCAGGGGCTACGTTCTGCGCCGGCTCATCCGCCGCGCAGTCCGCGCCATGCGCCTGCTGGGTGTCGAGAAGGCCTGCCTGCCAGACCTCCTGCCCGTCTCGCGTGACGCCATGAAGGGCGTTTACCCCGAGGTCGCGCGCGACTTCGAGCGCATCAGCAGGATCGCGTATGCAGAAGAGAAGGCGTTTCTGCGCACCATCGCCTCGGGAACAGCCCGGCTCGAAGAAGCTGTCCGCGAGTCCAGGGGCGCGGGCCGTGCACTGTCCGGCGAAGACGCCTTCAGCCTCCATGACACCTACGGGTTCCCTATTGACCTGACACTCGAAATGGCTGAAGAGGCCGGTGTGAAGGTCGATGCCGAAGGATTCCGCGCGCTCATGCTCGAGCAGCGGCAACGCGCCCAGGCTGACGCCCGCGGGAAAAAGGCCGGGCACGCCGACATGACGGTGTTCAACGAGTTGCTTGCAACCGGTGAAACCGTGTTCACAGGTTACGACGAGCTGACCAGCGAAGCGGTGGTGCGCGGCATCATCAGCAACGGCGCGTCAGTTCCGGTCGCTCGTGCGGGCGAAGAAATTGAACTGATCCTCGACCGTACTCCGTTCTATGCCGAAGCAGGCGGGCAGGCAGCCGACGTCGGGCTCATCACCGGAAACGGTTTCACCGTGGAAGTCACCGACGTCCAGAGGCCGATCAAGGGACTGAGCGTCCACCGTGCGCTGGTGCGCGAGGGAGAAATCACGCAGGACGCCCCGGTGACCGCGGCCGTCGACCGTCAGCGTCGTCATGCGGGGGAGCAGGCGCACTCCGGTACGCACCTCGTTCACGCTGCCCTTCATCAGGTCCTCGGCCCTGAGGCGCTGCAGCGCGGTTCCTTCAACAAGGCCGGATACCTGCGCTTCGACTTCTCGTGGGGCGAGGGCATCAGCTCCTCGGCGCGATCGGAGATCGAGGAAGTCTCGAACCTGGCCATCCGCAGTAACCACGCCGTCGAAACGAAGGTGATGGGCCTGGATGATGCCAAGGCACTCGGTGCGACGGCGCTGTTCGGAGAGGCATACGGGGACCGTGTGCGGGTCGTCGAAATCGATGGTGCATGGTCGCGTGAACTCTGCGGTGGCACCCACGTTGAATCGACGTCGCTGATCGGGACGCTGACGCTGCTCGGTGAGCAGTCGGTCGGATCCGGCAACCGCCGGGTTGAGGCGCTCGTCGGTATGGACGCCTTCAGGCATGCTGCTGCGGAACGCGCGCTCGTCACTGAGCTGTCCGAAATGCTCAAGGTACCCTCGCCGCAGCTGCCTGAACGCCTGAGCGCAACGCTGAACCGGCTCAAGGCTGCCGAGAAAGAGCTGGAACGGCTGCGGAAGGAACAGCTCTCGAGCGCTGCTGCCGGACTGGTCAATACGGCAGAGGACATCGATGGCGTGCGTCTAATCACTCACGACGCCGGTACGGTCGGCAGTGCGGATGACCTCCGGAATCTCGCGCTGGACCTGCGGGGACGGCTCGGCGCGGGTGCCTCTGTGGTCGCTGTGGCGGGTGTCAGCAAGGATCGCCCGGTGGTCCTTGTGGTCACCAATGACGAAGCGCGCGACGCAGGGATCAAGGCAGGAGCGCTTGTGCGTACCGCTGCAGGCATCCTCGGCGGCGGAGGCGGCGGCAAGGACGACATGGCACAGGGCGGTGGGTCCGACCCCGTAAAGGTCCCGGCGGCGTTGGAGTCCATCCGCGCAGCTGTCGCGGGCCGGTAGCAGGAACTGCTTACTGTGGCACCCGGAGAATATCCGTACGGCGTCAAGATCGGCGTCGACGTCGGCATGGTCCGTGTCGGGGTTGCGGCGAGCGACAGGGACGGTTCTATTGCGACCCCGGTTCGTACCATGCGACGCGATACCCGGAAGAACCACGACCTGCGCCTGCTGCTCGGGAACATCCAGGAGCTGGGGGCCGTTGAAGTCTTCGTCGGGTTGCCCCGTAACCTGAGCGGAACCGAATCCGCTTCCACGGCCATGGCCCGGGACTACGCCGCAGCGCTCGTGGAGATGCTGTTCGACGCGGGTCTGGACGTACCCGTCCGGCTGGTGGACGAACGGCTCACGTCGGTTTCGGCGCATAGATCGCTTCGGCAGGCTGGCTTGAACAGTCGTGAACACCGTAAGGTGGTAGATCAGGTGGCAGCCGTGGAGATACTCCAACACGCCATAGATATGCAACGAAACCTTGAGCGGGACGTGGGGGAGCCGGTCGTTCAGCATCGGCGGCGGAGTCATGACCATCCGACGCCGGCCTCATCCGAGGAGTTAGAAATTTCGCACACCAACAGTAGGAGGAAAGAGGAGCAGTGAGCCATCGTCATCCTCCTTCCCCAGCAGCCGATCACGGATCCGAGCAGCACCCGGACGAATATCTGGACGAGCACTACCCGGAGCATCCTGAGCCGGTGGAGCAGTTTTTCGAGGCAGACGTTCCGTCCCGCCGCAGACGCGGTCCTTCCAAGGCGCGTCAGCGCCGCCGCAGACGCCGGACAATCGTCATGCTGATCGTGGTGCTCGGTTTCGTCGGAGTGGTGGTCGCCGTCGCGATGTTTCTTAGGAGTCTGCTTGGAGTCGGTGAAGTCACCGACTACGCCGGGCCCGGCACAGGGTCAGTGACCTTCACCGTCGAGGAAGGCGCGGGTCCCTTGATTATTGGCAGCGGCCTTGAGCAGCAGGACATTGTCGCCAGTTCAGAGGAATTCCTGAAGGCCTTCGGTGCTGTCGCCGACGGGCGCGTGATTCAGCCCGGCGACTATGAGATGAAGTACCAGATGAGCTCGGAGGAGGCAGCCCGAGCGCTGCTCGCCGAGGGCGACTCGATGGTTCACTATGCCGCCGTTGCCAGGGACCTCAGGCAGAACGAGGTCTTCGATATCCTGGCGGAATCCACCGGGATACCCCGCGAAGAGTTCGAAGCACTGGCAAAGGATCCAACGCAGTTCGGCATTCCGGAGCGGTCGCCGAGCCTGGAGGGTTACCTGTATCCCGGCGAGTACCGATTCGACCTCGACATCACTGCAGCCGAGGTCATCCAGCAGATGGTGGACAATACTTACGCAGCGCTCGAAGAGGCCGGGGTCACCGATCCTGCAGAGCAGTACCGCATCCTGACCATCGCCAGCATCGTGCAGGCTGAGGCCGGCCAGGCCGATTACGGTCAGGTAGCCGGTTCGATCATGAACCGGTTGGGTCCGGACAATACCGAGACGAACGGACTGATCCAGTCTGACGCGACTGTGACCTACGGGCTTGACCGCAAGAGCTACAACCTGACCGACGAGGAAAAGGCCGACAAGTCCAACCCGTACAACACGTACGCGATTCCAGGCTTGCCGGTCGGACCAATCGGATCCCCGAGCGCGGAAGCGATCGAGGCCGCGGTCAACCCGGAGGACGTGCCCTACTACTACTGGGTCACGGTCAACCTCGACAGCGGTGAGACCAAGTTCTCCGAAACTCTTGCCGAGCATGCACAGTACGTTCAGGAGTACCAGGCATGGTGCGCTGATAACGCCGGAAGGTGTGAATAGGTGTTCCCCGACCGGACGCCGGCCCCATATCGGGCCGGTGTCATCGGTCACCCCATAGCGCACTCGAAGTCCCCTCAGCTTCACGGCGCTGCGTACGCCCTTCTGGATTTCGACTGCAGCTACACGGCGATTGATACTGCTCCTGAATCCCTGGGAACCATCTTGGGGGAGGTCCGGGATGACCCTGCGTGGCGCGGGCTGTCTGTCACAATGCCGCACAAGGGTGCGGCGCTGAGTTACCTGGATGAGGTGGCGCCGGACGCCGCCGCTCTGGGCGTGATCAATACCGTGCTTCCCGTGGAAGATGGCGAACTGCGACGGCTAATGGGCTACAACACGGACGTTGAGGGGATCGTCCGTGCGGTTCGCCATGCCGGCGCCGGACGCCCGGAGCAGGCGCTCGTCCTCGGTGGGGGCGGCACCGCTTCGGCGGCTGTCGCAGCCCTTGCCCAAATGGGTGTTCAGGGGGCCGATATTTGCGTCAGGTCACCGCGGAAAGCCGGCTCCCTGATTGACCTGGGTCACCGGCTCGGCATTGATGTGAACCTGAGAGATTTCGATGCGGCCGCAGGGTTGTGCGGTGCGTCTCCGCTGGTTATCTCGACGCTGCCGCCCCACGGGGCGGACGAACTGGCTGCTCAGCTGTTCGTCGCACCGTCTTCCGCCGATGAGCCCGAGCCACGGGAACCACGCGTGCTCCTTGATGTGGCATACGACCCGTGGCCCAGTGCGCTCGCTGAGGCATGGTCCGCCGGCGGTGGAGTCATCGTTCCCGGCCTGGAAATGTTGCTCTACCAGGCGGTGGCCCAGGTGAAGCTCTTCGCCGGTGATGCTTTCCGCGATGAGTCTGCTGTCATAAATGTGATGTGTGACGCGGTGGGGGCTCCCCGGCGCTAGTTGGGGTCGTGGCCCGTGGCAGGATGGATGTATGTTGCGTTGGTTGACGGCCGGGGAATCCCACGGCCCTGCTCTGGTCGGAATCATCGAGGGAATGCCCGCAGGCGTTGAAGTAGCCAGTGAGGCCATTCAGGCCGCTCTGGCACGTCGCCGGTTGGGTTATGGTCGCGGTGCCCGCATGAAGTTCGAACAGGACCAGGTTCGGATCATCGGAGGTGTCCGCCACGGCCTGACACAGGGCGGTCCGGTGGCCATCGAGGTGGGGAACACCGAATGGCCCAAGTGGGAACAGGTCATGTCCGCGGATCCGGTCGACGCCGGCATTCTCAGGGATTCCGCGCGTAACGCTCCCCTCACCAGGCCCCGCCCCGGCCACGCTGATTTCACCGGCATGCAGAAGTACGGTTTCGATGAGGCCCGGCCGGTGCTGGAACGGGCAAGTGCGCGGGAAACTGCTGCGCGGGTAGCCCTTGGTACCGTCGCGGCTCAATTTCTTTGCGCTCTGGGCATCGAACTAGTCAGCCACACTGTCGCTGTTGCTTCCGTTGCCGTTCCGGAAGGATCGCCGCTTCCCGCACCCCGCGATCTCCTCGCACTGGATGAGGACCCGCTGCGCTGTTTCGACCGCGAGACGTCCACCGCGATGGTCGCCGAGGTGGACGCCGCTCACAAGGAGGGCGAAACCCTCGGCGGTGTCGTCGAGGTCCTGGCCTACGGTCTCCCTCCCGGACTTGGAAGCTACGTGCACTGGGACCGTCGCCTGGATGCGCGTCTGGCCGGTGCACTCATGGGCATTCAGGCGATCAAGGGCGTTGAGGTCGGTGACGGTTTCGAGACCGCGCGACGTCGCGGATCGGCCGCTCATGACGAGATAGTCCGTGAGGAAACCGGGCGGATCGGCCGCTCAACCAACCGGGCCGGCGGTATCGAGGGCGGCATGAGCATTGGCGACGTCCTGCGAGTGCGCGCTGCGATGAAGCCCATCGCCACCGTCCCCCGTGCACTTCAGACAATCGACGTGAGTACCGGCGACGCCGCCAAGGCGCACCACCAGCGGTCCGACGTGTGCGCGGTCCCTGCGGCCGGAGTGGTTGCCGAAGCTATGGTCGCCCTTGTTCTTGCAGAAGCGGTAACGGAGAAGTTCGGCGGTGACTCGGTGGAGGAGACAAAGCGCAACCTCGACTCCTACCTCGAGAGCATCCCGGCGTCCCTGAATTCGGTCGCGCCCTGATGCTGCCGGCGGCTCATGGACCGCTGGTACTCATCGGCCTCATGGCCACCGGCAAATCGACCATCGGGCGGCGGATCGCCTCACGGCATGGCTGGCAATTCGTCGACACAGATGCCGTGATCGCCGCCCGGCATGGCCCCATACCGGCAATCTTCGCTGAACAGGGTGAGCCCGGTTTCCGGCGGATTGAGGCTGAGGTCGTTCGCGAAGTCCTTTCAGAAGCGGGTGCCGGCGCCGTTATCTCCCTCGGAGGAGGTTCGGTTCTCCACGACGACACGCGGCGCCTGCTGAAAGATGCCTTTGTGGTTTTCCTCGACGCCGATCTTGCAACGGTTCTGCCGCGGCTCGCCGGCAACACCGGCCGGCCTTTGTTGGCCGAAGACGCCGGCGGAACCTGGGCACGCCTTGACCGGGAACGTCGCCCGATCTACGAAGCACTGGCGGACGCGGTGATAGACACACGCGACGCTTCACCCGATACCGTGGTTGACCGTCTTGAGACGCAGCTGCACCGGACCATGTTTACTGAGGAAGGAACCTTCGGCAATGACCGCTGAATCTACTGCCATCCGCGTCACAGGCAGTACCCCGTCCGAGAACTACGACGTCGTGGTTGGACGTGGACTGCTGGACCGGTTGGCACCACTGCTGGGCGAGCGGGTCCGTCGCGTGCTGGTGATCCATCCCCGCGCCCTGCGATCGACAGGGGACACCGTGCGGGAGCAGCTGGCGGCGGAAGGATTCACCGCGGTCACGGCGGAGATCCCCGATGCCGAGGAAGGCAAGCACATTCAGGTGGCGGCGTTCTGCTGGCAGGTGCTCGGGCAGAATGATTTCACGCGGTCTGACGCAATTGTGGCCGTCGGGGGAGGTGCTGTCACCGACGTCGCCGGCTTTGTGGCAGCGACCTGGCTTCGCGGCGTCAAGGTGGTACATCTGCCCACCACGCTGCTTGGCATGGTCGATGCAGCTGTGGGCGGCAAAACCGGGATCAACACCGCAGAGGGGAAGAACCTCGTGGGTGCCTTCCACCCGCCGGCGGGTGTGCTCGCCGATCTGGACGCGCTGCAGACACTCCCCACCAACGAGCTGATCACCGGCATGGCCGAAGTTGTGAAGTGCGGGTTCATCGCCGATCCACGCATCCTCGAGTTGGTCGAATTCGACCCTGAGGCCGTCAAGGACCCGACCAGCGATGCCGTCCGAGAACTGGTCGAGCGTTCAATCGCGGTCAAAGCCGCGGTCGTGTCGGAGGACCTCAAGGAATCCGGGCGGCGGGAATTCCTGAACTATGGCCACACGCTGGCGCACGCGATCGAGCTGGCGGAACGGTACTCCTGGCGGCACGGCGCAGCCGTTTCGGTGGGCCTCGTCTTCGCGGCGGAGCTCTCCCGCATGGTCGGCCGGCTTGACGACAAGACCGCGGACAGGCACCGCGCCATCCTGGAAACACTCGGTCTTCCGGTGACCTACCGGCGGGACCGCTGGGCAGCGCTCCTGGACGGCATGCGGCGGGACAAGAAGGCACGCGGTGACCTGCTGCGTTTCGTAGTGCTCGACGGCGTCGCCCGCCCCGGAATCCTTGAGGTGCCGGACACATCACTCCTGTTCGCCGCGTACCAGGAGATCGCTTCCTGATCCGGTTCCATCCGGCAGGGTAGACTGGACTCTGGTCTTTTGGCGGGCGAATCCTGAGCAGTCGTGCACTGCGCCTGCTGCGACGTAAGCCAAACATCAGTCAATCGACGAAAGAGAATCCGTGGCCACCACGAACGACATCAAGAATGGCACCGTCCTCAAGCTCGAGGGCAACCTCTGGAATGTGCTTGAGTTCCAGCATGTGAAGCCCGGCAAGGGTGGCGCTTTTGTCCGCACCAAGCTCCGCAACATCCTCTCGGGCAAGGTTGTCGACAAGACCTTCAACGCCGGCCTCAAGATCGAGACCGCCACCGTGGACCGCCGCGACTACCAATACCTGTACAAGGACGGCGACGACTTCGTGTTCATGGACACGACGGACTACGACCAGATCACCGTCCCGGGTGCAACCGTGGGCAACGCCGAGAACTTTATGCTCGAGAGCCAGATGGCAACGATCGCCATGCACGAGGGTTCAGCGCTTTACCTTGAGCTGCCGCCGTCGGTTGTTCTTGAAATCACGTACACCGAACCGGGTCTTCAGGGCGACCGTTCGACCGGCGGCACCAAGCCTGCCACTGTCGAAACCGGATATGAGATCCAGGTGCCGCTCTTCCTGGAAACCGGTACCAAGGTCAAGGTAGACACCCGCTCCGGTGAGTACCTGGGACGCGTCAACGAGTGAGCGCACGCAGCAAAGCACGGCGTCGGGCGCTGGATATCCTGTTCGAGGCCGAGCAGCGGTCCGTGTCGCCTATCGAGGCACTGCAGGGCCGCCGCGAAAAGACGGACACCGTCATCAACGAGTACTCCGTGGAGATCATTGAAGGCGTGATGGCCCACGGCGCGCAGATCGACGAATTCCTGAGCACCTATTCGCAGGGCTGGACGCTCGACCGGATGCCTGCCGTGGACCGGATGATTCTGCGAGTCGGATCCTGGGAGTTGCTGTACAACGAGGACGTGCCGGACACTGTCGCTGTCAGCGAGGCCGTGCAGCTTGCAACCATGCTGTCGACAGACGAGTCACCCGCCTTCATCAACGGCCTGCTCGGCCGTCTTCAGCAGCTTAAGCCCACTCTGCTGGCGTAGTCCGCGGACTGACCAGCGTCGGACTTCGTGTCCGGACAAGCGCGCCGGCATGTCAGAATCGGCGCGCAGACGCCGCGGAGATGATTTGCCGGCGGGCCGCGTTGAGGTCGTGAAGCAGGTGTACTTCCAGGGCCGGATCCGAACCGCTGGCGTGGCCGGCTCGCAATCGTTGGCGCACGAAAGCCAGCCGCACCGCTGTGCTGATAAAGCTTTTCATGGCGGGAGCGGCTCCTACCCGTCGGGCCCAGGCGAGTGCCGATGAACGGCCACGCGGCGAAGCCACCATGTCTACCTCCTGCCCCGTGATCCAGCCGGAGTGGGCGTATTCGGCGAGCCGTTGGTGGGTCACGGCGCGTTCGGCGCGACGGAGAGCGAATACAACCGCGATCACAGCGATGAACAGCGGCACCTGAACCAGGAAGTAGAACGAGAAGAAGTCTGTGAAGAGGACCACCAGTCCGCCGTTCCACAGCATGTGACCGGCAACCGCGGGGATAAGGCCGATCACGAATGCAATGATCAGTCCACCCCTGGTGCGGCCTTTCGCGACCGCCATTCCCAGTACGAGACCCAGCGCGCCGGTAAACATCACGTGGGCAAAGGGTGAGAACAGCCCGCGCATCACAAACACCGTGATCAGTCCGCCGAGTCCGGCCGGGTCAGTGAGTGCTGACCCGAAGTACAACACGTTCTCGGTGAAGGCGAATCCCGCAGCAATGGTGCCGGCGTAGACAATGCCGTCGACTGGCCCGTCAAAGTGGCTGCGACGGGAGAGAGCGAGGATGAGGACGCCCAGGCCCTTCGCCAGTTCTTCGACGATCGGGGCCTGGAAGACCGGACCCACAATGTCGGGACCCGCTCCGCTGAAACCCGCACTGAGAAGCATGGTGGTGACGGTGGGGCCGAGCAGGAATGTGACGCCGACCGACATTCCGGCACCCCACAGGAAGGCGAAGGCCAGTGCTCCACGGGGCTCGGGGTCCCAGCGGTCCACCCACCGTATCCCGACCAGACAGATGGTGAGCGGTACCAGTGCCAGTGCGGCGCAGAGAGCAAGCGCGGCGGGCCCGAGCTGTGCAGTAACCATCGCGGCCACACCGGCAAGGACCAGCGCCGTGCAGATGAGCAACAGGGCATTGACGACGGCGTAGCGCGGCGGGTAGGCACGCTTCCTAACAGGCGGGTTCAGGCCCGCGTGGACCTCGGGGGAGGGCGGAACCGGCGGCCCGGGGTGTACCTGCTGCCACATTCCCAGAGGCGGCTGCTCTCCTGAAAGGACCTCGCCGCCCGGTTCCGTGTACGCACTCCCGGAGTTCATACTCATCCACACAGGATAGGTGCCCGGGATGCCTATGGTAGTTTTGAAGCCGCACCCAACCCCTTTAAAGGCCGTCCTGTGAGGCGGAGAAGGAGGACGCGTTCCATGAGTGTATCCAGCCCTGAATCCGGAGGGTCCGTGTTCCGTACGGTCCTCGGTGATGCTGATATTGACCGGGCCCTGACCCGGATCGCCCACGAGATCCTCGAAGCCAACAAGGGCTCCCGGGACCTTGTGCTACTGGGCATCCCCCGCCGGGGGTTCCCGCTCGCCCAGCGGTTGGCGCGCAAAATTGCGCGCACCGATCCTGCTGTGGATCCCGAGCGCATGGTGGGCCGCCTCGACGTCACGATGTTCCGTGATGACCTGCGCAAGCATCCAACCCGCCCGCCCGGCCCCACCAAGCTCCCTCCCGCCGGCATCGACAACAAGGTTGTGGTGCTGGTGGACGACGTGCTCTATTCCGGCCGCACCATCCGCGCCGCCCTGGACGCGATCGTCGACATCGGCCGGCCGCGGATCGTCCGCCTCGCCGTGCTGGTGGACCGTGGACACCGCGAACTGCCCATCCGCGCCGACCATGTCGGAAAGAATCTCCCCACCTCCTCCGCCGAGAAGGTCCGCGTGAGGATCAGCGAGGTCGACTCCGTCGACGAAGTAGTGATCGAGGGTCCGGCATGAAGCACCTCCTGTCCACAGAGAGTCTGACGGGCACCGACGCAATCCGTATTCTCGATACAGCCGAGGAAATGGCCGAGGTCGGTGAAAGGGAAGTCAAGAAGCTTCCAGCGCTGCGTGGACGCACCGTCGTCAACCTTTTCTTCGAGGACTCGACCCGGACCCGAATTTCGTTCGAAGCGGCAGCGAAGCGGCTGTCGGCGGACGTGATCAATTTCGCCGCCAAGGGTTCTTCGGTGTCCAAGGGTGAATCGCTCAAGGACACAGCGCAGACCCTCGAGGCTATGAGCGCCGATGCTGTGGTCATCAGGCACTGGGCATCCGGGGCTCCCGCGAGGCTTGCCGCTTCGGACTGGATCGACGCGGCTGTGATCAATGCCGGAGACGGTACTCACGAGCATCCAACCCAGGCCCTGTTGGATGCGTTCACGCTCCGTCGGCACTGGTCGAAGGTTGCCGGTCGTCCCTCCCTTGGTGAAGATCTACGGGGGTTGCGCATCGCAATCGTGGGGGACGTCCTGCACTCCCGGGTCGCCCGTTCCAACCTGTGGCTCCTTACGACGCTCGGTGCGGAGGTAACCCTCGTTGCGCCTCCCACGCTGGTCCCTGTCGGCATCGGCGACTGGCCGTGCAGGGTCAGCTTCGACCTCGATGAGGTCCTTGCAACCGGCCCCCACGCGATCATGATGCTCAGGGTGCAGGGCGAGCGGATGAACGCCGCGTTCTTCCCTTCCACCCGTGAGTACACCCGCACCTGGGGGTTCGACGACGAGCGGCTGGCTACGCTCGAGGCATCGGCGGGCAAGGACACGATCATCATGCATCCGGGTCCCATGAACCGCGGCCTTGAAATTTCGTCAGCTGCGGCCGACTCACCCCGCTCAACGGTCCTTGCACAGGTACGTAACGGCGTATCTGTCCGGATGGCCGTCCTCTATCTGCTGCTGTCGGGCGATGACTCCGCACAGCCAACCCCCGCCCAGGAGGCAACAGTATGAGCACCCGTTACCTGATCAGGGGCGCCACGACCGCAAGCGGTGAGACCGGCGTTGATGTACTGATTGCAGACGGTCGCATCGCCGAGCGGGGACGGTCATTGTCGGCAGGGGGCGCCGTCGTCGTGGACGCTGACGGGTTGGTCCTGCTGCCGGGCATGGTGGATATCCACACACACCTTCGCGAGCCCGGCCGCGAAGATTCCGAGACGGTGGAGACCGGCACACGTGCGGCTGCCATGGGCGGCTACACGGCGGTGCACGCCATGGCCAACAGCATGCCGGTTGCCGATACGGCCGGCGTGGTGGAGCAGGTCCACGCGCTGGGCCGGCGCGCCGGTTGGGTCGACGTCCGGCCCGTCGGAGCCGTCACGGTGGGCCTTGCGGGGGAGAGGCTCGCGGAACTCGGAGCCATGGCGCAATCCCGGGCGGGCGTTCGCGTCTTCTCGGATGACGGCATCTGCGTCTCCGATCCAGTGCTGATGCGCCGCGCGCTCGAGTACGTGAAAGCGTTCGACGGCGTTGTCGCCCAGCACGCGCAGGAACCGCGCCTCACCGAGGGTGCCCAAATGAATGAAGGTTCGGTGTCCGCTGTCCTGGGCCTGGCCGGCTGGCCCGCGGTTGCCGAGGAAAGCATCATCGCCCGGGACGTCCTGCTGGCCCAGCACGTCGGCTCGCGCCTGCACGTCTGCCATGTGTCGACGGCCGGCTCGGTCGAGATCATCCGATGGGCGAAGCAGCGCGGCGTCAACGTGACTGCCGAAGTCACGCCGCACCATCTCTTGCTCACCGATGAGCTCGTCCGCACGTGGAACCCGGTGTACAAGGTCAACCCGCCCCTGCGCACTGACAACGACGTCACGGCTCTCCGTGAGGCGCTGGCCGACGGGACCATCGACGTCATCGGTACGGACCACGCCCCGCATCCTTCCGAACACAAGGAGTGCGAATGGGCTCAGGCCGCCATGGGAATGACGGGTCTTGAGACCGCGCTGTCCGTGGTGCAGCACACCATGATCGAGACGGGGCTGATGGACTGGTCGCGCTTCGCAGAGGCAACGTCCATCCTTCCCGCAAGAATCGGCCGGGTGGCAACGCAGGGAACACCGCTGGAATCCGGGGAGATGGCGAATCTCACACTGGTGGATCCCTCCGCCCGGTGGACAGTCGATCCCCATAGGATGGCTACCAAGGGACGTAACAGTCCCTTCGCCGGCCTCGAGCTGCCAGGCGCAGTCATCGCAACCTTCTTCGCCGGGCATCCCACGGTGCTGGAGGGGCGGCTCAATACACCGCATCCCGATGTGCAAGGGGACTGAAGCGTGGACATAGCTACAACCGCCATTGTTTCCTCACTGGTTGCCATCGTGCTGCTGATTGGTCTCATGGCTCTTGGCTGGCGCAGCCGGCTGAGGCGCCAGCAAGCAGTGCAGGCGCCGCCCAATGCCCCGGAGGATCCCGGGGCGCCCCTCTACGCCGCTGAAGGCCAGTACGTGGTCACCACAACCGGGGGAGACTGGCTGGACCGCATCACCGCGCACGGTCTCGGGAACAAGGCAACGGCAACCGCTGCCGTCTACCCACATGGCCTCCTGTTCGACCGTTCCGGTGACACCGAGGTGTACATCGCCAGGAAGAACCTGACGGGCGTGCGACTGGAGCGGGGCATGGCCGGAAAGTTCGTCGAAAAGGACGGACTGGTGGTGGTGTCCTGGACGATGGATTCACAGACGTTCGATACCGGTTTCCGAACCAGGTACGCCGCGGACAAGACGCAGCTCCTGGCAGCGATCAGTGCACTGATCGAGGACACCGATCCCCTCAACAACCCCACAAGCAAGGAAGTACAGTGACAACACACGCGGGAGTAACAGGAGCCGGTGCCGCGGCGGTTTTGGTCCTTGAGGACGGTCGGACGTTCCGGGGACAAAGCTACGGCGCGCTCGGCACGGCGCTTGGCGAAGCGGTCTTCGCGACCGGCATGACCGGCTACCAGGAAACGATCACGGACCCGTCCTACGCGCGGCAACTCGTGGTCCAGACGGCGCCGCATATCGGTAATACCGGTGTGAACCGCGACGACGCCGAGTCCCGCCGGATCTGGGTAGCCGGCTACATCGTGCGCGACGCAGCACGACGTCCGTCCAACTGGCGCTCGGAGAAAAGCCTTGACGACGAGCTGGTCGAGCAGGGCGTCGTCGGGATCCAGGGCGTCGATACGCGTGCCATCACCCGCCACCTGCGCGAGCGCGGCGCCATGAAAGCCGGCATCTTTTCCGGAGCTGACGCGGACCGCAGGGACGTTGAGCTGCTTGCAGAGGTAAACGGCCAGCGCAGCATGGAGGGTTCACGGCTCGCGGAAGAAGTGAGCATCGACTCCCGCTACGTCGTCGAGCCTTCGGACCACGGCTGGGAAGGCGAGCCCCGGTTCACCGTCGCTGCGCTGGACCTCGGAATCAAAGCCATGACTCCCAAGCACTTCGCCGAGCGCGGCGTGCGCACAGTCGTGCTGCCCGCGGACGCAACATACGACGACGTCGCAGCGGTAGGTGCCGACGGCGTCTTTATGTCGAACGGTCCCGGAGACCCCTCCACCGCCGATGCCCAGGTTTCGCTGCTGCGCCAGGTCCTCGACGCGAAAAAGCCGTTCTTCGGTATCTGCTTCGGCAACCAGATCCTCGGCCGCGCTCTGGGCTTCGGCACCTACAAGCTGCGCTACGGACACCGTGGGATCAACCAGCCCGTGCTCGACCGGCGCACCGGCAAGGTCGAGATCACCAGCCAGAATCACGGCTTCGCCGTGGATGCGCCGCTCGACGGGCCGGTTATCGCCCCCGAGGAGCGCTTCGGACAGGTTGAGGTGAGCCACGTGAGCCTCAATGACGACGTCGTCGAAGGCCTGGCGTGCCTGGACCTGCCGGCGTTCTCCGTGCAGTACCACCCGGAAGCGGCGGCCGGTCCGCACGATTCCGCATACCTGTTCGACAGGTTCATCGACCTCATGGCCGAGGCTGCCCGCACGGGCGGCGGCTCTAACGAGCTTGATGCTTCAGAGGTCTCCAAAGCTCCCACCCCCGCGCAGGAAGAAAACTAGATGCCCCGCAGAACCGATCTCACCTCCGTCCTGGTCATCGGATCGGGACCCATCGTCATCGGGCAGGCCGCCGAGTTCGATTACTCAGGCACCCAGGCGCTGCGCGTGTTGAAGGAGGAGGGCCTCCGGGTCATCCTGGTCAACTCGAACCCGGCAACGATCATGACCGATCCGGAGTTCGCCGACGCAACCTACGTTGAGCCGATCACTCCGGAAGTAGTCGAGAAAATCATCGCCAAGGAACGCCCCGACGCGATCCTTCCCACCCTCGGTGGCCAGACGGCGCTCAACACCGCCATCGCCCTGGACAAGAACGGCGTCCTGGAGAAGTACGGCGTGGAACTCATCGGCGCCAACATCGCCGCTATCGAACTCGGCGAGGACCGCGAGAAGTTCAAGGGCGTCGTGGAACGCTGCGGGGCCGAGTCGGCCCGGTCGCGCATCATCAACACGCTTGCTGCGGCGCTGGACGCAGCAGAGGACCTGGGCTACCCGATGGTGGTGCGCCCATCCTTCACCATGGGCGGCCTGGGGTCCGGTCTCGCCTACAACGAGCAGGACCTGCGCCGCATCGTGGGCCAGGGCCTGCAGTACAGCCCCACCAGCGAGGTGCTGCTCGAGGAGAGCATCCTCGGGTGGAAGGAATACGAGCTGGAGATGATGCGCGACAGGAACGACAACGTCGTCGTCGTCTGTTCGATCGAGAACTTCGACCCGGTAGGGGTCCACACCGGTGACTCCATCACCGTGGCCCCCGCGCTGACCCTCACCGACCGCGAGTACCAGCGCATGCGGGACATCGCCATCGCCGTCATCCGGGAGGTGGGCGTGGACACGGGCGGCTGCAACATCCAGTTCGCGGTGGAGCCTGACACCGGCCGCGTGGTGGTCATCGAGATGAACCCCCGCGTGTCCCGTTCCTCAGCCCTGGCATCGAAAGCCACCGGCTTCGCCATCGCGAAGATCGCCACGAAACTCTCCCTCGGATACACGCTTGACGAGATCCCGAACGACATCACCCGTCAGACCCCTGCATCCTTCGAGCCGACCCTCGACTACGTCGTGGTCAAGGTCCCGAGGTTCGCATTCGAAAAGTTCCCCGCGGCGGACCCGACGCTCACCACCACCATGAAGTCCGTCGGTGAGGCCATGGCCATGGGCCGCAACTTCACCGAGGCGCTCCAGAAGGCGCTGCGTTCACTTGAGCAGAAGGGGTCACAGCTGACGTTCGACTCGGTCAGCGAGTTTGATGTCCCCGAACTCATCGAGGCCGCCAAGCGCCCGACGACGGAACGCCTCTCCCAGGTCCAGCGTGCGCTGCTGGGCGGTGCAAGCGTCGAAGATCTCTACGAGGCCACCGGCATTGATCCCTGGTTTCTGGACCAGCTTGTCCTCCTCAACGAGGTGGCGGCTACCGTCCGCAAGGAGGGAATCAAGCCTGACACGCTGCGGCTGGCGAAGCGGCACGGCTTCTCGGACGAGCAGATCGGCCTCCTGACGCACACTCCGGAGGCTGTGGTGCGTGGAGTGCGCCATGCACTCGATATCCGACCGGTCTTCAAGACCGTGGACACCTGCGCGGCCGAGTTCGCGGCGTACACCCCCTATCACTACTCCTCCTACGACGAGGAGGACGAGGTTGGCCTGCACGCCAAGCCGTCCATCATCATCCTCGGCTCCGGCCCGAACCGCATCGGACAGGGCATTGAGTTCGACTACTCGTGCGTTCACGCCACGATGGCGCTGCGCAAGGCCGGCTACGAGACCGTGATGATCAACTGCAACCCCGAGACCGTCTCCACCGACTATGACATCTCCACCCGGCTTTACTTCGAGCCCCTCACCCTTGAGGACGTGCTCGAAGTCATCGCGGCGGAGGAACGCACCGGCGGCGTCATGGGCGTTTTCGTACAGCTCGGCGGCCAGACTCCGCTGAAACTGTCCCAGGCTCTCGCCGACGCCGGTATACCGATCCTCGGTACCTCCCCTGAAGCCATCGACCTGGCTGAACACCGCGGTGAGTTCGCGCGGGTTCTGGCCGAAGCCGGACTGATTGCACCGAAGAACGGCACAGCTGTCTCCTTTGAGGACGCCCGCGCCATCGCCGACGAGATCGGCTACCCGGTCCTGGTCCGCCCGTCCTACGTGCTGGGCGGCCGCGGGATGGAGATCGTGTACGACGAGGCACACCTGTCCCGCTACATCTCCAACGCCACGGAGATCACCCCGGACCACCCGGTCCTGATCGACCGCTTCCTCGAAGATGCCGTGGAAATCGATGTGGATGCGCTGTACGACGGCAAGGACCTCTACCTTGGCGGAATCATGGAGCACATTGAGGAAGCCGGAATCCACTCCGGCGACTCCGCCTGCGTGCTGCCGCCGATCACGCTTGGAACCGATGTGCTCGAGCGGGTCCGCGTGGCAACCCATGCGATTGCCGAGGGCGTCGGCGTCCTGGGGCTCATCAACATTCAGTTCGCCCTCGCGTCCGATGTGCTCTACGTGCTTGAAGCAAACCCGCGCGCCTCACGTACGGTGCCGTTCGTATCGAAGGCAACAGGTGTGCAGATGGCGAAAGCCGCCGCCCTCATCGGCACCGGCGTCACCATCCACCAGCTCCGCACCGCGTACAAGATGCTGCCTGAGACCGGTGACGGCTCACGGCTGCCGCTGTCAGCTCCGGTGTCGGTGAAGGAAGCGGTGCTTCCATTCAGCCGATTCCGTACGCCGGAAGGCACCGTCGTGGACTCGCTCCTCGGTCCCGAAATGCGTTCCACGGGCGAGGTGATGGGAATCGACAAGCACTTCGATACCGCCTTCGCCAAGAGCCAGGCCGCAGCGAACAATGCCCTGCCGACACAGGGCAAGGTGTTTGTCTCCGTCGCCAACCGCGACAAGCGTTCGGTGATCATGGGCGTCAAGCGGCTCTCTGACCTGGGCTTCGAGATCGTTTCCACCGGCGGTACCGCCGACGTCCTGCGCCGCAACGGCATTCAGGCGACACCGGTCCGCAAGGTCGCCGAAGGCAGCAGCGCCGAAGGCGAGGGCACGATCGCGGATCTGGTGATTGGCGGTGAAATCGACATGGTGTTCAACACCCCGTCGGGCGGTGAGGCACGCAGCGATGGGTACCAGTTGCGCGCCGCAGCCACGTCGATCGGCATTCCGTGCATCACCACCGTCGCCGAGTTCAATGCGGCGGTCCAGGCGATCGAGGCATTGCGTACCTACCAGTGGTCCGTCACCAGCCTGCAGGACCACGCGCGCGCCATCCGCGGGGAAGCTGTTCCTGACCCGGTTGGAGCATAAGGTGACGTTCGGTCTGCGGCTGGATGCCGCCGTCGGGCATTTCGGGAACCTGTGTGTGGGAATTGATCCGCACCCGGCGCTGCTTGCGGCGTGGGGGCTTCCCGATACGCCTGCCGGCGTCGACCGGTTCTCCGCGACGGTGCTGGATGCCGTCGCGGGCAGGGTTGCGATCATCAAGCCGCAGGTCGCCCTGTTCGAGCGATTCGGTTCGCAGGGAATGGCTGCGCTCGAGCGTTTGCTGGCCCGCAGCGCCGAGAGCGGGGTCCTGACCATCGCCGACGCCAAGCGCGGAGACATCGGGTCGACCATGGCCGGTTATGCCGACGCCTGGCTGCGCGACGGGTCCGCCCTGGCAGCTGATGCTCTCACGTTGAGTCCCTACCTCGGTTTCGAGTCGTTGCGCCCGGCGCTGACTGCGGCGCGGGAGTCGGGCCGCGGGGTGTTCGTCCTGGCGTTGACCTCCAACCCTGAAGGCGCGTCGGTGCAGCACGTGGGCGGCGAGCATTCAGTTGCCCGCCGGATCGTCGAGGCGGCCTCAGCCGAGAACGACGGCGGCGTCCCCGGCTCGGTCGGCCTGGTGATCGGTGCCACCGCCGGGGAAGCGGTGCGGCGCCTCAGCCTTGATCTCACGGCGCTGAACGGCCCCATCCTTGCCCCCGGAGTAGGGGCGCAGGGTGCCGGGCGGCAGGAGCTTCGCGACACCTTCGCCGGTGCCTCAGGTATCGTCCTGCCCAATTCGAGCAGGGAGATTCTTAGTGCAGGGCCCACGGTCGAGGGACTGCGCGAGGCCATCACGGCGACTCAGCGTTCGGTGGACCTGTCCGGCGACGGCCGTTCTGGGACGGATTGATTTTCGGCCAGCCGAGCAGATAGGTTCAGTGCAAGCCCAAACTCCAGACCCGTGACTGCCGGTGCTTGGCCGACGGTTCAACTGCCTAGGGAGCCCGAGTGAGCCTGAAGCCTCTCACTGATAGCGAACGAGCACTGGCGCGGGAAAAAGCAACGGCGGCGAGGGCCGCCCGAGCGGAGCTGAAGTCCCGGCTGAAGTCCGGCGAGATCACCGTCGCTGACGTTATCAACGGCTCCAGCCAGGACGAAGCCATCGGAAGGCTTCGGGTCCTGGACCTGTTGAAGGCATTACCCGGCGTGGGGGAGAAGCGGGCCGCAGGGATTATGGACGCCGTCGGAATCGCTGCCACCCGGAGGGTTCGGGGTCTCGGCATCCACCAGCGCAAGGCTCTCGTTGAGCATCTGATGCATCATCCGGCGAACAATCGCCACTAGAGAAGGAAGTATTCGTGAATCAGCCGCGGCTGACCGTGCTTGCGGGCCCAACGGCTGTGGGCAAAGGGACCGTTTCAACCTACATCCGCGACAACTACCCCGAGGTGGAGTTGTCCGTCTCGGCCACCACCCGTCCGCCCCGACCGGGTGAGACGGACGGCGTCCACTACCACTTCGTCTCACCTGAGGAGTTCGACGTCCTCGTGGAAAGCGGCCAGATGCTGGAGTGGGCGGTGGTGCACGGGCGTAACCGTTACGGCACACTGAGGCGCACGGTGATTGCCGCCATGGAAGCTGGAAAGACCGTTCTCCTGGAGATTGATCTCCAGGGAGCGCGGCAGGTCAAAAAGAACATGCCGGATGCCAATTTTGTGTTCCTTGCGCCCCCCAGCTGGGAGGAAATGGTGCGTCGCCTCGTCGGTCGGGGCACCGAAACTCCCGAGGAACAGCAGCAGCGCCTTGAAACCGCTAAACTGGAACTTGCTGCCGAACCGGAATTTGACCACACCGTGATTAATGACGACGTTCAGCGTGCAGCAGATGAGCTTGTTTCATTGATGGGCCTGACCGCGCACTCGCACTAAAGCACGCGCAGTAGCTTTACGGCCCAGCGACTATTGGAGATTTTGTGTCTACTCACCCCGAAGGCATCATCAACCCGCCGATCGACTCCCTGCTGGAGGCATCGGACTCGAAGTACGCCCTCGTGATCTACGGAGCCAAGCGCGCCCGGCAGATCAACGCATACTACTCGCAGCTGCATGAGGGCCTGTTCGAGTACGTTGGTCCGCTTGTTGAGACGAAGCTGAACGAGAAGCCGCTGTCCATTGCCCTGCGCGAGATCAACGAGGGCATGCTCGTCGCGGCCCCCGCCGAAGCTTCGGAGTAAGCCCCGACGGGCAGCAAAAACACCGACGTGCGTATCGTCCTGGGAGTTGGAGGAGGGATCGCCGCCTACAAGGTGGCGTCCCTTCTGCGTTTGTTCACTGAAGCCGGTCACAGTGTGACGGTCATACCCACCGAGGCAGCACAGCGCTTCGTGGGAACAGCAACCTGGGAAGCGCTCTCGGGTAATCCGGTCAGCAACAGCGTCTTCGACGCCGTCGACCAGGTGCGCCACGTCCGCCTGGGTCAGGAAGCCGATCTGGTGGTGGTTGCTCCCGCGACCGCTGACCTGCTGGCCCGTGCAACCGCCGGCATGGCTGACGATCTGCTGACCGGTTCCCTCCTGGTGACCCGCGCTCCGGTTGTCTTTGCACCGGCGATGCACACGGAAATGTGGCAGCATCCGGCCACCGTCGCCAACGTCGCGACGCTGAGGCAACGCGGCGCCGTCGTACTGGAGCCGGCCACCGGCCGCCTTACGGGCACGGACAGCGGCCCCGGCCGGCTGCCGGAGCCCGAAGCTATCTTCGCCGCCGCGCTGCAGGCAGTGGCAGCACCTGGAGATCCCGCCGCCCGGCCCCTGGCCGGCCGCACCGTCACCATCACTGCCGGCGGCACCCGCGAGCCGCTCGACCCGGTCCGTTTCCTCGGCAACCGGTCCTCGGGAAAGCAGGGTGTGGCTCTGGCCCAAGCCGCTCTCGAGGCAGGCGCGACGGTCCAGTTCATCGCTGCGCATATGGAGGTGCCGCTGCCGGCGGGTGTGGAACTGACGATCGTCGAGACCGCCGAAGAGTTGCGGGAGGCCACGCTGAAGCTGGCCCAGCAATCGGACGCCCTCATCATGGCGGCGGCAGTTGCGGATTTCCGGCCTGAAACCGTCTCGGACACCAAGGTCAAAAAGCGCGACGACGGCGAAAACCCCGTCATCACGCTTATCCGGAACCCCGATATCCTCGTCGAGACCGTGCAGCAGCGGCGCGCGCTTGGCTCACCCACGGTGATCGTGGGGTTCGCAGCTGAAACCGGTGACGACGACGCCACACCGCTCGCGCACGGGATGCAGAAACTCGAACGCAAGGGCTGCGACCTGCTTATCCTGAACCGGGTGGGCAGGACCCTTGTCTTCGGCCAGGACTCCACCGAGATAACCATCCTGGATGCGGGAGGCGCTGAACCGGAGACCATCAGCGGCAGCAAGTCCAGCGTTGCCCAAGTGGTTGTCGCACGGGTCGCTGCAGCCCTCGATCCCGCGGGCCAGACCACCTGAGGGCTCCCGGCGCTCCCGCCGCCAGACCGCCGTCGTCGTAGTGCCCGGTCACACAAGCCGCTGGATACCTCACCCGACCAAGTAGAGTGATCACGTGAATTCACCCCATACGCCTAGCCCTTCCTTGCGATTGTTCACCTCGGAATCGGTGACGGAGGGCCATCCCGACAAGATCTGTGACCAGATCAGTGACGGCATCCTGGATGCGCTGCTGGAAGCGGATCCGCGCTCCCGTGTGGCGGTGGAAACCCTCGTGACCACGGGCCTTGTCCACGTCGCCGGTGAGGTCACCACTGACGCCTACGTCGAAATCCCCGAGATCGTCCGCAAGACCATCCTCGGGATCGGTTACGACTCCTCGGCGAACGGGTTCGACGGCGCGCGCTGCGGTGTATCGGTGTCCATAGGCCAGCAGTCGCCGGAGATCGCCTCCGGTGTGTTCACGTCACTCGAGACGCGCGAGGGTACCGGCACCGATGCCTACGATGCGCAGGGCGCAGGCGACCAGGGCATCATGTTCGGGTATGCCAGCGACGAGACGCCCGTCCTGATGCCCACCCCCATCTGGCTGGCCCACCGGCTGTCCGAGCAGCTCACCGACGTACGGAAGAACGGCACGCTGTCTTACCTCCGTCCGGACGGCAAGACCCAGGTCACGATCGGTTACGACGGCGACAAGCCGGTCAGTGTGGACTCGGTGGTGATTTCCTCCCAGCACGCGCAGGGTGTCGATCTTGAGACCCTGCGTTCCGATCTGGTGGAACACGTGATCGCGCCGGTTCTCTCGACCTCCCACCTGGATATCTCGAATGTCCGGCACATCCTCAATCCCGGCGGAGAGTTCGTGATCGGCGGGCCGGTGGGTGATGCCGGCCTGACCGGGCGCAAGATCATCGTTGACACCTACGGCGGGATGGCACGCCACGGCGGCGGTGCGTTCAGCGGCAAGGACCCGTCAAAGGTGGATCGCTCGGCGGCGTACGCCATGCGTTGGGTGGCCAAGAACGTGGTCGCCTCCGGGCTTGCCCGCCGCGCGGAGATCCAGATCGCCTATGCCATCGGCATGGCGCACCCGGTCGGCATCTATGTGGAGACATTCGGAACCGAGCAGGTCGATCCCGCCGCAATCGGTTCGGCCATCACAGAGATCTTCGACCTTCGTCCCCTGGCCATCATCAATTCGCTTGATCTGCTCCGGCCGATCTATCAGAAGACCGCCGCACACGGGCACTTCGGGCGCGAGGGTGAGGGCTTTAACTGGGAGCTCACCGACCGCACTGATGAACTGAAGAGCTACTTCAACGCCTAGGAACCGCCTCGAGCCGATGAGTTCCAACAATGGGCAGCAGCTGTCGCTGCTGCAGGGCTTCACTGCACCGGCAGCACCCCGCGGGAAGTCCCCCGTTGCCGCCGGGCTGCCCGTCGCCCGGGTCATCATCGATTCACCGTTGCCGCATCTGGACCGTCCGTTCGATTACCTCGTGCCCGCGGATTACGACGACGACGCCGTCCCCGGCGCACGGGTGAAAGTCCGGTTCGCGGGCCGCGAGCACGCGGCGTTCCTGGTGGAGCGTCGAGCTGTCTCCGACAGCCCCGCGCGTTTGCTGCCCCTGACGAAGGTGGTCTCCGGTCAGCCGGTTGCCAGCCCCGAGATCCTGGCCTTGGCTGCCGCGGTCGCTGCCCGGTACGCCGGGTCCACCAGCGACGTCCTTCGATCGGCGGTGCCACCGCGTGTGGCCCGCGTGGAGAAGGAATTCAGCGCCGACCAGGTCGCGGGCGCCGCCGCCGGTAGCCACAGTGAAGAGGGCGGGGACTCACTTTTCGCCCGGTATGCCAATGGCAACCCGTTCCTGTCCCGGGTTGCCGCCGGTGAGAGTCCACGTGCGGTGTTGACGACACTGGCCGGTTATGGGCCGGCCAGCTGGCCGGAGGAGCTGGCTGAAGCGGTCCACGCAGCCTGGACGGTGGGGCGCGGCGCCGTCGTCGTTGTTCCTGACCAGCGCGACCTCATGCGGGTGGAAGAGGCGCTGCAGGAGCGCATCGGTCCGGACAGCTTTGTCCGCCTTACCGCAGAAGACGGCCCCACTCCGCGCTACCGCAACTTCCTCAGGCTCCTGCACGGGCAGGTCCGGGTGGCAGTGGGGACGCGGTCGGCAGCCTATGCGCCGGTACAGGATCTGGGACTCGTATGCCTCTGGGATGACGGCGATGAATCCCACAGTGAACCACGTGCCCCGTACCAGCACGCCCGCGACGTGCTTCTGCTGCGCAGCGAACTGCAGGACTGTGCCCTGCTCTTTGCCTCGGCCTCGCGAAGCGTTGAATCCCAGAGGCTGGTCGACAGCGGGTGGGCACAGTCCATTGAGGCGGACAGGCCGACCGTCCGGCAATTGACACCGCGTGTCCTCCACTCAGCGGACACGTACCACGCAGACCGGGAACCCCTGACGCACCAGGTGCGCATTCCTCCGGTGGCCTGGCGCACAGCCCGCGACGGACTGCAGCGCGGGCCCGTCCTGATCCAGGTGGCGCGAACCGGTTTCTCGCCCGCGCTGGCCTGCGAGGACTGTCGGGAACCCGCACGGTGCAGACACTGCGCCGGTCCGCTGGCGCAGTCCGGCCGCGGGTCAACGGTCGCGTGCCGTTGGTGCGGACGTCCCGAACACGCGTGGCGCTGCCCGTACTGCTCCGGCGGCAGGCTTCGCTCCACAGTGAGCGGCGCCGCCCGGACCGCGGATGAGCTGGGACGGGCATTTCCCGGAGCCGTCGTCGTCTCCTCATCCGGTGACCACATTCTTGATGAGATTGACGATTCACCCCGGGTGGTCGTGGCAACGCCGGGTGCCGAGCCGGTCTGCGCTTCAGGCTACGCCGCGGTGCTCCTGCTGGACGGGAATGCCCTCCTCGGCAGGGAATCCCTTCGCTCCCTTGAGAGCACGCTGCAGCGCTGGTTCAACGCGGCTGTGCTTGCCCGGCCCGCATCGGCGGGCGGTGTTGTAGTGGTGACCGCAGACGACGACGCCGCCGCCGGGCACCTCGTTCGTTGGGACCCAACCGGGGCCGCAGCACGCGAACTTGCTCTGAGAACTGAGCTGGGGCTGCCGCCGGCGGTGCGGTACGCAGCGCTGACCGGCTCGATGGAAGCACTGGCTGCCTTCATTGACGGACTGAACGTGCCGCCGTCGTGCAGGATGGTGGGACCGACGGCAGTGCGTGCGGCGGCGGGGCCACCGGCCGCGCAGAAGCCGGGCCAGCAGTCAGCAGCCGGTTCACACCGGACCCTGCTGTTCTTCCGCTACCGGGACGCTGCCAGTGTGGTCGGCGCCCTGCGCGCCCGTCGGGCCTCCCTCTCGGCCAGACGAACCACCGAGCCGGTGCATGTGCGGGTGGACGGCATCGACGTGCTCTAGTGCCTCTGTGCCGGTGCGGTGCGGCCGCGTCGCCGGGCATGCAGATTGACGGCTTCTTCAAGGGCCGCGACGAGTGAGTCCGCTGAGGCCTCCCAGGAGAAGGTATTGGCCTGCGCACGGCCAGCTATGGACGCGCTTTTCCAGTGCAGCGGATCATCGAGCGCCTGCACGGCGCCGGTGAATTCTGCGGGGGAGTCAGGGTCGACATACAGCGCTGCTGTTCCCCCGACCTCACGGAAGATCGGTGTATCCGCCGCGACTACGGGTGTGCCGAGCGCCATCGCCTCTATGACGGGAAGTCCGTAACCCTCGGCACGGGAAAGGGTTACAAGGGCCGTTGCGGATCGCAGCAGCCCTTCGTATTCATCGTCGCTGACACCATTGTGGAAGACCACTGTGGCTCCGGCAGGAACAATAGCTTGCAGCTCACGCTCGCGCTCGGGCGTGATCCGGCTCAGGAGGTGAAGTGTGTAATCGGGCAGCCCCGCCATTCCCGCCAGCAGGGTCTCGACGTTTTTATAGGGCATGAACGAGCCCATGTACAGCAGGGACTTCTCGGGCGGAATGTCCGTCGACCGGGGCGTCGCTCCGGGCTGAGGCGCGTTGCCGACTATGCGGATCGGGCGCTGCGTCAGCCGGTGTCGCTGCATCAGGCTGCGCGTGGTCTCCGAAATGGTGGTGACGACGTCGGCACGGTTCAGCAGCAGCCGCTGCGGCCAGTAGGCCAGGTGGTACAGCCGCCAGAGAAGCCGGACAGGCAGCGGAAGGAACCCCGGGGGAGTGCGGTTCTGGTAGTAGATGAGGTCATGCAGCGTGAGGACCAGCGGGTAGTGCCGGCCGGCGGACCCCATTGTCTGCATGGGGCAGAACACTGCGTCGGCGTTGAGTCGGTTGATCCGTCGGGCCACGAACAGCTCAGCGGGGGAGAGGGGGCTGTTAATCAACACGTGCGGTACGTCCGGGAGCAGTGCCAACTGGCGGCGATCGTGGATGAGCATGGTCACGTCGGCGCGGTGCGAGAGCGCCTCTATCAGGCTGGCGCCGTAGCGGCTGATGCCGTCATGGTGATCAAAGCGGGTGAACCTGGCGTCGATCACAACTTTCATGGAGTCCTCGCATTCACGAAATCGGTGATATGCCCGGCGGCGGTATCCGGCGTTTCGTAGTGGATGAGGTGACCCACCCCCGGAAGGACCACGAGCGTGGAATCGGGAATCAACGCCGCAAGCTCCTGTTGCGTCTGCACCGTGCCGAGGTCGTCCTTTTCCGCAGCGATCAGGAGCACTGGCAGCCGCAACCGGGCTGCGCTGTCCCTCACGGTTGCGCTGATCGACGCTGTGAACGCTTGTAGCACTACATCGCGCGAGGCGAAGGCGCTGAAGTAGGCACGGTGCTGGGCATGGATCCACCGGCGCAACGGGCGGTCCCGTGTCTTCGCCATCAGCTCGCTCATTGCGCGCACTATGGCCCGATTGCGCAGCAGCGCCTGCCCAGCCTGCTCGGGCAGGGCCGCTCCAAGGCGGTAATACAGCTCGGCCAGTCGGGTGGCAATCCGGCTTGCGCCTTCGAGGGCCGGTGCGCTGATCGGGTTGATCAGCACGAGAGCAGCAAAAGCGTCCGGAGCTTCCGCCGCTGCCCTGCTTGCAATGATGGATCCGAAGGAATGCCCCACGAGGACCGTCTCCGGACCGAGGGCGAGCTTCTCGACGCTGTTCCGGACGAATGCTGCGTAAGCCGCCACATCGTGCGTTCGTCCCAGGGGCTCGGACTCACCGAAGCCCGGAAGGTCGGGTGCGATTACGCGGTGGGCAGGAAGCGCCTCGATGATGCGCAGCAGCCCGTGGTGGTCACCCCGGAACCCGTGCACCATGAAGATCGGAGGGGCGTCAGGGGTCTCACGAGCCGCGGGGAAATCCCAGAACCGTTGACACTTGCCGTCCAGGTACAGTGTTCGCACCGTCGCGGTGCGTGTCAGGATTACCACCTCAGTTGACCAGGTCCGGGTGGGAACCGACTCGGCTGTCCGTGTTGAGTTGTTCGATGGCGGTCATGTCGACGGCATCGAGCGTGAAGTCGTCGATGGAAAGATTCTCCGCGATCCTCTCCCGCGTGCTCGCCTTGACTACCGCCGTCCCACCGATCTGCAGATGCCAGCGGAGGATGACCTGTGCCGGGGAACGGGAATGTTTCGCGGCGATGTGCGTGATGGTGGAGTCGGTAAGCAGTGTCCCGCGGGCGAGCGGGCTCCACGCCTGGGTGAGAATGCCGTTTTCGGCATTGAACTCCCTGAGCCCCTGCTGCTGGAGGAGCGGGTGGAACTCGATCTGGTTGACTGCGGGCACAACTTCTGTCTGGGACATGAGCTTCTCGAGGTGGTGGCGCTGGAAGTTGGATACACCGATCGCCCGGACCTTGCCCCTGGCATAAAGCTCCTCCAGCGCCCGCCAGGAATCGACATACAGATCCTTGCCGGGGCACGGCCAATGGATCAGGTAGAGATCCAGGTAGTCAAGACCGAGGCGCTTGAGGGAGTCTTCGAACGCCGCAAGGGTGGCGCGGTAACCATGGCTGTCATTCCAGACCTTTGAGGTCACGAAGACGTCGCTGCGAGCAACATAGCCGGCACTGACGGCATCCCGGAGGGCATGGCCCACGCCCTCCTCATTGCCGTACATGGCCGCGGTGTCGAGCAACCGGTACCCGGCTTCGAGCGCAAGGGCGCAGAGTCCGTGGGCATCCTCCGAGGGAACCTTATAGAGACCGTAACCCAACCGGTCCAGCAGGACGCCGTTGGAGAGAGATACCTTGCCGGGTTTATGCATACTCTGACTTTACCGAGCGTGTCGGGCAGATGCGGTCGAGGCCGGCACGCGCCGGACTACGTCTGACGGACGAGCGCGCGTGCCGACCGTTCGTCCAGGATCAGGTCGGTGACCAGGCCTGCCGCGAGCGCTCCGCGCAGACCGTTGATCTTCGACTCACCGGACACGACGCAGATGCGCCGACTCACCTGTGCAAGCATCGCCAGGTCCGGACCGGTGCTTCGTTCATTGAGCACAATGTCGCTGTGCGAGCCGTCTGCACGGAAAAAGACGGTGGCCACATCGCCCACGACATCGTGCTCACGGAGGATGTCGAGATCTTCCTCGTCGAGGTAGCCGCCGGCGTACACATGGCTGGGTATACCGGAGCCGGTTGATCCGACGCCGAAGATCGCCATGGTCATCCGCTCCTGCAGGTCGAGGATCCGCCTGACGCTGCGCTCAGCCCACATCGCGGTCTTCGTCCCGGCGTGATCGAAGAAAGCCGGGACCGGAAACTGCTCAACCCGCGCACCATAGGCGGCACCGAAGCGCCGGAGGATTTCGCTGGCGTAGGTGATACCCGTGGTCTGGGTGTTGCCCGCGCCGTTCAGCTGAACGATAGTGCTGTCGTGCGTGGTCTTGCGCGTCAGATGGTGACTCACGGCGCTGATTGTCGACCCCCAGGCGACGCCGATGATGGCGTTCGAATCGACGAGCGGACCAAGGGTCCGGGCAGCCTGGATGGCGACCCGGTCCAGCGCATCCGAATCGCTCACGAGATCCGTCACCGGAACCACATGCGCTTCCACACCGAAGCGGGTCCCGATCTCCCGTTCAAGTGCGGGCGCCCGGTCGAGGGGATTGTTGATCTGGATCTGGACGAGGCCCGTGTCGCGGGCCATGGAAAGAAGCCGCGACACGGTGGATCTCGAAGTCCGCAGTTCCCGCGCGATGGCGTTCATGGTCAGGTCCTGCAGGTAGTACATCTGGGCGGCTCGCAGGGCGTCGCGGCTGCGGGGCGGCGCGAGCTCGGTGGATGGGACATTTTCCCGGTCCGGGGTGGTTCGTGCAGGTGTGTTCACTGGTTTCTCCGGGAGAGTCTGCACGTTTGTGCAATGTGGTTGACGAATATTCCCAACGCTCCAAAGAATAGGTTGCGGAACCCGATTTGACCACTAGTTGAGGAGCCCCGCCGCCCGTGAGGAACAGCACCGGGCCGACGACGCCGTCGGCCGAACAAAACCGTCAAGCCCGCGACAGCGTCCAGGAGCTGAAGAATCGACCGAATACGTCCGTCCTCATCATCGGCGGCGGCATCAACGGGGTTGGGACGTTCCGGGACCTGTCGCTACAGGGTATCGACGTCACGCTCATTGAACGGGGTGACTACTGTCAGGGTGCCTCAGGAGCGTCCTCCCACATGATTCACGGCGGCATCCGCTACCTCGAGAACGGCGAGTTCCGACTGGTGCGTGAGTCCGTCGTCGAGCGCAATGCGCTGTTGAAGCTCGCGCCCCATTACGTCAAACCGCTCCAGACGACGATCCCGGTCTTCAGCACCTTCTCCGGCATCCTCTCCGCCCCGCTGCGATTCCTGACCCACCGCCAGGGTGCACACCGCGAGCGCGGCGCCGTTCTGATCAAGGCAGGGCTGACGCTTTACGACGCGTTCTCCCGCGCAGGCGGCACCGTGCCCCGCCACAAGTTCGTCGGGCGAAAGTCCTCCCTGGCTCAGCTTCCCAAGCTCCGCCCGGACGTGAAGTACACCGCCACCTATTTCGACGCCTCGGTGCACAACCCCGAGCGTCTGACCCTCGACGTCCTCAGGGACGGACTCGCCGCGAATCCCCGGTCCCGTGCTATCAACTACGTCAGCGCGGTGGGAAGCAACGCTGAGGGCATCGTTCTGCGCGACGAACTCACCGGTGACGTCTTTCCGGTTCAGGCGGACGTCGTCGTCAATGCCTCAGGCGCATGGGTGGACGGCACCAACAGCGCGCTGGGACAGCCGACCCGTTTCATGGGTGGGACCAAGGGGTCACATATCGTTCTCGACCACGCGGAGCTGCTGGCTGCCTGTGCGGGGAGGGAGATTTTCTTCGAGCACTCGGACGGGCGCATCGTCCTCATCTATCCCATGGGTGAGCGTGTGCTGGTCGGCACCACCGACATCGACACGGATATGGATACCCCAGCTGTCTGCACCGATGCCGAGATCGACTACTTCTTCGATCTGATTCATCACGTGTTTCCCACGGTACGGGTCGGGCGCGACAGTATCGTCTACAGTTTCTCCGGCGTTCGCCCGCTGCCCCGTCACGATGACACGCAGCCCGGCTTCGTATCCCGCGACTACCGGATCGAACGTGGAACCACTGCCGGGCGCCCCATGCTCAGCCTCATCGGCGGCAAATGGACCACCTTCCGCGCGCTCTCGGAACACCTCGCGGACGAGGTCCTCGGTCTGCTGCAGCGCAGCAGGACTGTATCCACTTCCGCTCTTCCGATCGGGGGTGGGCTGGGGTTCCCCCAGCAGCCGCTCGACGTCGCTGCCTGGATCGAAGCCAACGGCGCGGGGTTGCCCGCCGATCGGGTCAGGCTCCTGCTTGGCCGGTACGGCACGCGGGCGGCGGATGTCGCCGCTTTCATTGCGGCCGGTGAGGACATCCACCTGCACACCACGAAGGAGGTTTCAACCCGCGAACTCGAGTACATGGTGCGGCACGAACAGGTGCAGCACATTTCCGACGTCCTGATCCGGCGGACCGCGCTGGCCTTCGACGGGCTCGCCAGTGCCGAGCTCATCGATGAACTTGCGGATGTTTTGGGCGGTCTCCTCGGATGGTCGTCGTCCGACCGGAAGAACGAAGTCGAAGATACCCGCCGAATATTGCAGGAACAACACAAGGTAAGTGTGCATAGCTTGGTTGCGTAAGCATCCAGCAACCTCCGGTCGCCCGCGGGCAGCTGGAAACCAACGGCAGATTCTGCCGGAGGAGTAGCGCGGTGCCGCGACCATCACGGCACCGGGGCCAACGTGGCCTACCGTTTGAATAAGTAGAGGAGTCAAAGATGTCTCTGGAAGTATTCGTCGCCGAAATGTTCGGCACGTTCATGCTGCTGTTGCTTGGTACAGGAGTTGTGGCCAACGTCGCGCTGGCGGGAACCAAGGGCAACAACGGAGGGTTCCTGATGGTGAACTTCGGCTGGGGCCTTGGCGTCTTTGCCGGTGTTTTCGTCGCGGCGCTCTCAGGAGCCCACCTGAACTTCGCTGTCACGGTCGGCCTCTGGGTGAACGCGGACGTCGGGGAATTCGCTCCCGGCGTCGACAAGAACGTCATCAATGCACTGGCCTACTTTGGCGCGCAGATGCTCGGATCGATCCTCGGTGCCGTGGGTTGCTGGCTCGCATACAAGCAGCACTTCGACGCTGAGCCGGACCCCGCCAACAAGCTCGGCGTGTTCTCGACGGCCCCTGCCATCCGGTCGAACGCCTGGAACGTGGTGACTGAGATCATCGGTACCTTCGTTCTCGTATTCGTCATCCTGGCGTTCGCTTCAACCCCCTCAGGCCTGGGCCCGCTCGCGGTCGCCCTTCTCGTCGTCGGTATAGGTGCCTCGCTTGGCGGACCCACCGGGTATGCCATCAACCCCAACCGTGACCTCGGCCCCCGCATCGCGCACGCATTCCTCCCGATCAAGGGCAAGGGAGGCAGCGACTGGGGCTACGCCTGGGTTCCGGTTGTAGGACCGATCATCGGTGGCCTGCTGGGTGGTCTTGGCGCCATGCTCATCACCTACCCGGGAGTCTGAGCAACAACCAACCGGTGGTCCCGGCCGATCCG
Source organism: Arthrobacter sp. TJ-270 (assembly GCF_058269075.1). NCBI lineage: Bacteria > Bacillati > Actinomycetota > Actinomycetes > Micrococcales > Micrococcaceae > Arthrobacter > Arthrobacter sp. TJ-270. The sequence continues at coordinate 226,009 of NZ_JBZCNB010000004.1, read as the reverse complement.
GGGACACCGCCGTCGCATACAACAGCACCACACTCAAAGAGGAGCAGTAATGCCGCAGTACGTAATCGCCATTGACCAGGGAACCACCTCGAGCCGCGCAATCGTCTTCGACCACCAGGGAAACATCGTTTCCTCCGGGCAGAAGGAGCACGAGCAGATCTTCCCCAAAGCAGGCTGGGTGGAGCACAACCCGCGCGAAATTTGGGACAACACCCGCGAGGTCATCGGCAACGCACTCTCAAAAGCAAACCTGACCCGGCATGACATTGCCGCGGTGGGCATCACAAACCAGCGCGAAACGGCAGTGGTGTGGGACAAAAACACCGGTGAGCCGGTGTACAACGCAATTGTCTGGCAGGACACCCGCACACAGCCGATCGTCGACGAACTGGCAGCCGACGGTGGAGTGGAAAGGTTCAAGCAGACTGTTGGCCTGCCGCTGGCAACCTACTTCTCCGGAACCAAGATCAAGTGGATCCTCGACAACGTGGAAGGCGCCCGGGAGAAGGCTGAAGCCGGCGACCTCGTCTTCGGTAACACCGACTCCTGGGTGATCTGGAACCTCACGGGCGGCACAGACGGCGGCGTGCACATCACCGACGTCACCAACGCTTCCCGCACCCTTTTCATGGATCTCGAGACTCTGAGCTGGGACTCCTCCATCCTGGACACATTCGGCGTACCCGCCTCGATGATGCCCGAGATCAGGTCCTCCTCCGAGGTCTATGGCAAGGTACACAGCTCCCAGCTCCTCCGCGAGGTGCCGGTAGCGGGAATCCTTGGCGACCAGCAGGCTGCGACCTTCGGTCAGGCGGCGTTCGAGAAGGGCGGTGCAAAGAACACCTACGGCACCGGCAACTTCATGATCGTCAATACCGGGGAAGAAATTGTCCATTCCAAGAACGGCCTGCTAACGACCGTCTGCTACAAGCTCGGCGATGCCAAGCCTGTCTACGCGCTCGAAGGCTCAATCGCCGTCACGGGTTCCCTCATCCAGTGGCTACGGGACAACCTCGGCATCATCAAGAGCGCTCCCGAGGTTGAGCAGCTCGCCAAATCCGTTGACGACAACGGCGGGGTCTACATTGTCCCGGCGTTCTCCGGCCTCTTCGCGCCGTACTGGCGTTCCGACGCCCGCGGCGCGATCGTCGGCCTCACACGCTTCGTGAACAAGGGCCACATCGCCCGCGCAGCGCTCGAAGCAACTGCCTTCCAGACCCGCGAAGTGCTCGACGCCGCCAATGCCGATTCCGGTGTCAACATGGAGGACCTCAGGGTCGACGGCGGCATGGTCGCCAATGACGCGCTGATGCAGTTCCAGGCTGACATCCTCGGTATCCCCGTCATCCGGCCGAAAGTCACCGAAACCACCGCGCTGGGCGCCGCCTACGCTGCTGGTCTCGCCGTCGACTTCTGGAAAGACACCGACGAACTGGCCGCCAACTGGTCCGAAGACAAGCGCTGGAATCCAACCATGGACGACGCCGAACGCGACCGCCAGCTGCGTAACTGGAAGAAGGCCGTCACCAAGACCTTCGATTGGGTAGACGAGGACGTCAGCTAAGGCGCAATAGCAGAAAAGAAGGGCGGAGCGGACACTGTCCGCTCCGCCGTTCTTTTCGTCTGGGTACGTGGGGGAGTGCGGCGGCTAGCGCAGTACTTCCCCTGAGACGTTGTCCGGGTTACCGAAACGGTGCGCCGTGATTGTCACTGCCTGCTCACGCAGGAACGGCAGAAGCTCGATCCTGCCCGCCTCCGTAACCGGCCCGCTGTAGATCGACACGTCCGGATCGCCATCAGTTGTCGCACAGAGCTCCGAGTAGCCGCCTCCGATGAGACGCACGCGACCGAGCTTTGCTGAAGGCGCTTCCGCCAGCCACGTGTCGTCGTCCTCCACACGGTGGCTGACATTGTTGGCGGACAGGACCGCTGCCAGGGCCGGTGCCAGCGGCTCCGGCGTCGAAACCGACATGGCCGATCCGCTTCTCATTCCAGCCGCAACCACACGGAGAAAGTCGCTCATGGTTCCGGCTTCATTGAGCCGTACGGTTACCGGCACCGGCAGGTAGCGGAACTCATTCCGCTCGACGCCGAGGGCTGAGACATCCTCATGGGTGCCGAAGGTACGTGCCCAGTGACGCTGGTCGTCCGCAGCAGAGCGTGCGAGGAAGCCCCGATCGCCGTCGGGCACGTCGGCTGCGTGCAGAAGCCGGCGAACGGGCTCGCTCAGGGGAGCATGGACATTCCCCGGGTGCAGTTCCTCGCGCTCCCAGGTGCCGAGGTGGATGAGGTAATTGGGTCCGCCCGCCTTGGCGCCCGGTCCGACGGCCGACCGCTTCCAGCCTCCGAACGGCTGTCGACGAACGATCGCGCCGGTAATCCCACGGTTCACGTACAGGTTCCCTGCCTCGACCGAGTCAAGCCACTGTGACACCTCATCGGGGTTCAGAGTGTGAATGCCGCCGGTCAGACCGTAGGCACTGGCGTTCTGCCACTCGATAGCCTGCTCGAGCGTGTCGGCGTGCATGATCCCGAGCACCGGGCCGAAGAACTCCGTCATATGGAAGTAGCTGCCGGGCTTTACACCGGTGCGTACGCCCGGGCTCCAGAGCCGGCCGGTGTCGTCAAGCTGCCTGGGCTTGACGAGCCAGGACTCCCCGTCGCCGAGCGTAGTGAGGGCATCCTTGAGCTTGCCCTCGGCCGGCTCGATGATCGGGCCCACCTCGGTCTCCGGATCTTCCGGGTAGCCGACCTGCAGGGAAGCCGCGGCGTCGACCAGTTGGTTGCGGAACCTCGCTGATGTACCGGCAGAGCCTACGAGAATCACTAGCGACGCGGCGGAGCACTTCTGGCCGGCATGGCCGAATGCGGACCGGACGACGTCGGCTGCGGCCAGGTCCAGGTCCGAGCTGGGCGTGACGATGAGCGAGTTCTTCCCGCTCGTCTCGGCCAGCAGCGGCAGGTCCTGCCGCCAGGATCTGAAGAGCTTCGCGGTGTCGTACGCGCCCGTAAGGATGACCCGGTCGACGTCGGGATGGGAGATCAGGTGCTGCCCGACCGGTCCCTCAGCGACGTCAGCGAACACGAGGATGTCCCTGGGTACGCCTGCATCCCAAAGCGCCTCCACCATGACTGCCGCGCACCGCTTGGCCTGCGGTGCCGGCTTGAGGATGACGGCGCTGCCGGCAGCCAGCGGGGCGAGCGCAGAACCGGCCGCAATGGCGACGGGGAAGTTCCACGGCGGGGTAGCGACGGTCAACGTCGACGGTACAAAGCGTGCACCTTCGACGGTGTCGAGTTCTTCGGCGAGCAGGGCGTAATAGTTGGCGAAGTCGATCGCCTCCGAGATCTCCGGATCAGACTCGGCCACTGTCTTTCCGGTTTCGCTTGCCGACACCTCCACGAGGTCACCACGTCGGGCGGCGAGTTCCGCGGCGGCGCTGCGCAGCACCTTTGCCCGCTCCGCTCCCGACTTCGAGGCCCAATCGCGCTGGGCGGCGCGTGCGCAACGGATGGCGGCGTCGACGTCGTCGTTGGTTTCAAGCGTGGATGCCTCGACCAGCGCAACGCCGAGGGCGGACGAGGGAACGCGGCTGAGAACGTCGGTGGCCCACTCACGGATCACGGGCAGCGAGGGATCGGAGTCCGACTGGTTCTCGAACTCGCCGGGGCCTGTTGCGGTGAAGCGGTCCGGGGTCTGCGACCGGTTCGGCTCCGGAACAGTGAAATCGAGTTCCGTGAGAGAGGTGAGGAAGCGGTTCTTCTCACGCTCGAAAAGCTCCTCGCTCTTCATGAGCTCGAAGACTGCGCTCATGAAGTTTTCCTGGCTCGCGTTCTCCTCGAGGCGGCGGATCAGGTAGCTGATGGCGACGTCGAACTGCGCGGGTTTCACCACGGGCGTATAGAGGAGCAGGGAGCCTACCTCCTTGCGGACCTCTGCGGCCTGGTCTTCAGCCATACCCAGGAGCATCTCGAACTCAATCCGGTCCTCGACCCCACGTGCAACCGAGAGGGTGCGCGCCAGGGCGATGTCGAATAGGTTGTGTCCGGCAACGCCGAGCCGAACCGCGTCGGCATTTTCTGGACGCAGCGCCCAGTCCAGGCAACGCTTGTAGTTGGTGTCGCTGGCCTGCTTGCTCGGCAGGGTTGCGGGCGCCCAGTGGTGGACGGCCGCGTCCACCAGTTCCATTGCGAGGTTGGCGCCCTTGACGAGTCGGACCTTGATGGCTGACCCTCCGGCGGCACGCCGTTCCTGCGCCCACGCAGTGAGATCCTGGAGAGTGGCGAGTGCGTCCGGCAGGTATGCCTGCAGCACAATTCCTGCCTCGAGATTGTGCAGTTCCGGCTTCTCAAGGATGCGCTTGAATACCGCGACCGTGAGGTCTAGGTCGTGGTATTCCTCCATGTCGAGGTTGATGAACTTGGGAGCCGGCGATGAGGCCGCAAGGTGGTACAGCGGAAGCAACCGCTCAACGACCCGCTCAACCGTTCCCTCGAAATCCCACAGATTTAAGGTGCTGACCACGGAGGAGACCTTGATGGAGACGTAGTCGACGTCGTCGCGCGCCAGCAGTTCCCTGGTTCCGTTGAGCCGGGCATCTGCTTCCTTGTCACCCAGGACAGCTTCACCGAGGAGGTTGATGTTCAGCCGGACGCCCTCGCCGCGGAGGGCAGCGATAGACTTGCCGAGCTGAGCCGGACGGGCGTCAACGATGAGGTGGCCGACCATTTCGCGTAGCACGCGCTGCGCGACGGGCACTACGACCCGTGGCAGAACCGGGGCCATGACGCCGCCGAGCCGCACCGCACCCTTCATGTACCAGGGCAGAAACGACGGCGCCTTTCGGGCCAGTTGCGCGAGGTTTCGCGCTGCCACGGCTGGGTCCTCGGGACGAATCACCCTGTCCACGAAACCGATCGTGAAATCCAGTCCGTTCTGATCCTTGAGGACTTCCGCCAGAAGCTGCGCCGACTTCGACCCGCGTGTGGCGCCGGCGCTTACCGCCCGTTCAGCGGTGCCGTCATGGTCATCCAGAAGGAGCCATCGCCGGACGAGGGCAACCGCATCATCGCCGAGGGTCTGCGGCAATGGATCTGCGGTGGGAATGGTCTGTGTCATTGTTTTTCGTCTACCTAACGACGACGGGCCAGGTAACTGCATCGCAGTCCACTTCCGAGGGTGGCTGGCCGATCAGCCGCGGGCGCATTCCGCCTCGGCATGCTGGGTGCGATAACAGAAATCTGCGCCCAATGGAAATATGGTAACTCTTGCAGCACGCTGCCCATACCAAACTGCGCTAAGGTTGAAGCATGTTCGCCCGACTGCTCCTTACCTAGCCGCGCATTTCCGCGCGGCAGCCCCTCCTGTGTCGAGGGGCTTTTGTATGTCCGGGACCTGATTCGGTTCCGACAGACGTAATCACGGGAGCAGTGGAGCGAATGTGAAGACGGTCACCAGTGATCAACAGACAGGGCAAGAAACAGTGAGTATCAATCCCACGACCGAAGAGTCGGACGCCGGCGCGTACAGTTTCGCGGACATCGAAGCGAAATGGCCCTCGGTGTGGGAGAAGCTCGACACCTTCACCCCGGTTGACGACGGGAGCAGGAAACGCCGCTACGTCCTCGACATGTTCCCCTATCCGTCCGGCGACCTCCACATGGGACACGCGGAAGCTTTTGCCATGGGAGACGTCGTCGCCCGTTACTGGCGTCAGCTCGGCTATGACGTCCTGCACCCGATCGGCTGGGACTCCTTCGGGCTGCCCGCCGAGAACGCGGCGATCAAGCACAACGCCCACCCCAGCGAGTGGACCTACGCGAACATCGACACGCAGGCAGCGTCCTTCAAGCGCTACGCCATCAGTGCTGACTGGTCCCGCCGGGTTCACACCTCGGACCCCGAGTACTACCGGTGGACACAGTGGCTTTTCCTGCGGTTCTTCGAGAAGGGTCTCGCGTACCGCAAGGACCACCCGGTGAACTGGTGCCCCAGGGACCAGACGGTGCTCGCCAACGAGCAGGTGGTGAACGGTGCCTGTGAGCGGTGCGGGAGCCCGGTCACCAAGAAGAGCCTCAACCAGTGGTACTTCCGCATCACTGACTACGCCGACCGGCTGCTCGAGGACATGGAGCCCCTGACGGGACACTGGCCGGACCGGGTGCTGGCAATGCAGCGGAACTGGATCGGCCGCTCTGAAGGTGCCCACGTGACCTTCACCATCGAAGCCGACGGCGACCTGCCGGCGACCGACGTCACCGTCTTCACCACCCGGCCGGACACCCTGCACGGCGCCACCTTCTTCGTTGTCGCCGCCGACGCACAGCTGGCCGCTGATCTCGCCACCCCCGAGCATGCTTCCGCCCTCGCCGAATACCGGGAGAGCGTGAATGCGCTCAGCGATATCGAGCGCCAGTCCACCGAACGGGAGAAGACGGGCGTCTTCACCGGGCGCTACGCCGTGAATCCCCTCAACGGCGAGAAGCTGCCCGTCTGGGCGGCAGATTATGTACTCGCGGACTACGGTACGGGCGCCATCATGGCCGTTCCCGCCCATGACCAGCGGGACCTCGACTTCGCGCGTGCCTTCGACCTGCCCGTCCGCATGGTGGTGGACACAGGCGAAGAGGACCCGGCGGTCACGGGCATGGCGACCACCGGCGAGGGGACGCTGGTCAACTCCGGCGAGCTGAACGGGCTCGGCAAGGAGGCAGCCATTGAGCGCGCGATCGAACTCGTCGCGGCCCAGGGCACCGGCGAGCGCACAGTGAACTACCGGCTGCGGGACTGGCTGTTGTCCCGGCAGCGCTTCTGGGGCACGCCCATCCCGATCATTCACTGCCCGGCATGCGGTGAGGTTCCGGTTCCTGATGAGCAGCTGCCGGTGCGCCTCCCCAGCAACCTTCGCGGGGAAGACCTGGCACCCAAGGGAACGTCACCGCTGGCCGCTGCGACGGACTGGGTCAACGTGCAGTGCCCGCAGTGCTCAGGACCCGCCACACGGGACACCGACACGATGGACACATTCGTCGACTCGTCCTGGTACTACCTCCGATTCGTCGACCCGCAGTCCACGGACGCGCCGTTCGACTCCGGGAAGGTCAACCAGTGGTTGCCGGTCGGCCAGTACGTCGGCGGTGTGGAGCACGCCATCCTGCACCTGCTCTACAGCCGGTTCTTCACCAAGGTCCTGTTCGATCTGGGCCTGGTCAACTTCACGGAGCCGTTCTCGGCGTTGCTCAACCAGGGCCAGGTCCTCAACGGCGGCAAGGCCATGAGCAAATCGCTGGGCAACGGCGTCAACCTGGGCGAACAGCTCGACCGTTACGGCGTCGATGCAATCCGGCTGACCATGGTGTTTGCCTCCCCACCGGAAGATGACGTCGACTGGGCCGATGTATCGCCGTCGGGTTCGGCCAAGTTCCTCGCCCGTGCCTGGCGCCTCGGTGCCGACGTAACGTCCGAACCGGGCGCTGATCCAGAGTCGGGGGACCGGGCGCTGCGTTCGGTTACGCACCGGACCGTGGCAGATGCCGCAGACCTGCTGAAGAACAACAAGTTCAACGTCGTGGTCGCGAAGGTCATGGAACTGGTGAACGCTACCCGCAAGGCGATCGACTCGGGAGTTGGAGGCGCGGATCCGGCTGTCCGTGAGGCAGCGGAGACCACCGCCATCATCCTGAGTCTCTTTGCGCCGTACACCGCAGAGGATCTGTGGGAACGGCTCGGTCACCCCGCCTCGGTGGCGGCGGCCGGCTGGCCCGCTGTGGATGAGTCGCTGCTGGTTCAGGACACGGTCACGGCCATTGTGCAGGTACAGGGTAAGGTGCGCGACCGCCTCGAAGTACCGGCCGACATCACCGAAGATGCCCTGCGTGAGCTGGCACTCGGAACCGCGCAGGTGCAGCGGACGCTGGCGGGCAGGGACATTCGGACGGTCATCGTCCGGGCGCCGAAACTGGTGAACATCGTTCCGGCCTGATCGGTCGGGGAGAGAATCTCACCGTGGCCTGGTTTGATCGCCGAGCGAGCCGCACCATCGTCGGGACAGGGGCAACGCCTGAACCGACGACGGCGGTCGTCACGGATTCCGCTGCCGCCTTCCCGCAGGCGTGGATAACCGGGCCTGGTCCTGCCGCGGGCGTCACCATTGTCCCCATGCCGGTGATCATCTCGGACCGCCATTACGGCGAGGGCGCGGATAACCTGCTGGAGCCGCTGTCGGTAGCGCTGGCCGAGGGGTCGGAAGTGCGAACGTCGCGCCCGTCGCCGGGTCACTTCCAGAGCGTGTACAGGCGCCTGGAACGGGAGGGCGCGAACGAGATTGTCTCCATCCACCTCTCCGGGAAACTATCCGGAACGGTTGAGGCCGCCCGTTGGGCAGCGCGCACAGTTTCCGTTCCTGTTCACGTGGTCGATAGCAGGACCGTTGGAATGGCGCAGGGGTGCGGGGTCGCCGCAGCGGTCCTCGCGCTACAGGACGGTGCCACCGCATTAGAGGCAGCCGACCGCGCCGCAGCCACGTGCGGGCGGACGAGCGTGTTGTTCTATGTTCCGAGCCTTGAGCAATTGCGCCGGGGCGGCCGAATAGGTGCGGCGGCGGGGTTCTTCGGGAACCTGCTCGCGGTAAAACCGCTTTTGACCGTGAGGAACGGAGCGATCGAGCCCCTGGAGAAGGTGCGCACGGCCGTTCGGGCCAGGCAGCGCCTCGACGAACTGGTGAGCGAAGACCTCCAGCGCCGCCCACGCGGCAGCATTGCGGCGTTCCACTACTTTGGCAACCGGGCGGACGCGGAAGCCGCAGCCTCCCGCGTGCCTGAGGATGCCGATGCCGTACTGACCCAATTACCGGCCGTTCTCGCCGCCCACACCGGGCTGGGCGTTCTGGCGGTCGCTATCTCCGATCCGTTGATACCGTCGCCCGCCTGATCTTTCGCTCCACATTCGCAGGGATGAATGCGAATTGTGCACATAAGGACCGGGTGCGGCCGCCGGAGGAGGTGACGTCCATACGCTGATCCCATGGCAAGGCACCGCTGGGCGACGGGGGAGCGCATCTCCGCCCCGGACCGGCTGGAGCGTGTCCTCCAACTCAGTCGCGCACCGGATTCGGACGCCGAACGGGACTGGGGAGAGATTCACAGCGGTGAGGACCGCGCGTATGACGAAGGTCCTTTTGATCCCATCCATCCTCCCGCACACGGCGCCGGTCCCGAGGATAGCCAACGTCGGCGTTCCGGCAGACGCTGGGTAGCTACGCGCCGTGCGGCGTTGCTGGCCGCGGGCTGCGCCCTCGCGGTCGGAGGCTGGCAATTTGTCAACGCCGACCGGGGATCCACTGAAGTAGTTCCGATCGGCCCGCCCTCGGCGACCGGCGCGCCGGCCGGCGCGGACCCTTCCGCTGAAGCTGCTCCACCTGCGGAAGGGGAGCAGGCAGTTCCCCAGCCGGGCGAGGGCGAGGGGGCGGATGATGCAGACGCAGGGACCGTCGTCGTACATGTTGCTGGGGCGGTGCAGGCACCCGGCGTCGTAGAGGCGGCTGCCGGGTCACGGGTCTTCGAGGTGTTGGAGAAGGCCGGAGGGGCGCTGCCGGACGCGGAGCTCGCTGCTGTCAACCTCGCTGCCGTAGTTCAAGATGGGCAGCAGATCGTCATTCCCCGCGTCGGAGAACCGGTACCGCCGGTTGATGCTGCCCCAGCGCCGGACTCCGCGACCGGGAGCGGACTCACGAATCTCAACACCGCCGATGTCACCGAGCTGGAGGAGCTCCCCAGGGTAGGGCCGGTCCTGGCCGAGCGCATTGTGGAGTGGCGCGCCCAGCACGGCCCCTTCGCGCAGCCGGAAGACCTTGACGCCGTGCCCGGAATAGGTCCGGCGATGCTCGAATCCTTGCTGCCGCTGGTGACGGTCTGAATGGGACGCACCGAGTCAGCGCCGTGGGAGCGCTTCGTCCATTCCGCAGCCCGCACGCAGCCACACACCCTGCACGCCGGGGCGGCACAGCAGGGACGGGAGAGCGGACGACGGACTGGACGGGCTGCCCAGGGGCGGACAAAGCCAGTCGAAGCCAGGCAGAGTCCCGCGCGGGACCTCCGGCTTCTTCCGGCGGCGGCTGCTGCGTGGGGCACTGCGGCGCTCGCGATCCGGCTGGACGCACAGGGTGCGCTGCTGCTCGGCAGCCTGCTTGTGCTGGGCACCCTGTGCTGCGCCGCCGTCGCTGTAGTGAGCAGGAGAAAGAACCCGGCAGCGCAGGTGTTACTCCTTGCTCTCGCTGTGGCAGCCATGGTGTGCGTTCCCGCAGCCGCGCACCTGGAACAGCGCTACTCTCCCTCACTGAGCGCCGCCATCTCAGCCCAGGCACAGGTCACGGCCACACTTCGGGCTACCGCGGATCCGCGGGAAGCCTCAACCGCCGGTCCGGACGGGGCTCCACGATGGCTCCTTGAAGCGGAGCTTCTCGATGGGACCTTCAACGGATCGCGATTTACCTCAAGCACGCCGGTTGTGGTGCTTGGCGGTCCGGAGTGGAGTTCCATCACTCACGGGGACGTCCTGCGGACGGCAGGGAAGCCGCTGGCCACAGATCCGGGCGATCGTGCGGAAGCACTGCTGATCGCGACGAGAGGCCCTGCACGGCTCGAGGAGCAGCCCGCGGCAGGATCACCAATTGAGCGGTTAAGGCAGCAATTCCTGTCTCTATCCTCTTCCACTGGTGTACCTGACGATGGTCTGATGCCGGGCATGGTCATCGGCGCCCGATCCTCGGTGAGCCAGGACCTCGTGGAGACGATGAAGGCAACCGGCCTGACTCATCTCACGGCGGTATCGGGGGCCAACTGCAGTTACGTGCTCGCTTTCGTCTTTGTCCTCTGCAGGGGATGCAGGCTTCCACAGTGGGCCGCCGCCGTCGCCGGTATTGCAGCTCTTGTAGGGTTCGTCCTGCTCGTCCGGCCGGAGCCCAGTGTCCTCCGGGCCGCCGTCATGGGCGCGATCGGTGTGCTCGCCGTTCTCAGCGGACGCGGCCGGCTTTCCATGACACTGCTGTTCCTTTCCATTGCTGCCCTGCTGGCCGTGGACCCCTGGCTGAGCGTCGAATACGCGTTCATCCTGTCCGTTGCCGCCACCTGCGGGTTGGTGCTTGTCGGTCCGCTCATTGCGGTGCGTTTGGCGGTATGGCTACCGACGTGGGCAGCGCAGCTGGTTGCCGTTCCACTCTCAGCCCAACTCTTCTGTTCTCCGGTGCTGGCGCTCATTCAGCCGAGCTTGCCGACGTACTCGTTGCCTGCGAACATCGCGGCCTCACCGCTGGTTCCCTTCATCACCATCACCGGGATGGTGTCGGTTGTACTCGTGGCACTGGCGCCATGGGCAGCTATGCCTTTTGCAGTCGGGGCAGGATGGGTGGCAGCGGGTGTCGCCCAAATCGCTCGATTCTTCGCCTCCGCCCCGTTTGCGGCGATACCCTGGCCGGCCGGAATTGGGGGCGTGGCCCTGACAACGCTGGCAAGCGCCGTCGTGCTGGCGGCTGTGGCGCAGGGCTCGGAGGTTGTTGCCGGAACGCGGGCTGTACTCATCAGAGCACGTCAGGCGGTTGCCAGTGAATGCGCCGGGCGGCCAGGAACGGTCACGTCCCGCCCGGTGATGCGTTCCGCGGTCTGGGTAGCGGGGGGCTGCATCCTCGGTGTCGCCGCCCTTTGGGTGTGGAACGGCGCCTACGGTCATCAAACCGAGGACTGGACGGTCGTCGCGTGCGACGTTGGCCAGGGAGATGGGCTTGCCGTCAGGACCGGTCCGCGCAGCGCCATGGTGTTCGACGCCGGACCTGAAGCCGCACTGATGGATGCCTGTCTCGACCGTCTGGGTGTGGATACGGTCGACGTGCTTGTATTGACCCACCTCCATGAGGACCACTACGGCGGAATTGCGGGGGTGTTCCAGGACCGCTCGGTTAACCGCCTGCTTTACTCAACGGCCGAGGAGTCCTTGCCTTCCATCGTGTCCGAGGTGACAGCCCGCGTCGGCATCACGGGCGAACAGGTAAGCGCCGGGGTTACAGGGAGCGTTGGCAACGTTGACTGGACCGTCCTGTGGCCCAAGCCTGGACCCGTCATGACCTCCGAGAATGATGCCTCCGCCGTTGTGCTCGTGACGGCGGCCGGAGACCGGGGAAGCCCCGGTCTCGACATACTGTTCACCGGTGATCTCGAGGAAGATGCCGCCCGCCGCTTCCTGGCCGGCCATGCCAAGCTCACTAACGTTGGGGTGGACGTCCTGAAGGTGGCGCACCATGGCGCCCGCAATGGTGGAGCGAGCATGATCGATGCATTCGCCCCGCAACTGGCGCTCATATCCGTCGGTAGCGGGAACGACTATGGCCACCCGCATCCCGAAACACTCGACGCGCTCGAGGCGGCGGGTGTGCAAGTTCTCCGTACAGACCTGAGCGGAACCATCCTGCTTTCCCTGGAGGGCAATGCCGTGCAGATCAAGGCCACGCGCTGAGCTTGGATGCTCCGCACGCCCATGGCAAAGTTGAGCCAGCCCATTCCTCATGATCAGGAGCCCGTCTGTGTCCCCAAGCCCTGCAATTTCGGTTGCTACAAGCTGGCGCGAGGTTGCCCCGGCACCTGTCATCCTGCTGCTCGGTCCGGAAGAGTACCTCGCCTCCCGCGGCTTCGAATCCGTTCGGCGGCGCATGCGGGAAGCTGAGCCCGACGCCGAGACAGTCCGTCTGGACGCCGCGCAGTATGAGGCCGGATCACTGATCGTGCTGGGCAGTCCGTCGCTCTTCGGGGGCACGCAGATCATCGAAGCCCGAGGGCTTGCCCAGATGAATGATGCGTTTCTGCAGGACGCGCTGGATTACATCACAGATCCCGCCCCGGATGTGGTGCTCGTCATGCACCATGCCGGTGGTACCCGCGCCAAGAAGCTGCTCGATGCACTGAAGGCAGGAAAGGCGGTCCTGGTCGAGTGCCAGCCCCTGAAGAAGGACTCCGACAAGGCTGAATTCGTTGCCGCGGAGTTCCGTTCCGCACGGCGCCGCATCGAGCCTGACGCAGTGCGCGCACTCGTCGCCGCGGTGGGGTCCAGCCTCTCCGAACTGGCGGCCTCCTGCCATCAACTCGCCTCGGATGCGGACGGAGTGATTTCCGCAGAAACGGTGGAGAAATACTATGGCGGCCGGATCGAGGCAACGGGTTTCAAAGTGGCTGACGCCGCCTTGGCCGGCCGCGGCGGACAGGCGCTCGCCATGCTTCGCCATGCGCTCTCGACCGGTGCCGACCCCGTGCCGCTGGTTGCGGCACTGGCCATGAAGCTCCGCGCCGTCGCGAAGATTTATGGAGTCAGGGGCAGTTCTGCCCAGCTGGCCAAGGAGTTAGGCATGGCACCTTGGCAGGTGGACCAGGCGCGGCGCGAAGCCCAACGGTGGACTCCCGAGGGTCTCAACCATTGCATTCAGGTCCTCGCGGAAGCTGATGCCCAGGTCAAGGGTGAGGCGAAGGATCCAATCTACGCGGTGGAGCGCGCAGTCACGGCCATAGCACTGGGTGGATCCGCAACGGGCGGATCCCGCTGATGGAGTTAGCCGCGGCCTGACAGCTGAATCGGCGACACAGGTTAAACAGCTGTGGCCGGCCCCTGGGGGCCGGCCACAGCACGCTGAAACTGAAGGGCAATCAGCCGAGGTTGTTAACCCTCTTGGCGATTCCCGACTTGCGGTTGGCTGCATTGTTCTTGTGCAGAACACCCTTGCTTACGGCCTTGTCCAACTTGCGGCCGGCAACGGCGAGCGCAGCCACCGCTGCATCCTTGTCGGAGGACTCGACAGCGGTGTTGACGGCGCGGATGGCCGTCTTCAGCTCGGACTTGACCGAGTTGTTGCGCTGACGCGCCTTCTCGTTGGTGAGAATGCGCTTCTTCTGGGACTTGATATTTGCCACGTATAAGACTCTCTTTGTATTGCGGACTGGTCGTGAGGGATTTTCGGTGCGGCCAGAGACTGAGCGGCGTGGGGATACCGTGGCGACCGAGCCGAAGTGCCCGTCGACCTGCGCGGACACACAGCTATATAGGCTACCAGAACTCGAGGGCCCTCGCCTCCAGAGCCCTGGTCGGCGATTCGCGAACGGCGGTTGACAGTCTTACTGTCCGGACGCGCGTTCCAGCCGGTACATGACGTTATCGAAGAGTTGACGGTCAAGGGTGGCGCCGATGCGCCGTACGTCCCGCGGGTTGATCGTGAGTAGACGGTCCAGGTAGACCTCGCTGGGCCTGCCCTGCTTGTCCCACGCGCCGCTCCCGATATCAACGTATCCATCATGTTGGTACTCGGCGTTGTTTCGGTCCCGAGAGGTGAGCGATGAGAGCGAGGAGAGCACCGCCGTCGCGCCCGATGATCAGAACGGGCCGGTCCTTACCCTGACTCGGGTCTTCCTCGTACGGCACCCACGTCCAGACGATCTCCCCGGGATCGGCGGTGTTCCCGGGCTGCGGGTTATAGCGGCCCTGAGGAGCGCTGCGGGCTCGGCGCGGACGGGTGGCGATCGACTTCAATGCCGATGCAGCAAAACGGAACAGTGACTGCCCGAGGGATGACATGGGGCCAGCGTACCCGCCAGATTGCAGGCTCGAGACGTCCCCATGGGAGAATGGGATCTGCACATTTCCGCGCGGTCTGCGGCGCCGGCGTCGTCGTTCTCCCGCGGACATCCCGAAGTCCCACAAAGTAAGAGGTACCGAGTGTCACCCATGGCCCGCACCGCTCCGGTGCCCTCCGCCACGGATCCCGCGATCATCAGGAACTTCTGCATCATCGCCCATATCGACCATGGCAAATCCACACTGGCCGACCGCATGCTCCAACTCACCGGCGTGGTGGAGCAGCGGGACATGAAGGCCCAGTACCTGGACCGCATGGATATCGAGCGTGAACGCGGGATCACCATCAAGTCACAGGCCGTGAGACTCCCTTGGGAACTTGACGGCGTGAGCCACGCCCTCAACATGATCGACACTCCAGGCCACGTGGACTTCACCTATGAGGTGTCACGATCGCTGGCCGCGTGCGAGGGGGCAATCCTCCTGGTGGATGCCGCACAGGGGATCGAGGCGCAAACCCTGGCCAACCTCTACCTCGCGATGGAAAACGATCTCACGATCATTCCCGTGCTGAACAAGATTGACCTGCCGGCGGCCCAGCCCGAGAAGTACGCGGCAGAGCTGGCGAACCTGATCGGCGGCAAGCCCGAGGACGTTCTGCTGGTTTCAGGAAAGACCGGCGTCGGAGTCGAAGCGCTGCTGGACAAGATTGTCCGTGACCTGCCCCCGCCCGTGGGCGACGCTGATGCACCGGCCCGGGCCATGATCTTCGACTCGGTTTACGACACCTACCGTGGCGTCGTGACGTATGTCCGGGTGGTCGACGGACACCTGAGCCCGCGTGAACGCATCCAGATGATGTCGACGCGTGCCAGCCATGAACTCCTCGAGATCGGTGTCAGTTCACCGGAGCCCACGCCGTCCAAGGGGCTGGGGGTTGGTGAAGTGGGCTACCTCATCACCGGCGTCAAGGACGTCCGCCAGTCCAAGGTCGGCGACACCGTCACCAACCTGGCAAAGCCTGCCGCGGCGTCCCTAAGCGGTTATGCGGATCCAAAACCGATGGTCTTTTCCGGCCTTTACCCTCTGGACGGCGCGGACTATCCGGTGCTTCGTGATGCGCTTGAAAAGCTCATGCTCAACGATGCCGCGCTCGTGTATGAGCCGGAGACCTCCGCCGCGCTGGGATTCGGTTTCCGGGTGGGTTTCCTCGGTCTGCTCCACCTGGAGATCACCCGCGAGCGCCTCGAACGTGAATACAACCTGAGCCTGATTTCCACTGCACCCAACGTCGAGTATGAAGTGACGCTCGAGGACAAGAACATCGTCCACGTCACCAATCCCAGCGAGTACCCCGTAGGCAAGATCGCGGAAGTCCGCGAACCGATGGTTTCTGCGACAATCCTCGCGCCCAACGAGTTCGTCGGCACCATCATGGAGCTGTGCCAGAGCCGGCGTGGCGTCATGGGCGGAATGGACTACCTGTCGGAGGATCGGGTGGAGATACGTTATCGGCTCCCGCTTGCCGAGATCGTCTTCGACTTCTTCGACATGCTCAAATCCAGGACCCGGGGGTATGCCTCGCTGGACTGGAAGGCCGACGGCGACCAGGTAGCTGATCTGGTCAAGGTCGACATCATGCTCCAGGGAGAGCAGGTCGATGCCTTCTCCGCCATCACGCACCGTGACAAGGCATATGCCTACGGCGTCATGATGACCGGAAAGCTACGTGAACTGATTCCTCGGCAGCAGTTTGAGGTTCCCATTCAGGCCGCGATCGGCGCGCGCATCATCGCGAGGGAAAACATCCGGGCCATCCGCAAGGACGTTCTGGCCAAGTGCTACGGCGGTGACATCACCCGGAAGCGCAAGCTGCTCGAAAAGCAGAAGGAAGGCAAGAAGCGCATGAAGATGGTGGGCCGCGTGGAGGTTCCCCAGGAAGCGTTCATCGCTGCGTTGTCGTCGGACGAGTCCAAGGACAAAGCCAAGAAGTGACTGCAGTACTCCGCCGGGAGCGCAACCATGCCTAGCGCACTGCCGCTCGGAGACCCGGCTCCGTCCGACGGCGTGTTGCCTCCGGCGGCGGCGGCCGGTGCGATCGATCGTGACTTCGGGCTGTACGTGCACATACCCTTCTGTGCTGTCCGCTGCGGTTACTGCGATTTCAACACGTACACAGCGGCCGAGCTTGGCGGGGGAGCGTCGCAGGCCAACTATGCGCTCTCTGTTCAGCGGGAACTCAACTTCGCTGCCGGGGTGTTGACCGCTTCCGGCGTTGCCGAGCGTCCGCTGAGTACTGTGTTTTTTGGTGGGGGAACGCCCACGCTCCTGCCGTCGCAGGACCTGGCGCAGGTGCTGCAGACCGCGAAGGACGTTTGGGGCCTGGCACCCGGAGCCGAGGTGACTACGGAAGCAAATCCCGACTCGGTAACTCCCGAATCGCTCGAGGAATTGGCCCGTGCGGGTTTCACCCGGGTGTCCTTCGGCATGCAGTCCGCGGTGCCGCACGTGCTGGCCGTACTGGATCGGACCCACTCGCCGGCGAGGGTGCCCCTTGCGGTCGAGTGGGCGCGCGCTGCCGGATTGAAGGTAAGCCTTGATCTGATCTATGGCACGCCCGGTGAGGAGCTCCAGGACTGGGAGACCTCCCTCGAAGCCGCGCTTGCCCTCGAGCCGGATCATCTGTCCGCATACGCTCTCATCATTGAGGACGGCACTGCGCTGGCGAGGCGGATGCGGCGCGGTGAGGTTCCAATGGTCGACGACGACGACCACGCCGACAAGTACGAACTTGCCGAAAAGATGCTCCAGTCAGCTGGAATGTCCTGGTATGAGGTGAGCAACTGGGCGCGTACCGAAGGGGATCAGTGCCGCCACAATATTGCCTACTGGAAAGGGCATGACTGGTGGGGTGCCGGTCCGGGGGCCCATTCTCATGTAGGCGGAACGCGCTGGTGGAACGTAAAGCATCCATCCGCCTACGCCCAGCGTCTGGGGGCAGACGCTTCACCGGCTGCGGGCAGGGAAATACTGGATGACAACGCCCGCTATGTCGAGGATGTCCTCCTGCGCAGCAGGCTTGCCGAGGGGTATCCGACTGCCGCACTGCAGCCGGAAGGACGCCGCGCGGTCGCCGGACTGATTGCCGACGGGCTGATCGAGCCCTCTGCGGCATTCAAGGGGACTGTGCGCCTGAGCGGGCGGGGGCGGCTGCTTGCTGACGCCGTCGTTCGCCGCCTCCTGCCCAACTGATCTTCTAGTGGAAGATACGCAGGTTGAACGGGTAGCGGTACGGCCGACCGCGGTTCACGTGGATTCCCGCCGCAACTGCGAACCCGGCGAGGGTCACCCAGATGAGGGCATTGAGGACTGCGAAGATCCCGCCGATTCCGGGTAGCAGGGACAACAGCAGGCAGACTGCCGCAGCAATGCTAGGGGGAAAGGTGAAGTTGAACGCTTCCTTCGATTCCTGTTCCGTGAAGGGCCCGCGGTCCCGGTAGATCAGGAAAATGATCAGTGACGGGACGAAGCCCAAAATTCCGAGGAAATGGGCGAGCGTTGCCCACTGCCGGTCCTCCGCCGGAGTCAGCGGTGGAGCGCTGGGACTGGCACCCTGGAATGCGGGGACATTGTCCGGGGGTGCAGGGCGTGACGACGCGTCACCGTGCCGGTCTGCGCTGTTAGACAACGAAACTTCCTTCAAACTGGAGGACTTCACCGCGCATTCGCGCAGAACTTACTTCCTAAGGGTACTTGGTGGACAGGTCGGACAGGGTCGCCCGCACCTGCCGGAGCCCGGCGCGCCTATGCGCCTGATCCCGGTATGGTCAGGAAATCGATGACTTCCTCGACGCGGGCCAGCAGTGACGGTTCGAGATCAGCATAGGTATTGACTCCGCCCAGGATGCGTTTCCAGCCGGCCGCAACATCTGCCTGGGTGGAGTGCGGCCAGCCCAGGCGGGTCAGGATCCCGGTTTTCCAGTCCTCGCCGCGGGGAATGACCGGCCACGCCTCGAGTCCGAGTGCACGCGGTTTCACGGCCTGCCAGACGTCGACGTAGGGGTGCCCCACGATCAGCACGTTGTGCGCAGCACCCGGTACCTTCATGGCTTCGGCCGCTATCCTGGCTTCCTTGGTACCCGGCAGAAGGTGGTCTACAAGGATGCCCAGACGGCGGCCGCTGGACGGTGCGAAATCACGCACCACGCCTGCAAGGTCATCGACCCCGTGCAACGGCTCGACGACGATGCCCTCGACCCGTAGATCGTCTCCCCATACTTTTTCCACGAGTTCAGCGTCGTGGCGGCCTTCAACCCAGATCCTGCTCGCCCGTGCAGTGCGTGCGCGCTGGCCCGCAACCCGAACGGAACCTGAAGCAGTCCGTTGTGATACCGCGGCCTGCTTCACGGCAGGAATCAGCTCAACGGGCGAACCTTCATAGTGGAAACCGAACCCGAGCGGGAACGTGCGCCGCTTGCCGCGGCGGTCCTCCAGGATCATCACGTGCATCCCTCCGGACTTCTCGGTGCGAAGGATCTCGCCCACGAACCCGCTTTGGACATCCTCAAGAACGACACCGGGGCGGGCCTCGATCTTCTCAATTACGGCGCGCCGGGGCTGGGAGAGGTCCTGTGCGCCCCACTGGTGATACGACATGTGACTTCTCTCGCTTCCGCAATCCCTGCCGTTCGGACAGGCAGAGCCAATGCTAACAATCGCCTCAGACGTATTAGACTTGGCACTTAGGCGTGTTGAGTGCTAACTCAAGAAGCGGGCAGCGAAGTACATCGGAGGTGAACATGAGTGAGCCCAGGCGGCTTGAAGTCCTGCGAGCCATCGTTGAGGATTACGTTCATTCCCGTGAGCCGGTGGGGTCCAAGGCTCTGGTTGAACGCCACAAGCTGGGTGTCTCCTCGGCGACTATCCGCAACGATATGGCGCTTCTGGAAGAAGAAGGCCTTATTACCGCCCCGCACACCAGTTCCGGCCGTATCCCCACAGATAAGGGTTACCGCCTGTTCGTTGACCGGATCGCCGAGGTGAAGCCGCTGTCGGCACCGGAGAAGCGGGCTATCCGGGCGCTGCTGGAAAACGCGGAAGATCTCGATGACGTCCTGGACCGCACCGTTCGACTGCTCGCGCAGCTCACCAATCAGGTGGCCGTGGTGCAGTACCCGCACCTGGGCGCGGCGTCCGTCCGCCACATCGAGTTCGTCCTGCTCGCACCGACCCGCGTGCTTGTGGTGCTCATTTCCACCAACGGAGCGGTACAGCAGCGGGTAGTGCCCGTCCCCGCCGATGCGACCGAGACTGCACTTGCGGAGCTGCGTCAGCGCTTCCTTGAGAAAGTGTCGGGCGTGCGGCTGCCGTCGGTACCGCAGGAACTTGGCGCCTGCGCTGCGGAGCTTTCCCCAGCGCTGCAGCCGCTGGGCCAGGCACTTGCACACGGTCTGGAACAGTTGTCGGCTGCCAACCGCGAGGATCGCATTGTGTTGGCCGGCACGGCCAACCTTGCCCGTTCGACGCTGGACTTTCCCCTCACCATCGGCCCCGTCCTGGAAGCACTTGAAGAACAGGTAGTCATGCTTCGCCTCCTTTCGGAGATGGAGCAGGACGCACTCGGTGTCTCTGTCCGCATAGGTCGGGAAAACCCTTACGGCGGTCTCGCCGAGGCGTCCGTGATTGCCACCGGCTACGGACCGGACGCGCTGGCGAAGGTGGGGGTACTCGGACCCACCAGAATGGATTACCCCACCACCATGGCTGCCGTCAGAGCGGTAGCCCGTTACCTTTCCCGCATCCTCGATGAATCGTGACCGGATGACGGATCCCATGAACAGCAGCCGCTCACGCGGTGAGATAACAGGAAGTGATGTGCAGGAGTGAGTAATCACTACGATGTCCTTGGCGTTGCACGCGATGCCAGCGGCGAAGAAATCAAGAAGGCGTACCGCAAGCTCGCCCGCAAACTCCACCCGGACGTCAACGTCGGCCCTGAAGCGGCTGAGGAGTTCAAGCTGGTCACCCGCGCATACGAGGTGCTTTCGGATCCGCAGAAGCGGCGCGTCTATGACACCACCGGAAACGAAAACGGCACCGACAACGGGTTCGGCGGCGGCTATGCCGGCCCGGGCTTCGCCTTCCACGACATTTTCGAGACCTTCTTCGGAGGAGGCGGTCCCAGCGGTCCGCCGTCACGTACCCAGCGCGGCCAGGATGCCCTCATCGCCGTCCGTATCGATCTGAAGGATGCGGTCTTCGGCTCCAACAAGAAGATCGAAGTGGACTCTGCGGCAGTATGCCCCACCTGTGACGGATCCTGCACACAGCCCGGGACGTCGCCGAGAACCTGCGATATTTGCGGTGGGTCCGGGCAGGTCCAGCGCGCGGTCCGGTCCATCCTGGGCCAGGTTATGACGACGGCGACCTGCGGCACCTGCCAGGGGTACGGAACCGTCATCCCGCACCCCTGCAACGAGTGCAACGGGGACGGGCGTATACGATCACGCCGCAGCCTGACGATCAAGGTGCCCGCCGGTGTTTCAACGGGTACGCGAATCCAGCTTTCGGGTCAGGGGGAGGCAGGCACGGCGGGCGGCCCCCAGGGGGACCTTTACGTCGAAATCCGGGTCAACAGCGACCCGACCTTCCTGCGGGAGGGCGACGACCTTCACGCCACCTTGAGCGTGCCCATGACAGCGGCAGCTCTCGGCACCACCGTGACCATGACCAGCTTCGACGGTGATCAGGAACTCACGATCAAGTCCGGTACCCAGTCCGGCGAAGTGATCGCGCTCAAAGGTCTTGGAGTTACGCATCTGCGCGGATATGGCAGGGGAGATCTCCTGGTACACCTGAGCGTCGAGACCCCCCGGAACCTCGACGGCGCTCAGGAGGAGCTCCTTCGACGTCTGGCGGAAATGCGCGGCGAACAGTTCGCCGAAGGTCAGCTGGCCAGCAGCGGATCAGGGGTATTCGCCCGCTTGCGCGAGCGCCTCGGAAATCTCTGAGCGGTAGCCCGGACCATGACCAACCAGGCTTTCTTCGGTCAACCCGAAGACGTTCAAAGCGCTGTCACCGGCGCAAGCATCACCCTGCGAGGTCAGGAAGCCCATCACGCTGCAACCGTGAAGCGTGTGGTTCCCGGAGAAACGATCGACGTGGTGGACGGGCAGGGGCACCGTCTGAGCTGCACCGTCGTCGATGCGGCGCCTGCCGCCGTCGTAGTGACGGTGGACAGGATCTCCTTCGATCCACTCCCTGAAATCCGCATTGTCCTGGTCCAGGCCCTGGCGAAGGGGGACCGCGCGGAGCTGGCAGTCGAGGCAGCTACCGAACTCGGCGTTGACGCTGTTCTGCCCTGGCAGGCAGACCGCAGCATTGTGCGGTGGCGTGCCGACAAAGCTGTAAAGGGACGCGCGAAGTGGGAAGCCCTGGTCCGTACCGCGTCGAAGCAAAGTCGGCGCACCCGGGTTCCGGACGTCCTCGATGTGCTGGACAGCCGGGGCCTCGGGCGATGGCTTGACGGCGTTAATCACCCGATCCTGCTCCACGAGGAAGCGCAAGAATCTCTCGCGGGTTACTGGAACCGTGACCCGGGAGGCAGAAAAGGGACGCTGGCCGTAATCGTGGGCCCGGAAGGGGGAGTCGCCCCGCAGGAGGTCGAGCTGTTCGCCGACCACGGAGCCTTGCCGGTCCAGCTCGGAAATAACGTCCTGCGCGCCTCGACGGCCGGGCCGGCAGCGCTTGCTGTGCTCAACCAGCTCTCCGGCCGCTGGTAGCCCTCGGATTTCCGGCAGCTAACGGCTGATAGCCGGCGGTCAGCGGATGCTGACCAGCTTGTCATCGGCGACGTCGTCGGCAGCAGGCCCGGATCCGGGATCCGCCTCCGACGCCTCGTACACCTCAACGAGATAGGTTCCCTGTTCCAGGGCCACACTGAACTCATACAGCCCTACCGCACCCGTTCCCGCCTCCACCGGTACGGTTCCGTCGACAACATCTTCAGCGGGTACACCGCCCCCGTCCACGCGCCGGACCCTCCACTGAAGGCTTGTGTCCGTCGTGGTCGTGCTGCCCTGGATAATGACAGTCCGATCGGTGCGGACCGAGCTCTCCTGCGGGTTGATGATCCAGACAGGCGCCAATGCGCTGACGTCCCGCCGCAGAACGGAACCCAGCGCGATATGTCCGAATGCGTTGTAGCCCGCCTTGCCGTCCACCAGCAGGCGAACGCTGCTCGGACTTCCGCTGGCAATCAGGCCGGAATTGGCTGCTGCGGCTGTCGCGGTGTAAACGAGTTGCTGCACTGCCTGCACAGCCGTCTCCGCGTCGACCTCCGTGGTGAATGAATCGGAGGAAATGTCCACCGTGATGACGTTGTCCGGCGAGATCGAGGTGTTGACAGCGGAGGCATTCTGCCAGGGGCTGTAGTAGTCGTCGTCGAGCGGCTCAGCGCTGGTCATCGCCCAGACTGCAGCGGCGATCGGGTCTCCTGTCGATTCGGCCGGCAGGAATTCGCGGTAAAGCAGTCCGTTCGTCTCTCCCAGCCAGTAGACCGGAAGGAGGGAAGCGGCGTCTGTGGCTTCGGGGCTTCGCAGAGCGAGCTCCGGCATACTCGCCGCGGATTCGAGCAGCACTTCTGACTGAGGCGCGATCTCCGCCGTCGACTCGGGCGGGCCTCCGATGGTGCAGGCCTGCAGTCCCAGCGCCGTCGCGAGAAGTACGGATACCTTCCAGCGGCGCACCTTCGTCTGTCCAAAAAGAGGGATGGCGGCCATGCGTTTCCATCTCCTCTCCGTTTACAGTGTCCAATGGCTGGGGTTCCAGCACCGGGCTCAAATGTCACCATCAGGGATGATGAGAGTAGGAGCCGGAGCTGCCCTGCGCAGCAGTAATCCAGCTTGGCATAGGAAGTGTGCGCTACCGGCCGGTTTTCCCCAATCGCCATAGGACTGAGACGCGATTGATATCGGGCCGTTGCGTTCCTGAGATATTTTGTCCGCCCAGCCGGTGGAGCGGTTTCTCGCGAAGTGGATGCGAGCGGTAACAGGCCTGCGGCGGTACGCTAGTAGAAGGCTTCTTCAAAGGCCTGGACCAGCACCTAACCGGAAATTCCGGCGACACGAGGAGAGATGGAAGGCCCACGGGCCGATAATATGACGGATTCTGCAGTGGGTATGGGGGCAGCAGGCCTGGACAGCCGGGTCATCGAGTTTGATTCAGCCGACCAGATGGTGCAGGCTCTCGGCGCAAATGACGAGGCTCTCGCCATGATCGAGGGAGCTTTCCCCGGCGTAAGCCTCCACGTACGCGGCAATGATCTCTCCATCACCGGTCCCGCGACGGACGTTGGGCGCACCGAGCGCCTGATCAGCGAGATACGTACCCTCGCCGCCAGCCAGACGCCGGTGACAGCGCAGGTGCTGGAGCAGCTGCTTTTCATGCTCAAGACGCAGGGCGCTGCGAAGCCGGCCGAAGTCCTGTCGATGAATATCCTCTCTTCACGCGGCCGTACCATCCGCCCGAAGACGGTCAACCAGAAGAAATATGTCGAAGCGATTGATACGCATACCATCGTCTTCGGCATCGGCCCGGCCGGCACCGGCAAAACCTACCTGGCAATGGCCAAGGCGGTTCAGGCTCTTCAGCACAAGGAAGTCAACAGGATCATCCTTACCCGTCCGGCTGTTGAGGCGGGGGAACGGCTGGGATTCCTCCCCGGAACGCTGAACGACAAGATCGACCCGTACCTGCGCCCGCTCTACGACGCTCTTCACGACATGATGGATCCCGATTCCATCCCGCGCCTTATGGCTGCCGGAACAATCGAGGTCGCACCGCTCGCCTACATGCGCGGCCGTACCCTGAATGATGCGTTCATCATCCTCGATGAAGCGCAGAACACCACTCCTGAGCAGATGAAGATGTTCCTCACCAGGCTGGGCTTCGGTTCCAGGATGGTGGTCACCGGCGACGTGACCCAGGTGGACCTGCCGGGCGGGACCAGTTCCGGGCTTCGCGTCGTGAGCGAAATCCTGCAGGGGGTCGACGACGTCGCCTTCTCTCCGCTGGACGCCACCGACGTAGTGCGCCATCGCCTGGTCGGGGACATCGTGTCCGCCTACAGCAAATGGGATGAATCCCAGCGGGTTGCCCTGAATGGCCGCCGAAGCCCCGGCAAGACGGGCCGCAATGAGCATTGAGGTCAACAACGAGTCCGGTGTCGAGGTGGACGAAGAATCCCTGGTCAGGCTTGGCCGCCACGTGCTCGAACGGCTCTATGTGCACCCCGAGTCTGAGCTGTCCATCATTCTTGTGGACGTTGATGCCATGGAGAAGCTCCACATCGAGTGGATGGATGAGCCGGGACCAACTGACGTTCTGTCATTTCCGATGGACGAGCTGCGGCCGGGTACGGCTGCCCGTCCCACTGCCTCGGGCATTCTGGGTGATGTTGTCCTGTGCCCTGAGGTAGCGGGCACCCAGGCCGCCAATGCCGGACACAGTATGGGCGAGGAGCTTCTCCTGCTCACCACCCACGGCATGCTTCATCTACTGGGCTTTGATCATGCCGAGCCGGAAGAGGAAAAGGAAATGTTTGGCCTGCAGCGCCAGCTCCTCGCTGATTTCCTCGGCGGCACCGCCCCCACGGAAACAACCCAGTGACCGTCCTCGCAGCAACGGACCAGTCCAGCCGATGATCGTTTTCCTTTTGGCGCTGATGGCAATCGTCTTCGTACTTATTGCCGCGCTGGTAACTGCCGCAGAGGCGGCCTTCAGTTTTCTGCCGCGCCAGGATGCCGAGGCGCATCTCAACGGACCGATGGGAGAGCCCGTCCGGCGCATCCTGGAATCTCCGGTGGCGCATATGCATGCACTCCGCTTCTGGCGCGTCTGGTTCGAGATGGCCGCGGCGGTTGCGGTCGCCCTCCTGTTCGCCGATGTGCTGGAAAACATCTGGATTGCCGGCCTGCTGGCCACGGTGACGATGGCCGGTCTCGGCTTTGTTCTCGTCGGAGTTTCGCCCCGTCAGCTCGGCCGAACCCACGCGGCCACACTGGTACCGCTCACTGCGCGGATGGTGGGCGTCCTGCGCGCCGTCCTCGGACCCATTCCGCGCTGGCTCGTCGGCGTCGGAAGTGCTATCTCCCCCGGGTCAGCTCGAGCAGAGGCAGCATTCTTCACGGAGGAAGAGTTCCGGGAGCTGCTCTCGCGGGCGAGCGAGGCCGAAATGATCGAGGACAGTGAAGCCGAGCTGATCCATTCAGTTTTCGAGCTCGGAGACACCAAGGTGCGGTCCGTGATGGTCCCGCGCACCGACATGGTCTCCATTGAGGCCGGATCCACACTCCGGCAGGCGATGTCTCTCTTTCTCCGCTCCGGGTATTCTCGCGTTCCGGTCACCGGAGACAACGCCGACGACGTCCGGGGAATCCTGTACATGAAGGACGTCGTCGCGGTGCTGAACGCGGATCATAGTGGTGACCAGGACCCTGTGGACGGAGTCTGCCGCGACGTGCGATACGTGCCCGAGTCGAAGCCGGTCGGGGATTTCCTCCAGGAACTGCAACGGGAATCCACCCATGTTGCCATCGTCATCGACGAATACGGCGGCACCGCAGGTCTCGTGACGCTTGAGGACCTGATCGAGGAAATCGTCGGCGAGATCGTCGACGAGTACGACTCCGAAGTTCCCGAGATGGAACAACTGCCCGAGGGCGGCTTCCGTGTCAGCGCCCGCATGAGCATTGATGACCTGGGCGAGCTCTTCGACATGGACCTCGAGGATGATGAGGTAGACACGGTGGGCGGGCTCCTCGCCAAGACCCTCGGTCGTGTGCCGATTGTCGGGAGCGAGGTTCAGGTGGGCGATATTGCCCTGCGTGCAGAGCGGGTTGAGGGGCGCCGTAACCGCGTTTCGCACATCCTCGCCTGGAGGGTGGAACTGCCCTCGGACGAGGACGTGCACGCAGATCAGGTCAATGAAGATTCGAGGGAAACGGTGGACAACAAATGAGCACCCAGCAGTATCGGGCGGGCTTCATCTCGCTGGTCGGTCGGCCCAACGCCGGAAAGTCGACCCTGACCAACGCGCTGGTCGGACACAAGGTTGCAATCACCTCGGCCAAACCCCAGACGACCCGCCACACCATCCGCGGCATTGTGCACCGCGAAGATGCACAGCTCATCCTCGTCGATACGCCGGGTCTCCACCGGCCCCGCACCCTGCTCGGCCAGCGCCTCAACGACCTCGTTGCCGACACCCTGGCCGAGGTGGACGCCATCGGCTTCTGCCTCCCCGCAAACGAGCAGGTTGGACCGGGCGACCGCTATATCTCGGCACAACTGGCGCAGCTGAAGGGGAAGCCGATCATCGCAGTGGTCACAAAGGCCGACCTCGTCAGCAAAGAGGCGCTGCTGCGCCAGCTGCTCGCGGTGACCGAACTGGGCCGGGAAGTGCTCGGAGAAGAGGGGTGGGCCGACGTCGTGCCTGTTTCGGCGGTGGACGGCTTTCAGGTCACCACCGTGGCAGACGTCTTCGCTTCCCATATGCCGGAATCTCCTCCGCTGTATCCTGACGGTGAGCTGACCGATGAACCTGAGGCCGTCATGGTCGCCGAACTGGTGCGGGAAGCTGCCCTCGAGGGGGTACGGGACGAACTCCCTCATTCCCTGGCCGTGGTCGTGGAGGAGATCGTTCCGCGCGAAGGCCGCCCGGAAGACAACCCGCTGCTCGACGTCCGGGTCAATCTTTACGTGGAGCGTTCGTCACAGAAGGCAATCATCATCGGCAAGGGCGGGGCGCGGCTGCGCGAGGTGGGCACTGTGGCGAGGAAGGGGATCGAAGCCCTGCTGGGCACGAAGGTCTACCTCGACCTGCACGTAAAGATAGCGAAGGACTGGCAGCGAGATCCCAGGCAGCTCGTGAAGCTCGGTTTCTAGCCGCTGCCGGGCCGCTCGCAGTCCGGGCACTTCGGGCAGCAGGTGCTCGTTGAGCTACAGATGTCCCGCTCGCAGGGGCAGCAAGTCTCAGAATCAATTCGAAAGGGCCGAGCGTCATGAGTGAATCCGGCGGTGAGCAGACGGGCTCCCCGGATGGCATCCGGCTGGGGGCCGGCGGACGGCATCTCGGCAGGGTACGGCCGTCCGTCCTGCAGATCGTGGCGATCTCGCTTGTCGCCGTGCTCGTGGCGGCCGTCGGAATCGTGGCCTTTTCCGTGGTTCGCCTGCAGGGAAACGTCGCCACTGAACGCCTGAACCTCGGGGCCGGCGGTGAGACGCAATTGCCGGTGGACCTGAGCCGGGATCCTGTCCAGATCCTCATCATCGGCAGTGACACCCGCGCGGGGCAGGGCGGTGACGAAGATCCGGAGGATGAAGAGGGCCAGGCGGACGTCATGATGCTCATGACCATGTCCGCAGACCGAAGCAATGTCACGATGGTGAGTTTCCCCCGTGACCTGCTGGTGCCGCTGCCGGAATGTTTCAATCCCGACACCGGAGCGAGCAGCGACTCCAGGGCGCTCGGTCAACTCAACAGCTCCCTCGCGAACGGCGGTCCCGGCTGCACGGTGGCGGCCATCAACGAAGTCACCGGACTCCAGATCGACCACTTCATGATGGCCGACTTCAAGGCCGTTACCGAGCTGTCGAAGGCAGTCGGGGGAGTAGAAGTCTGTGTGAATCAAGCAGTCGACGACGAATATTCCGGGCTGAAGCTCGACGCCGGCACCAGCGAGATTGAGGGCGAGCAGGCGCTGGCATTCCTGCGCACACGGCATAGCTTCGGTACCGGGGGAGATGAAGGGCGCATCCGCGCCCAGCAGGCTTTCCTTGCCTCGCTGGCACGGAAGATCAAAGAGGAAGGGACGCTGACCAACATTCCGCGCCTGTACTCGATCGCCGAAGCGGTTACCCAAAACCTCACGGTCGACGACGGCCTGGGCGAAATCCCCGAACTGCTCAAGCTTGCCGGCCGGCTGCAGGAGGTCGATCTGGGCAATGTCGCTTTCGTGACTGTCCCGGTCGTTCCGTACGAAGCCAATGTGAACCGCCTCGTGCTGGACGAGGACAAGGCAGATGATCTTTTTGAGGCCCTCCGCGCCGACCGCGACATCACCGAGCCCGTCCAGGAGCCCTCGCGTTCAGCGAGTCCGAGCCCCAGCACCGACCCGTCGAGTGAGCCTGAGCCCACACAGGAGCCCGAGCCGACGCCGACTGCGGAGGAGCTCGGATACGATCCCGCGCTGGTTCCCATCACCGTGCTCAACGCGTCCGGGGAATCGGAGCGCGGGCAGGAACTTCAGGATGTACTTCTTGAGGAGGGGTACACCCAGGCGGCCGCCGCGGACGCCGATGATCGCCCGGCTACCCAGCTGTTCGTCGGTCCCGGGTACGAGGGAATTGCGCCTGTGATCGCCGAGCTGTTCGGACTGACTGAAGTCCAGGTGATTCCAAGCGCTGACACTGTCGGGCTTGAGCTCTCCGTCGGCAGTGATTTCACCGAGGGAAAGACAATCAAGACGGAGGGTGTGGCCGGCGACCTGCGGGGCCAGACAGCCGCGCAGGTCACCTGCCAGTCCTGACGGTGGCTACCAGATCCTGACGCGGTCCTCGGGAGCGAGCCAGAGTCCGTCCGTCTGCGTCACATCGAACGCGTCGTGAAATTCGTCGAGGTTGCGCACCACCTGATTGCATCGGTATTCATTCGGCGCATGCGGATCAATCGCGATGCGGCGCGCTGCCTCCTCCGGACGGATGTTCTGGCGCCAGCACTCGGCCCACGAGTAGAAGAATCGCTGGATGCCTGTCAGGCCGTCAATGACGGGCGGCTCCGCTCCGTCGAGGCTGATCAGAAACGCTGCGAGGCTGATTCCCAGTCCGCCGAGGTCTCCAATGTTCTCGCCAAGGGTGAGCTTTCCGTTGATCGGGTGATCCGGCGCCTCGGTAGGCGCCAGCTCAGCGTACTGACTGACCAACTGGCCGGTAAGTGCCTCGAACGCCGTTCTGTCCGCTTCGGTCCACCAGTTGTGCAGGGCTCCCGTCCCGTCGAACTGCGACCCCTGGTCGTCGAATCCGTGCCCGATCTCGTGACCGATGACGGCCCCGATCGCCCCGTAGTTCGCGGCGGGGTCCGCATCGGCGTCGAAGAACGGGGGTTGCAGGATTGCGGCGGGGAAGACTATTTCGTTCATGGTCGGCATGTAGTAGGCGTTGACTGTCTGCGGAGTGAGGTGCCACTCGCCACGGTCGATGGGACCGCCGAGCTTGGCCAGCTGCCGGTTCGTCTCAAACTCGGTCGCCCTCCGCACGTTGCCGTGAAGGTCGCCGGGAGTGATCCGCAGGTTCGAATAGTCGATCCAGCGCTCCGGGTAACCGATTTTGGTTGTGAAGAGCCGCAGCTTTCCGAGTGCCCGCTGGCGCGTGTCAGCGCTCATCCAGTCCAGCCGGGTGATCCGCTCGCCGTACGCGGCGAGAAGGTTGTCAACGAGATCCTGCATGGTCGCCTTGTGCGTTTCCGGAAAGTGACGAGAAACGTATTCGCGGCCTACCGCCTCGCCAAGGGCGCCTTCGACAACCGCAACACCGCGCTTCCAGCGTTCCTTCAGCTGCGGCGTGCCACTGAGCTTGGTTCCGTAGAACGAAAAGTGGGCGTCCACAAACTCGTCGCTGAGGAAGGGGGCTGCATGCAGCAGTACCCTTGCGGCGAGCCAGTTCTTCCATACGGGCAGGGGGACCTCGTCCAGCGCATTCATCAGCCCTGCCACGTAGTCCGGTTGGTTCAAGATCACCTCGTCGCCAAGCCCGACGCCGGCAGCCAGTTCCGTGAGCCACCTCCCCAAAAGCGGGGCATGGGCGGTCAGCTCCGGGATGCGGCGAAGGTTGTAGGTAGCCTGCGGATTGCGCCGGGCCACGGTGTCCATGTGCGACGACGCCAGTCTTGCTTCGAGGTCGAAAACGCCGGCTGCCGCTGCCCGGCTTTCCGGACATTCGGCGAGCTCGAAGAGCCGGTGCAGCAGCTCGACGTAGGCCAGGCGTGCCTCTTCGAATTTTCCCTCGCGGTAGTAGGACTCGTCGGGCAGCCCGAGGCCCGACTGGTAGAGGTGGAGCAGATAACGCTCAGGGTTGCCTGCATCATTGCTCACGTAGGGGAGAACTATCCCTGCTGCGCCGGAGCGCGTCAGTTCGGCGTCCAGCCTGACGAACTCTTCGATCGTGCTGGCCGCGTCAATGGCGGCGAGCAGCGGCTGGACCGGCGCTGCACCCTCCCTGTTGAGGTGCGCGGTATCCATGAAGTCCGCAAACAGGGCGCCGATACGGAAGCGGTCGCCGTCGTCCTCCTTGTCCGCCGCGGCGTCCTCGACGATGGCGCGCACGGCCAGCTCCGCTGCATCCGCGAGTTGGGAGAACGAGCCTTCCCGAGCCCGGTCATCAGGAATGGGCGTGTTGCGAAGCCATACGCCGTTGACGTGGCGGAAGAGGTCGTCCTGCGGGCGAACGGTGGAATCGACGTTCGCGAGATTAATGCCTGCTGCGGTCATGGAAGCTCCTTGGTTGGTGCGTCTTCTCATCCTAGGGGCCGTGCTAGTGTTGAATTGTGCGCGCAGAGCTGCTCCTTCTTAGCTGCCGTGGCGGGGCTCAACCGACCGGCTAGTCACACGCTGACTACCCGATCGCAGGCCGAACCCCCGCTGCGGAGTTTGTGTTGCCGGCCGCCATCCTGTGAAGCCAGAGCCTGAGAAGCTCACCCAAGGAAAGGCCACCACCGCCATGCGCAACGCACAGAAACCCGCCGGAATGCCGTTCCACAAGTACGTTCCGTTCCAGGACCAGATCACCGTGGAACTGCCGGACCGGACCTGGCCGGACAAAATCATCACGAAGGCCCCGCGCTGGTGCGCCGTCGACCTCCGCGACGGCAACCAGGCGCTTATTGACCCCATGAGTCCCGAGCGCAAGCACAAGATGTTCGACCTGCTCGTCAAGATGGGCTACAAGGAGATCGAGGTCGGTTTCCCCTCGGCGTCGCAGACCGACTTCGATTTCGTCCGCCAGCTCATCGAGGGCGACCGCATTCCCGACGACGTCACTATCCAGGTGCTCACCCAGGCGCGTGAGCATCTGATCGAGCGGACCTACGAGTCCCTTGAGGGCGCTGACCGTGCGATCGTGCACCTTTACAACTCGACTTCGGTGCTCCAGCGCCGTGTCGTGTTCAACCAGGACATGGACGGCATCGTCGATATCGCGTTGACCGGTGCGCGGCTGTGCCGGAAGTTCGAGGAGAACATGGGTGACACGCATATCACCTATGAGTACTCCCCGGAATCCTTCACCGGCACTGAGCTCGAATTCGCCGCGCGCATCTCCAACGAGGTCGCTGCTGTCTTCGAAGCGTCTTCCGATCGGCAGATGATCCTGAACCTGCCGGCAACTGTTGAGATGGCCACGCCGAACGTGTATGCCGATTCCATCGAATGGATGTGCCGCAACCTGGCCAACCGGGACGCCGTGATCCTGTCCCTTCACCCCCACAACGACCGCGGCACCGGTGTAGCAGCGGCTGAACTCGGCTACCTCGCCGGTGCTGACCGCATCGAGGGATGCCTGTTCGGCAACGGGGAGCGAACCGGGAACGTCGATCTCGTGACGCTGGGGATGAACCTGTACGGGCAGGGCATTGATCCGCAGATCGACTTCTCGGACATGGACCATATCCGCCGCACGGCAGAGTACTGCAACCAGCTCAACGTGCCCGAGCGCTCACCCTACGGTGGAGACCTGGTATTCACCGCTTTCTCCGGGTCACACCAGGACGCCATCAAGAAGGGCTTCGAGCGGATGGAGGAGGACGCTGCTGCCGTTGGAAAGACGGTCGAGGAAATCCCCTGGGCGGTGCCGTACCTGCCGATCGATCCCAAGGACATCGGCCGCTCCTACGAGGCCGTGATACGTGTAAATTCGCAATCCGGCAAGGGCGGCGTCGCCTATCTCCTCAAGCATGAGCACAGCCTGGACCTGCCGCGCAGGGCACAGATCGAATTCTCCGGAGTCGTACAGCGCCGCACGGATACCGTGGGCGGTGAAGTCAGCGGAGCCGCGCTGTGGGAGATCTTCCAGGACGAGTACCTGCCGTCGCGTAACGGCTCCTGGGGCCACTATGTACTTACCTCGACCAACACCGACGCGTCCGAGGACGGGCGCTTCAATCTGACGGCGACGCTGATGATTGACGGCGTCCAGCAGCGGCGCACCGCGCAGGGCAACGGGCCGATCGACGCGCTCGTATCCATCCTCGGTCAGGACGGCGTGGACGTACGCGTCCTTGATTACACGGAACATGCGCTGTCTTCAGGCGGGAATGCCCGCGCTGCCGCGTATGTGGAGTGCGCTGTGGGGGAGCGGGTGCTCTGGGGCATCGGCATCGATTCCAACTCGACCATGGCATCGCTGAAGGCTGTCGTTTCTGCGGTCAACCGTGCCATTCGGGACCTTAGCTAGGATTCCTGGAGACGAACCCGGGGGCCGGGCGCGGCGAGGGCTGCACCCAACCCGCCGGATGGGAAAATAGAACGTGGCCAGATCATTCGCGTCGCGGACCTACCTTACGGAAGGCGTGGTCCTTCGTACGTATAAGCTCGGCGAAGCCGACCGCATCATTGTGCTCCTGACCCGTGAGCACGGCCAGGTCCGGGCAGTTGCAAAGGGTGTTCGACGAACGAGCAGCAAGTTCGGGGCACGTCTCGAACCTTTCATGACGGTGGATCTTCAACTCGTCGCCGGACGCACGCTAGACGTCGTCACTCAGGCGCAGACGCGTGGTGCCTATGGACACGGTATCGCGGCCGACTATTCCCGCTATACGGCAGCATCTGCAATAGCTGAAACGGCTGAGAAGCTCACGGACGCCGACGGCGAATCCGCCGGGGCGCAGTACGGTCTGGTTATCGGTGCCCTGTCGGCTCTGAGCAGAGGGCTCCATCCGTCGGAACTGATCCTGGACTCCTATCTGCTCCGCGCACTGGCAACAGCCGGCTGGGCACCCAGCTTCACCGACTGCGCGCGCTGCGGCGCAGCCGGCCCGCATACGGCGTTTTCAGCCGCCCTGGGCGGAGCTGTGTGCGCCGTGTGCCGGCCGCCGGGCGCGGCGTCACCGTCACCCGATGCCATGGCCCTGCTGGGCGCCCTGCTGTCGGGCGACTGGGCAGTAGCCGACGCTGCCGAGGATTTCGCACGGCGGGAAAGTGCGGGACTGGTGGCCGCCTACGTACAGTGGCATCTGGAACGAGCAGTTAAGTCCCTCAAACATGTGGAGCGTGTGTGACAACATCCCAAAGAGAGCCGTTGGAGCCGTGGCCCCATCCCAGCGGTGAGCTCCCGCCGGCGATTCCCGCCGAACTGGTTCCGGCGCACGTGGCGATTGTCATGGATGGGAACGGGCGCTGGGCCAACCGGCGCGGGTTGCCCCGTACCGAGGGACACCGGGCGGGTGAAGCGGCACTGCTGGACGTGGTGGCCGGCGCCATCGACATCGGTGTGCGTCATGTGAGCGTGTATGCCTTCTCCACGGAGAACTGGAAGCGTTCCCCGGACGAGGTGCGGTTCCTCATGGGATTCAGCCGTGACGTCCTGCGGCGGCAGCGTGACCAGCTCAACGAGTGGGGAGTGCGCATACGGTGGGCCGGCCGTCGCCCGCGTCTCTGGCGCTCCGTCATCAACGAACTTGAGGTGGCGGAGGAACGCACCCGCTCCAACTCGGTCTGTACCCTCACCATGTGCGTGAACTATGGAGGACGGGCGGAGATTGCCGACGCTGCGCGCGCCATTGCCGAGGATGTGGCGGCCGGGCGCCTCAAGGCGTCATCCGTGTCGGAAAGGACAATCCAGCGGTACCTGGACGAACCGGACCTGCCGGACGTCGACCTCTTCCTGCGGACCTCGGGCGAGCAGCGCACATCCAACTTCATGCTCTGGCAGTCGGCCTACGCTGAAATGGTGTTCATGGATGTCCTGTGGCCCGACGTCGACCGTCGCACCCTCTGGAAGGCGGTTGAGGAGTATGCCGCCCGTGACCGCCGTTACGGCGGGGCGGTTGACCGGGCCCGGGCCTGACTTTCGCCCTCCGCCGCCGGCTTGCTGTAGCAGCTCATCCATCGATCAAGCTCGGCATATACCTTCTCCCTCACCGGTGCCGGTGACAACAGCGTGTCGTGGAGGGCGCCGTCGAACCGGCAGACCGTGACGTGAGGTCCAAGCTGGAGCGCACGCTGCGTCATGACGGTCACGTCAAGCACGCTGTCGGATGAGAGCATTGCGTCGTTCCACACAGGACTGATGGTTGACCTCGAGGAGGCCAGCACCAGGACCGGGACGTCGATCGAGAGCCCCCGACGCACCTGCGCGTGCCCGGTCAGCACCGCGGTAAGCCAACCCGCCCGAATGGGAAACCCGAATTGCGGCCGCCACTGACCGTTCAGTTCCCATTCGCCGTCGGCCTGGTTGCTGATGCTCCGCCAGTAGAAGCCGAACTCCGGCAACTTGAGACGGGCTTTCGGTCTGAACCGGGTGATCGGTTCCAGCAGGCCCTGGGTGGTGGTGCGCAGGATCGCACTGCCCTGGATGTCCAGCCACGGGCTATTGAGAATGAGGCTCGAGACGCGGCCGGGGAAACGGTGAGCCCACAGCGATCCGACCAGAGCTCCGGTGGAATGCGCCATGAGGGTGATCCCCGACGGCGGTGCCCCGGTGCCGGCTTCGATGTCCTCCGCGAGGGCGGCCAGAGCGGCGTCGATGTCGCGGTCGTAATCCGACAGGTCCGTTACATACCCGGGTGTCTGCCACGGCCTGAGGCTTCGTCCGTATTTACGCAGGTCCAGCGCATAGAACGCGATACCCCGTTCCGTGAAGAAGTGCGCCAACTCGTGCTGGAAGAAGTAGTCGCTCCAACCGTGAAGATACAGTACCGCCTGGACCGGCTCGGCGGCCTCACCGCGCCGGCCGGGAAGCCTCAGCATACGCTGCGCTGTACTCAGGAAGTCGGTCGGCGTCTCAACCGGAGGCGGGGTGTAGGAGACAAGCGTTGCAACGCAGGGGCCCTCCGCATCTGCACCGAGGTCAAGCTCCGTCAGGGCAAAGCCGTCACCGAGATGGTCCGGCTGCCAGATGATGCCCATGAATCGAGGATATCGATCCAACCATCAACTTGGTGAAGCGGCAGGCCCCGTGGCAACTTTGAACCATGCGTATTTATCCCGTCTTCTTTCGCGTCGTTTTCAGCGGCATGGACCCTGAGCGCGCGCACCGCATCGGCTTCCGGCTGATCCGGTGGACAGGCAAGACGCCCGCGGGCAGCGTGCTGCGCCGCATCACGCAGCCGGCTCCGGAACTGAGCACGACGGCGTTCGGCGTCACCTTTCCCTCCCCGTTCGGTCTGGCCGCCGGTTTCGACAAGGAGGGTCACGGCATTGCCGCCCTCACGGATCTGGGGTTCGGCCATATAGAGGTCGGGACGATCACGGGGCAGGCCCAGCCGGGCAACCCGAAGCCACGGTTGTTCCGCCTGGTGAAGGACCGTGCGGTCATCAACCGGATGGGATTCAATAACGACGGCGCAGCCGCCGTTGCGCCACGGATCGCGGCAGCACGGCGAACTCTTGAGCGACGCTATCCCACACAGCGCCCGGTCATAGGGGTGAACATCGGCAAGACAAAGACAGTCGACCTGCGCGACGCCATTGCCGACTACCGCATCTCCGCGGAGGCGTTGGCTCCGCTGGCCGACTACCTGGTGGTGAACGTGAGTTCACCGAACACACCCGGGCTACGGTTACTGCAAAGTGTTCGTTCCCTCCGGCCGCTCCTGAAAGCCGTCCGGAAAGCAGCGGATGAGAGTGCGGGCCGCCACGTCCCGCTGCTCGTGAAGATCGCTCCTGACCTGAGCGACGAGGATATTGACGAGGTTGCGTCCCTGGCCCTGGAGCTGGAACTGGACGGCATCATCGCCACTAACACCACCATTACGCGTGAAGGACTCACTACCGACGACGAAGCCGTGATGGCGTGCGGCGTCGGCGGCTTGAGCGGTGCGCCGCTCAAGGAGCGTTCGTTGCAAGTCCTTAAACGCCTGCGTCTGGCCGCCGGTCCGGATCTTGCCCTGATCTCGGTGGGCGGGGTGGAAACCGCCGAGGACGTCACTGAGCGCTTGGAGGCTGGAGCCACCCTTGTGCAGGGTTATACAGGGTTCCTCTACGAAGGTCCGTTCTGGGCCGCGTCAATCAACCGCGCGCTGAAAGACCGCGTTGCGCTGAGCCGTTGATAACCGCCGGCCGCTGAAGCTGGGCGCTTAGATGCGAACTGCCGTTTGATGCGAACTGCCGGACGTGAAGTGCGCGGTAGAAGGTCCGGCTAGGCGGGGTACTGGCCGCGGCTTACCTGCGGCTTGGGCAGGCGGAGACGCCGGATCTGCATGGCGCGCGAGATGCCGTACCAAAGATCACCGCGCCCCGGCTCGCCGAACTTCTCAGCGAGGAGCTTCTTGAGCTTGCGGCGCAGGAGCAGGCAGTCAATAACAACGGCAACGATGATCACCCAGAAGGTGAGCATGATGTAACCCTGAAGCGTGAGGTTCGGGATGAAGCTGAGGAAGACGAAGACCAGCGCCGCGAACATCAGGAACTCGGCAACGTTCCACCGTGCATCCACGTAGTCGCGGACGTAACGGCGGGCAGGGCCCTTGTCCCGGAACGGCAGGTGCCGTTCATCGCCGTTCTCGAGGGCGCGACGCATGCGGATCTGTTCCTCACGCCGGGCCAGGCGGTTGGCTTCTCGTGCTGCCTTCCGGTCGTTGGGCACGAGCGGACGCTTGCGCGCTGCTTGCTGGACACTTCGCTTCGGCGTCGGGGCGCCTTTGCCCACCGCCCTCAGGCGTTGCTCCTCAGCAGCTCGCTCGGCGGGGGTCTCAACAACGGCAGCGTCTTTTTTTCGTCCAAACACCCCTCTAGGATACCCGGCCCCGGGGCAGCAATTTCCGCCCGCGTGTGTAGGCTCGGTGGCATGAGCAAGCTATCTACTGAGGCGCTGTCGGACACGATCATTGATGCCCTGCGGTCCAGCGTCGACTCCGCGTTCACCCAGACAGTCGAGGAGTTGAAGTCACTTGTCGCCATCCCGGGGGTGGCGTGGGAAGCGTTCGACCCTGCGGAACTTGACCGCAGTGCGGAAGCGGTCGCGTCTCTCGTGCGTTCCGCAGGTATCGAGGACGTGCGCATCCTGCGAGTGGACAACGATGGCGCACCCGGCGGTCCTGCCGTCGTCGCGCGGCGCCCGGCTGCCAAGGGGAAGCCGACCATTCTGCTTTATGCGCATCACGATGTGCAGCCGCCGGGAGCGCGGGAGCTGTGGGAGAGCGAGCCCTTCGCTCCACAGGAGCGTGGAGGCCGGTTGTACGGCAGGGGAGCAGCCGATGACAAAGCCGGGATCATGGCGCACATTGCCGCGTTCCGTGCGGTCTCCGATGTCCTGGGTAATGACTTCGGCGTTGGCATCACCCTTTTCATAGAAGGTGAGGAGGAGGCAGGCTCTCCCACCTTCCGCCGGTTCCTGGAGGAACACCGCGAGCTGCTGCGGTCCGACGTCATAGTAGTTGCCGACTCGAGCAACTGGAAGGTCGGTGTACCGGCACTCACCACCAGCCTGCGCGGCCTGGTGGACGGCACAATTGAGGTTCGGGTTCTCGAACATGCGGTGCACTCAGGTATGTTCGGCGGCCCGGTGCTCGACGCACCTACGCTGCTTTCCCGGTTGATCGCAACCCTGCATGACGACAACGGCAGCGTCGCCATCGAAGGCCTGCTCGCTACAGACACCGCCGAGGTGGAGTACCCGGAGGCGGATTACCGCGCAGACGCGTCCGTTCTTGACGGCGTGCAGCTGGCGGGTACCGGTTCCCTTGTCTCACGGTTGTGGACCCAACCCGCGCTCTCCATCATCGGCATCGACGCTCCGAGCGTGGCGTTATCGTCAAACACCCTGCTGCCTAGCGCGAGAGCGAAGTTCAGCCTTCGTCTGGCACCCGGTCAGGATCCGCTGGAGGCGATGTCCGCCGTCGAACGCCATGTGAAGGCCAATGCCCCGTTCGGCGCCGCTGTCACATTCACCCCCGGAGAGTCCGGCAATCCTTTCTCTACCGACACCACCCGGCCTGCTGCCCAGATCGCCATGTGGGCGCTGCGGACGGCGTGGGGGACCGAAGCCGTCGAGGCGGGTATCGGAGGATCCATACCGTTCATTGCGGATCTGACTGAGGTCTACCCTGACGCGCAGATACTGGTGACCGGAGTGGAGGATCCTGATTCGAGGGCGCACAGCGCAAACGAATCGCTTCATCTGGGGGAGTTCAGCCGCGCTGTGCTCGCCGAGGCGCTGATGCTCGCGCGGTTCAACGACGCCGGCTGACCTCTTCACGTATCAGTCAGGGCATGTGCCGGGCGACGGAATGTTTCGAGAGAGCATTTCGTTACATAGCTGGGCAGGCCGTGACGACCGGACGTACCATGGAACGGACAGCGCCGCGAGGCGCTAATGGCCATATGCCGTCGTCGTAGTTACAGGCACGGAACCGGCGGGGTAGGCACAAAGCTAAGGAGAACGCACATCATGAGCACATCAACAAGCGAACCGACCACAGAGACGGCCGCAGACACCGAACTGCCGGTACACGAGGTCAACCTGTCAGATGTCGCCGCCGATAAGGTACGGAGTCTTCTGGAGCAGGAGGGCCGCACTGACCTTCGGCTTCGGGTTGCGGTGCAGCCCGGCGGGTGTTCCGGACTGATCTACCAGCTCTACTTCGATGAGCGTGTGCTCGACGGCGATGCCGTTCGCGATTTCGACGGCGTGGAAGTGATCGTCGACCGGATGAGCGTCCCTTACCTCGCCGGAGCCTCCATCGATTTCGAGGACACCATCTCCAAGCAGGGCTTCACGATCGACAACCCGAACGCAGGCGGTTCCTGCGCCTGCGGCGACTCCTTCCACTAGGAGTCCTCACCGCGAGATGATAAAGCCTCCGTCATGTATCCAAACGGGTACGTGACGGGGGCTTTGTTGTCACACGATGGCTGCCGTTACGGGTAAGCTCTACAGTGAGTAGTAAAACTGAAAGTGCATCGCTTTTGAGCAGTAGCTCGAGTAGCGGCGTGCACCGAGATGCTGCCACCGTCGGTGGCACCGCACGTAAGAAAAGGAAGGGCCGTCTGTGAGTTCGCAGGACCGAACCGGCAGCCGACGCGCAAAGATTTTCAAGGTCTCAAGCCTCGTGGTCGTGGCTGCGCTGTTCTTGTCTGGTTGTTCATCAGAAGTCCAAAAAGGTTGGTTGCCCGCTGAGCGCGACAACACCAACCACACCGGCCGGATCATTGACCTCTGGGTCAACTCCTGGATCGCCGCCCTTATAGTCGGCGTGATTACCTGGGGCCTGATCATCTGGTGCATCGTGGCATACCGCCGTCGTCGGGATGAGACCGGCTACCCGCGCCAGATCAGCTACAACCTTCCGTTGGAAGTGTTCTACCTGACCATCCCGCTGTTCATGGTGCTGGTGTTCTTCTACTTCACCGACCGAGACCAGCAGGCGATTGACACCCGGGTCCAGGAACCCGATGTCATCATCGACGTCCGCGGGAAGCAGTGGTCGTGGGACTTCAACTACGTGCTCGAAGACAAGTATGTGGCCGGAGTTCAGGCCCAGCTTGATGGCGAGTTCGGCGTCGCCGAGACACTGCCGACGCTTGTCTTGCCGGTGAACCAAACCGTTGAATTTCGCCTCAACGCCCGTGACGTCATCCACTCTTTCTGGATTCCGGCCTTTCTCCAGAAGCGGGACATGATTCCCGAGCGCGAGAACTACATCACGCTGATCCCTACCCGCGAAGGCTTTTTCGAAGGCAAGTGTGCCGAGCTGTGCGGCGAGTACCACTCGGAAATGCTGTTCAACGTGGCCGTTGTTTCCGAAGAGGAATACCAAGCGCATCTGGAAACCCTTGAGGACGGCCAGTTGGGCGAAGAGTATGACCGCAATCCGCAGACCATTACCGGCGAGGACCCCAGTGGAGCCGACGAGCAAATTGGGCGTGATTAATTAGATGTCTACTTACGAATACACCGCCACGGACGCCGGCACTACTGTTGCGCCGCGGGTGGTCCCGAGGTCCAAGGGACGCATTGTCGTCAACTGGATCACCTCGACCGACCACAAGACGATCGGGTACATGTACCTGATCGCGTCGTTTGTCTTCTTCTGCCTGGGCGGAGTGATGGCACTCGTCATCCGCGCCGAACTGTTCGAGCCGGGTATGCAGATCCTGCAGACCAAGGAGCAGTACAACCAGCTGTTCACCATGCACGGCACAGTGATGCTGCTGATGTTCGCAACCCCGCTTTTCGCCGGCTTCACTAACGTCATCATGCCGTTGCAGATCGGTGCTCCTGACGTCGCTTTCCCGCGGCTGAACGCTTTGGCTTTCTGGTTCTTCCTCTTCGGCAGCACAATTGCCGTTTCGGGGTTCATCACCCCGCAGGGAGCCGCGTCGTTCGGGTGGTTCGCGTACGCGCCGCTGTCGAACACAACCTTCTCACCGGGTGTTGGCGGTGACCTATGGGTCTTTGGGCTCGCCTTGTCGGGCTTCGGTACCATCCTGGGCGCCGTCAACTTCATCACGACAATCATCTGCATGCGCGCTCCCGGCATGACGATGTGGCGCATGCCGATCTTCACCTGGAACGCACTGGTCACATCGATCCTCGTGCTGATGGCATTCCCGCCCTTGGCTGCCGCACTCTTCGCGCTCGGCGCTGACCGCCGGTTCGGTGCGCATATTTTCGACCCGGACAATGGGGGTGCCATTCTTTGGCAGCACCTCTTCTGGTTCTTCGGGCATCCCGAGGTGTACATCATCGCGCTGCCGTTCTTCGGAATTGTGTCCGAGATATTCCCGGTCTTCAGCCGCAAGCCGGTCTTTGGTTACAAGGGCCTTGTTTACGCGACGATCGCCATTGCTGCACTGTCGGTGACTGTGTGGGCACACCACATGTACGTGACCGGCGCGGTGCTGTTACCCTTCTTCGCGTTTATGACCATGCTGATCGCAGTACCTACCGGCGTGAAGTTCTTCAACTGGATCGGCACTATGTGGCGGGGATCGATCACGTTCGAGACCCCGATGCTGTGGAGCCTCGGATTCCTTGTGACCTTCCTCTTCGGCGGGCTGACCGGAATCATCCTGGCCTCACCGCCGCTGGACTTCCACGTCTCCGACACCTACTTCGTGGTAGCGCACTTCCACTATGTGGTCTTCGGCACCGTGGTGTTCGCGATGTTCGCGGGGTTCTACTTCTGGTGGCCTAAGTGGACCGGCAAGATGCTGAACGAACGCCTGGGTAAGATTCACTTCTGGCTCCTGTTCCTCGGCTTCCACGGCACGTTCCTGATCCAGCACTGGCTCGGTGTCATCGGCATGCCCCGCCGGTACGCCGACTACCTGCCCGAGGACATGTTCACCGCAATGAACCAGTTCTCGACCATCGCCTCGTTCGTACTCGGCGCCTCACTGATTCCGTTCTTCTGGAACGTTTACGTGACGTGGCGGAGCGGAACCAAGGTAGAGGTTGATGATCCGTGGGGCTTCGGTGCATCGCTCGAGTGGGCAACCTCCTGCCCGCCGCCGCGGCACAACTTCACGTCGCTGCCCCGCATCCGTTCTGAGCGGCCCGCGCTGGACCTGCACCACCCAGAGCTCGCGCAATGGCATACCCCAAGTTCACCGGCAGGTCAGCTGCTCGGATCCGCTGATCGGAAGGACGCGTAAGTGAAGGTAGAATCTCGGCTCTTCTTCTGGGGAGTACCCTTCTTCGTCCCGGTATCCCTGGTGTACGGATTCCTGACCAACTGGTCTGAATGGGTAGGCATTCTCGGTATTCTCCTCGTGGGCGGTCTCGCCGGAATGATCGGGTTCTATCTGGGCTTCACCGGGCGCCGTGTTGGCCTGCGGCCCGAGGATCGCCGCGACGCTGAAATCCACGAAGGATCCGGTGAACAGGGACACTTCAGCCCGTGGAGCTGGTGGCCGTTGGTGCTCGGATTATCAGCAGCAGGCGGGTTCCTTGGCCTCGCCGCCGGTTGGTGGATCCTTTACATCTCCGCAGGGCTCGCAGCCATCGCACTTGTCGGCTGGGTTTACGAGTACAGCAGGGGAGACCACGCCCACTAGGCGTAGCAGCAGGCAGGCTGCACTAACGAAGGGCCCCACACACCGTGTGTGGGGCCCTTCGGGCGTTTGATCCCACTATCGCCGCGCCGGTGTACGAAGTCCGGAGCGATAGAATTGAGTAACAAGACCGGTCCAACTTTTACGGGGGACGCTTGTCGGCGCATTGAGGAGCTCACCATGCCAGATCAGCTCAGCGGACTGAGCACCGCGCTTGATGGCGAGGGCGCCAAGCACGTGCAGCTCCGGGAGCTGCTGAGGGCTTACATCCTGCAGCACGCCGAGCCGGGCACGGCCATTCCGTCGGAACGCAAATTGACCGAACACTTTGGTGTCGCGCGCATGACGGTAAGGCACGCGATCGATGCGCTGGTCGCGGAAGAAGTGCTGGAGCGGATTGTCGGTCTGGGGACGTTCGTTGCTCATACGAAGCTGGACCTACAAATGAAGCTCACCTCCTACAGCGAGGAAATGCACCGGCGAGGCATGGTGCCGGACGCTCGCGTTCTGAGCTTCGAACAGATGGCAGCTACGCCGCTGATCGCGCGGGAGCTTCAGATCGACCAGGGAGCGCCCGTTGTGCGCTTCCGGCGCCAGCTCCTGGCGGATCGCGAACCCATGAGCGTAGACGAAAACTTCATACCGGCTCACCGTGTACCTGGCATCCTTGATGATGATCCACCCACCTCCCTGTACAACGTGCTCAGCGAGAGGTACGGGCTAGTGATGGAGTGGGGGGAAGACACGGTGGAAGCCACTGCTGCCTCGCCCTCCATTGCGCGCTTGTTGAACGTGGAGATGGGTGCGCCGCTCCTGAAGATCCAGCGGCACGCCTACGTTGCCCGCGC
Source organism: Arthrobacter sp. TJ-270 (assembly GCF_058269075.1). Taxonomy (NCBI): domain Bacteria; kingdom Bacillati; phylum Actinomycetota; class Actinomycetes; order Micrococcales; family Micrococcaceae; genus Arthrobacter; species Arthrobacter sp. TJ-270. Next base: position 182,294 of record NZ_JBZCNB010000004.1, on the reverse strand, counting down.
GATGGTGGATTATTCCGTCTCGTACTACCGGGCGGATAGGTACAAACTGTGGGTTCCGCTCCAGCGCCCCGGTGTGCGGACGCCGAGGACATACACGGCCAAGCGCTTCAGCTAGAAGGCCGCTTAGGCTGGAAAGGTCCTCTGTCTGTGATTACAGGGCGCCCAGACCAGACACAAAAGAGCGGGACGCACAATCCGTGCACCCCGCTCCTTTGGTAATTGCGAACTCGACTAGTGGCTGGAAATTGAAGCCTTGTCGTGTTCGCCGGCGACCTCGCCGTGGTGGCCGTGCGAGTGTGCCTCCTCGAGTTCCCTCGGCGTAACAGGCGCAACGCGATCCTCGAAGAAGAACCGAGACGCCCACGCGCGGCTCTTTTCATTCCTGGATACGTGGCCGTTGACGTCTGGCTGGGCAGCCAGGGCTTCGGGGGAGTCGAAGCTGACCAGCTTGTACCGCTTGTACTCATCTACGGGCTCGTGAACCTCAATGAACTCGCCATGGGGAAGCCGTACGATGCGCCCGGTTTCGCGTCCATGCAGCACGATTTCGCGGTCCTTGCGCTGGAGAGCGAGTGCAATCCGCCGGGCGACAATGAAGCCAATGAACGGACCGATGATGACCAGAGCACGCAGCCAGTAGGTCACGTCGTTGAGCGAAACCATGAAGTGCGTTGCAATCAGGTCGGAGCTGGCTGCTGCCCACATGACGCAGTAGAAGACGACACCCGCGACACCGATGCCGGTGCGGGTAGGAGCATTGCGTGGCCGGTCAAGCAGGTGCTTCTCACGGCGGTCCTTGGTTACCCAGGCTTCAATCCAGGGCCATGCGAACAGGAGCGTGAAAACAATCCCCGCCGGCACGAGTGCCGGGAACAGTACGTTCATCGAGAGCGTGTTCGTACCCCAGGGGAACGGAATGGTCCACTCGAACGGGAAGTTGCCGATAACACCGGGCATGAGCCGCAGAGCGCCGTCAACCCATCCGATGTACCAGTCCGGCTGGGTGCCGGCGGACACGGGGGAGGGATCGTACGGTCCGTAGTTCCAGATCGGGTTGATGGTGAACGCGGCGGAGATTGCCGCGACAATACCGAAGACGATGAAGAAGAAACCGCCTGCCTTGGCCGCGTAAACGGGACCAACCGGGTAGCCCACTACGTTGTCATTGGTACGGCCAGGGCCGGGGAACTGCGTGTGCTTGTGAACGACAACCAGGAAAAGGTGCATAGCGATCAGCAGGAGAATCAGTGCCGGAATGAGCAGGATGTGAAGCACATAGAGGCGCGGGATGATCACGGTACCGGGGAATTCACCTCCGAAGAGGAAGAAGCTGATGTAGGTACCGACAACCGGAATAGACTTCACAACGCCGTCGATGATGCGGAGGCCGTTACCGGAGAGCAGATCGTCCGGGAGTGAGTAGCCGGTGAAACCTGCAGCCATCGCCAGGATGAGGAGGACCCCACCGATGACCCAGTTGAGCTCACGCGGCCGGCGGAAAGCACCGGTGAAGAAGACCCTGAGCATATGCACGGACACTGCCGCGACGAAGAGCAATGCCGACCAGTGGTGGACCTGCCGCATGAAGAGCCCGCCGCGGATATCGAAGGAGATATCAAGGGAGGAGGCGTATGCCATGGACATTTCGATGCCCCGTAGCGGTACGTAGCTTCCGTCATAGTGCGTTTCGGCCATCGATGGGTCGAAGAAGAAAGTCAGGAAGGTACCTGAAAGCAATAGGATCACGAACGAGTAGAGCGCGACCTCGCCAAACATGAACGTCCAGTGATCGGGGAAGATCTTCCGCCCGAACTCCTTCACAATGGCGGACCCGCCAACGCGGGTATCTACGAAGTTGGTGATCTTGCCGACGCTGGTTTTGGGCTGGTACTGCTGTCCGGCTGCTGAGCTGCTCATATGCCACGCTCCCAGTAACTTGGTCCTACGGGTTCTTGGAAGTCGCTCGTCGCCACAAGATAGCCTTCCTCATCCACAGAGATGGGAAGCTGGGGGAGCGGGCGGGCGGCCGGGCCGAAAATAACCTTGGCATCCTGCGTGACGTCGAAGGTCGATTGGTGGCACGGACAGAGCAGGTGGTGAGTCTGCTGCTCGTAAAGGGCTACAGGGCAGCCCACGTGGGTACAAATCTTGGAGTAAGCAACGATGCCTTCGTAAGCCCAGTCCTCGCGACCCGGCGAAGGGTTCAGGTCTTCCGGGTCCAGGCGCATCAGGAGAACCACAGCCTTGGCCTTCTCCTCAAGCTTGTGCTCCAACTCGTTCAAGCCTTCAGGAATGACGTGGAACGCCGAGCCGATGGTGACATCAGAAGCTCTGATCGGAGTCCCGCTCGGGTCGCGGGTCAGGCGCACACCGTCGTCCCACATCGTGTGACGCAGCACATCGCCTGGCAATGGACCGAGATCGCGGAAGATTGCAATCGCCGGGAAAATAGCCAGAATTCCGGCGCCAAGCAGCGTGTTCCGGATAAGCGGGCGGCGCTTGATCCCCGATTCTTCGAGGATGTCCCCGACGATCATCGCGGCATCCGCACGGTCAGCCTCGGGGCGGATCTCGTGGCGGTCCTCGGCGATCTCATGGTCAGGCATCAGGGTTTTCGCCCAGTGCACGATGCCTACCCCGATGCCGAGCATCGCGAAGGCGGTCCCCAGACCGAGCAGAAGGTTCTGGAGCCGCAGGGTCCCGATTGTCTGGTCGAGCGGGATAAAGAAGTACCCGAAGAAGAAGATCAGCGTTCCCAGCATGGAGATAAGGAACAACACTCCAACCTGACGCTCCGCGCGCTTCTCTGCGCGAGGATCCCTGTCAGCCAAACGCGGCCGGTGCGGCGGGAGTCCAGGATCCTGGAACCTCTGAACGCCGCCCTGACCAGGCTTAGCTACGGTAACCGCGTTTTCCGGGCTGCCGTGACTATGGTCGGCCATGATCCCTCTCATCTTTCTTTAGAAACTTCACTCATCAATCCTGTGTAATTGGTTCTTCTGCTGCGCCGACGGGCCCGTTACGAGGAGCGGGATGTCAGCCAGACGGTAAAGGCAATGATCACTCCAAGTCCGGCTACCCAGATGAAGAGGCCTTCGGAGACCGGTCCGAGAGAACCGAGGTCCGCTCCGCCCGGCGAGCCCTGTTCTTCGATGGTCTTCAGGAAGGCGATGATGTCCTGCTTGTCTTCGGGCGTGATGTTCGCATCACTGAACACGGGCATGTTCTGCGGGCCTGTAACCATGGCCTCATAAATGTGCTTCTCGCTGACGCCTTCGAGCGTCGGCGCGAACTTCCCTCGGGTGAGAGCACCGCCGGCCGCTGCTGCGTTGTGGCACATGGCGCAGTTCACGCGGAACAGTTCTCCGCCGGCAGCGGGGTCGATACCCTCGCCGGAGGTGTCGAGGAGGTCTTCACCCGGGATGGCTGGACCTGCACCAAGTGAGGCCACGTAGGCGGACATCTGCTGAATCTGCTCTTCAGTGAACTGAACGGGCTTCTGCAGCGCCTGCGGCCCTTGCATCTGAAGCGGCATGCGCCCCGTGCCGACCTGGAAGTCAACGGCTGCGGCTCCCACACCAACGAGTGACGGGCCGTCCTCCGTACCTACGGCGCCCATGCCATGGCAGGTTGCGCAGTTGGCTATGAAGAGTTTCTCGCCTTCCTCGATGTCGCTGGCCGAAAACGAGGTTTGTGCTTTGGCCTCGTTCGCGTCGCTCGCGACGGCGTAGATGCCGCCTGTTAGCAACAAGCCCATGAGCAGCAGCGCTATCGCTGCCAGGGGGTGACGCCGCCTCTGCGAAAGTGCCTTCACGTCCTGTTTCCTGCCTTCTGTATCGCCTTGGTACGTTCCACGATTGGTGTCAGCCACCGTCGCGACCGCCACGCTAATTCTACCCCGGGTAGAAAAGGGTTCAAGAGAAATCTACTTCAAGAAGTAGATGATGATGAACAGCCCGATCCACACCACGTCGACGAAGTGCCAGTAGTACGAGGTGACGATGGCCGATGTTGCTTCGAAGTGACCAAACCGCTTGGCTGCGTACGCCCGTCCGATGATGAACAGAAACGCGATCAGGCCTCCGATCACGTGCAGGCCATGGAAGCCGGTGGTGATGTAGAAAGACGAGCCGTAGGCATTGGCGGACAGGGTGATACCCTCGGCGACCAGCTCGGCGTACTCGTATGCCTGGACAGCGACAAAGACTGCACCCATCAGGAAGGTCAGCAGGTACCACTCGACCATTCCCCATTTGGTGAAGTTGAAGATTCCTCCGACCCTGCGCGGCTGGAGGCGCTCAGCAGCGAACACTCCCATCTGGCAGGTGAAAGAGCTCGACACCAGAATGATGGTGTTGATCAAGGCGAAGGGCACGTTGAGTTTCTCGGTCTCGGCAGCCCAAAGTTCGCCTGATGTTGAGCGCAATGTGAAGTACATGGCGAAGAGTCCGGCAAAGAACATGAGTTCACTGGATAGCCATACAACCGTGCCAACCGAAACCATGTTGGGCCGGTTGAGTGTTGGATGCGCAGTGGAGCTGGGGGCATGGGTCGCTGTCGTCACCCTGACATTATGTCTCTAAAAGTTCCCACTTCACCAATGCGAAATGGCGTCGGCGCGCCCGTGCGCACCCTCCAGCGCTGGACTTGCCCGTAATGGCGCGGGAGTAATAGCGTGATGACTTTCTACAATTCGTAGATAACCTAGGGGAGTGACTGCGATTTCCGCCCCCGAAGCCCCTGCAACAAGCTGGCCGCAGCTGATCTCGAAGCTCATTGAGGGAAAGGATCTCACGGCCCCGCAGGCCCGATGGGCGATGGATTCCATCATGGAAGGAATCGCTTCGCACGCCCAGATCGCGGGGTTCCTCGTGGGCCTCCGGTCAAAGGGCGAGTCAGTCGAGGAGCTTACCGGACTGGTGGAAGCCATGCTGGCCCGGGCCCATCGTATAGAGGTGGCAGGACCGGCGCTGGACATTGTGGGCACTGGGGGAGACGGACTGAACACCCTGAACATCTCCACCATGTCTTCGCTGGTTGCTGTCGGTGCAGGCGCAAGGGTGATCAAGCACGGAAACCGCGGTGCTTCCTCGTCCTCAGGAGCCGCGGACGTCATCGAAGCGTTGGGGGTCCGGTTGGACCTCTCCGTGGAGGACGTCGCACGCTCGGCGGAGCGAGCCAACATCACCTTTTGCTTTGCGCAGGTCTTTCATCCATCGATGCGGCACGTCGCTGTGCCGCGAAGGGAACTGGGTGTTCCCACGGCCTTCAACTTCCTCGGCCCGCTCAGCAATCCGGCAGGCGTGGAAGCCCAGGCGCTGGGCTGTGCAAGCGAGCGGATGGCTCCGCTGATGGCCGGCGTGCTTGCCGCCCGGGGAGTTCGTGCGCTTGTTTTTCGGGGTAGCGACGGTCGGGACAAACTGACCACCAGCGGCTCATCGACTGTCTGGGAGGTGCGCGGCGGCGTCATCACAGAGCACACGGTTCATCCGGAAGACTTTGATCTCCCAGTCGCGACAGTTGAGGCACTGAGGGGCTCGGACGCGCAAAGCAACGCAAAAGTGGTGCGGGCTCTGTTGGCGGGGGAGAAGGGTCCGGTGCGCGACGCCGTCGTACTCAATGCGGCAGCCGGGCTCACAGCACTGGACACCGAGCACTCCGCGCCGCTCGTGGAACGAATGAGGGCGAACATGCGGCGCGCTCAGGAAGCCATCGATTCCGGAGCCGCGCAGGCAGCGCTGGATCGATGGGTTGCCGTCACCAGCAGCTGAATTCCGGATCAGCCTTCGAAGCCGAGGGAGAAAGCGGCGTCGAGGTCGTGATTCGAGTAGGACCGGAATGCGATGTGAGTGGTGGTCGATTCGACGCCCTCCACCTTGGAAAGCCGGTCAGCAATAACATCCGCAAGTTCCTCGTGGCGATTTACCCGTGCAACGGCGATCAGGTCCCACTCGCCGGTGACTGAATACACCTCGCTGATGCCTTCGAGTTCCGAGATCTCCTGGGCGCACTCAGGGATCCGGGAGGCATCGGTCTGAATGAGTACAAAAGCGGTGATCATGTGGCTGCTCCTTGATTATGGCTGGGGGATTGAGGGACGGTCGGATGACTACGACGACGGTTGCGCGCCAGCGCGGCGACTGTCCGGGGGGTGACGAGGAACAGTCCCAGTACACAAACCGCGACGATCTGGAAAGACAGTGCCGCGCTCTCTCCGAAGAGAACGCGAAGGACCAGGCCGCCGGCGGCCGTGCCGACCCAGAGGGGACACGCGGTGCGCAACAGCGCGATGGGACGATGCCAGGGACGCAGAATCGCCGTAGCTGTTAGATACGCGAGGATAAAGGGGAGTGCGGTCGTCACGATGCCGGAGGCGGAGAGCGTCCCGTAATGGGAAAGGTGACCGAGGAGCGCAAAGAACATGATCAGCACGACGTCGGCGGCCAGCCAGGCTCCATAGCCCCGTCCGTCCTCATCACGCCTGCGGACCCTCACGCTCGTCATGGGTTCAGCCTACTGGTTCCCACGGCGGAACCGGCTCCTGCCAATGACGGCCGATACGGGAAGAACCCGCGCAAATCTGTTCCATGGACGCGACCCCGGATCTACCCTTGAGACATGTGCAGGAATATCAGGACGCTCCACAATTTTGAGCCGGCAGCAACCAATGAAGAAGTGCACGCGGCAGCCCTTCAGTACGTCCGGAAGATCAGCGGTGTCACTAAACCCTCCCGGGCAAACCAGGAGGCCTTTGACAGGGCCGTTGAGGAAATCGGATTCATCACCGAGCGGCTGCTGTCCGAGCTGGTCACCACGGCGCCGCCGAAAGACCGGGACGAAGAAGCAGCAAAGGCGAAAGAGCGTTCCGCGCGCCGCTTCGCCAACGCCTGACCCGCGGATTGCCGTTGATGCCAGGGGATCAGCGGCGGTACTGGGACTCTAAACCTCCGTGGTGCACTATGGTGACGGAGCGCACCGCAAGCGTGTCACACACGAGAGGCACCGGTCGCCCAACAGATACGACCCAAGGAGACCGATATGAGCACACGCCTGAACCCGTACCTTGGCTTCCGTGACACAGCCAGGGAGGCCATGACCTACTACAAGTCCGTCTTCGGAGGTGAACTCACCCTCAGCACCTTCCGGGATCTTCATGCCACGGAGGATGAGAGCGAGCTGGACAAGATCATGCACGGGATGTTGACCACCGAAAACGGAATGGTCCTCATGGCGGCTGACACCCCGAACAGCATGGAATACAACCCGGGCAATACCTTTTCAATTTCCCTTAGCGGTGAGGACGAGAACGAGCTGCGCGGTTATTGGGACCGCCTTTCCGGAGACGGCACAGTCACCGTTCCGCTCGAGGTTGCTCCCTGGGGTGATCGATTCGGAATGTGTACCGACAAGTTCGGAGTCGCCTGGCTGATCAACATTGCAGGCAGTCCCCAGCAATAACGAAAATCCCTGTGAGGTTGTCGGCGTAGGGTCTTCTGGGAATTTGTATGAAGAGGTGAGGGGGAGCATGTATCCGGTGGTCCCTCTCGTCCTTCCGAACCGCTAGTTGACATAATGTCGATTATCGGCACTTTATGCGGATTGAATTTTCCCCAAAAGCGGCTAACCTATTGCGTCCGCTGCGCCGGGAGTACGCTGGCGGATGTGAGCGATCCCGAACTTGTGGCGTTCCCAGAAGGATTCGAACGGTTCCATCGGCGGGACTTCGTCAACTATCAGCTCAACCGGGCGCACGCACTGGGCTTCGCCGACCGCCAGGAGTTGGTTGACGCCGCGGCAAGCGTACGGTCATTCGATGACTGCGTCACTGTCTTCGAGGCCTTGTCGAGCCGTGCAGCCACAGAGGCCCGGCCCCGGAACGCGGCCGGTTATGCAAGGATCGCTGAATTCTTCACGTCGCCCCGGTCCGCGGAGAAAACGAATCGCTACCGCCGCTTTCTGAAGCTCTTCGACACCGCATTCGCCGATGCTCTCCTCGTGCGGCATGAGATTCCCTATGCGGAGGCGGCACTGCCGGCTTATTCGCTCCCGGCTACCGGGACACCAACCGGCGAGACGGTGCTGCTGCTCGGCGGGTTCGACTCCGTGATCGAAGAGTTCTTCCCCATTTGTCAGCGTGTCGCTGCTGCCGGCTTCGACGTGATTGCCTTCGAAGGGCCGGGACAAGGTGGCGCGCGAGCGTTGCACGGGCTCACCTTCGACCACGACTGGGAAAAGCCGGTCGGGACGATATTGGACCACTTCAGCCTCGACCGGGCAACCCTGGTCGGTATCTCGATGGGCGGGCACTGGGCGTTGCATGCAGCAGGACGCGAACCCCGCATTCGCCGTGTTGTTGCTTGGCCGCCTGTGTACGACTGGCTTCACCTGGTCCCGTCCGTGTTGCGCGTCCCGGTTCGCACGATGGTGCAGCACCGGCGCTTCATGCGCTGGAGTGTGCGTACACGTGCGCGGTTGTCGCCGACCCTGCGCTTTGTTGTCGAGCGCGTCCTGTACATGCTCGACAGCGATGACCCGGCCGATGTTGCCGAGTGGTTTCTGGGCATGAATGCCGACCACCTCGACAGCGGGCGGGTGAACCAGGATGTGCTGCTGATGTGCGGCGAACACGACGCCTTCCAACCACCAGCACTGACCCACGCTCAGGCTCAAGCGCTCGTTGCGGCCCGAAGTGTCACGACCCGCACTTTCACCCGAGCCGAGCAGGCCGACCAGCACTGCCAAATGGGGAACCTCGAGCTCGCCTGCGAGGTTCTCACCACCTGGCTGCGGTCCACAGACACCAACTTGGGTGCTTCCAAGCAATGATTCGGTCCCGCTCACCCAGGGCTCTCAAGTGACGAGACGCACTCGCCCTACTTCTAAACGTCCCGCTGCCAACTTACGCAGACAGCCCGGAAAGGGCAGACCACCCGTATCCAAACGGAGCGTTCTGGTTGTCCTGTGCCTGACGGAAATCACCAGTTGGGGCATCCTGTTCTACGCCTTCCCGGTACTTGCCGGTGAGATCAGCTCGACCACCGGTTGGTCGTTACCGGTAGTCACCGGAGCATTCTCCGTCGGCCTCGCGTGTTCGGCGCTCACTGGACTGGTGGTTGGACGCGTCCTGGATCGCCGCGGTCCGCGGGCCGTAATGACCACGGGATCCGTTCTGGCCGTACCGTCAATGTGCCTGGTCGCTACGGCCGGCAGCCTGGAGATGTTTTTCAGTGGCTGGATCCTGGCGGGCATTGCCATGGGTATGGTTTTATATCCACCGGCGTTCGCGGCCGTCACTCGGTGGTGGACCAACCGGCGTACGCGCGCACTGACAATCCTCACCATCGTGGGTGGGCTTGCCAGCACCGTCTTTGCACCCCTGACTGCCGTGCTGTCCGCTGGCGTCGGTTGGCGCGCCACCTATCTGATCCTCGCGGCCGTGCTTCTTGTGGTGACCGTTCCGGCGCACTTCTTCGGGCTCCGTAGGCCGTGGGAGCCGCACCGCGACAGCTCCGATGAGCCGTCGCTCACGAATAGCCCGCCTGCGGCCATCATCCGGAGCGTGCCCTTCGTTGCCCTCATTGCGGCTGTGAGCCTGGCTGCCCTGGCGTCATTCGCCGCCGTCGTCAATCTTGTTCCGCTGCTGACAGAGCGCGGGATCGACACCACCCTCGCGGCGACAGCGCTGGGAGTCGGCGGTATCGGACAGGTGCTCGGCAGGCTTGGCTACAGCCTTTTCGAGCGGCTTCCGCTCCGGCTCCGAACGGCGCTTGTCCTGCTCGCAACAACGCTCACGACGGCGCTTCTTGGCTTAACGGAAACCTTCACCGCCGCATTACTGATCGCCCTTGCGGCCGGTGTGGCACGCGGGATATTCACCCTGCTGCACGCAACTGCCGTACCTGATCGCTGGGGGTCGGCCAACTACGGGCGCCTCACAGCACTTGTGGCCTCGCCGATCACCCTCGCCACAGCGCTGGGGCCCTGGGCCGGAGCCGGGCTCGCCGCCATCTTTGGAAGCTACTCCCGCGCCTTCCTGGTTCTCGCCGGGATCAACGCCGTCGCGGTTCTGCTGGCGTTCTACAGCGTGCCGCGCGCCGTCCCCCGCGATGAAACGCGAACCTAGGATGGAGCGATGGATAATTACACGCGCGAGGATATACGGGCGCTGGTCCGCAACGTCGTTGAGCAGGAGCAGCCGCCGATTGTCCAGCTGGGCGACCCGGTGCTGCGGACCCCCGCCGCGACGTTTGACGGCCAACTCGATGACACAGAGCTTGCCGGGCTCCTTGCCATCATGCGTAAGGCCATGCATGACGCGCCGGGAGTCGGACTGGCTGCGCCGCAACTCGGAATCCCCCTGCGACTAGCGGTGATCGAGGATGTCATCCCCCAGCCGGAGGAAATTGCCGAGCTTCGCGAACGCCCGCCCCTGCCCTACTTCGCGGTGATCAATCCGACGTACACACCGGTGGGGCGCGACACGGCGTCGTTCTTTGAAGGCTGTCTGTCTTTCAGCGGTTGGCAGGCCGTGGTCACGCGGCACCGAACGGTCCAGCTCGACTACCGAACTCCTGACGGGCTGCACGCCACCAGGCAGTTCACCGGGTGGCCCGCCCGCATCGTCCAGCATGAGACCGACCATCTCAACGGGATGATCTACATCGACAAGGCAAACACACGGTCGCTCGTAAGCAGCGCCGCGTACGGCGAGCGCTGGGCGCAGCCCGGAATCGAACTGGCCCAGCGCGCGCTCAACTTCTAGTGCGCCCTGCCTACTACCGGTCAGGCCGGCTGGTTCTTCTTGCTGGGCAGCTTCTCCGCCCACCACCGCAGGATGTGTTCAAACCGCTGACGGCGATGCCAGGGAGTGCCGGAACGCGATAGTTCGTGGTTCTCCCCCGGGAAAATCAGCATTTCGGTCTCCACGCCGTGACGTTTCAGGGCCGTGTAGTAGCGCTGCGCCTGTTCGAGCGGGCAGCGCAGATCCTCCTCCGAATGGATGACGAAGGTGGGAGTGCGCACCTTCTCAACGTGCGCATATGGGCTCTGCGCCAAAACCTTCTCGGGGTCCTCACCCGTGTAGGCCTCCGAGAAGAACCACCCGATGTCCGAGGAGCCGATGAAGGACTCAGGGTCAAGGAAACCCCGCTCCACAATGGCGCCCTGGAACCGGTGGTCATTGGCGATCAGCCAGGCCGTGAGATAGCCGCCGTATGAACCGCCCATCACGCCCAGCTTGTCGCCGTCGAGCTGGTCGTACTTCTGGACCGCTCCCTCGAGGAAGGCAAGGACGTCCTGCATGTCCACCGTCCCCATGGCTTCCTTGATTACACGGCCGTGTTCCTGGCCGTAACCTGCTGCGCCGCGGGGATTGCACATGACAACCGCGTATCCGGCTTCCAGGTAGACCTGCGCCTCGTCGAAGTAACCCCACCCGTACTGCGCATACGGTCCGCCGTGAATGTTCAGCAGAACCGGGTGCGGCCCTTCGCCCTCCGGCACCAGAACCCATCCGTGCACCGGATATCCGTCGGGTGCGGCGAACGTTTCCTCGACGGGCTCGACCACCGTGGTTTCGCTGCGCAGCTCAGCGGAAAAGTCCGTCAGCCGCGTCAGCGCCCCGCCGTCGATGCGTGCAACGTCACCCATGGTGCGTGGATCGGTGTAGGCGACGATGACGGCGCCGGCGACGCTCGCGGCACCGGTCACGATGTACTCGCCGTCCACTACGGTCTGTACGACTCCCTCCGAATCGACCCGATGCAGGTCACCGGCGCCGCGACTGCGGTTGAAGACGAGAACGCTGTCGGCCCCCGCCGGGACGATTTCGCCGACCTCGCCGAGATCAAGGGTGTCGGGGTCAGTGAGTAGTCGTACCTGAGCGGGGTCCTCGACCGGCGCGACGTACAGAGCCGTGTTGCGGGCAACGAAATCGACGCCGCTGGGTGAGAGCGAGCTTCCGAGGTAGAAGAGCCATCGGCCGTCTTCGCTGTGGACGGGGTTGCCGCAGCTGAGCAACTCGTCCGTGAAATTGCTCAGACGTTCCCGGCCGGATCCGTCCAGCGCGATGGAATAGATATCCGAGCGGAGGTTCGTCGCGGAGTCAGGTTCAAGCGATGCACTGAACAGGATGCGGGATCCGTCAGCGGAGAACCTTGGTCCAGAGTGGTCCGCATCCGCGTCGGTGAGCTGCTTCGGTTCGGAGAATGCCGACGGCGTGTCCTCCTCCGCTGAACGTGCTGCACGTCCCACCGGCTGGACGAACGGCTCCTTCCCCAGCGACGGCACGTCCAGGAGGAACAGCTGGGTCCGCTTGTCCCCCGTATAGCCGACCCCGTTCATCTGGTACTTGTACCCGCTGATTAGCCGCGGGTCCTCCTGGCCGGCTGAAATACCCTCCACCGTGCCGCAGCGACCGTCTTCGGGTGCACGGGCGCTGAAGACGAGGTGCCGGGAATCGGGGGACCATTCGAAGCCGGACACGCCGAGCGGCCGGTCCGTCAGCTGCAGCGGCTCCCCTCCCCTGCTGTCGGTGATGAACAGCTGCGGCTTGCCGTCCTGGACGGCCCTTAGAAAGGCTATGGCTGCGCCGTCCGATGAGTATTTCGGGGTGGTGTCCCGGAAGCCCTGTGTAAGGCGGCGTGGCGAACCGTCAGCCAAAGGCACCTCCCACAACTGGCCGACGTAAGCGTCGGCGTCGTAATCCGGCCGGGCTACGGAGACTACGCATCGTCGGGCGTCCGGATGGAGCGAGGGTGTGCCCACTGATTTCAACAGGTTGAGTGTGTTTGGTTTCACAAACCGAGACTATGCCTCCAAGGTGCCGCTGCTCAAAGTGGAAGGGCGCACCTAGGATGGTCCAGTGTCGCCTTTCGCGGAATCTGTCCTCCTCTGTCCGGTCTGTCAGGACCGACTGATTGCGGAGCCTTCCGACTGGCCGCCGACCTCGGAGAACGACGGCGTACCAAGTCTTCTCCGGTGTGAACAAGGCCACCGGTTCGATGCCGCGAGACAGGGTTACTTCAACCTTCTGACGGGACGGGGAACCGGCTTCGAGGCAGATAACGCAGAGATGGTCCAGGCGCGGATTGATTTCCTCGGCAGTGGACACTTCCTGCCCCTTGCGCACGCGGTGTGCGAAGCGGCAATTGAACTCGCCGCTGACCGGCCGGTGATCCTTGATGTCGGGGCTGGCACGGGCTATTACCTGGACGCTCTACAGCAACGGATGCCGCCGTCTGCAGCTGTCGCACTCGACATATCCAAGTTCGCGCTGAGGCGTGCAGCCAGGCTTCTCCCCGGTGCACTCTGCCTTGTATGGGACGTCTGGAGACCGCTGCCGGTCGCAGAGGGAAGCGTGGACCTGCTCATCAATATCTTCGCTCCGCGCAATCCCGGCGAGTTTGCGCGCGTTTTGCGAGACGGGGGAATCCTGCTGGTTGTTACTCCCCTGCCCCAACACCTGCAGGAGATCGCAGAGATCGCGGGCCTCCTCGGAATACGCCCCGGTAAGGACGAGGGTGTCGCCGCCAGCCTGGGCGACTCGTTCGAGGTGGCGTCAACCAGGGTCGTCGAATTCACCATGGTCCTCTCGCCCGGGGATGTGCGCAATGTGGCGGCCATGGGGCCGGCCGGACACCACGGAGGCTCTGTCGACGTTGATGCGCTTCCGGGAAGCCTGCCGGTTACAGCGGCTTTCACCGTTCAGGCGTTCCGACGCCGCGTTCGCCCCATGGGTAGCTCAGAGGGGTAAGTCGCTGCCTGGACCAATCCGGCGAGCGTTACACGAAGGATATTCCCGTAGGGCTATATTCCCCCGCGCCGGTTTGGCATGATGGTAATAGGCACCATGCATACGGTTACAGCGTCAGCAGGTGTCGACACCGAGGGGAAACGCAATGTTCGATTGGCTTGTACAGAACACCTGGATCCTGTGGCTCGTGCTCATGCTCGGATTGGCCGCTGTTGAAACACTCACCCTTGACCTCTTCTTCCTCATGCTCGCGACCGGTGCGCTTGCGGGGCTCGTTGGCGCATTAGCGGGAACCACCTTCTTCATCCAGGTACTCATCTTCTGCGTGGTCTCGCTCATGATGGTCCTGCTGGTCAGGCCAGTGGCGCTGAAGCACCTGAAAGGCGGTTCAGCCGAGCAGGCGAGCAATATCGACCGACTGATCGGTGAGCCCGCCCTCGCCCTGGAACCTGTAACCGGGCGGTCCGGAACAGTCAAGATCGGCGGTGATACCTGGACTGCTCGCAGCGCCGACGGTTCATCGTTGCCCGCAGGAAGCCAGGTGACGGTTTCCCGTATCGACGGGGCGACCGCCGTCGTCGTCGGTATTCACCAGACCGGAAGCGATCCGATCACCTCGTCCTGAGCCGAGATCCGGCACCATCCACAACACAAGGGGAACCATGTTCACAGATTCAGGCGCAATCGGACTCACCATCGTCCTGGTTGTTCTGATCGTTTTCGTTCTGATCATCCTGGTGAAATCCGTGCGGATCATCCCGCAGGCTCGAGCAGGTGTGGTTGAACGACTCGGAAAGTACCAGCGGACGCTCCTGCCGGGGCTAACGATCCTCATCCCGTTTGTCGATCGGCTGCTGCCGCTGCTCGACCTGCGCGAGCAGGTTGTTTCGTTCCCTCCGCAACCAGTGATCACCGAGGACAACCTGGTGGTGTCCATTGATACGGTGGTCTACTTCCAGGTGACAGACGCGCGCGCCGCAACTTATGAGATCGCCAACTACATTCAAGCGGTCGAGCAACTGACAACCACGACGCTTCGAAACGTTGTTGGTGGACTGAATCTGGAAGAGGCCCTGACCTCGCGTGACCAAATCAACGGCCAGCTCCGGGGAGTCCTCGATGACGCCACCGGGCGATGGGGCATTCGGGTTTCGCGGGTAGAGCTCAAAGCGATCGACCCGCCGCACTCCATCCAGGACTCCATGGAGAAGCAGATGCGTGCAGAACGAGACCGCCGGGCTGCCATTCTTACTGCTGAAGGAACCAAGCAGTCGCAGATCCTTACTGCTGAAGGACAGCGACAGGCGGCTATCCTTGCTGCCGAAGGCGATGCCAAGGCCGCCATCCTGAGGGCCGACGGCGAGTCACAGGCTATCCAGAAAGTCTTCGACGCCATTCACAAGGGCAACCCCACCCAGAAGCTCCTCGCTTATCAGTACCTGCAGACATTGCCGAAACTCGCGGAGGGCAACTCGAACAAGCTGTGGATCATTCCGAGCGAAGTAGGGGAAGCGCTCAAGGGTATCGGGAATGTGCTCGGTGCCCAGGACGGTGAGAACTCCGAGCGCAGCTCCCCCCTCACCGCTACTGCTGAGGACAACTCTCGGTCCTGACTCCCCTACGTCTACGTCGGTCTCTCCGATTCCTAGCAGCACCCGAATTGGGTGATTCATCCCGCGTTCGGTATAGTTGGGTGTTTGCCGGATGAAGCGCCGCCGGGAACAGACGGCGGTCCACCGGCGTTATACCTGTGGTAACGCGGCGTGAACGTCGTGGTGTTGCGCATCCGCTGGGTGTGCAGCAGGGGCAACTGGAAGTCCAGGATGCCATACGTAGTTAGGGAGAAAAGATGAGCGACCGTAGCCTGCGGGGTATGCGCCTTGGCGCCCAGAGCATGGAGACCGAATCCGGCGTCGAGCCGGCACCCCGGCAACGTATTGAGTACCGTTGCGAGGACGGAGAGCGGGTCTTCGTGACGTTCGCCGCCGAAGCGGAGATTCCCCCGGTGTGGGTCTCCAAAACGGGCAAGGAGGCGCTGCTCGTTGATGGAGAGCGTCCCGACACGTCCGGAGACAAGCCGGTTCGCACCCACTGGGACATGCTGCTGGAGCGTCGTTCCATGGAGGAGCTGGAGCAGATTCTTGAAGATCGCCTCAACATCCTCAGGGAGCGCCGCGGAGAGCGCCGCTCCGCCTGATTATTTCAAAAGAAGCCCGGGTACTTCATGGAAGTACCCGGGCTTTTTGGTGTCAGCAGGACATATACGAAGCGATAAATCCCTCCATTGCTCTGCTGGCTTACCTACCTATCTGCTGGCTTGCGGCCTGTTGAGAGCCGGCCTGTCAGCGCGCGCCATCGGGCGGCCAGGCCCCAGCGGGTGACACTGGCGATGGCTTCAAAAACGATATTGCCGCTCATTTTGGAATCCCCATACTCACGCTCGACAAACGTGATCGGTACTTCGACGATGCGGAGTCCTTTCTTTGCCACCCTGAAGGTCATGTCGACCTGAAACCCGTACCCGACAGAATCCACAGTGGAGAGGTCTATGCTTTCGAGGGTCTCGCGCCGAAACGCACGGTAGCCGGCTGTGATGTCATGCACAGACAGTCCCAGCATCGTGCGCGAGTACAGACTTCCGGCACGGGAGAGCATCTTCCGGTGGAACGGCCAGTTGACCACGGATCCACCGGGAACCCAGCGAGAGCCAATCACCAGGTGAGCGCCGGAAACTGCGTCGAGGAGGGCAGGAAGCTGCTCCGGCTGGTGGGAACCGTCCGCATCCATTTCGACGATGACGTCGTACCGACGCTCAAGAGCCCAGCGAAAACCCGCGATGTATGCTGCGCCGAGACCTTCCTTACCCTGACGATGCAGGACGTGCACGGCGGTGTCGCTGGACGCTCTGGCATCGGCCAGCTCTCCAGTGCCATCAGGGCTGTTGTCGTCCACTACCAGTACGTCTGAGTGGGGCACCGCTGCCCGGAGCCGGTCAAGAGTCAGAGGGAGTGACTGGCGCTCGTTGTAGGTAGGAATGATGGTGACAACGCGCACTCATGAACCTTTCGATGGGGCAGGTGCGCATGGCGCAGCAGCTCAGTATCCGGACCGGCTTACCAGTATAGGCCGAGGACTCGAGCAGCCCTTTCACCCCGTGGGCGTTGCCTCCACCTCCGGCAGCGAGCGTACTAGAGAGCATCAGTGCGAAGGTGCCTCAGAGCCCGGTTCTGGGGGTAGGTTCGCACGCCTTCGGGCCAGCAGTGATCAACCGATCGGCGCTGTTTTCTACTGACGTGCAAACCTACCCGTTGTGAGTACCGAGCCTTCCACCGCGCGAAAGAGCCTAACATTTACGTTTCGGTCCCCCTTGGCGTCACGTATGCGGTGGCTCGGTCAGGTCTGTCCGGGAGTGCCGGACCCCGACCCGTAGACCTAAAAGCTTACGGCCTGTGCAGGACGTGTCAACAGCCGTTTGACCTGCTGCTTCATTCGTTTGCGCAGGTCAGCCGAAGTGCCGGCCGGTAAGCGGATTGGTCTTTGGATGGCGTTTACCGGGCGACGGCTTCATCGGAGCTATAGAGTTGCCGGCCCCAGTGCACCGTTTCCAGGCAGCGTGGCTCCTTTCCGTCATCCAGCGCAGGGAGCAGCGGCGTACCGGCCCGCGGATCCGTACTCCAGGACTGCACCCGGCTGTCAGGCGTCTGCACCATCAGCTCTTCCACCTCCCACACGGCGTAGGAGGCTGGCGCGCCGGGAACCAGCTGACCGAGGAGCGGGTTCTCTGCTCCCACCGCACGCCACCCGGCGCGAGTGTGCGCCAGGAAAGCAGCACGCGCCGAGATCCGTTCCTCCGGGCTGGCGTGCGCTATGCAGGCCCGGACTGACTGCCACGGCGACATACGCGTGACGGGCGAATCGGACCCAAGGCACACCGGCACTCCTTGACTCAGCAGGCTTCCCACCCTGTTCATCGGGATGTAGCGGTCCCGGCCGAGACGCTGTTCGTACAATCCGCCAGGAGCCCCCCACAGCGCGTCAAAGCCCGGCTGGGCGCTCACGATGGCACCGAAGTGCACCAGGTTGCGGATAGCTGCGTCATCGGCCATTTCCACGTGCTCCAGGCGGTGCCGCGAGGCTCGCACCCTCTCGATTCCATGAACAGCAGCGGTCTTCTCCAGCGCGGCGATGACCGTATCCAGTCCCTCGTCACCGATGACGTGGAACCCGGCCTGCCTGCCGGCCGCCGTCGCTGCTCCGAGGTGCGCTGCGACGTCGTCGGCGTTCATGAAACTGGTTCCGCAGGAGTGCGGCGCATCAGCATAGGGAACCCGCATGCGCGCCGTGTGTGAGCCGATCGAACCGTCAACGTTCAGGTCTCCGCCGAGCCCCAGAATCTGCCCGCCGAAGCCTTGAAGGATGCTGCGCATCTCCTCTTCAGACGTCGCAGACTGCCCCCAGTACGCGAGGATCTCCGGGTGCGGACCCTCGAGCGCGAACAGCGACAGGACGTCTTCGCGGGGCGCGATGTGGGGGGCGGCCATTTCAACCACGGCAACAATCCCGTTGGCCGCTGCGTGATTCAGCGCTGTCCGCTGTAGGTCCTTCCGCTCATCGGCCCCCAGGTTCCGGACGGCACTGCGGGCAGCCAGGTGCGCGTCGCGCACCACGAAGCCGTCGTCCCACCCGTCGTAGGCATCCAGGGAAAGCCGCTGGGCAAGTGACGCGGAGACGACGGCGGAGTGGACGTCAGCGCGGACCAGGTAGACGTCGCGTCCACCGGAGGCATTGTCGAGTTCAGCCGCAGTTGGCGGGCGACGCTCGGACCACCGTGATTCGTCCCAGCCGTTGCCCATGATCGTTCCTGTCGTACCCGCGCCCGCCTGCGCGATTCGGTCCAGCAGCTCACCGAGACTATTGATCCCGTTGAGGTCGAGTGACGTGAGCGCGAGGCCCGTCTCGGTGGTGTGTACGTGCGAGTCGACGAACCCGGGCGCGATGAGCGTTCCCTGCAGGTCGACCACCTCCATGGTGCTGTCCGCCAGGGCAGCCGCCGCGTGCTCGGACCCGACCCAGGCCACCGTATCGCCCGTGACCAGCATGGCAGTGGCGAACGGATCAGCGGCGCTGTACACGGAGCCGTTGCGGTACAGGATGGGCTTCGGGTCATGTGGTGACACAGGCGTGTAACTACTTTCGGATTGAGAACGA
Organism: Arthrobacter sp. TJ-270; assembly: GCF_058269075.1. Classification (NCBI taxonomy): domain Bacteria; kingdom Bacillati; phylum Actinomycetota; class Actinomycetes; order Micrococcales; family Micrococcaceae; genus Arthrobacter; species Arthrobacter sp. TJ-270. Next base: position 163,333 of record NZ_JBZCNB010000004.1, on the reverse strand, counting down.
GGAAGGGCTATTCGGTTACAGCGGAGTAGGCGACGACGCCACGCCGGATCAGCTCGATCGAGTCGATGCACAGCCGGCGGAATCCGGGCGGCAGGTCGGGCACTTTCGCCAGCTGATCGATGAGGTCGATGATCTGCTTGGCCCAGCGCACAAAGTCGCCTGCTGCGAGGTCGGTGCCCTGCAGCGCGCTCTGAAGCCCCTTGCCGCGTGCCCACTTGTACACCGGCCAAACCAGCCCGAAATCGGGTTCGCTGGTGACCGACAGGCGGTACTGCTCCTCGAGGTCGGTTAGTCGGGACCATTGGCGGATCACAACGTCGGTGGAAGTTTCCAGCGAGACCGACGGCATGCGCGGGCGAAGGCCGCGTTCCTCCCGTTTGGCCTGGTAGACCAGTGCGGAGGCCAGCGCCGCAAGTTCGGCCGCATCGAGATCCTGGAAGGCGCCGTGCTCAAGGGACAGCGCGATCAGGAGATCCTTCTCGCCATAGATACGGCGAAGCTTCTGCCCCGCAGGCGAGATCGCCAAGCCGTGCTCGTTGTGTTCCTGCAGGTACCCGTAGCTGAGGAGAACTTCGGAGACCCGGTCGAACGTCTTCGCGATGGTGTTCGTGCGGCCCTGGATCTGCTGGGCCAATCGGTCTGTCTCCCGCCGAAGCTTCCACCATCTTTCAGCCCACCGGGCATGATTCTCCCGGTCGCTGCAGCCGTGGCAGGGGTGAGCCCTCAACCGTCGGCGCAGGTCAGCGATGGCTTTCTCCTGGCGTTCGGTGCCGACGGTCGGGAACTCCACCGGCGTCCTCGTGGTGGGTGGCCGCCGGTCGCTCAGGGAGTTCCGGAGGGAAGCAGCGAGATCCCGGCGGTCCTTGGGCTTGCGCGCATCGAACTGTTTCGGAACCCGAACCCGCGAGAGCACCTCCACAGGCCCGTCGAGGTCCTGAACCGACAGCCGCCGCACATGCTTTTCCAGGGTGAGGACGGTGGGGCGTGGATCGCGGGCTGCATCTCCGGCGAGCACAACCGCGTAACCGGTGATCCGGCCGGCTGGGATGTCGACGACATCGCCGGGGCGAAGCGCTTCCAGCGAGGCTGCTGCGGCGCTTCGACGGTTACGGGAACCGGCCTTCGACGCGGCAGCTTCGAGATCGGACAGTTCCCGGCGGATTGCTGAGTACTCCGAGAAGTCGCCGAGGTGACACGTCATCGCCTCGGCGTAACCCTTCAGGGATTCTTCGCGCGTACGGACCTGTCGGGCGAGGCCCACCACCGAACGGTCGGCCTGGAACTGTGCGAAGGAGGTTTCCAGGATTTCCCGCGTCCGGTGCTGCCCGAACTGGGATATCAGATTGATGCTCATGTTGTACGTGGGCCGGAAGCTGGAGTTCAGCGGATAGGTGCGGCGCGACGCCAATCCTGCCACCGCTCCCGGGTCGGTCCCCGGCTGCCACAGTACGACGGCGTGGCCCTCCACATCGATGCCGCGCCGGCCTGCCCGCCCCGTGAGCTGCGTGTACTCTCCCGCCGTGATGTTTACGTGGGCTTCCCCATTGAACTTGTCGAGCTTCTCCAGCACAACGGATCTGGCGGGCATGTTGACGCCGAGCGCCAGCGTTTCGGTGGCGAAAACCGCTTTGACCAGCCCTTCCTCGAAGAGCTTCTCGACCACTTCCTTGAAGGTCGGGAGCATCCCCGCATGGTGCGCTGCGAATCCCCTGATCAGCCCTTCCCGCCAGGCCCAGAAGCCGAGCACTTCCAGGTCTTCCTCGGGTATGTCGAGGGTTGCTTCCTCGATCCGGTCGCTGATGATGCCGCGCTCGTATTCGGTGGTGAGCCATAGTCCCGCGTCAAGGCACTGGCTGACTGCCGCCTCACAGCCGTTACGCGAGAAAATGAAGGTGATCGCGGGGAGGAGCCCGCCCCGGTCAAGGGCGGTGATCACCTGTGGCCGGCTTGCCCGCCGCACAGCTGTCTGCGGTTGCTGGTAGCGGTTCTGCCCTCGCCCGCGCTTGGCGCCTGTTCCCCAACGCGCCCTCTGATTCAGTCGTGTTTCAGTGGTGGCGAGGTCCAGCAACTCCGGGTTCACTGCAAACTTGTCCTCGGCTCCGCTGGACGATCCCTCGGCGGCCGCTTCGTCGAAAGCGACCTCGCCCGCGAAAAGGTCGAGCAACTGCTGACCGACCATCACGTGCTGCCACAGCGGGACTGGCCTGTGCTCCGAGACCACGACGTCGGTGTGGCCGCGCACGGTATGGAGCCAGGCTCCAAACTCCTCAGCATTGGACACGGTCGCGCTCAGGGAGACGACCTTGACCTCGGTCGGCAGGTGGATAATCACTTCCTCCCACACCGCGCCGCGGAACCGGTCCGCCAGGTAGTGCACTTCGTCCATGACGACGTACCCCAGGCCCGCCAGGGTGTCAGAGTCCGCGTACAGCATGTTGCGGAGAACTTCTGTGGTCATGACGACGACGGGAGCTTCCGAGTTGATGCTCGTGTCTCCGGTGAGCAGTCCAACACGGTCAGCTCCGTGCAGGGCGGCGAGCTCAGCGTATTTCTGGTTGCTGAGCGCCTTGATGGGCGTCGTGTAAAAAGCCTTCAGGTCCTGGCTGAGCGCCATGAAGATCGCGAACTCCCCGACGACCGTCTTGCCTGCACCGGTAGGCGCCGCCACCAGCACTCCCCTGCCGGCCTCCAGGGAGGTGCAGGCGTCCCGCTGAAACTCGTCCAGGTCGAAACCAAGCGTCTGTTCGAACTGATGCAGACGGGTTTTTTCATACCGGTTACGCGCCTGCGCTGCCTGATACCGCTCGGCTGGGGAGGTCATGGTTCAAGCCTAGACTCTCCGGACGTCCGGCTACTGCATTCGGAGCAGGCGTCAGATTCCGTCGATCCTCGATGCGGTGTCCGCGTTTGCCTCGATGTCTGCCTCCCGCGCCGCGTTCCGTTTGTCGCGGCGCTTGTCATTAAGGAGGCACAGGCCAATGGCGACAAAGAACAGCAGCAACAGCGGTATGGCCAGGTAGAACATGCTCATGGCATCGCCGCCCGGTGCCGCCATCGCCGCGAAGAGGCAGATGAGGAACACTGTGATGCGCCAGGACTTGAGCACCTGCTTGCCCTTGATGATGCCCACCAGGTTCAGTCCGAACAGCACCACAGGCAGGAGGAAGGCGATGCCGAAGGCCAGCATCAGCCGCAGCAGGAAGGTTATGTACACGGGGACGGAGATGAGGTTCGCGAAGCCTTCCGGCGTGAAGTCGGTCAGCACTCGCACGGCACTCGGCAGGATCAGCCAGGCCAGATAAAGACCCGCGATGAACAGCGGGACAGCGACGGCGATGAAGCCGAGCGCAATGCGCCGTTCTTTCGAGCGAAGCCCGGGGGTGATGAACGCCCACAGCTGGTAGAGCCACACCGGGCTGGCGATGACGAGACCGAGGAAGACCGAGATCTGGATCATCAGGTCGAAGGGAGACCCGACGCCGTCGAAGTTCAGCGCTGCGTTTCTGCCGTCGATCTGGTTGATATTGCGCACCGGTGTTGCCATCGCTTCAAGCACCGGGTTGTAGATGAAGAATCCGATGACGGTGCCCACAACAACGGCGATGGCCGATTTGAAGAGTCGGTTACGCGCCTCGATGAGGTGTTCCTTGAGCGCCATCCGCCCTTCGGGATTCGCTTTGCGCCCTTTCACCCGCGGCATGGTGCTCAGCTGGTGGAGGACGTGCTACCCGGGCCCGAGGAGCGGGTGGTCCCATGCTGGGGATCGTCGTGGCTGCGCCGGGGTTCGTCGTGGCCCGGCTGATTCACCACGCGCCCTTCGACCGGCGAGGACCCGTCCGCGTCATCGGAGTTGTTTTCTTCCTTCATCTGTCGAACCTCCGACTTGAAGATGCGAAGCGACTGGCCGACGCTGCGTGCCAGACCCGGAAGCTTGGGCGCACCAAACAGCAGAATCGCAATGACGATGATGATAAGAATGTGCCAACCCTGGATCTGCATGACTAAATGTCCTCTCGGTGAGTCTACGTTCAAGTCTAGGTCATAGGTGCGGTAAGTCACGCAGGAGCTGAGGCTGTCCACGAAGGGACCGCCGTCGTACCCTGCGCTCCAGCCGCTGCCAAGCGCGCGCCCGGGAGGCGAGGGAATTTTCAGCCCGAACAACTGCCGGCGACGTGAAAACCGCAAGCGGGACGGGCCGCAATTCTCCGGCTTCCGCAGCGTCGAAATCAGGCGTCAACAGCTCGGAGGCCCGTCCTGCTTCGTCCATAAGGGCGGTGAAGCCGCGAAACAGGCGCCAGGCAAGGAAACCCAGAAAGAAAAGTGTCAGCGCGGCAAGCGCCACCCACAGAATAATCCACGTCCACCATTCCATACGGCCAGTCTAGTTGCCGGTGCGCTGCCGGCGGACGGCCAGTGCAGCGTCAACGAATTCACGGGCAATCTCCCGCTCTGCCTCCGGTTCCGCCACGGTGCACTCACCGCCGAGACTCGCCACGAGCCCCGGCAGCCACGTGGTTGTGCCGACCCTGATCTCCGCAGCCAGCCTGCCGTCGCATGTCTGCGCGGTGCGCTCGGCGGCATACGACTCGGCGATCCAGCGCGCGCCCGCACCCAGGAGGAGTACGACGGCGCGGTCCGCGCTGGAATGGTCGAAGATGACGGACGGTGACTCCGCCTCGACGGTAGTCGGCCGCTCAGTCAGCTCGACGTGCTGCACGCGGTCCAGGCGGAAGTTACGCCGGCCGCCTGCACTGTGGCACCAGGCATCGAGGTACCAGGCGTCCTCGTGAAGGAAGGCCCTCAGCGGCTCGACGAACCTCTCGGTCACCTCATCCCGGGCAGGTACCACGTAGCGCAAGTGCAGCTGTCTGTGCTGTTCGATCCCCGCGCGCACTGTCGCAAGGACCGGGGCAACCTCGTCCTCGGTGATCCTGGTTGCGATCGAGTCGTTCATTCGCGCTGCGTCCCCTGCTCCAGCGCGGAGTTTCTCCCGGGCGGAGCGGACCGCAGAGTCATCGGGCAGGCCCGGAAGGTTGATCAGCGTGTCCAGTCCCACCAGGAGGGCGCACACCTCATCGAGGCCGAACCGGATCGGATCACCCAGCGACTGCGGGTCGGTGATATGGATTCGGTTGTCCTCAAGCTGGATGTCGATCAGGCCGTCCGGATAGAAGCGCGGACCGCTGACAAAGAGCAATTCAACATCTCTGATCAATTGAGCCGGTGACACGCCGAAGTCCCGGGCCGCAATGGCGACCTCGACTCCGGGGTGGTTCAGCAGGTAAGGCACCAGATCGAGCAGGCGCAACAGGCGATCCTCCGTCGAACCGCCGGGCCGGACGGGCGCAGACCGGGTTACTGTCCCGTCGAAAGCAAACGACGGCGGCACCTCCCGCAGCGCACGCGCTGCCCCTTCCAGCCGACGTCGTATTTCCGCTGCGAGCGAGTCCGGGGAGAGTGCTACGGCGTTCGGGCCGAAGGATGCGATCTCACCGGCAGCCGTAGCCTCATCCGAATAGCTGAACTCGAGAGTGTCCCACCCGTCGCTTCGTACCGTCGAAATAGCACCCGGCCGTGCCCTTAGGATGTGGCAGGTTCCCGTCCTGACGGCGACGGCCGCGCGCTGGCCCAGCGCATCCGCAGTGAGCGTGGCGAGGGAAGCAGACATCGAGAAGTCCGGGGGCACGCTGTAGGTGCCGGCCTGTGTGGTGGGCGGCGTGGTGATTCGGGTGAGGCGGAACCAGCGCTCCGCTTGGCGATCAATATCGAAGCCCACCAGGTACCAGTGCCCGAACCGACTGCCCATTCCCCAGGGCTGCACGGTGCGATCACGCTCTTCGCCGGTGCTCGCCGCCCGATACCCGAAACGAATGACGCGGCGCCCGGTGGTGGCCTGCCAGAGTTCGTCCCAGAACGGTTCATTCGTTCGGATCCGCGCCTCGATCGACGACCGGGAGGCCGACTCCGCGCCTACTCCCCTGCCCTGGAGCTTCCGTAGCGCCCGCGATGCCGCGGAACCCAACGAGGCTTCCTCCCACATGCCTGCAGCGATGGTGAGTGCCGCTGACTCTGCCGCGGTGAAGCTCATGCCGGGCAAACGGTAGTCTTCCGCGTTGATCCGATAGCGGGTGGACGCATTGTCATTCTCGAACAGGCGGTCCTCGGTGAATGACTCAAGCGGGATGCCCTGTTCGCGCAACGTTGCCTTGTCGCGGTCGAAGAGCTTCTCACGCGCGGCCACGGTGGATGCCTGGTCGTACTGTTCGATCTCACGAAACAGCTCCTCCTTGGTCCACCCCTGCCGGGAGGACAGGAGCAGCATCACCAGGGTGAGCAGGCGTTCTGTACGTTTCGCTGACACGGTGGCAAGGATACCTTCTCGGGAACACTGGGAAGACGACGAAGGGCGGGCAGCATTCCCTTTCGGTGTTTGCTGCCCGCCCTTTCTATCGATGGTGTTAGCGAACGCCCATGAGGTCCACGACGAAAATGAGAGATTCGCCGGGTGCGATAGCGGAACCCGCGCCGCGGTCTCCGTACGCGAGGTGCGGTGGAATTTCCAGACGGCGTCGGCCGCCGACCTTCATGCCCGCGATTCCCTGATCCCATCCCTGGATGACCTGCCCGACGCCGATGCGGAAGTCCAGCGGCGTGCCGCGGTTCCAGGAGGAGTCAAACTCCTCTCCGGTGGAGAATGCCACTCCGACATAGTGGGCTGAGACGGTATCCCCCGCCTGAGCTTCCCGCCCTGTGCCCTCGATCAGGTCCTTGATGACAAGGTCCTCAGGCAGGGCTTCGCCGGGGAAATCGACCTCGGGCTTGGTGCGGTCGTATTCGCGCTGTCCGAACGACATGGTGGCTCCTTTACTTACTACTTACTCTGCGGCTACTTTTTCGACGATTTCGACGTAGAAGGCGAGCGGACCCGCCGGTCCCTGGGCGGGCTGGTCACCGTAGGCCATGGCCGACGGGATCACGAGCAGGACTTTGGAGCCGACTTTCAAGCCGGACAGACCCTGGGTCCAGCCCGGGATGACCCCGTTGAGCGGGAACTCCGTCGGCTCGCCTAGATCAAAGCTGGAATCGAACTGCTCGCCCTGCCAGGACCACCCGGTGTAGTTTGCGGCGATGGTGTCCGCTTCGGTGATCTCCTCGCCGGTCCCCTCTTCGATGACCTTGACGACGAGATCCGACGGGGCTTCATTATCCGGGAACTCGATCGAGGGAACACCCTCGCCGTCAAGCGTCACGGTGGGAAGCTGCCCTGCTTCCTCGAGCTCCGCAACCTCTTCCGAGGAGAGCTTCTTCGGGGGATTCTCGGCACTGATCACCTGCAGTACGAGCAGCACGTTCTGAGACTGGGGCTGCTCCTCCTCAGCAGGGATAGCGAAAGCAATCTGGGAACCGACCGTCGACCCCACCATGACCTCGTACAGCGACGGGTAGACCTCCTGAAGCTGGTCGTCGAGGGGCAAGCCCTGCGGGGCGCCCTCCTCATAGGAGTCCCGAAGTGCGCTGCCGTCCTCAGGATTGAGTGAGAGGACATGAACTTGGAGGTTCTGGCCTGCCTCAATCACGGCGCCGTCCCCTTCGGCGACGACGCGTGCGCCCTGCTCTGTGATGTCAAGCGGTGCATCGAACTCAACCTCGGGCGCGGTGTCCGGGCCGGCGTCGGAAATCTCAACGGACTCCAGGGTGTCGGCTACACCGGCGGACTTGCCGTCTGCTCCAAAATCCGCAGGGGTGGTTGGCCCGCCGCAAGCGGTCAGGAACAGCATTGCGGGCAGCAGGAATGCTAATACTTTTCGCACGGTATTTCTTTCAAGTGGAGTGGAGAACGCGGTTCCGCGATCCTGCCGGTCGTCCTCTCGGCACCGGACTTTACCTACCCTAACGGGTTGGGCTGGGAGATTTCTCCTAGGCCGGTGAACGTAACGACGCTTACAGATGCTCCAGCAGAGCGCTGACCCGCTCATCTTCGGAGGCAAAAGGATCCTTGCAGAGGATAGTTTGTTGCGCACGGTCATTGAGTTTCAGGTGCACCCAGTCGACGGTGAAGTCGCGGTTGGCTTCCTTCGCGCGGCGGACGAACTCCCCACGCAGCCGGGCGCGGGTGGTCTGCGGGGGGATGTCCACGGCAGCCTTGATGTCGACATCGTCCACCACCCGCGCCGTTTCTCCGCGTGCCTGCAGCATGAAAAACAGGCCGCGTGACCGCGAGATGTCATGGTAGGTCAGGTCGATTTGCGCAACCCGCGCAGAATCCAGGTCCAGGTTGTTTCGTTCCATATAGCGGTCAACAAGCTTCTTCTTGATTGCCCAGTCAACCTCCCGATCGATCAACGCGTGGTTGTCTGTCTCCACTGCCCGCAGGGTACGTTCCCACAGCTCCAGTACCCGGGGAAGGTGCGGTGTATGCGCGCCTTCCGCTTCAACGAAGGAGCGGGCACGGTTGAGGTACTCATGCTGGATGTCAAGGGCAGACACCCGCCTGCCGTTAGCCAGCTTGAGCGGTTGCCTGCCGGTGAGGTCGTGGGAAATCTCGCGGATGCTCCGGATCGGGTTCTCAAGCCGGAAGTCCCGCATAATGACTCCTGCTTCGATCATGCGAAGGATCAGGTCAACGGACCCGACCTTCAGGAGTGTGGTCGTCTCCGACATGTTGGAGTCACCGGCGATGACGTGGAGCCGACGGTAGAACTCAGCATCAGCGTGCGGTTCATCGCGCGTGTTGATGATCGGCCTGGAACGGGTTGTCGCCGAAGAAACACCCTCCCAAATGTGGTCCGCCCGCTGGGAGAAGGCGTAAAGGGAGCCGGACTGGGTCTTCAGAACTTTCCCGGCTCCGACCAGGAGCTGGCGCGTCACAAGGAACGGAATCAGGATGTCGGACAACCGCGAAAATTCCAGTTTGCGTGGGATGAGGTAATTCTCGTGGGAGCCGTAGGAGTTACCCGCAGAATCCGTGTTGTTTTTGAATAGATAGACCCGGCCGTCGTAGCCTTCCTGACCGAGTTTGCGCTGGGCCTCGGCGATCAGGTCCTCGAGGATGAGTTCGCCGGCTCGATCGTGCGCGATTAGTTGTGCGACGTCGTCGCACTCGGCAGTGGCGTACTCGGGGTGGGATCCCACGTCCAGGTAGAGCCGGGACCCATTGGTCAGAAAGACGTTCGAAGAACGTCCCCAGCTGACTACCTTTCGGAAGAGGTAGCGGGCAACTTCCTCGGGAGACAGGGGCCGCGAATTCGGACCGGAGTAGGCGATCCCGAACTCGGTCTCGATCCCGTAGATCCGGCGATCCATTACAGTGACACCCGCTCATTGTTCAGCATGGCGTCCAGCTCATGCCCCGAAATGCGGCGAAACGCCCGGACACTCCCCCGGGTGGTGAGCGGATCTCGGTCCAGAACGGCTACTTCAAGGGTCTTGGAGCCAAGGTGCACTCGCGGTTCGGGGGTTGTTCCGCCGCTCTCCCGAAGGGAGTCGACAGCGGCGCGGATTGTCTCGCCGAAGTCCTGTTCAGCACTCCAGCGGCCTTTAAGCGCGTCAACGACGGCGTCTGCCTGGCCGCCCATCACGATAAACCCGGTCTCATCAGCAATGGAGCCGTCGAAGGTCAAACGGTAGATGTGGTCCTCGGCGATCGTCATGCCCACTTCAGGGACAGCGAGTTCGACCTCGAACGGTTTGCTCTCGGCGGTGAACACCGCACCGAGGCTCTGCGCGTAGACACTTGCGAGACCTCGCGCTGTGACGTCCTCGCGGTCATAGGAGTAGCCACGGACATCCGCGTACCGAACGCCTGCCTGCCGCAGGCTCTCGAACTCGTTGTACTTCCCCACCGCAGCGAACCCGATGCGGTCATAGATTTCTCCGAGCTTGTGCAGCGACGGTGAGGGATTCTCCGCCACCAGCGCGATGCCTTCCCTGCAGGAGAGGACGGCAACGGAACGACCGCGTGCAATGCCCTTCCGCGCGAAATCGGCGCGGTCCTTCATGAGCTGTTCCGGCGAGACGTAGAACTGCTGAGTCATCGTTAGGCCTCCCGCCCTGATACCGATCGCGATGCAATGATCTCCTCGGCCGCCTGGGCAAGGCTCCGCTCGGGGATACGCCGTGCTCCTGCTCCGTTTACGGTGTAGACCACCGGCCAGAGCTGACGGACGACGTCGGGGCCGCCGGTCGCGGAATCGTCATCAGCGGCGTCATACAAGGACTCCACCGCGACTTTCACCGCCGCGTCCTCTCCGAGGTTGGGCTTCCACAGCTTCTTCAGAGCACCCCGGGCGAAGACAGACCCGGATCCGACCGAATGGTGTTCCTGCTCTTCGTAACGCCCGCCGGTGACGTCATAGGAGAAGAGGCGCCCGACCCTGCGCGTGGTGTCGAACCCCGCGAACAGGGGAACAACGGCCAGACCCTGGAGAGCAAGGGGAAGGTTCGCCCTGATCATGGCGGCAAGCCGGTTTGCCTTGCCGTCGAGGCTCATCCGGGTGCCTTCAATCTTCTCGTAGTGCTCAAGCTCAACCTGGAACAGACGCGTGATATCAAGAGCGATTCCGGCGCTTCCGGCGATTCCGAGGACCGAGAACATGTCCGCGGGGAACACCTTCTCTATGTGACGGCTGGCAATGACGTTGCCCATCGTAGCCCGGCGGTCACCGGCCATGAGGACGCCGCCGGCATAGGTCAGCGACACGATGGTTGTGGCGTGCGGAGCAAGGTCTGCGCCGCCGGAGTGATTTCCTGCGTCGCGGCCAGAGGGAAGTGCGGCTGGGTTCTGCGCGGCTATGTACTCAGAGAAGGAGGTGGATGCGGCCCGGCCTATGGTTGCGGCCGCGTCTTCCGGCAGCATGCGTTACTGTCCGCCCTTCTGCACAAATCCCCGGACAAACTCCTCCGCGTTGGACTCCAGGACACCGTCGATCTCATCCAGGAGATCATCGACTCCTTCTGTCTCGCCATTGTCCTGCGATTGGCCGGCGGCTGGGGCTGGCGCGAGGTCGGGACTGACCTCGTCCTGCTCTTCGGGGCGCGATCCGGTATTCCGCTGATCCTGTGTTGCCATGATGAGTGCCCTTCTCTTCGGCCTGTTGTCGGCTACTTCTATGGTGCCATGCTGGGTTCCGGACCGCCCTGTAAGCGGGAGACAAATTCCTCAGCCGTCCGCGAACCTGAGAATAGTTCCTCCGTCAGTGCTGCTGTTCCGCGAAGGGGTTCGCGGGTCTGGATTCGCTGCAGTCTGCGCTGTGAAGGCAGCTCGAAGATAATTGAGTCCCAGCTCGCGCCGACCACCTCCTTCGGGAAAGAGGAGATGCAGCGACCGCGGAAGTAGGCGCGTGTGTCCCGTGGCGGATCTGCGACGGCCGCAACGACGTCGTCGTCGCTCACCAGCCGCTCCATTGAGCCCCGGGCTGCAAGCCGGTAGTAGATGCCTTTGTCCGGTCGGAGGTCCGCGTACTGCAGGTCGATCAACGCGAGCCGGGGATCGTTCCACTCGAGAGAATCCCGGTCCCGGTAGGCCTGCAGGACCTTCAATTTAGCAACCCAGTCCACCTGCCGTGCAGCCTCCATGAGATCCCGGCGGAGCACGGCAATCAGGGATTCCCAACGGCCCAGCACGTCTGCAGTCTGCTCATCCCCGCCGCCCTGGTGGTCCACCGCGCTACGCGCTGCTTCGAGGTACATTTCCTGGATATCGAGGGCTGTAACCTTGCGGCCGTCAGAAAGAGTGACGAGGTGGCGCAGCGTCGGGTCGTGACTAATAGCCTGGAGTTCCCGGACGGGTTCCGCGATAGAGGGGACCGCAAGGAGCTCATTTTCGATCAGTGAAAGGATCAGCGAGGTTGTGCCCAGCTTCAGGTAATTGGACACCTCGCTCAGGTTTGCGTCCCCGATGATGACATGCAGACGGCGGTACTTTTCGGCGACTGCATGCGGTTCATCCCGGGTGTTGATGATCGGCCTGCGCACGGTTGTCTCCAGACCCACCTCATTCTCGAAGAAGTCTGCCCGCTGGCTGAGCTGATAGCCGGGCTGTTGGTTCAGGGCGCCGATACCCAACCGTCCGGCTCCGCAAATCACCTGCCGGGTCACGAAAAATGGAATCAGTGCGGTAGCGATCCTGCTGAAGGGAACGCTCCGCGGTACAAGGTAGTTCTCGTGGGATCCGTAGGAGACGCTCTTGCTGTCCGTGTTGTTTTTGTAGAGGACCACTGGCGCGAAACCGGGCGTCGCAGCGATACGCGCCATCGCCCGCTGCACCACGACGTCGCCGGCACGGTCCCAGCGCACGGAATCGAGGGGGCTCGTCACTTCCGGACTTGAGTACTCGGGGTGCGCATGGTCCACATAGAGCCGGGCTCCGTTGCTCAGGACGAGATTCATCAGTACCGCGGGATCTTCCGCTGGGTCACCGGTCCCCTGGTCCACGAGCGCGACCTGTTCCGCCGTCAGGACGGGCGGCTCATCGGTGAGCTGCGAGGGCTCAGCGGAGGTGCGGCCAACCTGCCATCCGCGGGCGTCGGACAGCGGAGCTTCATCCGTATAGTCCCAGCGGGTTCCGGCGAGGTTGCCCAGGCCTTCCCGCAGGGTTGCCGCGTAAGCGTTCACCACCTGCGTTGAAAGCACAGTGGCATTCGCGTCCGAGATCCCGGGAGCAATGATGCCGTATTCGGTTTCGGTGCCCATGACCCGGTGTACGGTCAGGGGCGGCAGATCGGTCGTCGGTGCAGATTCGGAGGGATTTCCTGTCACAGATACTGCCCCGTGTTGGCCGCAGTCTCGATTGTCTTGCCAGGTTCCTGACCGGCCTTGCCCTGCACGATCGTCCGGATGTACGTAATACGTTCGCCCTTCTTGCCCGAGATGCGCGCCCAGTCGTCCGGATTGGTGGTGTTCGGCATGTCCTCGTGCTCGCGGAACTCGTCCACCACGGCCTGCAGAAGGTGTTCGATGCGCAAGCCTTTCTGCCCGTTCAGCAGGAGATCCTTGATGGCGCTCTTCTTGGCGCGATCCACGACATTCTGGATGACGGCACCCGAGTTGAAGTCCTTGAAGTACAGCATCTCCGTGTCCCCGTTGGCATAGGTGACCTCAAGGTACTCGTTTGACTTCTCCGTTGAGTACATTTTCTCCACCGTGCGGCGGATCATCGCCTGGATGGTGGTTGTAATGTCTCCGCCGTACTCAGCCAGGTCATCCCGGTGCAACGGTAGATTGCCGGTAACATACTTGGCGAAAATCTCCGCTGCGCCCTCCGCATCGGGACGATGGATCTTGATCTTCACATCAAGCCGCCCGGGCCGGAGAATAGCCGGGTCGATCATGTCCTCGCGGTTGGATGCGCCAATGACGATCACGTTCTCAAGTTTCTCCACGCCGTCGATCTCGCTGAGAAGCTGCGGAACGATGGTGGTTTCCACGTCGGATGAAACGCCGGTGCCGCGGGTGCGGAACAGGGAGTCCATCTCGTCGAAGAAGACGACCACGGGCGAACCGTCCGATGCCTTTTCCCGAGCGCGGGCAAAAATGAGCCGAATGTGTCGCTCTGTCTCACCGACATACTTGTCCAGGAGCTCGGGCCCCTTGATGTTGAGGAAGTAACTGCGGGTTTCCTCAGAGCCTGTCCGCTCAATAGCCCTCGCCGCCAGCGAGTTGGCGACTGCTTTGGCAATGAGCGTCTTACCGCACCCGGGCGGGCCGTAGAGGAGGATGCCCTTTGGTGCCTTCAGGCCGTGCTCGCGGTACAGGTCCGGATGAAGGAAGGGCAGCTCAACGGCGTCGCGGATCTGCTCGATCTGCGGGCCCAGCCCGCCGATATCCTCGTACGCAATGTCCGGCACCTCTTCCAGGACGAGGTTTTCGACCTCGCTGCGAGCAATTTTCTCCAGGGCGTAGCCGGTCCTGTTATCCACGGACAGAGCATCCCCGACCCGGATCTTCTGCTGCTGGAGCGGCCCGCTCAGGCGGACGACGCGCTCTTCGTCAGCGCGGCCGATCACGAGCACCCGGTCCTTGCCCAGCAGCTCCTTGATGGTCACAAGTTCGCCGGAACGTTCGAAAGAAAGCGCTGCAACTATCGTGAGGGACTCGTTGAGCAGGACTTCCTGCCCAGGCATGAGCTGGTCAACGTTGACTAGCGGGCTGACGGCAACCCTCAGCTTCCGGCCCGACTGGAAGATGTCCGCGCTGTCCTGCAGCGCGGCTTCCGCACCGTTGGCCCCAATCTGGGAGGTACGCTCGTTCACCTCGATGACGGTTGCGAAGCTGAACGGCGCTGCCCCTTCCTTCTCCAGCGCACCCTTCAACCGGACGATCTCGGTTCGTGCGGCCTCCAATGCCGATACGAGCTTGGAGTTATTCTGGGTTGCGGACGCCAACTGCCGGTCGATATGCCGCAGCTTGTCACGCAAAACGTTGATCTGGCGCTGGGCGACTGCAAGCTGCCCTTCAGTGGGAGTGCGGGCTGGTTCCGGCGCTGACTGGGGCATTCCGGAGTCGTTATTCGATGTATCCACCGCGATCGCCACCTTCTCCGTTGCTGTTGCGTTCTCTTTTGACCATAGCGCAGTGGACATCGGATTAGGCTGAAAGTGATAACTTCGTCACTTTCAGCTGAGGTCGGCTCAGTCAGCCTGTTCGGTACCCTGGGAGTCGCGCCGCGCCTGTGCCTCCTCGGGAGGAAGCGCGCCGCGCTGGATGGTGGAACTGGCATCCCGGGCTACCCGCCGAAGCCGCTTGTCTGATACCGCCCGCTCCCCCACCGCCTGCGGGGTCCACGCATTGAGGTCCTCTTCGCTGAAACCGGTCTTCGACGGTCGGCGCTTCGTGCTGATACCGGTCACACCGTGCGCAAGCCGCCGTGTGGTGAGCAGGAAACCGGTGTGTGCCACCATTCGGTGATCGGGTCGGACCGCCAGGCCCTCCAGATGCCACCCGCGCACCATAGATTCCCACGCTTCCGGCTCGGTGAATCGGCCATCGGCCCGTATTGCCTCGGCCGTACGGGACAACTGGGTCACCGTAGCGACGTAGTTGATCCAGACCCCTCCTGCCGCCAGCACCGTGGCGACCGCGTCGAGGCACTCCCAGGGCGCAAGCATGTCAAGGACAACGCGGTCGACGCTTCCGGGCTCCTCTGCTTCGAGGACCTGCTCCTGGAAATCACCGAGCGTGATCTGCCAGGCGGGGTGTTCGCCGCCGAAGATCGTCTCTACGTTGCCCTTCGCGATGTCCGCGAACTCTTCGCGCCGCTCGAATGAGTGCAGGTACCCGCTGTCACCGACGGCACGCAGGAGTGAGATGGACAGCGCTCCTGAGCCGACGCCGGCTTCCACCACCCGTGCCCCCGGGAAGATGTCGGCCATTGTGACGATCTGGCCCGCGTCCTTGGGGTACACCACGGCAGCGCCACGCGGCATCGAGAGCACGAAGTCGGAGAGCAATGGGCGAAGCGCCTGGTACTGCGCACCGGTGGTATTGGTAACGATCGTCCCCTCGGACGCCCCGATCAGCTGGTCATGGCTGAGGAAACCCCTGTGTGTGTGGAACGCACCGCCGGGAGTCAGGGTGATGGTGTTCATCCGTCCCTTCTCATCGGTGAGTTGCACGCGCTCACCGGGACGCAGGGGTCCACGGCGCGCCGCTGCTCCGTGGGGTTGCTGTGCCGCGTGGTGCTCAGACTGGGGTTCAGCCTCCGTCTCGAACTGGCTGGTGTTCATAAGGTCCTCCGGTGGTTCTGCTGAGGCAGCCCGAAGGCGCCCGCGTGCTTTGGGTGTCAGTTACTGCCTGGATGAGAGCGGCCGGTGATGGCCGCGATGACGACGGACTGGTGCAGCAGACCGGTGACCGTTCCCTGCCTGTCCGTCACCGCATACTCGCTGCCCGCGAGCCGGGCTAGATACTGTACGAGTTCCTGGCCTTCGGCGAACTCCGGAACATACGCCCCGGGGGCAAGCGCGCGGGCCACGGCGTTCACCGGTGTCGCGTCTGCCTGGGAGTCCGGCACTGCCGCCAGTGCCCCGCGGTCCACGACGGCTTCCGGCAGGCCGTTCGGACTGGTCAGAACGATGTCGACGCCCGGCCGGTCAGTGAGCAGACGCTTGACCTGTTGCACGGTGGTACCGGCCGGCATGCCCACGGCCGGGTTTTTCAGTCTGCCCGCGCTCACCTCGGGGAGCCTCAGGCGCATTTTTGCGTTGGCAATCGCAGAGCTGGCTCCCAGCCAGAGGAAACCGCCCATCACGACGGCGACGATCACCGTGATAGCGCTGGGCTGGACGCCGATCAGGAGCGGCACAAGAACGACGGCTGCGACCAGGCCGACGGCGATCACCCGGCCCGTCCATCCGGCTGCCACCGTCCCTTTTTCCTGGCTGCCGGTAGCCCGCCAGACCGCGGACTCGACGATCCGACCGCCGTCGAGCGGCAAGCCCGGCAGTACATTGAACGCCGCAACGAGGAAGTTTGCCCACACCAGGATGTTGGCGAGGAGATTGGTCACTCCGGAAGGCTCTATGAGTACGATCGCTCCCCATCCGGCAAGGGCAAGCACGAAGTTCGCCGCAGGACCTGCAAGGGCAACGATGAGTGAGCGCCCGGGGCTTGCAGCGAAATTCTCAAACTGCGTATGGCCGCCCCAAAGGTTCAGGACGATACGCGTGGTCGGCCACCCGAAACGGCGTGCAGACAGCGCATGGGCAAGTTCATGGATCAGGACTGAGCCAGCGAGCAGTACTGCGTATGCGAGAGCAACGCCGTAGGCACCGAGGCCCAGTGCCGGATACAGCTCTGCCACTTGAGGCCCGAAGACTATGACCACGAAGGCCGCGATGATGAACCACGACCACGCCAGCACAACAGGGATGCCGAGGATGCGCCCCAGCGGTATACCGTCCTGCCGGGTTGCCTCAGGTTGCCGTGGCTCGTTCACGCGGTCCGCCTGCCACCGGCACGGTCGGAATAGGACCCAACCAGGGTTTCGAGGTCCTCGACGCTGCGGCCGGCGAGGGTGGGCCACAGGTGGTCTGCGGCGTCTGGGGGCAAAGCAACGAAGTGGGGCACGCCGAGGGTGATCACTCCGGCTGCCCGGGCCGAAGTGACCCCCGGGAGGGAATCCTCGATGGCTATGACGCGATCCTTGCTCAGCAACCGGGCTTTCGACAGCTCATCAAACGCCGCCTGGTAAGCCTCAGGATCGGGCTTACCCTTCGCGACCCGATCGCCGGTTACGAGCAGTTCGAAGGTGCCGGCCGGCAAATGGCGTTCCACTTCAGCGGCCAGCTGCTGCTCCGACATCGTGACCATTGCACAGGGAATTTCCTGATCGCGGAGGGCGAGCAGAAGTTCGCGCGCACCCGGCCGCCATGGCACTGACTCGCGCACCTTTGCGGTCACCTGTTCCGTGAGCGTATCGATGATCTCGCGTACGCTGAGATCCACGCCTGCGGCCTGCAACACGCCGGCGGAAAAGGTAAGTGCCTGTCCGACCAGCCCCTCGGCCTGCGCTTCCGACCAGGAGCCGCCATGGGCAGCAACCAGCTGATACTCGGCCTCAATCCAGTACGGTTCCGTATCGACGATAGTGCCGTCCATGTCCCAGAGCACCGCCTGCAGGTCAAGCATCGCGGGCGCATCGTGCTCAGCACGCTGTTCAATATTTGAGGGCACAGCCGTATCGCTGGAAGGGGTGACCATGCCCCAAGTCTACGTGGCCACGCAGGGCCGACCGGCGGGTCCGCTCTACGCGAAGACGCGTGGTACGCCTGACAACGGCCGCGGCGGAGGTC
The DNA here is from genome assembly GCF_058269075.1 of Arthrobacter sp. TJ-270. Taxonomy (NCBI): domain Bacteria; kingdom Bacillati; phylum Actinomycetota; class Actinomycetes; order Micrococcales; family Micrococcaceae; genus Arthrobacter; species Arthrobacter sp. TJ-270. Next base: position 145,544 of record NZ_JBZCNB010000004.1, on the reverse strand, counting down.
TAGGGTGAAACGGTGAGTACGTTCGAAGACAACCAGACCCAGGGCGTTCCTGACGGCCTTCCCGGGCTCTTTCCCGAGCGGGATGGCGAGCGCCGGGTTACGGTCATGCTTGCCGCGTTCGAAGGATGGAACGACGCCGGTGAGGCAGCGAGCGATGCCCTGAAGTTTGTCGGCAAGCAGTGGGGCGGGGAAAAAATCTCGACCATCGATGCTGACGAGTTCTACGACTTCCAATTCACCCGGCCAGTCATCAAACGCAACAGTTCTGGGCAGCGACGCATCAAATGGCCTACCACGCGCATCAGCAGGGCTTCAGTCCCGGGTGGCGATCTCGACGTCATCCTGGTTCACGGAGTCGAGCCCTCCTATAAGTGGCGTGCGTACACCGCGGAACTCGTAGGTATGGCGAAGGAACTCGACGTGGACTGCCTTGTGCTGGTCGGTGCCCTGCTCGCGGATGTGCCTCATACCCGTCCCATTCCGGTCACTGTTTCCTCCGACGATGACCTGATTCGTGAGTCACTCAACGTAGAGTCCTCAACCTATGAGGGCCCCATAGGAATTGTGGGGGTTCTTGCGGAGGTCGGCCAGCTCGCTGACATCCCGACGCTGTCGATGTGGGCGGCGGTCCCCCATTATGTCGGTCAGTCTCCGTCGCCGAAGGCACAGCTGGCACTGTTGAATCGCCTCGAAGAACTGCTTCACGTCAGCCTGGATACCGCCGCGCTGGCGGAGGAAGCTGAAGCGTGGGAGCGAGGCGTCGACGAACTTTCCACGGAAGACCCGGAGGTCGCAGCATACGTGCGGCAGTTGGAGGAAGCGAAAGACACGGCGGACCTCCCCGAGGCGAGCGGCGAGTCGATCGCTCGCGAATTCGAGCGCTACCTCAAGAAACGACGGAAAGACTAGTCTTTCAACCGGATGCCCAGCAGCGCATCGAATGCGTCGGCAGCCAACTGAGCGCCGTCGTCGGTTCCCGTGAGGTGTGCCGTCTCGGCACACCACCGGTCCACCGCCTGCAGTGCGGCCGGAGCATCAAGATCGTTCGCCAGCGCTCCTCGTAGCGATGCAAGGAGATCCTGAACGGACTCCACGGTCGCCCCGGCAACAGCGGCACGCCAGGTGTCGAGGCGGGAATGTGCGGCGTCGAGGCCCTCCGAGGTCCACGACCAGTCAGAACGGTAGTGATTGGCGAGAATCGCGAGGCGAATGGCGGCAGGATCAGTGCCGGCTTCACGCAGCGCCGACACAAGCACCAGATTGCCCTTGGACTTGCTCATCTTCTCGCCGTCGAGCCCGACCATGCCTGCGTGCGCGTAATGACGGGCGAGCGGGAGACCGGAAACCGCCTGGGCATGTCCGGAGCTCATTTCGTGGTGAGGGAACATCAGGTCTGCTCCCCCGCCCTGGACTGCGAAGGGCGCCGGCAGGTGCTGGAGCGCGATCACGGAGCATTCAATGTGCCATCCGGGCCGTCCGGAGCCGAGGGAAGCACCGTCCCACGAGGGCTCTCCCGGCCGGGCAACGCGCCACAGGAGCGGGTCCAGCGGGTTGTGTTTGCCGGGTCGGGCTGGATCGCCGCCTCGCTCAGCGAAGGTCGGAATCATCTCCTCTTCGCTCAGGTGGGAAATGAAGCCCGGCTTCCACTGAGCTTCGCCGGAAGTTGCCGACAGCTGTGCAGCGCGGTCCACCGAGAAGTAGACGTCTCCGTCAGGATCCGTTTCAGATCCCGGCACGCGGTAGGCAAGGTTGCGCTTAAGGAGGTCTTCGACCACCGGGACGATGGCCGCCACCGACTCCACCGCCCCCACGTAATGGGAAGGTGCCAGAACGTTGAGGGCCTCCATGTCCGTCCGAAAGAGGTCCGTCTGCGAACGCGCCAGATCCATCCAGTCAACGTTGGTCGCAGTGGCGCGCTCCAGCAGCGGATCGTCGACGTCGGTGACGTTCTGGACATAATCCACGTCGTAGCCCGCATCGCGCCAGAGCCGGTTCAGCATGTCGAATGCCACGTAAGTTGCTGCGTGACCCATGTGCGTGGCGTCATACGGCGTAATCCCGCAGACGTACAGTCCCTGCCTGGATCCCGTGGCGATCTCCGAAAGATTTTCCCGCACGCTGTCCCAGAGGCGGATGGGCGGTGGGCTGCCGGGCAGGCTCGGAACGGTCCGGGAATTCCAGGAAATCACGCTTCTACCTTACGGGGTCGGGACTTGGCTTTCGATGGGACCTCCCAGAGGACCAGGAGGGATCGCTACGCGGAAATGACACCGAAGCCGAGGAGCAGGAAAATCACCAATCCGAGTCCAATTCGATACCACACAAAGATTCCGTAGCTTCGGGTCGATACGAACTTGAGGAACCAACCGATGATCACATACCCCACCCCGAACGCGATGATTGTTGCGAGAAGCGTTTCGAGGGCACCGTAGGGGCCCGGCGTACCGGCGCTCTTGTACAGCTGGTACAGGCCACTGCCGAAAACTGCGGGAATCGCGAGCAGGAACGAGTATCGGGCCGCACCCTCCCGGGTATAGCCCATCAGCAGACCGGCAGTGATCGTTCCGCCTGAGCGTGACACACCTGGAACGAGAGCCAGCGCCTGCGCCAGGCCGTACAGGATTCCGTGCTTGTACGTCAGGCGGTCGAGGGTGAGCCGCTGCCGCCCGACGGCATCCGCTGTGGCGAGGATCACGCCGAAAATCACCAGCATTGTGGCCACCAGCCACATGCTCCGGAACGTGCTTTCAATTTGGTCCTGAAACAGCAGCCCAAGGACGACGATCGGGACGCTGCCGATGATAACGAGCCAACCCATCCGAGCATCCGGGTCATCGCGCGCAACCTTGCCGGTAAGGGAACCGAACCATGCACTGATGATGCGGAGGATATCCCGCCAGAAGTAGACAATCACCGCGGTTTCGGTTCCAAGCTGGGTGATGGCGGTGAAGGCGGCCCCCGGGTCCTGTTCCCTCGGAAGCAGCTCTCCGGCGATCCGCAGGTGTGCACTCGATGAGATTGGCAGGAATTCAGTAAGCCCCTGAACAAGGCCCAGAACGGCCGCTTCTATCCAATTCACAAGTTAAGACCCTACGTCACCGTTTCGAACGCAGGCTTTAGGCTTGGCGTATGCAGTGGCGAAAAGTGGGTGGCAGCGGGCAACTGGTATCCGTGCTCGGGCTTGGAACAATGACCTGGGGCATCGACGTCGATGAGGAAGCAGCGCGGGAGCAGTTACGCCTGTTCGTGGAAGCCGGCGGAACCCTGGTAAGCACTGCCGCACGATTCTCTGACGGGCAGGCAGAGGCTGTACTCGGTTCACTGCTGGGCGACGTTGTTGCCCGTTCCGAGGTGGTTCTTGCCGTACTCGGCGGCATTCCGCGCCACTGGTCCGAGGGCCGTCTTGACGCCTCACGCAAAGGTCTGCTTGATTCGCTCGACGCCTCCCTCTCACGGCTGGGAACGGACAGCGTCGATTATTGGATGGCCCCGGCGGCTGGCGCAGAGGTACCTGTCGACGAGACTCTGGCCGCGCTGGAGTGTGCCTACCGCTCGGGGCGCGCCCGCTATGTGGGTGTGACCAACTACACAGGCTGGGAACTGGCCCGGCTGTGTTCCACAGCGGGTTTCCCAGTCTCCGTTCATGAAACTGAGTATTCCCTGCTGAACCGACGTGCCGAGGACGAAGTGGTGCCGGCGTCGGGCGCATACGCTGTGGGAACTTTCGCCTGGGCACCGCTCGGACGTGGTGCACTGACGGGGAAATACCGTTCGCAGCTGCCAGCCGATTCCCGCGCTGCGTCGGACGACTGGGCCGGGTACCTCGAACCGTACCTGGCCGGCCGGGCCGCTCGAATCACCGATGCGGTATCAACTGCTGCCCGCGGACTGGAACTTTCACCTGCGGAGGTCGCGCTTCGCTGGCTGCTTCATCGGCCATCGGTCGCCTCGGCTCTGCTCGGGACACGTACGGGAGCACAGTTGAAGGAACTTCTGGGATGCTCGCAGGAACCGCTGCCCGCGCAGATATCGGAGGCGCTCGACGAGATCTCTGCGCCCCGCTAGCTGATCAGGTGGTGGGAAGTCAGTCAGGAACCGCTGACTGCTTCCCCTTCGACTTCTTCCTCTTCGTCGTCTTCGTAAATGACGAGCGGGGTCACTTCACCGTAAGCGTCGTACAGCGATTCCTCGTAGGCCTCAAAGGAATCCGCGATCGAAAGATAGGCAGACTCGACTGCCGGGTCATCGTCTCCCCTGCGCGATGCTGCCGCGGCGAGGTGTTCTTCCAGTGCGGAAACCAGCGATTGCAATGCGACACGCGGATCGATGCTCATGGTCTAGACGTTATCGGTAAAGTGAAGCAAATTGGAGGGAAATGCGCGAACAATTTCTGAACTCAACCGCCATTCGGGAACGTGACTACGGCCGCCAGTATGAGTACCTCGTAGTCACCATCAGCGCGGGCGAACCGCTGTCTGCGGCACGCCAGCTCCTCACCGAGCACGCGGAGTACGGCAAGTGGGAACTGGAGCGTAGCTGCATCTATATCGGCGGCCACCGGAGGTTCTGGCTCAGGCGCAAGGTGCTGCGGGTGCAGCGTACGGCCTGATCAGCAGGCACTAATCCTGCTGTTCCGGTCCCAACCGTGCGCTCGCGACCGTCCGGCGCGCTGACTCCAGGCTGGAGGGGTGGAAGGAACCAGCTGCCACGTCCCGCGACAGGCGGCTGATTTCGCTGTCGTTGAAGTAGCCCCTGCCGCCGGATAATGACACCGCAGCGTCCACCAGCTCGCGGGCGACCCCGGTGGCGTGAATCTTGAGGGACACCAACTTGGCGAACCAACGGTCCCCGTGATCGACGCCGGCATCGAGGTCTGCGGTAAGCATCCGGACATGGGCGTCGAGTGCCTCCCACCTCATTCCCGCGTCCGCTACCGTTGCCCGCACCCCGGGTCGCGATGCGACGGGAAGGCCGTCCAACCCCGGAGGGCGCTGAAGCGGAGCCTGCGCCGACAGCTCAAGAGCGCGGTCCGCTACGCCGGCGTAGACGGCGCTGATCAGCGTCTCGAACGCGGCGAAAATTGCAAAGACGAGCGGGTCCGCGTTTGGTCCGACCGGCAAGTGCCGGAAGATCCGCTTCTGTGGGATCACGACGCCGTTCAGACGTGTTGTGTGCGATTGCGTCGCCCGCATCCCGACGGTGTTCCAGTCCTCGACAATCTCGACGCCGGCCGAGCCCCTGGTGATGAAACCGTGGATGAGCTCCTCACCCTCCCCGTCCGCACTCTTGCCGACGACGCCGAGGCGGGTCCACACAGGCGAGAGGCTGGTGAAGATTTTGGTGCCGGTGAAGGCGTAACCACCGTCCGCCCGCTGCTCAGCGACGGTCCTTGAATCGAACAGCACTGCATCATTACCGGGCTCGGACAGACCGAAAGCGAACACCTCACCTGCGGCGGCCTCGCTGAGAATAAAGCCGAGCGATGAGTCGCCACCCTGCTCAAGGAGCCGTGCTACCCCTGTCCAGACCAGGTGCATATTGACCGCAAGGGCGGTTGCCGGAGCCGCCGCCGCCAGCCTTCGCTGGCACGCAACCGCCGCCGCCATGCCCACGGCTGCCCCGCCGTCGTGCTCGGCGCAGAAGAGACGCAGATAGCCGCGTGAGACGAGCTCGTCGAAATCCTCTCGGCAGAACACGTTGCGGGCGTCATAATCGACAGCGCGCGCGCGAAAACGGTCAAGAAGGTCTGCGGGAAGGATCTCTTCGGCGACGGATAACATCAGCTGTTCGTGAGCAGCCTGTTAAGCACACGCGCCCCGAAGCGGAGGGAGTCGGTGGGAACTCTTTCATCCACGCCATGGAACATGCCCGTGAAGTCGAGATCATCGGGCAGTCGCAGCGGAGCGAAGCCGTATCCGGTGATGCCGAGCCGGCTCAACGACTTGTTATCGGTGCCGCCTGAAAGCGTATATGGCAGGACCTTGGCACCTGGGTCCTCAGCAAGCAGCGAGTCCACCATGCGGTCAACCAGGTTACCGGCGAACGGCACCTCAAGGGAAACATCCTTGTGGGCGTAAGTGACGTCCACAGACTCTCCTGCAAGGGACTTGATGGTCGCCAGTACCTCTTCCTCCTGCCCCGGGAGCGTGCGGACGTCAATGAGCGCTTCGGCGCTGCCGGGAATGACGTTGTGCTTGTAGCCGCCCTTCAGGACAGTCGGGTTGGAGGTGTTCTGCAGGGTGGCGCCCACAAAGCGGGCAACTGTGCCCAGTTCCTTCAGGATTGTCTCGGGGTTGTCGGCGTCGAACTCGACGCCGGTGAGTTCCGTGACGCCGTCCAGGAACTGGCGCGTGGTGGGCGTCAACTCGACGGGCCACTGGTGCTCGCCGATCCGCGCCACTGCCCGGGCGAGCTGTGTGACCGCGTTGTCGGTGTTGATCTGGGATCCGTGACCGGCACGGCCGTGCGCAACCAGACGAAGCCACGAGATACCCTTTTCCGCCGTCTGCAGCAGATACGTGCGCTGACCACCGATCGTTGCAGAGAAGCCTCCGACCTCCGAGATAGCTTCCGTCGCGCCGTCGAACAGTTCCGGCTTGTTATCCACCAGCCACGAGGCGCCGTAGTTTCCCCCTGCTTCCTCGTCGGCGAAGAATGCAAAAATCAGGTCGCGCTTGGGCCGGGTGCCCTCGCGCTGCATGGACCGAAGGACCGAGAGGATCATGGCGTCCATATCCTTCATGTCCACCGCGCCACGACCCCAGATCAGTCCGTCGCGCTCCTCTGCACTGAAAGGATCGACGCTCCAATCCTCCTTCTGCGCGGGAACTACGTCCAGGTGCCCATGAACCACCAGGGCGGGAAGGCTCGAGTCGCTGCCCGTAATCCGGGTCAGAACCGAAGCCCGCCCGGGAGCTGATTCGAACAGTTGCGCCTCCAGGCCAACTTCTTCGATGAGCCCGGCCGTATATTCGGCCGCCTTGCGCTCCCCCGGTCCTTCGTTGTCGCCGAAGTTCGAGGTGTCGATTCGGATGAGGTCGCGGCAGATCCGGACGACTTCATCTTCAGGGGCGACGCCCATGGCAGACCTCCATTGGTAGTAGGTAGGTAGGACCAGCCTACCGATGCCAGGCGCAGTCGATCTCCGATTGCTGTGATTTGCACCACGTTGGGCGCCTCTTTGACTCTTGTTGCCTCAGGCTACGGCTAGTCTGTTGGGCGTCGGCGCCAATCAGGCGCGTAAATTACCTTCCCTGGGGAGAACATGAAGACCATCAAGATCGCGGCCACCGCCGCCGTCGCCCTCGCTGTGCTGGCCGGCTGTGGTGAGTCGACCGACTCCGCCGCCACACCATCGAATCCGGCGCCAGCGCCTGCAAGCTCGACCGCACCCGCGCAAAATATTGCCGAGCCGGCAGTCAACGACCTCATGAGCTCGCCGACCGCGGACGGGGCGAAAGCGTTCCTGCACCATGTCTTCCAACTCAAGTCCTACGCTCTGCAGACTGGTGATATCGAACCGCTGCTCGCCACTTTCGACGGGGCAGACGCAGCGGTTGCTGATGCGGAAACAGTCAAGGCCATCTACGACGACGGCGGCTGGGTCCTGGGTGGGCAACCCAAAGTGAAGCAGATCCTCGTTACGACTCCTGCCGACGAGGTTGCCGAGGGCGTGGAGGTTGACGCACTGATTCCTGTCAACCCTGATGCCTACACGGCATTCAACGAGGCCGGCGAAGTAGAGGAGACCCGTCCGTTTGATTCGGCCGGCTCCCTTTACTCGGCCACCGTTGTCTACTCCGACGGCGCCTGGAAGGCGACCTACCTCGAAGAAACGCCGGACGCCGAGCTGCCTGCCGCTGAGTAGGACCTGCACGCTGCACGGCTGCACCCGCTCACCGCTTCCTGCGGAGAGCGGGTGTTCTCGTTTGGGGACAGGCTTCAGCTATTGGTGGCGCTTCCGGGTAGCACCTGCTAGGAGCGAAACAGCCCGCTATACGCATTCAGTGCGAGTTGACCGCCGAGGTGGGCGTACAGGACATTGCTGCCGGCCGGGATGTCGCGGGTCTTCACCAGGTCGATCAGCCCGGCCAGCGATTTGCCCTCGTACACCGGGTCAGTGATCATGGCTTCCAGCGAGGCGCCAAGCATTATTGCTTCCAGGGTGGATTCGACGGGAATCCCGTAGAGGTCCCCAGCCCAACCCTCCATGACGTTGATCTCGTCGTCACGGAGTTCACGGCCCAGCCCGATCAGCTCCGCAGTATTCCGTGCGATGCGTTCAACCTGCTCCCGCGTTTTCTGGAGTGTCGCAGAGGCATCAATCCCGATTACCCTGCGCGGCCGGTCCTGGCCGGCGAACCCTGCGATCATGCCTGCGTGAGTGGACCCGGTAACCGTGCAGACGACGATGGTGTCAAAGAAAACACCGAGTTCGCGCTCCTGCTTTTCCACCTCATACGCCCAGTTCGCGAAGCCCAGTCCCCCGAGTTTATGATCCGAACCGCCGGCGGGAATGGCGTAGGGCGTCCCCCCGGCCGCTTTGACCTCTTCAATGGCGTTCTGCCAGCTGCTGCGTATTCCAATGTCGAATCCGGCGCGGTCGAGGCGCACATCGGCGCCCATAATCCTGGAGAGCAGGATGTTTCCCACGCGATCAGACAGCGGGTCCGGCTATTCGACCCAGTTCTCCTGGACGAGTCGCGCCTTCATGCCCAGTTTCGCCGCCACAGCAGCGACCTGCCTGGTGTGGTTCGACTGATACCCGCCGATGGACACCAACGTATCCGCCCCCTGCGCGATCACATCCGGGATGAAGTACTCCAGCTTGCGGGTCTTGTTGCCGCCGAAGGCCAGGCCGCTGTTCACGTCCTCTCGTTTCGCCCAGATCTCGGCGCCGCCCAGGTGGGCAGTGAGCCGCGGGAGGTGATGAATCGGGCTCGGCCCGAACGTCAGGGGGTACCGCTCAAAGTCAGTGATGGCCATCGGGGATTCCTTCTTCAAGTCCGGCATTACGTGGGCGCGCTGCGGCAACTCTCCAGCCTGTCTAGGTGCACGGGGGAGCAAGTATTTCACAGGCCGGCAGCGCCCAGCAGGTCGTCTCGGCGATGCACGAGTTGGCGGCGCGATTATCGGCGCGGGAATTTCGACAGCCCGGTAATCAGGGAAGTCCGGGAACAGACAGCACCCGTCATTCGTCATATCGGGCGGATGCGTTTCGGTACGTTCCCGGCGCGGCCCCTAGGAAGCTTCGGCTTCTTCGCGTGGGGCCTCCCAGACGGTGACCGTCCTGTGCCCGGGATGCAGGTAGGTGTGGTTTTGCGCAATGACCGTTTCGGTCCTCGTCGTTGAAACCGTCCATGTACCCGGACAGGTCTTGCACTTGATTGTTCCCATATCCGCCCCAAAAACTAGTCCCACTCCGATGCAGGATTTCAGCATCCACCGCTATTGGCAAGGCGGTCAAGCACTTTCTCCATCTGATGGAGATACTTGAGGTGCTCTTGAGGTTACCTTTCAGTAACCGCACGGCGGGCAGGGCCGGTCTGACACGGGGACACTCTGGAGGCGTCAGCGGACAACTATCAGCACCCGCGTGGTTGAACACGGACCGAGCATGGTTTCGGGCACAAAAAAACCCCGGAAAACCGGGGTTTTTGTTGTGCGCGGAGGGGGACTTGAACCCCCACCCTCAATAAGAGGACTAGCACCTCAAGCTAGCGCGTCTGCCATTCCGCCACCCGCGCAGGTGGTGATTTCGAGCTTCAAAACTCTCGAAAGCAGCGAGAAAAACTCTAACACGATCATGGCCCAAGAGTTTAATCGGGCGCTCACTGCAGCTTCTCCGCGATCGCCCGAATACCGACAAACGTCTCCTCGAACGACGTCGACAGCGGCGACAGTCCCAGACGGAGTCCGTGGGGGTTACGGAAGTCCGGGATGACGCCACCGCTCCAAAGCGCGGGGAGCATCGTTTTGAATGACGGATGATCGATCGTTATGTGGCTTCCGCGCTGCCCGGGATCACGAGGTGAAGAAACCTTCACTTCATCGGCACCCATCAGTTCCTCTACGGTGTCGATCGCGAAGGACGTGAGCTTCACCGACTTCGCTCGGACCGCCTCCATGCCGGCATCTTCAAGGACGTCCAGCATGTCCTGCAGCGCAAGCATTCCAAGGATTGGCGGAGTACCGGACACCATGCGGCGGATCCCTTCCGCCGGCTGGTAACCCGATCCCATCCCGAACGGGTCTGCGCTTCCCAGCCAACCCTGGATGGGCTGAGAGAGGTCGGCGAGATGCCGCCGGGCAACGTACGCCCACGCGGGCGCCCCCGGGCCGCCGTTGAGGTACTTGTAGCTGCAACCTACGGCGAAATCTGCCCTGCAGGCGTCCAGTTCCACCGGGACTGATCCCACCGAGTGGCTGAGGTCCCACACAATGAGCGCTCCGGCATCGTGAGCCAGCCGGGTGATCGCCTCCATGTCGGCAATGTGGGCGGAACGGTAAGCAACATGGCTAAGGACGACGACGGCCGTGTGCGGGCCGAGTGCCTCACCCACCTCCTGTGGGGCGGGGCCGGCGTCGTAAGCTGAGTCCACCCAGCGCACGCTCAGCCGGCGGTCGGACGCTATGCCCTCCACGATGAAACGGTCGGTGGGGAAGTTGTCGCGTTCAATGACGATCTCGGTACGGTCAGGCCGTGCCGCGAGGGCGGCGCGGATGACTTTGTACAGCAGCACGCTGGTGGAATCAGCCACTACGCACTGGCCTGCCTCAGCGCCAAGGGTGATGCGGCCGATCCTGTCCCCCACCTTCTGCGGGAGCTGCAGCCACTGCTCATCCCAGCCGCGGATGAGCCGGCCGCCCCACTCCTTACGAACAAACTCCGTGAGGCGTTCGGTCGTCACCTTGAGCGGCCGGCCGAGGGAGTTGCCGTCGAGGTACGCCGCAATCGCTGTATCGTCATGACCTTCGAAACGGGACCGGTACGACGCGAGCGGATCTTGAGCATCGAGGTCACGGGCGAGACCGAGCCTGGAGTCGTCATTCATGAGATCAGTGTATGTGGGCCGGAGGCGGCTCCTTCGGCTACACGAAGGAGCCGAAGGAGCTGGCTTCCCCGCGGACTTCAAGGAGTGGTCATGCAACTATCCCGTGCTCGTGTCGCCGTCCAGCCTTTCCAGGCGTCCGGAGAAATGCGTACGAGGGCGGCGCGGATCCCACGCGGTCACGCTCGCGCTCTGCCACTGGGCAGTGGAAGACCTGTCCACGTCTGCAGAGATGAATACCCTTGACGGCAGGGTGACGGGCGCACGGAACTCCACGGTCCAGCGGAAGGGTGATGCCTCTCCCGGACCTGCGTCCGCTGCCATACGGGAGGCGAGGTACATCCCGTGGGCGATCGGTCGCTTCATTCCCAGAGCCCTCGCTGACAGGACGCTCAGGTGGATCGGGTTGTAGTCCCCGGACACCGCCGCGTACCGGCGCCCGGCGTCCTTGGCCAACGACCATTCGCCCGTTGGGTAGTCCGGCGGTTCTTCCGTTCCATTCCCGGACTCTGCAGCCGCGGCCACGGAATCCGAGCCGGTGACGGCCGAATGAATACCCTTCGCCAGGTAGGTTGACCGGCCCTTCCACACTGGCTGGGAAGCACTCTCAACATCGACCACCACGTCTACCTGGGTGCCGCTGCGATGCGGCAGCAGGTTCTCCACCCATGCGGTAACACTCAGGCGTTCATCGAGCGCGATCGGACGCAGATGATGGATCTCGTTGCGGAGGTGGATCATGCCGAGCAGCGGCAGCGGGAAATCCGGGCGCGCAAGAACGCTGACGGCCACCGGAAACGTGAGGATGTGGATGTAGCCGGAAGGCAGAAACTCGCCCTGCGGCCGGCCCATCAGCTCTTGGAATTCACCAACCTTCTCCGGCGATGCCGTGAGGTTCTCAAGCCGATGCGTGGCGCCCGGCAGGCCGAGGACGCCGTTTTTTCGGTGCAGACTCTCACGTGCGGAGCGGGCCAGGGCCTTCGCATAGAGAGGGGTAAGGCGCGGCGGGGTCTGAAGCACACGGTCCATCACGCACCCACAAGGTTTTGCCCGCAGACGCGCAGCACCTGGCCGTTGATTCCGGCAGCACCGGGGGAAGCGAGGAAGGAAACCGCTTCAGCCACGTCCAACGGAAGGCCGCCCTGCTGCAGGCTGCTGAGGCGACGCGCGACTTCGCGGGTGGCGAATGGGATTTTCGCCGTCATATCCGTCTCGATGAATCCGGGGGCCACGGCGTTGATCCTGCGTTGTGAGCCTTCCATTCCGTCGGCCGTTGCGCGGACCATGCCGATGACCCCGGCCTTGGACGCGGCATAATTTGCCTGACCGCGGTTGCCGGCGATCCCGCTTGTCGATGCGAGGCACACAATACTGCCGTCCGTGCTGAAATCGTTCGACGCCAGCAGTTCCTCGTTGATCCGCAGTTGCGACTCCAGGTTGACAGCCAGGACCGAGTCCCAGCGGGCCGAATCCATGTTCACCAGCAGCCGGTCCCTCGTGATGCCTGCGTTGTGAACCATGATGTCGAGACCTCCGTAGCGGACCGCAGCGTGGTTGAGGATCCGTTGTGCGGCATCGGGCGCGGTGACATCGACCTGCAGGGCGGTGCCGCCGACATCATTCGCCACGCGAGCGAGCTGCTCCCCCGCCGCCGGCACATCCACGGCGATGATCTGTGCCCCGTCGCGCCGGAGTACCCTGACGATCTCCGCCCCGATTCCACGGGCTGCTCCAGTGACCACTGCGGTACGACCGGCAAGCGGCGCCTCAGGGCTCAGGCGTTCTTCCCCATCAGCGGAACTCACAAGGAGGAACTGCCCGTCGACATAGGCGCTCTTGCCGGAAAGCAGGAATTCAAGGGCTGCACTCACACCGGGCGCGGTCGCCTCGACTCCGGCACCGAGGAGGATGCCGTTCGCCGTCGCACCTCCCCGCACTTCCTTGCCGACGCTCCGAAGGGCGCCATCGACTGCGTGCCGTGCGGCGGCAGTCTCCGGCCGGCCGCTGGTCCCCGCGGGCCGGGAGACGGTGATGATGCGCCCACCGGGGAGGAGCTGACGGAGTACCGAGCCGAGCTCAAGGAAGATACTCGAGAGGTCGGTGGGGTGTGCGAGGTCGTCGAGCACGACGACGGCAGCCCCCAGTTTCTCTTTCGGCGGTACGTGCCTGCGTACATCTTGGTTCCACCCGAGCAGGGTCGACGCGATGGCCTGGGTGGCAGCAGAACCACCGAGCACCAGAACGGGTCCCGGAACAAGCGGTGCCCCCGGTACGTATCGGCGCAGCGGGACGGGACGCGGTAGACCGGCCGCTTTGGCGACCCTGCCGAAGGGCTGGGCATTGACGAGTTTGAGGTAAGTGTCCGCCATGATCAGCATGCTTCCAGAATCGCGACTACGCCCTGACCACCGGCGGCGCAGATGGAGACGAGCCCTCGCCCGGAACCTCTTTCAGCGAGCGACTTGGCGAGCGACGCCACGATGCGCGCACCGGTTGCTGCGAAAGGGTGCCCAGCGGCGAGTGATGAGCCGTTGACATTGAGCTTGGTGCGGTCAACCTTTCCAAGGGCCCCCGGCAACCCGAGTTGGGTGCGGCAGAAGTCGTCGTCCTCCCAGGCGGCGAGGTTACTGAGAACGGTGCTGGCAAAGGCCTCGTGCATCTCGACGAAATCGAAGTCCTCGAAGGTCATGTTGTTTCGCTCCAGCAATCGCGGCATGGCGTAGGCCCCCGCCATGAGGAGTCCTTCCTTGCCATTCACGAAGTCCACAGCCGCTGCTTCCGCGTCCACGACATTTGCCAGCATGGGGAGGTTGTGCTCCCTTGCGTACTGCTCCGAGCCCAACAGCACCACCGCTGCGCCGTCAGTCAACGGGGTGGAGTTGCCGGCGGTCATAGTCGCCTCGGCCGTCAGATTGCGGCCGAATACGGGCTTGAGCGATGCCAGCTTCTCAAGGGAGGTGTCCGCCCGCAGGTTGCCGTCGCGGGACACCCCCCGGAAGGGCGTGACAAGGTCATCGAAGAATCCACGGTCGTAGGCAGATGCCATGTTCTTGTGGCTGGCCAGCGACAACTCGTCCTGCGCCTCGCGGCTGATCTCCCAGCGCGCGGTGGTGATCGCCTGATGCTCCCCCATGGACAGTCCGGTCCGCGGTTCCGAGGTTGTGGGTGCATTGGGCTTGAGATCTGCCGGACGGAGCCTGCTAAGAGCGGCGAGTTTCTGGGGTGTGCTCCTCGCGCGTGAAAGATTGAGCAACACCCGCCGCAGCCCTTCACTGACCACCACGGGAGCGTCCGAAGCGGAATCGACCCCGCCGGCGATCGCCGATTCTATCTGGCCAAGCTTGATCTTGTTGGACAGTCCGACGACGGTCTCAAGGCCGGTTGCGCAGGCCTGCTGCACATCGTAGGCAGGCGTGTCGGCGGCGAGCGCGGAGCCAAGCACCGCCTCCCGGGTGAGATTGAAGTCCCGGGAATGCTTCAGCACGGCACCGGCGGCGACCTCGCCGATCCGTTCGCCCTGCAAGCCGAATCGAGCGACGAGGCCGTCCAGCGCCGCCGTCAGCATGTCCTGGTTGGAGGCGTAGGCGTACGGTCCCCCGGCACGGGCAAACGGGATTCGGTTTCCCCCGATGACAACGGCGGCCCTTGGCTGCCCCGTGCTGCCACCATTGCGCTCCGGTGTGGGGTTCGGTTGAGGGGGAAGAGTGTTCACTGTTGCTCCTTGGCTGGCGCGTGTGCGTGGATCGGAGGGCGGAACCCTGCAAGCCCGCGTCTGGGGGCATGCTGATGCCATCAGTTATCGATACCCAGCGTACCTGATACGCTGGGTATCGTGAATCAGCTGATAGCACCCGTGAGGCATTCCGCTATTGACGGGAGAGCCAGCAGGTGGTCAAAGCATCGCGAAGCCAGGCGGGTCGCGCTGATAAAGACCGCCCGTAAGGCAGTACACCGGATCGGTCCCGGCGCTTCCATGGAGGACATCGCTTCCGCAGCGGACACCTCGAAGTCGGTTTTCTACCGATATTTCGGAGATAAGGCCGGGTTGCAGCGCGCCATGGGCGAAGTTGTTGTCGGGCGGATGCAGGAGCAGTTGATCGAAGCCGCTAGGAAAGCCGGCACCCCCAGGGAGGGGCTGCGGGCCATGGTTTCGGCGTATCTCCAAATGGCTGAGTCCTCGCCGAACGTCTACGTTTTCGTTACGCAGGCAGCTCCGGAACCCGGGTCTGCGCTTGAGGGCTCCTCTACGCTCAGTTCCTTCTTCGACGCGATCTCCGCGATGCTTGCCAGCCCCATGGAGAGCTATCTTGCTGAGGAGCCGTCAGCTACCGTGCCGCGGCCGCTCGCGCTGTGGCCCCGTGCGGCGATCGGCATGGTCCGCGCCGCCGGAGAGCAATGGCTTTCCATGCCTTCGGGCCCCGACCGCCCCAGCGAATCCGACCTCGCGGACGCCATCACTACCTGGCTTTTCGATGGGATCGCAGCAGCCGTGCCGGAGGTCACCCTCGCCGATACTCCCCTCCGCAGCCCACGTTCGAAGGACGACTCATGACCCAAACAACAACGCGTCCCGAATTCTCGGTACCCGCAACCCTTCCGATTCACGACGACGACGCCGCCGTCGTGAACGTCGCAGCACTTGGCGAGCAATTGCTGGGGCAATGGGCGGACACCCGCCGAACGGCGCGCGCGCTGGTCGCTGACCCGGCACTCCACAAGGTGGAAGGTGCCTCCTGTGCGGAGGCTCGTGAGCGGTGCCTGGACCAACTCCATCTCCTGGTTCAGACCAAGGCAGTCCACCGCGCCTTTCCCTCATCGCTGGGCGGGTCCGATGACCACGGCGGCAATATTGCCGGATTCGAGGAACTGGTTGTCGCAGACCCTTCGCTCCAGATCAAGGCAGGTGTCCAGTGGGGACTGTTCGGAGCCGCCGTACTGCACCTTGGCACCGAGGAGCACCATAGGCAGTGGATACCGGGCATCATGAATATGGACATTCCCGGCTGCTTCGCGATGACCGAGACCGGGCACGGATCAGACGTCTCCAGTATCGCCACCACCGCTACATTCGAGCCGGAAAGCGACGAGTTCATACTCCACACGCCGTTCCGCGCCGCGTGGAAGGACTACATCGGCAACGCCGCGAAAGATGGCAAGGCAGCGGTAGTGTTTGCCCAGCTGATCACCCGCGGTGTGAACCACGGCGTCCATGCCTTGTACGTGCCGTTGCGTGATGACGAGGGGAATTTCCTGGAGGGAATCGGCGGCGAAGACGACGGGCTCAAGGGCGGACTGAACGGCATCGACAATGGACGGCTGCACTTCACCCACGTGCGGGTCCCCCGGGTGAACCTGCTCAACCGGTATGGGAACGTCAGCGAAGACGGGACATACACCTCGCCGATCGAATCACCGGGCCGCCGGTTTTTCACGATGCTCGGAACGCTCGTGCAGGGTCGGGTTTCCCTGGACGGCGCTGCTGTCGCAGCCAGCAAACTGGCGCTGAAGGCGGCAATCCAGTATTCGGTTGAGCGCCGCCAGTTCACCACTGGCTCGGAGTTGTCCGAGGAGGTTCTGCTCGATTATCAGCTCCACCAGCGCCGCCTTCTCCCCCTCCTCGCGACCACTTATGCCGCATCATTCGCGCATGAGGAGCTGCTCGAGAAACTGGACGGTGTGTTCTCGGGTGAGCATGACACGGATGAGGACCGCCAGGATCTCGAGACCCTCGCAGCGGCGCTGAAGCCGCTGTCCACCTGGCACGCGCTCGACACCCTGCAGGAATGCCGGGAAGCCAGCGGAGGAGCAGGCTTCCTCACAGAGAACAGGTACACCTCCCTGCGCGCCGATCTCGACGTGTATACAACGTTCGAGGGCGACAACAATGTCCTGCTCCAGCTCGTTGCCAAGCGGTTGCTCGCCGACTATGCCAAGGAGTTCCAGGGCGTCGATTTCGGTGTACTGGCGAGGTTCGTAGCAACCCAGGCCGCCGACCGCACCCTGCACCGAACAGGCCTGCGCCGAGTGCTGCAGACCGTCGTCGACACCGGTTCCGAGCGAAAGTCGGCGATCGCGCTGCGTGATGAGGAGACCCAGCACGAGCTTCTCTGTGGACGTGTTGACGCCATGGTCGGTGAACTTGCGGGTGCCCTGCGGGGCGCGCGCCGACTCCCGCCGGCGCAGGCTGCCGCAGTGTTCAACCAGCACCAACACGAACTGATCCAGGCGGCACGTGCCCACGCGGAACTGCTGCAGTGGGAGGCGTTCACGGCGGCGCTCGCCGAGACCGAAGACACCGGCACACGGCAGGTGCTGACCTGGCTCCGCGACCTGTTTGGGCTCTGCCTCATCGAGGACAATCTGGGCTGGTACCTGATGAACGGCCGGCTCTCGGCCCAGCGCGCCCGGACGCTTGGCCCGTACATCAACCGGCTGCTCCTGAAGCTGCGCCCCCACGCCGTCGACCTGGTCGACGCGTTCGGTTACGGTCCGGAACACCTCCGCGCAGCCATCGCGACCGGCGCCGAACACGAGCGGCAGGAAGAGTCCCGCAACTACGCCCGGATCCGGCGGGCCGGCCCCGATGCACCGCTGGACGAGAAAATCCTCATCGCAAGGAAGGCCGCAGCGGGCTAGAGAACCGAACGGTAGACATTCAGTGTGGACTCCGCGATGGAGTCCCACGAGAAGTGCTCCTCCGCCCGAATGCGTCCGCGCTTGCCCATCGCGCGGGCGCGCTCGGGATCCGCAACCAGCACATTGAGGGCGTCGGCGAAATCGTTCACGAACCCTTCCGGGTCCAGCGGAGTCCCTGTGCCGTCCTGGACCTGTTCGAGGGGAACAAGAGTGCCGGTGACGCCGTCGTCGACCACCTCCGGAATTCCGCCCGTTGCACTTGCAACAACGGCTGCTCCGCACGCCATGGCCTCCAGGTTAACGATCCCAAGCGGCTCATAGATTGACGGGCAGGCAAAGACAGTGGCGTGACTGAGCACCTGGATGAGCTCGTCCCGCGGAAGCATGCGTTCGATCAGGATCACCGAACCGCGTCTCGCCTGCAAGTCGTCGATCAGGCGCGCAGTCTCTGCTGCGAGTTCCGGCGTATCTGCGGCGCCGAGGCACAGCACCAGCTGGACATCGGCGGAAAGCTTCGCAGCGGCGCGCAACAGGTACGGCACGCCCTTTTGGCGAGTATTCCTGCCAACGAAGACCACACTCGGACGGGCAGGATCGATGCCCAGCGCCCGGATGGCGTCGTCATTGCGGTCCGGCGTCCACGCTTCGGTGTCAATACCGTTATGGACTACCTGGACGCGCGCCGGATCAACGTCCGGGTAGCAGCGCAGGATGTCCTGGCGCATACCGTCCGAGACTGCGATGACAGCGGCAGCTGCCTCGTACGCTGTCTTCTCAACCCAGGAGGAAAGGGCATAGCCGCCGCCGAGCTGCTCCGCCTTCCACGGACGCAACGGCTCCAAACTGTGAGCGCTGAGCACATGCGGTATTCCGTGCAGCAGCGAGGCAAGGTGGCCGGCCATATTGGCGTACCAGGTGTGGGAGTGCACAAGGTCTGAGCCGCTGATGCCCTGCAGGATGGACAGATCGGTTCCCAGGGTCTGGACCGCGGCGTTCGATTCGATGAGTCCGTCCGGCACGCCGTAGGTGCTCACACGCGCCCCATGATAATTG
Organism: Arthrobacter sp. TJ-270; assembly: GCF_058269075.1. NCBI lineage: Bacteria > Bacillati > Actinomycetota > Actinomycetes > Micrococcales > Micrococcaceae > Arthrobacter > Arthrobacter sp. TJ-270. Next base: position 126,804 of record NZ_JBZCNB010000004.1, on the reverse strand, counting down.
GCGGGACGCGGCGCACCGAAGCAGTGCACGTCCAGCTCGACACGCCCGGCAAGCACGCGGGCCAGTTCCGCGACGTGAACACCTGCGCCGCCGTAGATTTCGGGCGGGAACTCTTTCGTCACAATGTCTATTCGCACGTTTCCAACGTAGTGCAGGCCGGGCGAGTCCTCTAGTGTGAGTCGCAAGAGGTCATACTCAAGGACGAGCGGAAGGGGAATAACCGTGGCAGCCAAAAAAGTGCTCGCGGTGGTAATGGCAGGCGGCGAAGGAAAACGGCTCATGCCGCTTACAGCGGACCGGGCAAAACCCGCAGTTCCGTTCGCCGGAAGCTACCGCCTGATAGATTTCGCCCTGTCCAATGTGGTCAACTCCGGCTACCTGCAGATTGTAGTGCTCACTCAGTACAAGTCGCACAGCCTGGACCGGCACATCTCCGAGACCTGGCGGATGTCCACCCAGTTGCAGCAGTACATCGCGTCTGTGCCCGCCCAGCAGCGGCGGGGCAAGAGCTGGTTCCTGGGCAGCGCCAACGCCATCTACCAGTCCCTGAACCTGATCCACGATGCCCGCCCGGACATCGTGGTCGTGATCGGCGCCGACCACGTCTACCGGATGGATTTCGAGCAGATGGTCCAGGCGCACATCAAGAGCGGTGCCTCGGTGAGCGTCGCGGCAGTGCGCCAGCCGCTGCACCTCGCCGACCAGTTCGGCGTGATCGAGGTCGATTCGAAGGACCCCGGCCGCATCTCTGCCTTCGTTGAAAAGCCCTCCTCCACGCCGGGTCTTCCCGATGACCCGGACAGTTTCCTGGCCTCCATGGGTAACTATGTGTTCAACACCGATGCGCTGATCGAGGCGTTGGAGATCGACGCCGCACGACTGAACACCAAACATGACATGGGCGGCGACATCATTCCGCACTTCGTGGAGCGTGGGGATGCGGCCGTGTATGACTTCACCACCAACGACATTCCCGGCTCAACCGACCGGGACAGCCAGTACTGGCGCGACGTCGGGACGCTCGACTCCTACTACGACGCCACCATGGACCTCATCACTCCACTGCCGCTGTTCAACCTCTACAACCTTGAGTGGCCCATCTACACCCGCCAGAGCATCTCCCCGCCCGCCAAGTTCGTGCGCAGCGCCACGGGCGTCTCGGGGGTTGCACACGATTCCATCGTGTCCAACGGCGTGGTCATCTCGGGCGGCTCCGTGCAGGGGTCGGTTCTGGCCACGGATGTGTTCGTCGATGAAGAGGCGGACGTGACCGGTTCGGTGCTGCTGGATCACGTGACGATCGGTGCAGGAGCAGTGGTTCACAAGGCGATCATCGACAAAAACGTCTACGTTCCGCCGGGCGCAAAGATCGGTATCGACCGCGAGCTCGACCTCAGCCGAGGCTTTACGGTAACCGATTCAGGTCTTACCATCCTCAGCAAGGGCCAGGTGGTGGAGGGTTAACCGGAGAACCGGTACCCCCACCGCCGGGCATCCGGCACTCCGTCCGGTCAGACGACGCGGGTGATCTCAACCGTCACGTTGAGAGTCGACCCGCCGCCGCCGGAGAGGATCCCCTTCAGCGGCGAGACATCGCGGTAATCACGGCCGCGGGCAACTGAAACGTGGAAGTCGCTTACCGGGCCGCTGTTGGTCGGATCCCAGCCGCGCCATTCGCCGTCCCACCACTCGACCCAGGCGTGTGACTGGCCGGCTACCGCTTCGCCGACGGCCGCAGTCCTGCGCGGGTGGAGATACCCCGAGATGTACCGGGCCGGAATGCCGAGGCTCCGCAGCGCTCCGATCGCAACGTGTGCAAGGTCCTGGCAGACGCCCTGGCGTTCGGCCCACGCTTCACGCGCGTTGGACTGCACACCGGTGACCCCCTGCACGTACTGCATCTCACCCTTGAGCCAGTCGAAGACCGAATGCGCGGCGGCATGCGGATCCTGCCCCGCGACGACATCCTTCACCAGGGCGCGAATCTCAGCGTCCGGCTCAGTCAGGTGTGTGTCGGGAAGCCAATCGGCGAAGTCGTTTACGACGGCGTCAGAGCGCAGCTGCTCCCAGCTCGTCACTTCCTCCGGAGACGGGATGCGTTCGGTACGGCTCACCTCGACCAGCGTCCTGGCGGATACCTCCAGCCGGTCGTGCGGAACGTGCACGTCGAACGAGGTGACACGGGTTCCCCAGTAGTCACGGTAGGTGGCCATCGAGGCGCCGGACGGATTGAGGGCGATGGTGGACTCGAGCACCACCTGCTGCGAATCAGTCAGCGGCGTCATGCGCGCTTCGTTGTAGGACAGCGACACACGGCGCAGGTAGTCGTAACCGGTCCGGTGTTCAATCAGCAAGCGGGTCATGAGACCTCCCCAACCCAGGACAGCTCCGCTTCCTGCGAGAAGTATGTGCGCGAGACGGCATCGGAGGCACGTGCGCACGCTTTCTGGACTCTTTCCATATGCTCGGGCAACTCCAGCATCAGGTCATCCGTCTGGTGGAATTCGAGGAAAGTACGTGCCTGGCCGACGATGCGGCTGGCGTCGTTGATGAAGCCGACGCGCTGGTAGGCGGGATTCAGGTTCGTCAGGCATTTCTCGGCGTCGCTCAGTGCATAAACGATCGAGCGCGGGAACAGCCGGTCCAGGAGCAGGAACTGCGCTGCGTGCTGCTCGCCGAAGGAGGCGCGCCGGGTGCGGAGGAAGGACTCGTATGCGCCGGCACAGCGCAGCATGTTCACCCAGGACAAACCGGATGCATGGACGTCCCGTGTCGAGAGCATTCGGGCGGTCATGTCCGCCCGTTCGAGGCTCCTTCCCAAAACAAGGAACTGCCAGCTCTCGTCATGGCTCATGGTGGTGTCCGAAAGCCCTCGAACCATGGCGGTGCGTTCAATGACCCAGTGACAGAAGCGGTAGGTGCCCACCACGTCCTTCCGGTGCTGGGTCAGCCCGTACCAGGTGGTGTTCAGGCCTTCCCATACGCTGCCCGATACCGTCTCCCTGGCTCGGCGCGCATTCTCGCGTGCGGCGCCGAGGGCACCGGCAATCGAGGTGGTGCTGCTCCGGTCGAACGCCAGCGCTTCAAGTAGCTCGGGCAGGCCGAAGTCCTCGGAATCGGGGCGGCTACCCATGACTCCGAGCAGCTGGCGTGAGACGTCCCGCTGGACGGGACGCGGCATCTGGTTCAGCCGCTCAAGGTGGACGTCGAGGATCCGGGCGGTGCCGTCAGCACGCTCGACGTACCGACCAATCCAGAACAGGGACTCTGCGATTCGGCTAAGCATCGGCCGGCACCTCTCCCTCGCCATTGTGCTGCTGTTGCTGTTGCTGTTGCTGTTGCTCCGGCTGCCGATCCCGCCAGCCGGACTCAACGGGCCAGACGCTGACCCGCTCCTGTCGGGGCTCCACTTCCGAAGGAGCCGGGGCGCTGTCCGACTGGCCGTCGACCACCCAGGTGTCCTTAGACCCGCCACCCTGGCTCGAGTTCACGATGAGGGAGCCCTCCTTCATCGCCACCCGCGTCAGCCCGCCGGGAAGGACCCACACGTTCTCGCCGTCGTTCACGGCAAAGGGACGCAGATCGACGTGGCGGGGACTGAACTGCCCACCGGACATGGTGGGCACCGTGGAAAGCTGCAGGACAGGCTGGGCAATCCAGCCTCGCGGGTCCGCGAGGATGCGGCCGCGGAGGGCCTCGAGCTCATCTGCCGACGCGTCGGGGCCGATGACCAGACCCTTGCCGCCGGATCCGTCCACCGGCTTCACGACCAGTTCGTCGAGCCGATCGAGCACCTCCTCGCGGGCTTCCGGCTCCTCGAGACGGAACGTATCAACGTTGGCGATAATCGGCTCTTCGCTGAGGTAGTAGCGGATCAAGTCCGGCACGTAGGTGTAGACCAGCTTGTCATCGGCGACGCCGTTGCCTACCGCGTTCGCGATGGTCACCATGCCGGCACGCGCCGCATTGACTATCCCGGGACAGCCAAGGACGGAATCCGCGCGGAACTGCAGCGGGTCGAGGAACTCGTCGTCGATGCGTTTGTAGATCACGTCCACACGCTGTTCGCCGGCGGTCGTGCGCATGTACACCCGGTTGCCTCTGCAGATGAGGTCTCGCCCCTCGACCAGTTCCACCCCCATGAGCCCGGCCAGTAGTGTGTGTTCGAAATATGCCGAATTGAAGACGCCCGGCGTAAGCACGACGACGGTTGGATCCTCCACCCCCGGCGGCGCCGTTTTCCGCAGGGCGGCGAGCAGGCGGCGAGGATATTCCTCGACAGGGCGGATGTGCTGCTGGCCGAACGCTTCAGGCAGGCCCTTGGCCATGGCGCGCCGGTTCTCCAGCACGTAGCTCACGCCACTGGGCACCCGGACGTTGTCCTCGAGAACGCGGAAAGTGCCCTCGTCATCGCGCACCACGTCGATACCGGAAATGTGTACGCGCACCCCGCCCGCGGGGTCGAAGCCGGCCGCCTCCCGGTGGAAATGTGCCGACGAGGTGATCAGGCGACGGGGAATGACGCCGTCGCTCACCACGGTCATCTTGTCGTAGATATCGTTCAGGAACGCTTCGAGCGCGCGGACCCGCTGGGCGACGCCGCGCTCAAGCTCCTCCCAGTCCGAACCAGCGATGACCCGCGGCACGATATCGAGCGGGAAAGGCCGCTCCTCCCCCGCGAAATCGAACGTCACGCCACGGTCGAGGAAGGTCCGCGCCATCGAATCCGCCCGAGCGGTCACGTCCGCAAGGTTGAGCTCCCCGAGGGCGGCCGCCACGGGCCGATACTCGGCGCGCGCCTGGTTCACGCCGTCGAACATTTCGTCATAGGCGACAGAACGGCGGGCGGCGGTTGCGTAGTCTGCAAAGAGCTCGGACATGGCTCCACATTGCCATGCATCGGGCGCGAATACCTACCGGCACGGTGTACAGCCGTGTCATGAACAGGCCGCCCCATCCGGTCGGCCCGTGCCGCGCGGGCCGTGGTTGAATAAACCGGTGCACAACGAGAATCTGCGTCGCGATGAGGCGGCGGGCCGGTCAGCAATCATCAGCATCCACAGCTACGACGTCACTCTGGACCTGCGCACGGCCGAGGACAATGAGAGCACCGGGTTCGCTTCTCGAACAGTCCTGACCTTTGCATGTTCATCGCCCGGCGCCGACACGTTCCTCGACTTCATCCACTCCGGCGTGGACGCGGTCACCCTCAACGGCACTTCCCTGGACCCGGCTGAAGCAGTCGACGGAGCACGCATCGTTCTGCCCAACCTGGCGGCGCACAACACGGTGGTCGTCGAGGGAACGGCACTCTACAGCCGCAGCGGTGAAGGGATGCACCGTTTCCAGGACCCCGCCGACGGTGCCACCTACCTCTACACCCAGTACGAACCGGCCGACGCACGCCGCGTCTTCGCATGCTTCGAACAGCCCGATCTCAAGGCATCGTTCACTTTCCACGTTCGCGCTCCCGCTTCGTGGACCGTTGCGTCGAACGGGGCCGAAAGCGCTTGTGACCAACACGACGACGGCTCAGCCACCTGGCACTTCCAGCCGACCGAGCGCATTTCCACCTACATCACGACCGTGCTGGCCGGCCCGTACGCCTCCGTGACGGACGAATGGACCGGCATCGTCGGCGACGGCCAGGTGCTGACCATTCCGTTATCCCTCTTCTGTCGGCGGTCGCTGAGCGACCACCTCGACGCGGTGCGCATCTTCGACACCACCCGGCGCGGACTCACCTACTTCCACGACCTGTTCCGCTATCCCTACCCGTTCGGCAAGTACGATCAGGCGTTCGTCCCGGAATACAACCTCGGCGCCATGGAAAACCCCGGTCTGGTGACCTTCACCGAGTCCTACGTGTTCACATCGCGGGCGACCCACGCCCAGTACGAGGCACGCGACAACACGATCATGCACGAAATGGCGCACATGTGGTTCGGCGACCTCGTGACCATGACCTGGTGGGATGACCTGTGGCTGAAGGAATCATTCGCCGACTTCATGGGCGCGCTCGCCGTTGCCGAGGCACTCGATTCGGCCACGTCCTGGGTCACCTTCGCTACCCGCAGGAAGGGATGGGCGTATCTTCAGGACCAGCTGCCGTCCACCCATCCGATCGTCGCCGACATCGTCGACCTGGAGGCGGCGAAGCTCAACTTCGACGGCATCACCTATGCCAAGGGCGCGTCGGTGCTCAAACAGCTTGTCGCCTTCGCCGGGTTCGACGCATTTGCCTCCGCGGCGCAGTCCTACTTTCGCAATCACGCCTTCTCGAATACGACGCTCAACGACCTCCTGGCGGCACTGAGCGCCGCCTCGGACCGGGACATGTCGGACTGGGCGCAGCGGTGGCTGCAGACCTCCGGAGTGCCTCAGCTCACGGCCGAGGTGGAAACCGACGACGACGGCGTGTACACCTCAGTGGCGGTACTCCAGGAGGCGCGTGACCCGGTCACTTTCAACGCCGCCCCGCGCCCGCACAGTGTCCGCGTGGGGCTCTACTCCCTGGACCCGAACGGCCGCCTGCTACGCACCGGCTCCCACAGCGTCCTGGTGGACGGGGACCGCACCGAAATCGCCGCACTCGTGGGACTCCCGCAACCCGATCTGCTGCTCATCAACGACGACGACCTCACCTACGCGAAGCTCGTGTTCGATGAGCGTTCCCTTGCGACGCTCCTGTCATCGGCCGATCGACTTGAGGAACCATTGGCGAGGGCAGTATGCCTGGCCGCGCTGTGGTCTTCGACCCGGGACGCCCTGCTAAGCGCAGCGGACTACGTGGAGGCGGTGGAGCGGACAGCGCCCGGCGAAGAGGCCATCGGAATTCTTCAACAACTGCTGCAAAACGCGCGGCAGGCAATCGAACGCTTCGCACCTGCGACAGTGCGGCCGGCCCTGCGCGAGCGGTTCGCAGCCTTCCTGGTGGACGGTTTGAGGACCGCCGAACCCGGTTCCGACCATCAACTGGTGTGGGCGCGGGCCCTCGCTGCCATCACCCGGAAAACCGCAACGCACGGGCCTCTGTTGCGTGCACTGCTTGAGGGGACAAACCCGGTTGAGGGCCTGACGATTGACGACGAACTGGGATGGCAGTTCTGGCAGGCCCTCTCCGCCCAGAACCTGGCAACGGTCGATGAGCTTGAAGCTGCGCTGCAGCGCGACCATACTGCGTCGGGACGTACCGGCTTCACCACCGCCTGCACCGCGTTTCCCAACGCTGCTGTCAAGGCCAAGGCCTGGAAGGAGGCGGTGTTCGGGAATCGTCTGTCCAACGAGCTTCTCAGCGCCACCATCACCGGCTTCAAGGAGGGTCCCGCATCGCTGCATGAACCGTACGTGGATGCTTACTTCCGGGAGATTGACCGTGTCTGGCGCGAACTGCCGATCGAGATGTCGGCCCGGATTGTGCGCGGACTGTATCCGGGCGACCAGGACCTCGAGGCAGGCAGCGCACCGGAGGCCCACCCGGTTCTGGTCCTGACTGACTCCTGGCTCAACGAACATGCTGATGCTCCGCAGTCGCTGCGGCGCATTGTGCTGGAGGAGCGCGATCATCTGGTGCGCGCACTGCGCGCCCAGGCAGCCGACTCAGGGAACCCTGAAGAGCCACTCGTTGGTTCCGAACTTCTCTTCCACCAGCGACTCCGCCGCTGAAATCTCCGCGGGTTGCAGTGTTCCATCCACCGCCCCGTAGCGTTCGCGGAAGGTATCGCTGAGCACACGGATGATCTCTTCCCGGGCAAGTCCGGTCTGCCGGCGGAGTGGGTCTACCCGCTTCTTGGCGCTCTTGATTCCCTTGTCCGAAAGTTTCTCGCGCCCGATCCGCAGCACCTCGAGCATCTTGTCCGCGTCTATGTCGTACGACATCGTCACGTGATGCAGCATCCCGCCATTGCCCAGCCGCTTCTGTGCAGCGCCGCCGATCTTGCCGAGATCCGTCGCGATGTCGTTCAGCGGCTGGTACCACGCGGAGATGCCGATCTTTTTCAGCCCTTCCATCACCCAGTCGTCGAGGAACGGGTAGGAATCAGCGAAGCTCATTCCGTCCACAAGCGATTGCGGAAGGTAGAGCGAGTAGGTGATGGCGTTTCCGTGCTCCATGAACATAGCTCCCCCGCCGCTGATGCGGCGGACCAGGCTCACGCCGTGGCGACGGACGGCGTCGGCGTCGACCTCGTTGCGCACGGACTGGAAGCTGCCGATCACCACCGACGGGCTTTCCCACTCCCAGAAGCGCAGCGTCGGGTTCCTCTGACCCGTACCCACCTCACGGGTCAGCACTTCGTCCATGGCAACGTGCATCGCCGTCGGGAGCGGGGTGGGACCGATGATTTCCCACTGATGGTCCGCCCACGCGGAGGCCTTTCCGACTGCGCGCCGGAGGGCCGTGGCTACTGCTTCAGGAGAGAAGCCGAACAGTTGGGCATCCGGGCGCAACCCCTGCCTGATCGCTGCTGCAAGGTCACCTGGCGGCGTCCCGGCGGGCAGGCCCTCGAGGGCGGCATTTATATCGTCGAGGGCCTCGTCCGGCTCCAGGAAGAAATCCCCGTTCACCGATACCCCGCTAAGTCTGTCCTCGACGACGTCGACGTCGACCACGACCAGCTTGCCGCCGGGGACCTTGTATTCCCCGTGGTGCCCCCGCATGGGCGCCTGCTCCATAATCTTCCCGCTCCCTGGTTCGGTTACATGGGCTTAAACTACTGGGCCCGAACCGGATATTCCGGTTCGGGCCCAGTAGTAAACCACAGGACGAACTACTTCTTGCCGAAGCCCTTGAAGCGCTGGTTGAAGCGCTCGACGCGGCCGGCCGAGTCCATGATGCGCTGCTTGCCGGTGTAGAACGGGTGCGACTCCGAAGAGATTTCCACCTCTACCAGCGGGTAGGTGTTGCCGTCCTCCCATTCGACCGTCTTGTCAGAGGTGACGGTTGAGCGGGTCAGGAAAGACTTCTCAGAAGCGAGGTCGCGGAAAACGACCGATGCGTACTTGGGGTGGATTTCAGACTTCATAGTGGTACCTTCTGTAGTTGCCTGGATTTTGCCAGACACCGGTGGTTTTGAAAGTTGGCGGCCCTTGGGCCAGCAACCAACTCTACCGCACGCGCGCCGGAACAGCGAAAGCCCCGCTGGTGGTCAACCCGCGACCGGTCGGCATTCCCAGAAAGCGACGGCGCCTGCCGCCGCCACGTTGAGCGAATCCACTGCCGGGTTCATAGGGATGCGGACGCTGAGGTCCGATTCTTCGAGGGTCTGCCGTGACAGGCCCTCGCCCTCCGTCCCAAGAATGAGTGCCAGCCGGTCGGGGTTCCGCCGGGACAGCTCCTGCAGCTCGATCGACCGGGGCTCAAGGGCCAGCGCCGCCACCAGGAACCCGAAACGGCGCAGGGACACGATACTCCCCGGCCAGGATTCCAGCCTCACCCAGGGGACCTGGAAAACAGTCCCCATGCTCACCCGGATCGCTCTGCGGTACAGGGGGTCAGCGCAGCGCGGCGTCACGAGCACCGCGTCCACTCCGAGCGCCGCAGCTGAACGGAAAACCGCTCCGAGGTTGGTGTGGTCCACCATGTCCTCGAGGACGGCTACGCGATGCGCGTTCTGCAGCACATCGTCCAGTTGAAGCGGGGCAGGGCGGTTCATGGCCGCCAGTGCTCCGCGGTGGAGATGGAAGCCGGTGATGTCCTCCAGAACCGACTCAGAGCCGACGTATGCCGGCACATCGGGGAAACGGGCGAGGACATCCTCGAGATCCGGCAGCCATTTGTCCGTCAGGAAGAAGGACCGTGGCGTGTGTCCGGCGTCGATGGCGCGCCGGAGGACCTTAGTGCTCTCGGCGATGTAGAGACCCTCCGCCGGCTCCCGGCGCCTGCGAAGCTGGGTGTCCGTGAGGCCGGTGTAGTCGCTGACCCGTGGGTCTGATGCGTCCACGAGACGCTCCAGCGGCACGCTAGCTCACCAGCCGCGCGATCATCGTGTAAAGAGCCACCAGCCCGAGCACCACGATGACGCTCCTCAGCACGACCGGAGAAAGCCGCCTTCCGACTTTCGAACCGATGATCCCGCCGATGAGCGATCCGACAGCGATGAGCAGGACCACCCACCACACGATCCGGTCGAAGGCGAAAATCATGTAGGAGATTGCGGCGATCAGGTTTACGCCCAGCACGAGGACGTTCTTCATCGCGTTGGCTGCCTGCATGGTGCCGTGCAGGAAGACACCCAGGATGCCCACCAGAAGGATGCCCTGCGCCGCCACGAAGTACCCGCCGTAGACTCCGGCCAGGAATACGAGCACGGTCAGGGCCAGTGGATGGGAGCGGGTGGGCGGCTTCACTTCAGCACGGCGCCGCACCCAGCGCTGGAGTTTGGGCTGGAAAATCACGAAGCCGAGAGCCACCACGATCAGGAACGGCGCGACAATCTCGAAGACAGTGTCCGGAAGATTGAGGAGCAGCGCTGCACCGGTGATGCCGCCGATCAGCGAGGCGGGCAGCAGTGCCGCGAGTGTGCGTCCGTTGCCTTTCAGCTCCTCGCGGTACCCCCATGCACCGGAAACGTTTCCGGCCACGAGTCCCATGGCGTTGCTGATGGTGGCGGTCACCGGTGCGTAGCCGAGGGCAACCAGGATTGGGAAGGTCACGAGCGTTCCCGAACCCACGATGGTATTGATGGTTCCGGCCCACAGGCCTCCAAGCAGGATCAGCCCATCGTGCAGTAGGTCCACGAAGGTGTTACCCCGCGCTAGGGCCGCGCGACGGCGCTGTATCGGCCGTCCCGCTGGGTGACCTCAAGGGGCATGTCGAACGCATGACTCAAGTGTTCCGCCACCAGTACCTCGCTGATGGGCCCCGCTGCCACTACCGCACCTTCGCGCATCAGCATGGCGTGCGTGAAACCGGGCGGCACTTCCTCGAGATGGTGGGTCACCAGGACGATCGCAGGCGACTCCTCATCCGCGGCCAGTTCACTGAGCCGGGCGACCAGGTCTTCACGCCCGGCGAGATCCAGACCGGCTGCAGGTTCATCGAGGAGCAGGAGCTCCGGGTCCACCATCAGCGCCCGTGCAATCTGGACGCGCTTGCGTTCGCCCTCGCTCAGGGATGCGAAAGGCCTGTTCATGAACGTGGCTACACCCCAGGCGTCAAGCAGCCGGAAGGCGCGGCGCTCGTCCACCCTCTCGTACTGTTCACGCCAGCGGCCGGTTACACCATAGGAGGCCGTCACCACGACATTGAGAACCGTTTCGTGTTCCGGAATCTGCGAGGCCAGCGCTGCGGAGGCCAGACCGATGCGCGGGCGCAACTCGAACACGTCGACGGCACCGAGCACCTCATCGAGAATCCCCGCCACGCCGCGGGTGGGATGGATCCGCGCGCCGGCGACCTGCAGCAGGGTAGTCTTCCCCGCACCGTTGGGCCCCATGACCACCCAGCGCTCGCCTTCCCGGACCTGCCAGTCAACGTCATCCAGGAGCGCTTTCCCTCCGCGGACAAGGCTCACCCCGGAGAGTTCCAGAACATCACTCATGACAGTAGACACTAGGCCAAGAGGTGCCCTGAACGTTAAATGGGCCGCGAACAGACGCCGGCTCCCCGGGGCCGGTGAGTCGGCGGTTTCACGGCCGCCGGGCCGGGCACCATAATGACAGGTGAAAGTCAGCTCTACGAAAGGCCGTTGGCGCACGTGACCGAGATGTTCAGGGTGGTCAGCTTCGGCACCCACCTGGAGGAATCCCACCGCTCGAAAATGCGCCGCGCGCTGCAGGCAACGGGCGCCGTCGTCGTCGGAGAAAACAATGACGACGCCGGCAGGTACCAGGTCGCAAGCCTCACTGTCAGTTCCGACGACGGCATCGACACGCTGCGGACTGCGGTTGCCCCGCTGGTGTCGGACGAGATCGGCATCGCCGTTGTGCCCCCGGCGCTCCTCGGCGAGGGAACCAAGCTGCTCATCATGGATGTCGACTCCACGCTCATCAAGCAGGAGGTCATTGAGCTCCTCGCAGCCCATGCCGGCCGGGAGGCGGAAGTCGCTGCGGTCACGGAGTCCGCGATGCGCGGTGAACTCGATTTTGCGCAGAGCTTGCACGCCCGGGTGGCGGTGCTTGCCGGGCTCGCGGAAAACGTCATCGACGACGTCGGGACCCGGATAGAGCTGAGCGAGGGTGCGGAGCACCTTGTGGAGGCATTCCTGAGTGCGGGGCATCTCGTAGCGGTCGTTTCCGGCGGATTCAGCCAGATTCTTGAACCGCTGGCTGCGCGGCTCAAGCTGACGCATGCAAAGGCCAACGAGCTCGGTGTGGATGCCGGAACGCTGACGGGTTCGGTGATCGGCCCCGTCGTTGACCGGGCGGAGAAGGAGCGCTGCCTTCAGACCTGGGCTGAGGCGGCCGGCATACCGCTTGAGCGCACGGTCGCGGTGGGCGACGGCGCCAATGACCTCGACATGCTGGCCGCGGCGGGGCTTGGCGTTGCGTTCAACGCCAAGCCCGCTGTCCGGGCCGCTGCGGATGTTGCGGTCAACTTCCCGTACCTGGATGTGGTCCGCCACTTCGTGCGGCTGTAGACATCTCTGACCGGAAGCGGCGGGTATAGCTAGCGCGCGAAGTGCTCTGCGCCGCCCACGTACTCGGTGTGACCGGTGGGAACGTCCGCGGTGGCCATGGCGACGATTTCCGCCGCGAATTCCTCGACGGTGTACAGACGCCCGGCTTCCTGCCTGCGTGCCTCGATGGCGCCGGGAGCGGCGCGGTCGAGCAGCGTGGCGGTAACGGTGCCCTCGATCATGTCGCCGGAAACCACGACGAAACTGATGCCCCGTTCGGTCAGCGCAGGAATCATGTCCCGGAGGGCGTCCTCACCGGCCCGCTTGCTGCGTGCAACAGGTTCGTAGGCATCCATCGTGGCAACGGAGTTGATGAAGTGCGCCTGGTGGCTCGTGACGAAGACCACGCGGGAACCCGCGGGCATCACCTCAAGCGCAGCGCTGAGCATGCCTACCTGTGCGTCCCGGTTCAGCTTGAGCGCGTAGTCCTCGCCGAGGCCGGTTTCCATTCCGCCGGAAGCGTTGAGCACCAGCAGGTTGAGCCCGCCGAAATTCTGCACCGCTGCATCGACCAGAGCCTGGGCGCCGTCCGGCGCTGTGAGGTCCGCCCCGACAGCAACGGCCCGGCCGCCGGCGGTCTCAATTCCGGCTACCACCTTGTTGGCACGGGGCGCCTTCTGCCGATAATTGACGACGACGGCGACACCCTGCTCAGCGAGCAGCTTCGCCACCTCCGCGCCGATTCCGCGGGAGGATCCCGTGACGATTGCCGTTGTACTGTCCAGTGCGCCCATGTGTGGGAGCCTCCTTGATTCGTTTCTGCCTGTAGCTTCTGAAGATCGGTGAGCGGCTTAGCCTCTCAGTGGAGTCAGTGGCCCATTCCGAGTCCACCGTCCACGGGGATGACCGCACCGGAGATATAAGCTGCTTCGTCGCTGGCAACCCATCGGACAACGTTCGCGACCTCGTCTGCTTCTGCGAAGCGGCCTGCCGGGATGGAGGAACGGTAGTTCTCCTGGGTTTCGGGCGGAAGGGCGGCCGTCATGTCCGTGTTGATGAAGCCCGGAGCAACCACGTTGCAGGTGATCCCGCGTGACCCGAGCTCGCGGGTCAGGGAGCGTGCAATTCCGACAAGCCCGGCCTTGGAAGCGGAATAGTTGATCTGCCCCGGTGCTCCATAGAGCCCGGAGACGGACGAGATGAGGACGATCCGGCCGGTGCGGTGGCGGACCATCCCCCTGCAGGCCCGCTTGATCACGCGGAAAGCCCCGGTGAGGTTGGTGTCGATGACGTCCGTGAAGTCTGTCTCGCTCATGCGCAGCAGGAGGGTGTCCCGGGTGATGCCGGCGTTGGCTACGAGCACCTCAACCGTGCCGTGGGCATCCTCGACCTCGCGGAAGGCCGCGTCGATCTGCTCGGCGTCCGTGACATCGGCCTTTACCCCCAGCATGCCCTCGGGAACTTCCCCGCTGCGGTAGGTGATTGCCACACGGTCACCGTTAGCCAGGAAAGACTGGGCAATCGCCAGTCCGATGCCGCGGTTACCCCCCGTCACCAGGACGCAGCGTCCGGTCTTCTCTTCGGGCGTTCCAGCGGTGTCTTGTTCCTGCACGGAGGGTCCTTTCGGATGGGCGGTGCCTGCGTCCGTTCGATCCTAACGGCGAAGCCGGGAACTTTAACAACGGCTAACGGAGTGAGACAATATAAGAGTCCCCTTTGGAGTGTCATGATCAAGCTGAGCCATCAGTCCAAGCGCCGCCCGGAAGTCCATAACATCAGTGATGCCCGAGAGGCGCACAGTGATGAGATGCGTCAGCGCATGATCAAGTATTCGGTCTCCATGGGGATCCGCATGATCTGCCTGATCCTCGTCTTCGTGGTGGAGGGCTGGCTGCAGTGGGTGATGATCGCGGGCGCGGTGTTCCTGCCCTATTTCGCGGTGATCATCGCGAACGGCGGAAGTGACACCAGTAATCTGGCCCACAGCGACTCATTGCTGGACCGTGCACCGGCGCCGGAACTGGAGTCACCCCAACCCGTGGCCCAGAACGAGGAGTTCGTCACGCTGGAGGGTGAGATCATCCCGGAAGAACCAGATACTGACCAGCAAGCACAGGAGAAGGAAGGGACCACGTGAGCATTTTCGACCAGTTGCCCGGCACAGCCCCTTCAGCGGCGGCAGCTTCCAGTGCGAACGGAGACCCCATCTGCTCGCGCAAGGCGTGCGGGCAGAACGCGTCCTGGCAGCTCCTCTGGAACAACCCCCGTATTCACACGCCGGAACGCAGGAAAGTATGGCTGGCCTGCACTGAACACCGCGAGTGGCTTCAGGAATACCTCACGACCCGGGGCCTCTGGAAGCAGACGCTGCCCCTGGAAGGCAGTACGGCGCCGTCGTGAACATACTGAAATACCTGGCAGCACCCCGCTGGTTCGGCTGGTTGGCGCTCGTTCTGGTGCTCGCTGCAGCCTGCACCGCGCTGGGACTGTGGCAGCTCGACCGGCGGGACCAAGCAGCCGCCACGGTAGATACCGTGGCGGCCAACTACGACCAGGCACCGATCGCCTACTCCCCCGCGCTCTTTGCCTCGTTTGAGGAGACACGCGAATGGGCCCCCGTCACACTCGTCGGGGAATACGACCATGCCAATGAGCGCATCGTCCGCAACCGGCCGCTGAACGGACGGCCGGGGTACGAGGTCCTGGTTCCGCTCAAGCTGCAGGACGGGACCGCCGTCGTCATAAACCGCGGCTGGCTGCCCATCGGTAACAACCAGGCAGGCCGCCCCGATACGGTGCCGCAGGCACCGGTCGGTGAGGTGACCGTCGTCGCGCGTATCCGACCGGCTGAGCCGGCGCTGGACCGGTCAGCGCCGGCGGGACAACTGGCGTCTATCGACCTGGCCGGTTACCGGGAGCAGCTGGAATACCCGATTGCCACGGGAGCCTACGGACTCCTGGCGAGCGAAACGCCAGCCCCGGCCACAACGCCTGTCGCGCCCGCGAAACCGGCCATTGACCTGGGCCCGCACCTTTCCTACTCCATGCAGTGGTTTGCCTTCGGCGTGCTGCTGTTCGTCGGGCTCGGCTATGCGGCGCGGCAGCAGTACCGCATCGACCACGAGGACGAAGATGCGCAGCCTGCACCTGCACGTGCACGACGACGGCCCTCCTCCGAGGAGGAAGAGGACGCCATCCTCGACGCGCGGGGTCTTTAGGCGAGGGTCACCAGTTCGAGGTAGTCGTCGTTCCAGAGGTCCTCGACACCGTCGGGCAGCAGCACAACCCGTTCCGGGTTGAGCGCGTCCACGGCGCCCTCATCGTGGCTGACGAGGACGACGGCGCCCGAGTAGTTTCGCAGCGCTCCCAGGATTTCCGCGCGGCTCGCTGGGTCCAGGTTATTGGTCGGCTCATCCAGCAGCAGCACGTTCGCGGAGGACGCCACAATGGTCGCGAGGGCCAGGCGGGTTTTCTCACCACCGGAGAGGACTCCAGCCGGCTTGTCGACGTCGTCGCCGGAGAAGAGGAAGGACCCGAGGATCCCGCGGACCTCCGCGTCACGCATGTCAGGGGCCGAGGAACGCATGTTCTCGAGCACGGTTCGCCCGGTGTCGAGCGTTTCGTGTTCCTGTGCGTAGTAGCCCACTTTCAGCCCATGGCCCGGAACGATCTTTCCGGTATCCGGCTGGTCGACGCCCGCAAGCATACGCAACAGAGTGGTCTTGCCCGCGCCGTTCAGGCCGAGGATCACAACTTTGGATCCACGGTCGATGGCCAGGTCGACGTCGGTGAAGATCTCGAGCGAGCCGTAGGACTTGCTCAGGCCTTCGGCAGTCATGGGCGTGCGGCCGCACGGCGCCGGTTCCGGGAAGCGCAACGCTGCGACCCTGTCCTGCGCGCGGACGTCGTCGAGCCCCGAGAGCATCCGCTCGGCCCGCTTCGCCATGTTCTGGGCTGCGACTGCCTTGGTGGCCTTGGCGCGCATCTTGTTGGCCTGATCGATCAGCACCTGCGCCTTCTTCTCGGTGTTGGCCCGCTCCCGCTTCCGCGCCCGCTCATCCGTCTCACGCTGCTGGACATACCGCTTCCAGCCCATGTTGTAGAGGTCGATGGTGGACCGGTTGGCGTCCAGGTGGAAGACCTTGTTGACCGTCGCCTCAAGCAGGTCGACGTCGTGGCTGATCACGATCAGCCCTCCCTGGTGGTTCTTCAGGAAGTCCCGCAGCCAGGTGATGGAATCGGCGTCGAGGTGGTTGGTCGGTTCGTCGAGGAGCATGGTTTCCGCGCCGGAGTAGAGGATGCGCGCCAGCTCGACCCGTCGGCGCTGACCGCCCGAAAGGGTCTTGAGCGGCTGGTTGAGGATTCGTTCCGGAAGCGCGAGGTTCGACGAGATGGCGGCCGCTTCAGCTTCGGCAGCGTAACCACCGTGGGCGAGGAATTCCGCCTCGAGGCGGTCATATCGGCCCATGGCCTTGTCGCGAACCGCGGGATCTTCGCTGGCCATCTGGTCCTGCGTATCGCGGAGCTTTCCCACAACCACATCCAGGTTACGGGCAGAGAGAATTCGGTCGCGGGCCAGCTGGTCCATATTCGGAGTGCGCGGGTCCTGGGGCAGGTAGCCGATTTCCCCGGACCGGGTCACCGCCCCTGCCGCGGGCAGGCCTTCGCCCGCCAGCACCCTGGTCAGGGTGGTCTTGCCGGCGCCGTTGCGGCCGACGAGTCCAATCTTGTCCCCCCGGTCCACCCGGAAGGAGACCTGGTCCATGAGCAGCCTTGCGCCCGCGCGCAATTCAAGATTCGACACGGTAATCACGGTGGCTGGGCCTTTCCTGTTCCGGCATCGAGGGCCGGGCCTTAATATTTGTAGGAATCCTACAAAAGTGTTTGCTTCTCTCCGCACTAATCTCGGTAAGTAACAGCTCACCGTTGTGTAGATCTCACAGAAAGCTTCACGATGCAACAGACGAATCCGGCCCCGCACTCCACATCCGCCGATACTTCGGGGCGGACTCATCGTTCCTGGAATGCAACCGATCTCTCGCTGATCGCGGTCTTCGCAGCCGTTGTGGCCGCCAGTGCCATCCTACCCGCTATCCCGGTGGGTCAGGTGGGCGTGCCCATTACGCTCCAGACCCTGGCGATCATGGTGACCGGTATTGTGCTGGGCCCCTGGCGGGCTGGTGCAGCGCTCAGCCTGTATGTCGCCGTCGCGCTCGCGGGCCTGCCGATCTTCAGCCAGTTCCGCGGCGGGATCGGGGTGCTCTTCGGCCCGTCAGCCGGTTACATCATCGCCTTCCCGATCGCGGCATTCGTGGTCGGGTTCCTGGCACGGATCGTGTTCCGCCGGGTGACCCGCTACCGTTTCCTTGCTCTGTTTGCTGCGTGTACTGTCACGAGCCTCACCATCACCCACCCCTTCGGGATCGTCGGCATGATGATCAACGCGAAACTGGACCTCGCCGCCGCCATCGCCGCCGACGTCGTCTTCCTTCCGGGAGACATCCTGAAAAATCTTGCCGCAGCCGCAATCGGTCTCAGCGTCGTCAAGGCGTTTCCCCGCCTCCAGTCCCGTCCGGCAAGCCGGGTCTGATCTTCATGATCCAGTTCGACGGCGCAGCGGTACAGGCGGAGCATCCGGCAACGCGACAGATTCTGGCGCCACTGCACCTGTCGCTGGTTGAGGACCGCATCAGCATCATCGGCGCAAACGGGTCAGGCAAGTCAACCCTGCTGAAACTGATCAATTCCCTGGTTTTGCCCACGTCCGGCAGCGTTCGGGTGGATGGACAGGATACGGCGCGCAAGGGCTCGGCGGTTCGACGCAGCGTGGGGTTCATGTTCACCGACCCGTTGTCCCAGCTGGTCATGCCCACGGGACGTGAAGACGTGGAGCTGTCCCTGCGGCGCCGGTACCGTCATCGCGGGGAACGTCGCGCTGCAGCTGAGAAGGTCCTTGACCGGTTCGGCCTCCTCCATCTGGCGGATCAAAGCGTGTATGACCTGTCCGGCGGTGAGCGCCAGCTCCTTGCCCTCGCCGTGGTGCTGGCGTGCGACCCGAAGGTACTGGTTGCTGATGAACCGACCACCCTCCTTGACCTTCGCAATGAAGAGCGCGTACGTCGACTGTTCCGCGGCCTGGACCAGCAGGTCATCTTCACCACCCACTCGCTCGACTTCGCACTGGAAGCAGAGCGCACCCTGGTTGTGGACTCGGGCCGGGTTGTTTTCGACGGCCGGCCCACCGACGCCGTTGCTGCTTACCGTAACCTCAGCCTGCATGGTGCGGTCGCTGAAGGACCGCGGTGAGAGGACACGCCAGCCTGCTGGGCGCCTATGTCGAGCGTAAATCGCTGCTGCACGCCGCTCCCCTGTGGGCGAAATTCGTGCCGGTAGCCATCCTGTCGATGACAATTCTGACCCTCAACTCGGCGTGGGCCACTCTAGCCGGCCTCGCGGTGGTTGTCCTGGCCCATCTGGTCGGTGCCCGTCTCAGCTTCCGGGAGCTGGTGCAGCCCCTCACCCGGATGTGGCCGCTCATCCTGATCCTCGGAGCGTTCCAGTGGTTCAATGCGGGCCCCCTCACGGCGTTTCTCGTGGTGGGGAACATCGTCGTCTGCGTCCTCGCTGCCCTGCTGGTGACGCTGACGACCGAGAGCCAACGCCTCCTCGACGGTCTGGTCTCACTGGCCCGCCCGCTGCGACCGCTGGGTGCGGACCCCGAGCGCTTCGGGCTCACCGTTGCACTGATGCTGCGCAGCATCCCCTATCTGGTCGGGGCGGCGGAAGATTCCCGCGACGCCGCCCGGGCGCGCGGACTCGAGCGCAATCCACGCGCACTCATCCTTCCCGTCTTCATCGGCGCCGTGGCGTATGCCCAGCAGACGGGCGAGGCGCTCGCCGCGCGCGGGCTGGCAGACACCGGGAACGACGACGAGACCACCGACCGCCCGTAGGCCGGTTGGAGCGTTCACTGCAGCTCCACTGCGCGGAACGCGGCCGCCGTTCCGACGCCGCCGGCGGCGCTGACCGCCGCCACCGACCAATCGCCGTCGTGCGCTCTATTCCCCGTCGCGGATACTTGCCGGAGCAGGTTCGCGACGAGCATCGCCCCGGAGGCTCCGTACGGGTGGCCGTAGGCGAGGGCACCACCATGCAGGTTGAGCTTCCCCGGCGCAACGCCGATCAGCTGAGCAGAGGCGAGCACCTGTGCGGCAAACGCCTCGTTGTACTCCCAGGTGGAGACAGCGTCCGGCTTCAGATGGAGCCGGTCAAGGAGCTTTCGCACCGCATAGGCACCTGCGGTCCCAAACTGTGAAGGTGGGCCGCCGGCGGCTGCTGAGCCGTGGAATTCGAGCACCGTGCCGAAGCCAGCGGCCCGCGCGCGCTCCACACTTGTGACCACGGCGACCACCGCGCCATCCGCGTCAGCGCACGAATTGCCTGCGGTGACGCTCCCCGCCGAATTAAACGCGGGCGGGAAGCGGGACAGGAGCCTCGCTGACATCCCGCGGCGCGGTGTCTCGTCCGTGGCACACCCTGCTACCGGAACGATTTCCGCTGCCATACCCGCAAGCGCAACCTCCGTGCGGTTGTAGCTGAGCAAGGCGTACTCGTCCTGCTGCCGGCGGTCGATGCCGAAATGAGAGGCGACATTCTCGGCCGCCTGGCCGGCGTCGGGATCCCCGTGGGCGTCCGGCGCAAACCGGGCGCGGGCGTAAAAGTCCGGCGCCCCGGGCAGCGACGTCAACCGGTGGGCACGCAGGGGTGCGGTGCTGCAGCTCTCCACTCCCCCGGCGATGAACCAGGAGCCGGCTCCCGATTCAGCCAACCGGCAGGCAATCACAATGGCATCGAGTCCCGACGCACACTGCCGGTCGATGGTGAGACCCGGCACCTCGGCAGGAAGGCCCGCCGTGAGCGCGGCCAGTCTCGCGACGTTACCCCCACCGCCGGTGGCGTTGCCGATGATGACGTCGTCGATGTCGCCCGCCGCCAATCCGGCGTCCCGCTGCACGGCAGGCAGGACGGCGGCGAGCAGGTCGTGGGCCTCCGTGGTCGAGAACACGCCACGAAGGCGTCCGAACGGCGTGCGGCGGCACAGGACGACTGCTGCCCGGCTCCCGGGCGGCCGGTCATCAGAATATCGGCTCAAGGACACCATCCCCTGCGAGCACCGCGGCTTCCAGCTCCGCCCGGTCCGGTTTGCCCGCTGCCGTCAACGGCAGGCGCCCAATGCGGAAGATCGAGCCCGGCACCTGGGCCGCAGGCAGCAGCTCCTTCAAACGGGAACGAAGCCGATGCGCATCGATTGTGTCATCCGGCTGGGCCTCGATGACAGCGGCAAGCGAAGAGCCCCGCCGCGCGTCCGGAACCCCCAGCACGACGGCGGTCGGAAAGCCCTCCTGCGCCAGCGCTGCCTCGACCTCGGCGGGATACACGTTGGTTCCTGCAACCACCACCATGTCGCCGTGCCGGCCGGTCAGGTGGAGTGCGCCGTCGTCGTCAATCCAGCCCCTGTCCTGAACGGTGAACCAGTCGCCGTGCCGCTGGAAAGCGCGTCCGTCGTCACCGAAGAGGTAGCCCTCGATGGCAGTGTCGGTCCGCACCAGGACGGTCCCCGCCTTGCCGTGCCGATCCGCGTCCCGATCCCTGTCGATCCGGAGCTGCACCCCCGGAAACGGGTGCCCGACGTCGTCGCCGGAACCACCGTCAACCCCCCGCACGGTGACGAGGCTCAGCTCCGATGCGCCGTAATACTCGAAGATGCGAGCAGCGGGCGCCGCGCGCAGGATGATCCTGGTCTCCGCAGCGGAGAGCTTGGAGCCACCCGAGACCACCGTGTGCAGGTGCGGCAGTCCATCCTCCACACGCTCCAGGGCGAGCCGTACGGCGGAGGGAACTCCGACGAGGTGTTCGATGTTCCCGGACCGTAGAATTTCCGCCATGCGGGGTCCCTTAGCCGCTGCGTTTCCCGGTGCCAAAGTGTGAAAGGTCGCACCCGCGTAGAGGCACTCGGCGAGGGCGTAAAGGCTCAGGCTTGCCGCCAGCGGACCCGGCGCAAGGACGCGAAGGCCGGGCGTGATGCCGAACCAGTCGACGCTGCGCTGCAGTGACCGCGACCAGGAACCGGAGGTGCGCACAAACCCCTTCGGCACACCCGACGTGCCCGAAGTGAAACCGCAGTAGAAGCGTGCATCGGCAGGCGGGTCGGCCATTGGCAGGGAACCTGACGCATCCATCGAAGGTATTGAGGTGAGTACTGCATCAGGACGGAGTGCTTCCAAAACGCGGGAGCGCAGGCTCTCGGGCCAGGCGGGATCGAGGATAGCGGCGCATCCGCCCCGTCCGACGACGGCGGTGAACGTGACGGCGAAGTCGACAGGATCCTGGAGTTGAATGGCGGTCATGCCGCCTGCGGAGACCTGCAGGGCGGCCGCGCGGTCGGCCAGCTCGCCGTAAGTCAGCCGCCGGTCGCCGACGACGACGGCGGCACGTTCAGGCTCAGTACGGGCCCAGTGCAGCAAGCGGTTGATGAAGGGCATGAGTAGGGAGGCTCCCTCTTCTGGCGGTACGGCAAACGTTAGTACATTGGTGCACATGTTCAGGACTTTGAAATCGCTTCATTGCGGCTCTCTGCGGAACGGTGCGTGGCCGCGGTGCCAGTAAACGTGCAGATTATCGAGGGCGACATCACCACCCAGGAGGTGGACGCCGTCGTCAATGCCGCCAATTCCTCGCTGCTCGGCGGCGGCGGAGTCGACGGTGCCATCCACGCCGCGGCGGGGCCGGAACTCCTCGAGGCATGCCGCGCCGTTCGGCGTGACTATCTGCCGGACGGTCTGCCGGTGGGGCAGGCGGTTGGCACTCCCGGATTCCGGCTGCCGGCCCGCTGGGTCATTCACACCGTCGGTCCAAACCGACATGCGGGCCAGACGGACCCGGCGCTGCTCGAGTCGTGTTTCCGGCGAAGTCTTGAAGTTGCGGACGAGCTGGGAGCGCAAAGCGTTGCTTTTCCTGCGATCAGCGCCGGCATCTATGGCTGGGACCCGGAAGCAGTGGCCAGGATCGCGTTCAAGGCCATGGCGAATTACGACGGCGACGTCGTGGAGGTCAGATTCGTCCTGTTCTCGGACAGGGTCGCTGACGTCTTCCGTCGGATACACCTTGAAGTCGGTGCCTGATTCTTACCTATTCTCGACAGACCGGAGGGACGGCGGCGCGGTGCGCTGCCGTCCCTCCGGTAAGGAACCGCTATGAGAATCGGTTAGATGTTGAAGCCGAGGGCCCTCATCTGATCGCGACCGTCCTCGGTGATGCGCTCCGGTCCCCACGGCGGCATCCACACCCAGTTCAGCCTCCAGTCGTCGACTGTTCCGTCAAGCGCCTCACCGACCTGCTCCTCGATTACGTCGGTGAGGGGGCAGGCTGCCGTGGTGAGGGTCATGTCGATCAGCAGCGCGCCGTCCTCGGCGTACTTCAGGCCGTACAGGAGACCCAGGTCGACGATATTCACGCCGAGCTCAGGGTCGATGACGTCCTTCAGCGCCTCTTCGACGTCCTCAAGGGATGTCTGTGCTGCGTTCACATCGCTCATGCGGAGGAGCCTTTCTTTCTGGAAGTGAATCAGGCGCCGGCGGTAGCCGCGCCGGGCACGAGGAAGCGGTCGTAGCCCTCTTCCTCAAGGCGGTCAGCAAGCTCAGGGCCGCCCTCCTCGGCGATCCGACCGTCAACGAAGACGTGCACGAAGTCCGGCTTGATGTAACGCAGGATGCGGGTGTAGTGCGTGATGAGCAGCGTGCCCATCTTGCCCCCGCTGTGCTCACGGTTGACGCCTTCGGAGACGACCTTCAACGCATCGACGTCGAGGCCGGAATCGGTTTCGTCGAGGATGGCGAACTTCGGCTTGAAGAGCTCGAGCTGGAGGATCTCCACACGCTTCTTTTCGCCGCCGGAGAAGCCTTCGTTGACGTTGCGCTGCGCGAAGTCGGCGTCGATGCGCAGCTGAGTCATCGCTTCCTTGACGTCCTTGGTCCAGTGGCGAAGGCTCGGGGCTTTACCATCGAGTGCCGTCTTGGCAGTCCGCAGAAAGTTGGTCATGGTGACGCCTGGGACCTCGACCGGGTACTGCATGGCGAGGAAGAGGCCTGCGCGGGCGCGTTCGTCAACGCTCATCTCCAGGACGTCCTCGCCGTCGAGCGTGATTGAGCCGCTGTCCACGGTGTACCGGGGGTGGCCGGCGATCGTCGACGCGAGGGTGGACTTGCCGGAACCGTTCGGGCCCATGATGGCGTGGATCTCACCGGTGTTGATGGTCAGGCTGACGCCTTTGAGGATGGGCTTGGTGCCCTGTTCCGTCACAATGCTGACGTGCAGGTCCTTGATCTCAAGGGTGGACATCTGTGGATTCTCCTTTGCATCCTGCATGCGCAGGGTTGCTCAAATATTCGAAAGTTTTAGCTGCGTGTTTGTTCAGGCGCGATTGGGGACCGGCGCGGAGTTGGTCACCGTGGTGATATCCACGTAGACCTCGTCTCCGTGGATCTCAAGCGCGAACACCGGCACGGGTTCGTAGGCGGGGAGCTGGAGCGGCATGCCGCTGCGCAGATCGAATTGGGACCCGTGTCCCCAGCATTCGATCCTGCAACCCTCCACATCGCCCTCTGACAACGAGATATCGGCGTGCGAGCAGGTGTCACCGATGGCGTGGATACCGCCATCGGAGTCCTTCACGATCGCTACCGGATAATCGTCGATCAGGATCCGCAGTGCCTGCTTGGCCTGAATATCATTCACGTTGCAGACAATCTCGCCCTTCGGCGCCCCGTTTGTCGGTGATTCGCTCATCAGATGTTCCCTGCAGCCAACTCGCGTTCCACAGCTTCAGTGAGACGCTCTTCCAGAACCGGCACCTTGATCTGCTGGATGACATCGTTGAGGAATCCACGCACCACGAGCCGGCGTGCGGTCTTCTCATCGATACCGCGGGCCATCAGGTAGAACAGGTGCTCGTCGTCGAACCTGCCGGTGGCGCTGGCGTGGCCGGCACCCTCGATCAGACCGGTTTCGATCTCAAGGTTCGGCACCGAGTCCGAGCGCGCTCCGTCGGTCAGCACAAGGTTGCGGTTGACCTCGTAAGTGTCCGTTCCCTCAGCTTCCTTGCGGATGAGGACGTCGCCCACCCACACGGTGTGCGCGTCCTTGCCCTGCAGTGCACCTTTGTAGGTCACGCGGGACTTGCAGTTCGGAACGGCATGGTCAACCAGCAGACGCTGCTCAAGGTGCTGCCCGGCGTCGGCGAAGTACAGCCCGTACATTTCGACTTCGGAGCCGGGGGCGGTGAAGAACGACGACGGGGTCAGGCGCACCAGGTCGCCGCCGAGGCTGACCACCACGTGCTTGAAGCGCGCGTCGCGGCCCACCTTTGCCTGTTGGGAGGAGACGTGAACGGCGTCGTCGTCCCATTCCTGGACGCTCACCACCGTGAGTTCAGCGCCGTCGCCGACGAGGATTTCGACGTTCTGGGCGAGAACAGCACTGCCCTGGTGGTCGAGGACCACCACTGCGCGCGAGAACTTGCGCGCGTCGATGATGAGGTGCTGTGCAGAAGCGGCGTTGTCGTTGCCGCGTACACTCACGGTGACCTCGCAGTCAGCGACTGTCTCCTCGGGGATGGTGATCACGGTTGCGGCGGTGACAGCTTCCCAGGCGGCAGCGGAGACCCGGTCCTCAGGGACGGCGGCGCAACCGAAGCGCGCGTCATCACGGCCGACGGTCTCGATCTGGACATTGGAGGCACCCGTTACGGTGACGGTGGGGCCCTGGCCGGACAACGGGTCGCTGTCCAATCCGCGAAGACGCTTGAGCGGGGTGAACCGCCAGTCCTCCTCGCGGCCTGTCAGCGGCGCAAAATCCGCCAAACGGTAGGACTTGAGACGCTCGCCGCGCGAAGCCTCCGGCACTACCGGCTCGTCGCCGTGGCTGTGCCGGCGTGCGCCATGCTGTTCAGTGCCTGTGTTCAGCGGAGAAAGGTTTTCGCCCTCCTCGGTGAAGCCGTCAATAGCCACCTTCGCATCGGTCGACGGGGCTCCGATCCTGGCCTTCTCGTCGGTCGTGATTTCTGAAAGTTCAGGGCTCAACTGTGAGGTTTCGGCCATTAGCCTACGGCTCCTTCCATCTGGAGTTCGATCAAGCGGTTCAGTTCGAGGGCGTACTCCATCGGGAGTTCGCGGGCGATGGGCTCGATGAAGCCACGGACGATCATCGCCATCGCCTCGTCTTCGGGCATACCGCGGGACATGAGGTAGAACAGCTGCTCTTCGCTCACGCGGGAGACAGTGGCCTCATGGCCCATCGTGACGTCGTCCTCACGGATGTCCACGTACGGGTATGTGTCCGACCGGGAGATCGTGTCGACCAGCAGGGCGTCACAACGGACGGTGTTCGCCGAGTGCTTCGCGCCCTCGCGGACCTGCACGAGGCCACGGTAGGCGGCGCGTCCGCCACCGCGGGCAACCGACTTGGAGATGATCGAGGACTTGGTGTTCGGAGCGATGTGAACCATCTTCGAACCGGTGTCCTGGTGCTGGCCTTCGCCTGCGAACGCGATCGAAAGAGTCTCGCCCTTCGCATGCTCGCCGACAAGGTAGACGGCCGGATACTTCATGGTGACCTTCGAACCGATATTTCCGTCCACCCACTCCATGGTTGCGCCCTCGTGCGCGATGGCGCGCTTGGTGACGAGGTTGTAGACGTTGTTGGACCAGTTCTGGATGGTCGTGTAGCGAACGCGTGCGTTCTTCTTCACGATGATCTCAACGACGGCGGAGTGGAGCGAATCGGACGTGTAGATCGGCGCCGTGCAGCCCTCGATGTAGTGAACGTAGGAGCCCTCGTCCGCGATGATCAGCGTCCGCTCGAACTGGCCCATGTTCTCGGTGTTGATCCGGAAGTACGCCTGCAGCGGGATTTCCACGTGAACGCCCGGCGGGACGTAGACGAAGGATCCACCGGACCATACGGCGGTGTTCAGTGACCCGAACTTGTTGTCACCCACAGGAATTACCGAGCCGAAGTACTCTTCAAAGAACTCCGGGTGCTCGCGCAGCGCCGTGTCGGTATCCATGAAGATGACGCCCTGGCGCTCAAGTTCCTCATTGATCTGGTGGTAGACAACCTCGGACTCGTACTGCGCCGCGACCCCTGAAACCAGGCGGTTACGCTCAGCCTCGGGGATACCGAGCTTCTCGTAGGTGTTCTTGATGTCCTCGGGGAGCTCTTCCCAGCTCCCCGCCTGCTTCTCGGTGGAGCGGACGAAGTACTTGATGTTGTCGAAGTCGATGCCCGACAGGTCCGCGCCCCACGCCGGCATGGGCTTGCGGTCGAAGTACTTCAGGCCCTTGAGCCGCATGTCGAGCATCCACTCGGGCTCGCTCTTCTTGGCTGAGATGTCGCGAACGACTTCCTCATCGAGACCGCGCTTTGCGTTGGCGCCGACGTCGTTCTTGTCGGCCCAGCCATACTCGTAGTTGCCGATGCCGTGGAGCTCCGGGTTCCTCTCGAGGATGTCGCTGATCACTCCTGCCGGCACGGCGTCGGGAACCAATGCCTTCTCTGTCTGATCCGTCATCACGGCCTTCCTTGCTGATGGTTGGAGACGTTTGTCGTGTATGGGTGCGACGCCGGGACGGCGCTGTCGGGTAGTTGGCCGCCGGATCCGCTCGCGCGTGCAATTCGGCCAATCGGTATGTGGGTTGTGCAGACGTGGCCGCCGCTTGCGAGGGTCGAGAGCCGGCGGACGTCCACGCCGAGGAGCCGGGCGAACACCTCGGTTTCCTGATCACAGAAGTCCGGGAAGCGCGTTGCGAGTTCCTGGATGGGACAGTGTCCCTGGCACAGCTGGATGCTCAGCATCGCGGCGTTCGGCGCGTTGCGGCCGATTTCCCGGGTGGAACCCACGAAGCCGTCAAGGCTCAGTGCCTCGGCAAGGGCTACCGCCTTGTCCTCAATGCTGTCGCCTGCTGACTCGACGATGGGGCGGTACCGCTCTTCCATGTCGGCGAACCGGCCTGCCGCAAACTGGCGGACGGCGTCGGGCCCTGCCATCTCGCGCAGCTGTCCCAGGGCAGCCTGGGCGATGTGCAGGTAGTCATTGCCAAGGCGCGTCTGACCACGCTGGCTGAGGACATAGCGCCGGGCTGGACGACCGGCGCCCGGGGATCGACTGCCGACCACCTTGACCTCGATCAGGCCGTCACGGGACAGTGCGTCCAGATGACGCCGGACGGCTGCCGGGGTGTAACCCAACCGATCGCCCAGTTCAGCTGCGCTCACAGGTCCGTGCTCAAGAACCGCGGAGAGCACCTTGTCCCTCGTGCGTTCGTCAACAGCACGCCGTGAGTCGACGTCATCAGTTCCCACAAATGCGCTGTGCACCTTGGTCCGGCCGGGAGCAACTGATTGTGACATCGCGGGCCTCCTTAGTGCACTGGGGAACGGGCCGGGATCCCGACCGAAGAAATTTTGTCCAATTTAGACAACATAACCGTGACCTAATCTATTCCAGATCACCACCGGCTTCCAGTAAGGCGAGGCTACCCACGCTCCGGAATTAAGGCAGTTACTACGTGGCGTAGAATTATGCGGTGCCTTCCTCCTCCCCCGCCGTAGAAGTGAGCGGGCTCGTCAAGGACTTCGGCCCGGTCTCATCACTCGACGGCAAGATGGTCCACGTGCTCGACGGCGTGAGTCTACGCGCAGACAAGGGCCGCGTCACGGCGCTGCTGGGTGCAAACGGAGCGGGCAAGACAACAACGCTCGAGTGCGCACAGGGTCTTCAGAAACCCAGCGGCGGCAGTGTGCGCCTGCTTGGAGAGGATCCGTGGCGCGCGGGTGCCGCGTTGCGCAGCCGGGTCGGGATCATGTTGCAGGAAGGCGGCCTGCCTCCCGCTGTTCGGCCACTTTCCCTTCTGCGCCACGTTGCGGGCATGTACGCGTCCCCCCGCAGGGTAGATGAGCTCTCGGCCAGGCTCGGGATCGATTCGTTCGCCCAAACCCCGGTACGGCGGCTTTCAGGAGGCCAGAAGCAGCGCCTCGCGCTCGCGTGCGCGCTCGTGGGAAACCCCGAAGTGCTCTTCCTGGATGAGCCAAGCGCGGGACTCGACCCGCGGTCCCGCAACATCGTGTTCGAACTGATCAATGAACTGCGCGCAGAGGGACTGGCGATCATCCTTACCACCCATCTCCTTGACGACGCCCAGAAGCTCGCCGACTATGTGTACATCATCGACCAGGGGCGCACGGTCAGGCACGGAACCGTTTCGGAGCTGACAGCGCATGCCGCGGACGCCACGCGCGAACTCAGGTTCGAAACGCGGGAAGGCCTTTCGCTTCCGTCTGCACGTCTGCCCCACCTTGAACTTATTGAATCTTCCCCGGGCCAGTACAGGGTCAGCGGAGCACTTACTCCCCGGGACCTTGCCGTGCTCGGAGCCTGGTGGGCTGAGCAGGGCATCCTCCCGGCCTCGATCTACCTGACCTCCCGCTCGCTCGAGGACGTGTTCCTCGATATCTCCGGACGGAGCATCCGATGAGCGCCTCTTCCCTTCCCGTGCGCGTTCTGCAGCACGGCAAGTATGAGACCGTCGCCATGCTCCGCAATGGGGAGCAGTTGGTGCTCGCTATCGTGCTGCCTCTGCTCGCCCTCATGGCCATTGCCTTTACACCTTTCTTCGACGCACTCGGCATGCCCCGCCTCGAGGCTGGAACCCCGGGTGTGATCGCTCTGTGCGTGCTCTCCACGGCTTTCACCGGGCAGGGTATCGCGACGGGTTTCGACCGCCGATACGGTGTACTTCGTTTCCTCTCCACCACACCGCTCGGCCGCAGCGGACTGATCCTCGGCAAGATTCTCGCAGTTGGCGCAGTGCTTGCCATTCAGGTCATTGTCATCTGCACGACGGCGGTCCTGCTCGGCTGGCAGCCCCCGCTCAGCGGGATCCTTCCCGCTCTCGCCATGCTTGTTCCGGGAATCGCAGCATTCACCGCGCTCGGTTTGCTTATCGCCGGCACCCTGCGGCCGGAAGCCACTCTCGCCGTAACGAACCTGGCGTGGGTGCTCCTTGCCGCAGTCGGCGGCACCGTCATTCCGCGCAGCAGCCTTCCGGAAGCGATCCAGCCCCTCGTCGCGTTGCTGCCGTCAGCGGCCCTCGGAGACGGATTGCGCGAGGCACTGACATCCGGCACGTTCGACCTGTGGTCCTTCGCACTGCTGTGCGGCTGGGCCGCCGTCGTGGGTCTGGCCGCCGTCCGCTGGTTCAAATGGAGTTAGGAACATGACTCAGCTCTCCCCCACCCGCAAGAACGTGCGCCTGCCACGGACGGTTACGCCGACGGTCCGCGGACTGGCACTGGCTTCCCTCATTTCCCAGATCCTCATCGTGCTCACCGGCGGCGCTGTGCGACTGACTGCCTCCGGACTCGGCTGTCCTGAGTGGCCCCGCTGCACTGCCGACTCCATGGTCAGCACCCCGGAGATGGGCATGCACGGAGTCATCGAATTCGGCAACCGCCTGCTGACGTTTGTCCTCACCGCGATCGCGGTTGCCATGCTGGTTTCACTCTGGAACATGCGCAAGACGCGCCGCGATCTGTTCGTGCCCGCCGTCGTGCTTCTCGCAGGCATACCCGCGCAGGCAGTCGTCGGCGGAATCACAGTTCTGACTCAGCTGAACCCTTGGATTGTCGGCTGGCACTTCATCATCTCCATGATCCTGATCACCGTTGCGACAGTGCTGGTCAACCGCAGTCGGCTCGCGGCCGCGGAAGCCGCCGCTGATAATGAACCGCGCGCCACACCCCTGCTTCGGCAGCTTCTGGTTGCCGCCGCCGTACTGGTGGCAGCGGCGGTGCTGCTCGGCGTCGTCGTCACCGGATCCGGACCGCATGCCGGGGATTCGGGCGCAGCGCGGAACAATCTGAACCCGGATCTTATGACACGCATCCACGCCGCTCCGGTGTACCTGCTTGTGTTGACGGTCCTTGTCCTGGTTGTCGCTGCATATCGGCTGAGGGTTGCGCGCCGGCTACGGGTCGCGCTGGTCATTCTCGCCGTCGTCGTCTTCGCGCAGGGAGCGATCGGCTACCTGCAGCACTTCCTCCACCTGCCGGTGGCCCTGGTTGCACTGCATATGCTGGGCGCATCCCTGCTCACTGCAGCAATGGCACACGCCGTCTATGTCGGGTTCACCCGACGGCGAGTGGATCAGCCCGCTCACCTCCGGTAGGTGTCAGCGCAGGACGCCGTCCTCGATATCGTCGAACGCCTCGGCAAGCCGTGCAAGGTCCCGCTGCTCGCTACCGGCGATTGGAAGCAGGGGGCGGCGCGGATCGCCGGCATCCACCCCGCAGGCCCGGCCCAGGGCGTGCAAGCCGCTGAGCTTCCGCAGCCGATGCACCGCCTGGACTACCGGCACCAGCCGGGACCGTTCTACCGCAACCCGCGCCGCATCGCCGTCCAGGACCGCGCCCCGGAAAGCCAGATAGCTCGCCGGGAGGAGCGCCGCCAGGCCCGTATGCCAGGCATCAGCCGTCACCTCGCCGGAGGCAATAAGCGGATCCCCGCTGGCGCCGTGGCTGATGGGCCGGTCCAGCACATCCCGCAGCCTGGCGGCCCGTTCGGCGAATTCCGCAGGCGTCGCGGCAGTGTCCTTGAAAGCGACGAGGGTGGGCACGTGCGCTAACCGTCCCACGAGCTCCACCTCGATAGAGAACTGGGTTGTCGACGGATTGTTGTAAAGGCAGATGGGCAACGTGGTCGATGAGGCCACCTCTTCGACCAGGCCGACGAGTTCATCGTCGGTGAGCGGCAGGTAGGACACCGGTGAGAGAACCACTCCGTCAGCTCCGAGCTGCTCGGCGGCTCGGGCACCCGCCACCACCTCGCGGGTTGCGACGGCGCTGATTCCTGCGGCAACGGGTACCCGCCCGGCGGCCGCCTCTACGGCGGTGGCCAGAACCTGCTTCCGCTCCCCTGCGTCAAGGTAGGCGAAACTGCCGGAGGATCCGAGCACGGTGACGCCGCTCACCCCAGAGCGGGCCAGACGGTCGACGAGCAGCGTGAGCTCAGCTGAATTCAATCCGCCGTTCACATCAAAAGGTGTCAGGGGGTACGCAACCACTCCGGTGAAGACCATTCCTCCATCCTAGGTGGATGGTCACCCTACCTACGAGGCAAAAACCGCCGCACCTACAAAGGGATCGATGGCGAGGGCAAGGAACAGAATGGTCAGGTAGCTGATCGAACCGTGGAAGACCTTCATTGCACCCTTGCCGGTCACCGTGCCGGCACGGGCAGCGGCGTGCAGCTTGTGGGATTCGAGGATGAACCACCCGCCGCTGAGAACTGCTGCGGCGGTGTAGACCCAGCCTGCCCCGCCCGCCGGCACAAGGAGGAGTGAGCAGATCACCGTTGCCCAGGCGTAGAGAACCACCTGGACGGAAACGACGCCGGGGCCCGCAATGGCTCCAAGCATGGGAACGTTCGCGGCGTTGTAGTCGTCGCTGTACTTCATCGACAGCGGCCAGTAATGCGGCGGTGTCCAGAGGAAGATGACCAGGAAGAGGATCACGGCCGGCCACTCAATGGTTCCTGTGACCGCAGCCCATGCGATCAGGACAGGCATGCATCCCGCTGCGCCGCCCCAGACGATGTTCTGCGCGGTGCGCCGCTTCAGGATGAGGGTGTAAATAACGACGTAGAAGAAAATCGCCGCCACTCCCAGCCACGCGGCGAGAGGGTTGGCCCCCACCCAAAGGATGCCGACGGCGGCAACGCCGAGGAGCGAGGCGAAAACCAGCGCTTCCCGCGGTGTCACCTCGCCCGTCACGAGCGGCCGGTTAACCGTGCGGTTCATGACCTTGTCGATGTCCCGGTCGAGATAGCAGTTGAAGGCGCCGGCGCTCCCCGCGGCGAACGCGCCGCCGACCATAGTGGCAATAACAAGGACCAGCGATGGGAAGCCGCCCTGGGCGAAGATCATGGTGGGAAGAGTCGTTACCAGCAGCAGTTCGATGACCCGGGGTTTGGTCAGTGCCAGATACGCC
Source organism: Arthrobacter sp. TJ-270 (assembly GCF_058269075.1). Lineage (NCBI taxonomy): Bacteria > Bacillati > Actinomycetota > Actinomycetes > Micrococcales > Micrococcaceae > Arthrobacter > Arthrobacter sp. TJ-270. The sequence goes on along the minus strand of NZ_JBZCNB010000004.1, from coordinate 94,147 downwards.
CGAAGCTTGCGGGATACGCCGCTGCCTGCCTGATGCATGCTGGGCGCAACTGCCGCCTGGTCGAAATTCACGGGAGGATGCTCTGCTTCTCTGTGAGGTTAAAGTCCGTCGCTATCATACCCGGTCGTTATGTCTTTTTTACAGCTCGTAGAAAACATGGAGGCGACACGGCAGGCGTCGCGCCGCCGTCGTTCGTGTCCTTGTGTGACCCTTCACAAAAGGTTGGTCCACGCGCATTCGGAGCCGAAAGCGCTAAGGTGGCATGTATCACCTGGATCACTCCCGCACGCCGGGACGCACGACGAATACCCGGGGGCCATGGTTCTCGGGAGAGTTGTCAGCACTACCCCAACGTGCGGGGATTCGGTTTGGTCGAAACGCAGCATTATTCAAGTTTTCAACGGTGAACGGCCGGCTGGCCGCGGGGACTTTCGCGTCCGTGGCGCAGTCTCACTCGGCGCCGCGGCGCTGGCCGTGACGTAACAGAGAGGGGCCCGGTGAACGTGCCACAGCTGGAAAAGCAGGAACTGGACTGGAATGAACTGGATGAGCGCGCGGTAGACGCAATTCGCGTACTCGCGGCAGATGCCGTGGAGAAGGTGGGCAACGGCCACCCTGGAACAGCGATGAGCCTGGCACCGGCGGCCTACCTCCTCTTCCAGAAGTTCATGCGCCATGATCCGACCGACCCGGAGTGGACCGGTCGGGACCGCTTTGTACTCTCCCCCGGGCACACATCGCTCACCCTTTACATCCAGCTCTTCCTTTCCGGCTACGGCCTGGAGCTTGATGATCTGAAGGCTCTGCGCACCTGGGGCTCCAAGACCCCCGGCCACCCGGAGTACCGCCACACCGCCGGGGTCGAAATCACCACCGGACCGCTCGGCCAGGGCCTCGCTTCCTCCGTAGGCTTCGCCTACGCCCAGCGCCGCATGCGCGGGCTGCTGGATCCTGAAGCGCCGCAGGGTGAGAGCCCCTTCGACCACACCATCTGGGTAATTGCATCCGACGGTGACCTTCAGGAAGGCGTGACATCCGAGGCGTCCTCCCTTGCGGGGCATCAGGAACTGGGTAACCTCGTGATGATCTACGACGAGAACCACATCTCCATCGAGGATGACACCGACATCGCCTTCACCGAGGACGTCCTCGGCCGGTACGCCGCCTACGGTTGGCACACCCAGCGGGTCGACTGGACCAAGACCGGTGAATACGTCGAAGATGTCGCCGAGCTGTACAGCGCACTCAAGGCCGCGAAGGCGGAGACCTCGCGTCCCTCGATCATCTCTCTGCGCACCATCATCGGCTGGCCTGCACCGAACAAGCAGAACACCGGCAAGATCCACGGTTCGGCTCTCGGCAAGGACGAGATCGCAGCGCTCAAGTCCACTCTCGGATTCGATCCGGAACAGGATTTCCAGGTCGACGACGAGGTGCTTGCCCACGCCCGGAAGGTTGTGGAGCGCGGACAGGAAGAGCGTAAGAGCTGGGAAGACACGTTCAGCGTCTGGAAGGCCTCCAACCCGGACAACGCCGCCCTGCTCGAGCGGATCTCCGCACGGGAGCTACCCGAGGGCTGGGAGTCCAGCCTGCCGGAGTTCGAGGCCGGCAAGGACATGTCCACGCGCGCCGCTTCGGGCAAGGTCCTCAGCGCCATCGGCCCGGTCCTGCCGGAGCTGTGGGGAGGGTCCGCTGACCTCGCCGAGTCGAACAACACCACGATCGAGGGATCTCCATCCTTTGTCCCTGCGAGCAAGCAGACCGATGCCTGGTCCGGAAACCCCTACGGCCGGGTTCTGCACTTCGGAATCCGCGAACATGCTGCGGCCGCCATCGTGAACGGCATTGTGATGCACAGCAGCACACGCGCGTTCTCGGGCACCTTCCTGATCTTCAGCGATTACCAGCGGCCCGCAATCCGGCTCGGTGCGCTCATGGGAGTCCCGGCGATCTATGTGTGGACACACGACTCCATCGGTCTCGGTGAAGACGGTCCCACGCACCAGCCCGTCGAGCAGCTTGCTTCGCTGCGAGCCATTCCCGGTCTCGATGTTGTCCGTCCGGGTGACGCCAATGAAGTTGCAGTAGCGTGGCGCACCATCCTGGAGAACACGTCCAACCCCGCGGGCATCGTTCTCACACGCCAGAACATTCCCACCTGGGAACGCGGAGACGGCGAAGCAAGCGGAGACACCTTCGGGTCGGCGGAAGGCGTCGCCAAGGGTGCCTACGTGCTTGCGGAAGCACCCAATGGTGATCCGGACGTCATCCTGATCGCCACCGGTTCCGAGGTCCAGCTCGCCGTTGAGGCGCGCACCGCACTGCAGAAGGAAGGGGTCGCCGCCCGCGTTGTGTCCCTTCCCTGCCTCGAGTGGTTCAACAAGCAGGACGAGTCCTACCGCGAATCGGTTTTGCCCTCCGGCGTCCGGGCACGCGTTTCCGTCGAGGCCGGTATCGCTCAGGGCTGGCGGGAGCTGGTCGGTGACGCCGGCAGGTCCATTTCGCTGGAGCACTTCGGAGCGTCAGCGGACTACAAGACCCTCTTCCGCGAATTCGGAATCACCTCCGAAGCCGTAGTTGAGGCTGCCCGCGATTCCATTGCTGCCGCAGATACACGCAACGCTCCGGAGGGGACCTCGGCAGCAGCCGGCGCGTCCGCCTCCACAACGGGCGACCGTCTCTAGCAGCCCCCCACCGAACAGCACAATTCACCTGGTTCAAGGAGAAAAACCCATGACTCCCACCCCTACCGCCGCTCTTTCCCAGGCCGGCGTGTCCATCTGGCTGGATGACCTCTCACGTGAGCGCATCAACTCGGGTGCCTTCAAGCGCCTGATCGAGGACCTCAACGTAGTCGGCGTCACCACCAACCCGAGTATTTTCGCCGCAGCTCTGAAGCAGGGCGAGTCCTACGCCTCCCAGGTCGGCGCCCTTGCAGAAGCCGGTGCCGACATCGACCGGGCCGTCTTCGATATCACCACGCACGACGTCGCGCAGGCTTGCGACATCTTTGCCGCGGAGGCCGAGCGGACCGGCGGCGTCGATGGCCGGGTGTCGATCGAGGTGGATCCCCGCCTTGCTCGAGACACTGCGGGAACGATCGAGGAAGCCAAGCGCCTGCACGCGAAGGTCCAGCGGACGAACGTCCTGATCAAGATTCCGGCGACCGTTGAGGGTCTTGAGGCAATCTCAACGACCCTCGCCGCGGGTATCAGCGTCAACGTAACGCTGATCTTCTCGCTGGAACGCTACCGCGAAGTCATCAATGCATTTATGGTGGGCATGGAACAGGCCAAGGAAAACGGCCACGATTTGTCGAAGATCCACTCGGTCGCCTCGTTCTTCGTTTCCCGCGTGGACGCCGAGATCGACAAGCGCCTCGATGCCCTCGGCAATGAGGAAGCCGCTGCACTGCGCGGCAAGGCCGGCCTCGCGAACGCCCGCCTCGCCTACCAGGTCTACGAGGAGGCATTCAGCTCCGAGCGCTGGAATGTGCTTGCAGAAGCTGGTGCGCACCCGCAGCGTCCGCTCTGGGCCTCCACCGGTGTGAAGGACCCGGCCTACCCGGACACGCTTTATGTCACGGGTCTGGTCGCAGAAGGCGTCGTCAACACCATGCCGGAAAAGACGCTCGAGGCCACTGCGGACCACGGCGAAATCACCGGGAATACGATCACCGGCACCTACGCCGAGTCCAACGAAATCCTGGACCGCCTTGAAACCATCGGCATCTCCTACAAGGAGATCGTTAATCTGCTTGAGGAAGAAGGCCTGGACAAGTTCGTTGCGAGCTGGGGCGAACTTCTCGAGACAGTCACCACGGCGCTCGACTCAGCAAAGGGCTGATCGCTTATGGCTACCCTCTTTGTCAACGCGTCAGGGGCCGCCGCTGAAGCGATTGAGCGGGCCATTCCCGAACTGGTGGAGGAGCACGTGGCTTCCCGCATCATGGCGAAGGACTCCACTCTGTGGGGTCCCGAGTCGGAGTCCGAGGCAGCCATCCGTCTGGGTTGGGTTGACCTTGTTGATGCGTCGCGCTCACTGCTGCCCGAAATCGAGCAGCTGCACAGCGACCTGTCGAACGAGGGAGTGAACCACATAGTGCTGTGCGGCATGGGTGGTTCTTCCCTCGCTCCTGAGGTCATCACCCGGTCTGCCGGAGTCGAGCTGACTGTGCTCGACTCCACCGATCCCGCGCAGGTACGCGCCGCACTGGCCGACCGCCTCGAGAGCACCGCAATAGTGGTTTCGTCCAAGTCGGGTTCCACCGTTGAAACCGACTCCCAACGCCGGGTCTTCGAGCAGGCGTTCACCGACGCGGGAATCGATGCAAAAAGCCGGATTATCATTGTCACCGATCCAGGCTCGCCGTTGGATGAGTCCGCCCGGGCAGCCGGCTACCGCGCCGTGTTCAACGCGGACCCGAACGTGGGCGGCAGGTACTCTGCGCTGACGGCTTTCGGCCTCGTGCCGTCAGGGCTGGCAGGCGCCGATGTTGCCACCCTGCTTGATGACGCGGAATCCATCTCGGAGTTCCTGTTCGACGATGACCCAGGCAACGTCGGTCTGCGCCTCGGCGCGGTCCTCGGCGGCACCCTTCCGTTGCGCGACAAGATCGTGTTCGTCGACGAAGGGTCCGGAATCATCGGCCTGGGCGACTGGGTTGAACAACTCATCGCCGAATCCACGGGCAAGCTGGGAACCGGTGTGCTCCCTGTTGTGGTGGAGGAGGACGCCCCGGAGCTTTCGTCCGGCGCTACGGACGTGTTGGCGGTACACCTGGTATCGCCCGAGTCGAACACCGAACCTTCCGGTGATGCCATCGCGGTCGGCGGCAGCCTCGGCAGTCAACTGCTGGCGTGGGAATTCGCCACCGCAGTCGCAGGCCGGCTTCTGGGCATAAATCCATTTGACCAACCCGATGTCGAAGCGGCAAAGCAGGCTGCGCGAGGACTGCTGGACGCACAGCCGGAAGCTGCAGCTCCGAACTTCGTTGACGGAGCCGTCGAGGTGCGCGGCAGCGGTACCCTTCTGGGGTCGGCGAGCACCCTCGGTGAAGCCCTGGAAGCTCTCTTCGGAGCGCTGGAGCCCAACGGCTACCTGGCGGTGCAGGCTTACCTTGACCGCATCGCGGAGGCTCCACTGGCAGAGATCCGCCCGGTCCTGAGCAGAATCACCGGCCGTCCTGTCACCTTCGGGTGGGGACCCCGATTCCTGCACTCGACCGGACAGTTCCACAAGGGCGGAACTCCTGTCGGCACCTACCTGCAGATCACCGGAGCTACATCCGAGGATCTGGCTATCCCCGAGCGCCCTTTCAGCTTCGGTGAGCTGATCGCGGCCCAAGCCGCGGGGGACGCCCAGGTTCTTGAGGACGCCGGTCGACCGGTGCTCCGGCTTCACCTGGCGGACCGGTCGGCGGGAATCAAGCAACTTCACGAAGTCATCGAACGGCTGTCCGGTCGATCAGCTGAAAACGGAAACGGATAGATGCCTGACAACAGCGCAAAAATCAGGAATCCGCTGCGCGACCCGCGGGACCGGCGGCTCAGCCGGATCGCGGGTCCCGCGTCCCTGGTCCTGTTCGGGGTGACGGGTGATCTCGCCCGCAAGAAGCTGATGCCGGCGGTCTACGATCTGGCTAACCGGGGGCTCCTGCCGCCGAGTTTCGCGCTCGTTGGGTTCGGCCGCCGGAACTGGAGCGATGAGGACTTCGCGCAGGAGGTCCTCTCCTCGGTGAAGCAGTATGCTCGTACACCGTTTGATGAGTCCGTCTGGGAGCAGCTCTCAGCGGGTGTCCGGTTCGTCCAGGGAAACTTCGACGACGATGCTGCTTTCGTCGAGTTGAAGAAGACCGTTGAGGACCTCGATTCCACGCGCGGGACCCGCGGTAATCACGCGTTCTACCTCTCCATCCCGCCGAAGGCGTTCGAGCTTGTGTGCCAGAAGCTCTCCGAGCACGGCCTGGCTCAGCCCGAGGAAGGGAAGTGGCGCCGGGTTGTCATCGAGAAGCCGTTCGGGCACAACCTGGAATCGGCCCGCGAGCTGAACGCCATCGTTGAAGAGGTGTTCCCGCCCGATGCTGTCTTCCGGATCGACCACTACCTTGGCAAGGAAACCGTCCAGAACATCCTTGCCCTCCGCTTTGCCAATCAGCTCTTCGAGCCGTTGTGGAATGCCAACTACGTTGACCACGTCCAGATCACGATGGCGGAAGACATCGGTATCGGCGGTCGGGCCGGGTATTACGACGGCGTCGGCGCGGCCCGCGATGTGATCCAGAATCACCTGCTGCAGTTGCTGGCCTTGACGGCGATGGAGGAACCGATCTCTTTCAACGCGGAAGACCTCCGCGCCGAAAAGGAGAAGGTTCTCGCAGCGGTCAAGTTGCCCGACGACCTGTCCACCCACTCTGCGAGGGGACAGTACGAAGGCGGCTGGCAGGGCGGCGAGCTGGTCAACGCTTTCCTCGACGAGGACGGCATCCCGGCCGACTCGATGACGGAGACCTATGCCGCAGTCAGACTGGACATCAATACCCGGCGCTGGAGCGGTGTGCCGTTCTATCTTCGTGCCGGGAAGCGGCTGGGCCGCAGGGTGACTGAGATCGCCGTCGTGTTCAAGCGTGCGCCGAATCTGCTGTTCAGGGATCACGGCGAAGGCGATTTCGGGCAGAATGCAGTGGTTATCCGCGTACAGCCCGATGAGGGTGCCACGATCCGCTTCGGGTCGAAGGTACCCGGGACACAGATGGAAGTGCGCGATGTAACGATGGACTTCGGTTACGGCCACTCCTTCACCGAGTCCAGCCCGGAAGCCTACGAGCGTCTGATCCTCGACGTGCTGCTGGGTGAACCACCGCTGTTCCCGCGTCATCAGGAAGTGGAACTGTCGTGGAAGATCCTCGATCCGTTCGAGGAGTACTGGTCGACCCTCTCCTCAGCACCTGAAAAGTATGTCCCCGGCAGCTGGGGCCCCGAATCCGCTGATGAATTGCTCGCACGCGACGGAAGGACCTGGAGGCGGCCATGATCGTCGATCTTCCCGATACAACAACCTCCAAGGTTTCAAAAGAAATCATGACCATGCGGGACAAGGGTGGCGTTGTTGCCCTTGGCCGGGTGCTGACCCTCGTTGTCATCACCCGATCAGGTCATGAGGAGGAGGCTATCCTCGCAGCGAATGAAGCGAGCCGGGAGCATCCCTGCCGCATCATCGTGCTCGCGGAGGGCACGGACTCGCAGGAGACACGGCTCGACGCACAGATCCGGGTGGGCGGTGACGCCGGCGCTTCCGAGGTAATTGTGCTACGGGGTTACGGCGAACTGGCCGGGGAAAGCGAGTCCCTGGTCTCAGCCCTCCTGCTTCCGGACGCGCCCATCGTTGCCTGGTGGCCGCACGGAGTACCCGAAGCAGCAGCGCAGACCTCCATCGGAAGCATCGCCCACCGCCGCATCACCGACTCTGGCAATGAGCCGGATCCGACGGCAGCGTTGTTCAACATCCGCCGGACGTACCAGGCCGGGGACACTGATCTGGCCTGGACACGGTTGACGAACTGGCGCATCCAGCTCGCAGCGGTCATGGAACAGCTGGATGGGTCGCCCATCACTGCGGTCACAGTCGAAGGTGCCTCCGATTCCCCCAGCACGGTGCTGCTCGCGGCCTGGCTGACGCTGGCGCTCGACACACCTGTGTCCATCGAGGCGGGCGAGCCGGGGACGGGTCTGCACCGCGTGTGTCTGTCTCGCCCTGCCGGGGACGTTGAACTGAACCGTCCGCGGCGGTCAGTGGCGGAACTGCACCAGCCGGACCAGCCGGTGCAGAGGATTTCCCTCCCCCGGCGTAGCCTGAAAGACTGTCTCGCGGAAGAGCTGCGCCGCCTCGATCCCGATGACGTATTCGGGGAAGTCATCACCGAGGGGCTCGCACGAACCAACCTGAGGAGCGTACGGACCAGTGAACACTGAACCGAAAGTCAGTATCCACCCCCACGCGGAGCTGCTTGCAGCGTCAGTAGCAGCCCGACTCGTCACACGGCTTGTCGATGTTCAGAATGAACGCGGCACGGCCACTGTGGTGCTCACGGGTGGAACGCTGGGCATCGGTGCGCTCCGTGCGCTCGCCGAGTCCCCGGCACTTTCAGCAGTCGACTGGTCAGCAGTGGATTTCTGGTGGGGCGACGAACGGTTCCTGCCTGCCGGCCACGAGGACCGGAACGCTGTCCAGGCCCGGGCCGCGCTTCTCGACCAGCTTGAAGTTTCCGAGGACCGCGTGCACGAGTTCGGAACGTCGGACGCCTTCAGCAGCCAGGACGACGCCGCAGCCGACTACGCGGCACGTCTCCAGGCGGCTGCGGATAAGGACGCCGCACTCGGCGTGGAACTCCGCGACCCGCGTCTGCCCCGGTTCGACATCCTCCTGCTCGGTGTGGGGCCGGACGCTCATGTTGCTTCCCTGTTCCCGGAGATGGCCGGAATCCGAACGAAGGGACAAACGGTGGTGGGCGTCAGCGACGCTCCGAAGCCTCCGCCCGAACGCGTGAGCCTCACCCTCGAAACAATCAACTCCGCCGAGGAAGTTTGGTTGGCAGTTGCCGGTCAAGACAAGGCCGGGGCCGTGGGCCTCGCGCTTGCCGGAGCGGGTCCTGTCCAGGTGCCCGCAGCAGGCGCACGGGGTCGACGCAAGACGCTGTGGCTTATTGACCAGGAAGCGGCAAGCCAGCTTCCTGGTCGTCTGATCGACGCCGGCGAGGCCGACGCCCGCTAGAGGGAATGGCGCTGGCGCAGCTGCGCCAGTGCGTTCTCCAGCACTTTCGTTGCTTCCGCCTCGGTGCGGCGCTCTTTCACGTACTGCAGGTGGCTCTTGAACGGCTCGTCACCGTCGACGTTGAGATCCGCTCCCGGCGAACGGCCGGCCGGCCGGCCGCACCGACCGCACTCCCAGACCTCGGGAATCTCGGCCTCACTCAGCTTCGCAAAAGTTGGCCTGGTTTCGTGGCTGTCCAGACACCAGTAGCTGACTACGGTGCGGTCAGCCACACCCTGTGAGCGTTCCGCGTCAAGATGACGTCCGGATGCGCCGTCGCTATAGCCCGACCCGATCCGTGTTCCCTTAAAAGCGTGTCCCGCGTTCACCATGGATTTCTCCCATCAGTACCGCACACGACCTGCGTTCGAGGTTCAGTGTACGCCGTGAAGTGGTGGACGCGGGATAGCTTTGAGTACCCTAAAGCGCTGCGGGCTGGATCTTCGGCCGAATCCAGCGCTGCTCCGTTACGAGTCTCCGGCGAAGCGCTGTATCAGCCCAAGGGCAACGATGACGACGCCCCAGGCGAGCCCGAGGGCCACCGTGAAACGGTTGAGGTTGCGCTCAGCGACTCCGGACGATCCCATGCTGGTTGTCATGCCGCCGCCGAACATGTCGGACATTCCACCGCCCCTGCCTTTGTGCAGCAGAATGAGCAGTGTCAGCAGCAGGCTGGTGATACCCAGCAGTACCAACAGGATGATACGGAGAATTTCCACGGTGACCTTTCAACGTGACCTTAGTCGGTCACCAGATGGTGCTCGAACCTGACAATGTTAGCAAACTCATCGACGTCGAGGCTCGCTCCGCCGACGAGCACACCGTCGACGTCGCGTTCCTTGAGTATCGCCGCAGCATTGGATGCCTTGACGGAGCCTCCATAGAGAAGCCTGACGCGCGCAGCGACCGACTCGTCGAAGAGCGCGGCCAGTTCCGCGCGAATGGCGGCACACATTTCCTGTGCATCGTCCGGACCGGCGACTTCTCCGGTCCCGATGGCCCACACCGGCTCATAAGCAATGACCAGCTCGGCTGCCTGCTCTGCGCTCAGGCCCGCAACATCCGTCCGGAGCTGGCCGAGCGTGTGCTCAACATGACTTCCCGCCTGGCGAACCTCCAGCCCCTCGCCCACGCACAGGACGGGAACCAGGTTATGACGGTACGCGGCCTGAACCTTCTGGTTCAAAAGCTCATCGGACTCGCCATGGATGGTTCGCCGCTCTGAATGGCCGACTAGCACGTAAGTACATCCGAGCTTCTCGAGAAACTGCCCGGAGATGTCCCCCGTGTACGCCCCTGAGTCAGCCGGCGAAAGATCCTGACCGCCGTAGACGACGTCGAGGTCATCACCCTTTACGAGCGTTTGTACGCCGCGCAGGTCGGTGAAGGGCGGGAACACAGCCACCTCAACACGCGAATAGTCATGCTTGGCGTCGTCGAGGGTCCACGCGAGCTTCTGCAGCAGGGTGATGCCCTGGACATGGTCCAGGTTCATCTTCCAATTGCCGGCGATCAGTGGACGACGGTCAAATGTGCCGTTCGTCGAGGAAGTCATGGGGTCTCCAGTTCTAGAAGTACTGCTTGTTGATGTCAGCGCTGCAGGGCGGTCAAGCCAGGGAGTTCCTTGCCTTCAAGGTATTCGAGGCTCGCGCCGCCACCGGTTGAGATGTGGCTGAAGCTCGATTCATCGAAGCCGAGCCCACGTACCGCTGCGGCCGAATCACCGCCGCCGACTACTGTGAGCGCGCCGGCCGCGGTTGCGTCCGCCAGTGCCTGCGCCACAGCCTTGGTACCGGCCGCGAATGCATCGAACTCGAACACGCCCATGGGCCCGTTCCAGAAAACGGTGCGTGCCTGCGAGATGTGGCGGGCGAAGGCACTGCCCGATTCGGGTCCGATATCCAGCCCCAACACCGACGCACCATATTGCCCGGATTCCATGGCGTCTGCCGCAAGGGTCTCGCTGCCGGCGTCGGCCGCGAACTTCTCTGCCACCACGATGTCGGTGGGAAGCACGAACTCCGTGCCTGCCTCCTTCGCGCGGTCCAGATAGCCACGGACCCTATCGAGCTGGTCCTCCTCCAGCAGGCTTGAACCTACCGAGTGGCCCTGGGCGGCGAGGAACGTGAACACCATGCCACCGCCGACCAGCAGCTGGTCGGCCGTGCCGATGAGGTTCTCGATCACCGCCAGCTTGTCAGAGACCTTCGAACCGCCGAGCACAACCACGAACGGCCGCTCCGGATCAGTGGTGAGCCGCTGCAGCACGTCAACTTCAGCCTTGACGAGATCACCCTGATAGGCGGGCAGACGCGATGCGACGTCGTAAACGCTCGCATGCTTACGGTGCACCGCACCGAACGCATCATCCACGTAGGCGCCGCTCTCGCCGGTGAGCTGCACGAGCTCGTCAGCGAAAGCTCCACGTTCGGAATCATCCTTACTTGTCTCACGCGCATCGAACCGAACGTTCTGCAGGACAAGAACGCTCCCCTCGGAGAGGACCGCGGCACGGTCATGGGCGCTTTCGCCGGTCACGTCGTCGGCTAAGACCACGTCGAAGTCTGCAAGCTCCGCAAGCCGGTCGACGGCGGGCTTGAGTGAATACTGTTCCTCGGGTGCACCCTTCGGGCGGCCGAGGTGGGCCATCACGATCACCGCGGCGCCGGCCTCGGTGAGCTTGCGCAGAACCGGCAGGGAGGCACGGATGCGGCCGTCATCGGTCACACGCAAGTTGGGGAGGTCGCCGTCGAGCGGCACGTTCAGGTCCGACCGGACCAGTACGCGCCGCCCGCGGACGCCAACACTCAACAGGTCATCCAGGGATGAGTAACTCACGTTTTCCTTAGGAGAGCTTTGACGCGACGATTTCGGTGAGGTCAACGAGGCGGTTCGAGTAGCCCCACTCGTTGTCGTACCAGGAAACGACCTTGACCTGGTTGCCGATTACCTTGGTCAGGCCGGAGTCGAAGATCGACGACGCCGGGTCAGTGACGATATCGGAGGACACGATCGGCGCCTCTGTGTAGGTGAGGTAGCCCTTGAGCGGTCCCTCCTCGGCAGCCGCCTTGTAGGCAGCGTTGACTTCCTCGACGGAAACCTCGCGGCTGACGGTGACGGTGAGGTCAGTGGCGGAACCCGTGGGGACAGGGACGCGGATGGCGTAGCCGTCGAGCTTCCCCTTCAGTTCCGGCAGAACCAGGCCGATTGCCTTTGCCGCACCGGTGGACGTCGGAACCATGTTGATAGCTGCTGCCCGGGCGCGGCGAAGATCCTTGTGCGGCCCGTCCTGCAGGTTCTGGTCCGCGGTGTAGGCGTGGATGGTAGTCATCAATCCGCGCTCGATGCCGAAGGTGTCATTGAGAACCTTGGCCAGCGGGCCGAGGCAGTTGGTGGTGCATGACGCGTTCGAAATGATGTGGTGGTTCTCGGGATCATACTGGTCGTCATTGACGCCGAGCACGACAGTGATGTCCTCGTCTGATGCGGGAGCAGAGATCAGGACCTTCTTGGCACCCGCGTCGATGTGCTTCCGTGCATCCGAGGCCTTGGTGAAGAAACCGGTGGACTCGATGACGATGTCCACTCCGAGGTCTGCCCACGGCAGGTTCGAGGGATCGCGCTCTGCAAGCACCTTGATGGTCTTGCCGTCTACGACGAGACCGCCGTCGGCAACCTCCACGCTGACGCCAAGCCGGCCGGTGACGGAGTCATACTTCAGGAGGTGGGCCAGCGTCTCGGGGCTGGTGAGGTCATTGACGGCGACGATTTCGAGATCGGCACCCTGTTCGAGGGCTGCGCGGAAGTAATTGCGCCCAATGCGCCCGAACCCATTGATTCCTATACGGGTAGTCACTGTTTCTATCTCCTTGATAGGGGTTACTGCCGGCGGCTGCTGCCCTCAAAAAGGCGGACCGTTCCGGCGTCTGAAATCAATGCACCGCACTGTGCGCGTTTGTAAAGCAAGCGTGTCTGACACCACCGAGTGTGACGCAGGCAACAGTGAACATCTTACGCACCGGCCACCTTTCCTGTCCGGTCGGGCAGGAAAGGTTACGCCGGCGCAGGAAGAGGACTACGAGAGAGTGATCAGTCCGCTCGCGTTGGCGCGGGCAGCCTCGAAACGGCGAGCCACATCAGGCCAGTTGACGATGTTCCAGAACGCCTTGACGTAGTCGGCCTTGACGTTGACGTAATCGAGGTAGAACGCGTGCTCCCACATATCAAGCATGAGCAACGGGGTCGTTCCGACAGGGATGTTGCCCTGCTGATCGTAGAGCTGCTCGATCACGAGATTGCCGCCGATGGGCTCCCAGGCAAGCAGTGCCCATCCCGAGCCCTGCAGGCTCAGTGCGGCTGCGTTGAAGTGCCCGCGGAATGCATCGAAGGATCCGAACGCATCATCGATCGCAGCAGCGAGCTCGCCCTCGGGCTTGTCGCCGCCGTCCGGCGAAAGGTTGTTCCAGAAGACGGAGTGGTTGACGTGCCCACCGGTGTGGAACGCAAGGTCCTTGGACAGCTTGGGGATGTTGGTGAAGTCCCCGTTCTGGCGCGCCTCGGCGAGCTGCGCGAGGGCGTCGTTGGCTCCCTTGACGTACGCTGCGTGGTGCTTGCTGTGGTGAAGCTCCATGATCCGCGCCGAGATATGCGGTTCAAGCGCCGCGTAGTCGTAGTTGAGTTCGGGCAGTACGTATTCGCTCACGAAATCCTCCAGGTCCTGTGTTGCTGTTCCGGACTTGCAGCCCGGCTGTTGCGGTTCTCCAGGCGGGGCCCGCCTGCCTGACGGCACACGGAAACCCCTTGGACTTCCATCCTATGCACGTATTCAGTCATCCAGCATGTCGGCGGTCACATTGGCATCGGTTCCCGGGATTCCGAGTTCCACAGCGCGCTTGTCCGCCATCGCGAGCAACCGGCGGATACGGCCCGCAATTGCGTCCTTGGTCATGGGCGGATCCGCAATCCGGCCAAGCTCGTCAAGGCTCGCCTGCTTGTGGGCCACGCGAAGCTCCCCAGCATACTTCAGGTGGTCGGGCACTTCTTCTCCGAGGATCTCCAACGCACGCTCCACGCGCGCCCCCGCGGCGACTGCGGCCTGCGCTGACCGTCGCAGATTCGCATCGTCGAAGTTCGCCAGCCGGTTGGCTGTGGCGCGGACTTCCTTGCGCATGCGCCGCTCCTCCCACACCATCAGGGCATCATGGGCACCCATGCGGGTGAGGAGGACCGCGATGGTGTCACCATCGCGGATGACCACGCGGTCCACACCGCGGACTTCCCGGGCTTTGGCCGTAATGCCAAGCCGGCGCGCCGCACCGACAAGGGCCAGGGCCGATTCCGGTCCGGGGCAGGTGACTTCCAAAGCGGATGAACGGCCCGGCTCGGTCAGCGAACCATGGGCAAGAAAGGCACCGCGCCATACCGCTTCAGCATCCGCGGCGGAACCATTGACGACGACGGACGGCAGCCCGCGCACTGGTCTTCCACGGTTGTCCAGCAGCCCGGTTTGCCGCGCGAGCGACTCGCCATCCCGCACCACCCGAACCACATAGCGGTTCCCACGCCGCAGACCGTTGCCCGACACGACGATGATCTCGCTACTGTGCCCATAGACGTCCGCTATGGCTGTACGCAGCCTGCGCGCAGTAGAAGCAAGGTCTACTTCAGCCTCGATAACGATTCGCCCGGAAATGATGTGCAGGCCACCGGCGAAGCGCAGGAGTGCGGAAACCTCGGCCTTGCGTACCGACGACTTTTTCACATTGAGGTGTGAAAGTTCCTCTTTCACATCCGCGGTCAACGCCACAGACACCCTCCTAGAATTCGCCGAACATGTCTTGGTAGGCCGTTGCCAGGCGCAACGCGTCATGAACCGGTCCGCCGCTTGATGACCCTACTTTACCCAAGAAAGCGCGGCCTCCCATCTCGCGCACCGCTGCTTCGAATTCATCGCGGTCCGCGACCACCGAAGGGTCGGCGACGACGGCGTCAACACGGAACTCGGGTGCATAGCGCCTGATCACAGAGAGGTGGTCCACCGCGCTCATTCCCTGCGTTTCCCTGGTGTCGTTACTCAGGTTCATGGTCAGGCAGCGCCGTGCGGTGGTGTTGCACAGCGCGTCCCTCAGCTCCGGCAGAAGGAGATGCGGGAGCACCGAGGTGTACCAGGACCCCGGTCCAAGAATGACCCAGTCGGCCAGTTCGATGGCATTGAGCGCGTCAACGCAGGCGGGAGCGTCTTCGGGAAGCAACCGCACCTTGCTCACGTTCCCGGAGGTTCCTGCCGTGGCAAGCTGCGCCTGGCCCGATACCTTGCGCAGCCGCAGGCCGCCGTCCACCTCTGTCAGTACATCGCCCTCGATCGTCAAGGGTACGCTCGCCATTGGCAGCACACGTCCCCGTGCGCCGAGGAGCGCGCCAGCCCACTGCAGGCCTGCCACGGGGTCCCCCAGCAGCTCCCACAGGGTGACGATGAGGAGGTTGCCCAGCGCGTGGTTGTCGAGCGAACCCTCCACACCGTCCCGGGACGCGAAGCGGTGCTGCATCACGTCACGCCAGGTCCTCCCCCAGTCGGTGTCATCACAGAGCGCTGCCAGCGCCATCCGAAGGTCACCGGGCGGCAGGACGCCGAGTTCGTGGCGCAGGCGCCCGGAGGAGCCGCCGTCGTCAGCCACTGTTACCACGGCGGTGAGTTCGGAGGTCAACAGGCGTAGGGCGGACAACGACGCCGACAGCCCGTGTCCGCCCCCCAGCGCGACCACCGACGGAGCATTGTCCTGCGACCCGGATCCGGAACGGACGGCCGAGTTCGCTGGAATCATCGGCAGCGATCCGGTGAGGATCGCCATCATTCCCGCCCGAGGTCGCGGTGGTGGGCAGTCACCTGCAGGCGGGGCAGCTGCGCGAGTCTCTTTGCAATCTCCTCGGTCACTGCAACGGATCGGTGCTTACCACCGGTGCAGCCGACAGCAATCGTGGCGTAGTGCTTGTTCTCGCGGCGATACCCCTCAAGCACGGGCTCGAGAGCACTGACATAACGGTCGATGAACTGGGAAGCGCCGTTCGCTTCGAGCACATAATCCCGGACCGGCCCATCCATGCCCGTCTGCGGGCGGAGTACCGGCACCCAGTGGGGGTTCGGGATGAAGCGGACGTCCGCGACGAAGTTGGCATCGACCGGCAGCCCATACTTGAAACCGAAGCTCATGACATTCAACCGCAGAACGATCGGTCCGGACTCGGAAAACAGTTCGGTGATTGTGGTGGCCAGCGCGTGCACGTTCAGCTGTGTTGTGTCCACCACGACGTCGGATGCCTGCTTCAGCTCCTTCAGCACCTCCCGCTCGTCCGAGATGCCGTCAAGGATGCGACCGTCGCCCTGAAGCGGATGGGGGCGCCTGCCCTGCTCGAAACGCCGCACCAGGGTGTCATCTGCTGCATCCAGGAACAGGATGCGGTAGGTGATTCCTGCCGCCCTCAGCGCTGCGAGGGAACCCTGCACGTTCTGGAACAGCTCCTTGCTCCGCACGTCAATGACCACGGCGAGCTTGGGGATGGATTCCGGGGTTCTCGACACGATCTCGGTGAGGGTGCTCAGCATTTGCGGCGGAAGGTTCTCCACCACATACCAGCCGTGGTCTTCCAGGGCGTTTGCTGCCGTACTACGGCCGGCACCTGACATACCCGTCACTACAAGCAGTTCGGATTCGGCAGGTTTGACCGGCGTAAGACCGTCAGTCTGATTCATGTGTTCGTTTTCCGTCCCACCGTTGCACGCAATGTAAGCCGGGCCTTGCGGCCGGCATCCACGTCTACCCTAACTAAGAATCGAGTATTTCGCCGGTCATCATATTCACGGCAGGGGCAGGCGCCCTGTCGGCCCCTTCAGCGCTGCCCTGGGCGAGTTGACGTCGTATTGTTGCTGCCAGCGCCGGGCCTACCCCCTGCACTTCCTGCAACTCTTCGATGCTTGCCGCCTTCAGTTTCCGTACTGACCCGAAGTGTTTCAGCAGGGAGCGGCGTTTCGCCGGGCCGAGGCCGGGCACCTCGTCCAGAGCTGACACCGTCATGGACTTCCCGCGCTTCTGCCGGTGGTATGCCAGCGCAAACCGGTGGGCTTCGTCGCGGATACGCTGGAGAAGGAACAGCCCTTCGGATGCACGGGGCAGGATGACCGGGAAGTCCCCCTCAGGCAGCCAGACCTCTTCGAGCCGCTTCGCCAGTCCGATGACGAAGACGTCGTCGATCCCCAAATCCTCCAGAGCGCGCGCAGCAGCGCGCACCTGGGGCTGGCCGCCGTCCACAACCACAAGGTTGGGAGGATAGGCAAACTTCTGGCGCACCGGTGCTGTCGGCTCGTCCGTGACCGGACCGGAAGCGCCGCCGTCGTCGCCTGGGAGGGAATCGAGCGGATTCCGCTCGGCAAGATAGTTGCGGAAGCGGCGCGAGATGACGTCGTACATGGACGATGTGTCATCCCGTGCGGCGTCTCCGGTGATGGAGAACCTGCGATAGTCAGCCTTGCGCGGCAACCCGTCCTCGACCACCACCATGGACGCCACCACGTTGGTGCCCTGGACGTGGGAGATGTCGAAACACTCGATCCGCATGAGCGGCATGGGCAGGTCCAGCGCCTCCTGCAGCTCCTGCAGCGCTGCGGACCTGGTAGTGATGTCACCCGCACGGCGGCTTTTGTGGAGCCTCAATGAATCGGCCGCGTTCTGGGCAACCGTACCGAGCAGGGTTGCCTTGTCTCCCCGCTGGGGTACCCGGATATCCACCCGGGCGCCCCGCAGCCCATGGAGCCACTCGCGCATCTGCTCTTCGTTGCTCGGCAGTTCGGGGACGAGGACCTCCCGCGGGATGCGGTTGTTGCTGCTGCTGCCCTCGCCATAGACCTGCTGCAGGAGGTGCTCGACGAGGTCGGCGGTGGTCATGTCCTCGACCTTCTCGACCACCCAGCCGCGCTGGCCGCGGATTCTGCCTCCACGTACGTGGAAAACCTGCGCGGCCGCCTCGAGTTCGTCCTCGGCGAGGGCAAACACATCCGCATCGGTGTCTTCACTGAGAACCACCGTGTTGCGTTCGAACACCCGCTTCAGCGCCGCAATGTCGTCGCGGACGCGGGCGGCCGACTCGTAATCCAACTCAGCGACGGCAGCGGCCATCTTCTGCTCCAACTCGCGAATGAAGCGGTTGGCCTGACCGGACATGAAGTCGCAGAACTGGGCCGCGAGCTCGCGGTGCTCTTCCGGTGAGATCCGTCCGACGCAGGGCGCCGAGCATTTGTCGATGTATCCCAGCAGGCACGGCCGCCCCGAGCGCTCGGCGCGCTTGAACACGCCTGTGCTGCAGGTCCGGACGGGGAAGACGCGCAGGAGGGTATCGACCGTCTCGCGGATCGCCTTCGCCGGATAAAACGGCCCGAAGTAACGGGTGTCCTTTCGCCGGTCACCGCGCATGACCTGGACCCTCGGGTACTTCTCCCCCAGCGTGACCGCGAGGTACGGGTAGGACTTGTCGTCGCGGAACATCACGTTGAAACGAGGATTGAACTCCTTGATCCAGGTGTACTCCAGCTGGAGCGCCTCGAGCTCGCTGCCGACAACCGTCCACTCGACGCTGGCGGCCGTATGCACCATGGCGCGCGTGCGCGGCATCAGCCCTTGGGGATTCGCGAAATAAGAATTGAGCCGGGAGCGAAGGTTCTTCGCCTTACCGACGTACACAACCCGCCGATGCTGGTCACGGAACCGATAAACCCCCGGACCCAGTGGGATCTCACCGGCTTTCGGGCGGTACGTTGCTGGATCTGCCACCCATATATCCTACCGGCGCGTTACATACGATCGGTTGGGCCCACTACTGATTCCGGTAACACCGGTCATTCGGTTGGACCTTTGTTGTAGCCGGCGGCCCTGCGCTGGCCTGTCAGCGCCGCGATGGCGTCCATGATCGTGTCAGTTGCCTGTCTGCGCGCCGGCAGCGAATGATCCGGCCCGGTCCGTTCGAAGTACAGCGGTTCGCCCACCGTCATGGTGAAGTGCTGCGGCCGGATCAGGCGGCTGCCCGCCGGCTGAAGGCGATCGGTGCCGAGCAGGCCCACCGGCACAACCGGCGCCCCCGTAGTCAGGGCAAGCCATCCCACACCAGTTCTTCCCCGGTACAGCAGGCCGTCGCGGGAGCGTGTGCCTTCCGGGTAGATACCGACGCCGTCACCGGCTTCGAGCAATTCAAGCAGGGTCTTGAGCGCCTGGACACTCGCCGCCTGCTGGCCCCGCTGCACGGGAATGGACCCGACCCCCTCGAAGAAGGAGCGCATCAGCGTGCCCTTCACTCCCCTGCCGGTGAAGTACTCGGCCTTCGCGAAAAAGGCAACGGGGCGCGGCATGAGCGCCTGTACGAGGACGCTGTCCAGGAAGGAGAGATGGTTCGGAGCGACAATGAACCCGCCGCTGGCCGGAACATTCTCCAGCCCGAGGACGGTGGGTCGGCACAGGCCCGCGATCAATCCGCGGGTGCTGCTGCGCGTGAGGTCATAGACGCCCATGGCTCACCGCCCGGTCGGGCTCGGCGTAGGCGAGCACGCGCTCGAGCAGCGCTGGTGAGGAAGACACGACGGCGGCGGGCTGGGCTGCCGCGAACTCGTGTGCACTGCCGAATCCCCATTCGACTGCGATGCAGTCCAGCCCGTTGGCTGCGGCGCCTTCGATGTCGTGGGAACGGTCCCCGATCATCAATGCCCGGTCAAAGCGGCCTTCGTGCTCGGTCAGTGCGGCGCCGATGATGGTTTTTTTACCATCCAGCAGGGCGGCGGCCTGCTCATCGTCCGGTGAGCCGTGGATGGACTCGAAAAGCTGTGTCATGCCCTGGACTTCGAGTAGCTCACGAGCCAGGCGTTCGGGCTTTTGAGTGGCCACGGCGACAAGGTGACCACGCTCCCGGAGTGCGCGGACTGTGTCGATGATTCCCGGGTACGGCCTGCTCTCCGCCATGCCGTTCGCACGGTAACCGGCACGGTAGACGGAAATCACCTCGTCGATGCGGTCCTGCGGCACTTTGGCGATGTCCGTGAGCGAACGCACTAACGCGGGCCCGACCATGCGTCGCATTTCCTCCGCACCCGGCACCTGCAGCCCCAGTGTCTGCAGGGCCCTGGAGATGCCCCCTGTGATCGCGCCCTCCGGGTCCACCAGCGTTCCGTCCAGGTCGAAAAGGAGGAGGAGCCGCGTATTCTTCACCGGGCAAGTTTCCCATAGCGCGTGCTGCGCCCGAAATTGCATTCCGGTACCGGAATATGGAGTTATGCGCTCAGGACCTCGGCAAGGAACTGACCCGTGTGGCTTCCCTCGGTGGCCGCAACCTGCTCAGGAGTACCCGTCGCGATGATTTCACCGCCGCCGGAACCGCCGTCGGGGCCGAGGTCGATCACCCAGTCAGCACTCTTGATCACGTCCAGATTGTGCTCGATGGTGATGACCGTGTTTCCCTTTTCCACCAGGCCCTGAAGTACCAGGAGCAGCTTGCGGATGTCTTCGAAGTGGAGCCCGGTTGTGGGCTCATCGAGGACGTAGATACTGCGTCCGTTTGATCGCTTCTGCAATTCACTGGCGAGCTTCACACGCTGCGCTTCGCCGCCGGAGAGGGTGGTGGCCGGCTGTCCCAGGCGTACGTAGCCGAGACCGACGTCAACTAGGGTGTTCAGGTGCCGTGCGATCGGGGTGAACGCTGCAAAGAACTCCGCTGCCTCCTCGATCGGCATGTCCAGCACATCCGCAATGGTTTTGCCCTTGTAGTGCACCTCAAGTGTTTCCCGGTTGTAGCGCGCGCCGTGACACACCTCGCACGGCACATAGACATCGGGCAGGAAGTTCATTTCGATCTTCAGCGTGCCGTCGCCGGAGCAGGCCTCGCAGCGCCCGCCCTTGACGTTGAAGGAGAACCTGCCGGGCAGGTAGCCCCGGACCTTCGCCTCGGTGGTCTCCGCGAACAACTTGCGAATGTTGTCGAAGACCCCGGTGTAGGTGGCTGGATTGGATCGCGGGGTCCTGCCGATCGGGCCCTGGTCCACGTGGATTACCTTGTCGAGGTGCTGCAGTCCATCGATCCGGCGATGGCGTCCGGCAACCTGCTTTGCACCGTTGAGCTTGTTGGCGAGAACCTTGTACAGAATTTCGTTGACCAGCGTCGACTTGCCCGATCCACTCACGCCCGTCACCGCAGTCAGCACACCCAGCGGGAAGGTTGCGTCTACGCCCTTCAAATTGTGTTCGCGGGCGCCCACGACTTTGAGCTGCCTGGAGCGGTCGATCTTGCGACGTTTGGCCGGCGGCTCGATCTTCCGCCGACCCGACAGGTAATCGCCGGTGATGGACTGCTCGTTCCGGAGGAGATCCTCCAGCGAACCCGAGTGGACAACCTGCCCCCCGTGCTCACCGGCGCCGGGGCCGATGTCGACAATCCAGTCAGCCTCGTTGATGGTGTCCTCGTCATGCTCGACGACGATCAGTGTGTTTCCCAGGTTCCGCAGCCGGGTCAGGGTCTCAATCAGACGCCGGTTGTCGCGCTGGTGGAGCCCGATGGAGGGTTCGTCCAGGACGTACAGGACTCCCACCAGGCCGGATCCGATCTGGGTGGCAAGGCGTATGCGCTGTGCCTCCCCGCCGGAGAGCGTTCCCGCAGCCCGTTCGAGGTTGAGGTACTCAAGTCCAACATCGAGAAGGAAGCGGAGCCGAGCCTGGATCTCCTTCAGCACCTGGGACGCGATCTGGGCTTCACGTCCCGTGAGGACAAGGTTGTTCAGGAAGTCGGCGCAGTCCCGCATGGGCAGCGCAGCCACCTCGGCGATCGACCGCCCGTTGATCAGGACGGACAGCGATGCCGGGTTCAGCCGCGCTCCCCCGCATTCCGGGCATGGGACCTGCCGCATATATTCCTCGTAGCGATCCCGCGCGTAGTCGGACTCCGTCTCGAGGTGCTTTCGGTGAATGTACTGGACGGCGCCCTCGAACCCGGTGCTGTACTTCCGTTCGCGACCGAAGCGGTTGCGATACTGCACCACGACCTTGTGGTCCTTGCCGTACAGGGCGGCATCACGGGCGTGCGCGGGCAGCTTCTTCCAGGCCGCGTCCATGGAGAAGTTCAGTTCCTTGGACAGTCCCTCCAGGAGACGGGTCCAGTACTCGAGCGTGGCTGTGCCGAGCGCCCAAGGCGCTATAGCTCCCTCACGGAGCGAGAGGTCGGGGTTGGGAACGACGAGTTCCTCATCAACCTCGAGTTTGGTGCCGATGCCCGTGCAGGCGGGACAGGCCCCGAAGGGATTGTTGAAGGAAAACGATCGCGGCTCGATTTCGTCGATCGCGAGCGGGTGCTCATTCGGGCACGCCAGGTTCTCCGAGAATGCACGCAAACGGTGGGGATCGTCCGAGTCCAGGTCGACGAAGTCCGCAAGCACCCGGCCCTCGGCGAGTTTGAGCGCTGTTTCGACTGAATCGGTGAGCCGTTGCCGGATGCCGGCCTTGATGACCAGCCGGTCCACCACCACCTCTATGGTGTGCTTGAACTGCTTGCCCAGCTTGGGCGGATCGGTCAGTTGAACAAGATCGCCGTCCACCCGCGCACGCGAGTAGCCCTTTGCCGCCAGGTCCTGGAAGAGATCCACGAATTCGCCCTTGCGGCCTCGCACCACGGGCGCAAGTACCTGGAAGCGGGTGCCCTCTTCGAGTTCCATGAGCTGGTCGACGACCTGCTGCGGAGTCTGCTTGGTGACCGCTTCACCGCACACCGGGCAATGCGGCCTCCCCACGCGGGCCCACAACAACCGCATGTAGTCGTAGATCTCGGTAATGGTTCCGACGGTGGAGCGCGGGTTCTTGCTGGTGGATTTCTGGTCGATGGACACCGCCGGCGACAAGCCCTCGATGAAGTCAACGTCCGGCTTGTCCACCTGGCCGAGGAACTGGCGGGCGTAGGCAGAGAGCGACTCGACGTAGCGGCGCTGGCCCTCGGCGAAGATGGTGTCGAAGGCAAGGGAGGATTTACCGGAGCCGGACAGGCCGGTGAAGACGATCATCGCGTCCCGCGGCAGGTCGAGATCCACGTTGCGCAGGTTGTGTTCCCGTGCGCCCTTGACGATGAGCCGCGAGAGGTCCTGCGGCATTTTGTCAGGGTGGGACAGGGCGGAATCCACGGAGGTTGCTATAGACACCATCCCACTTTAGAGGAAACACCGTTCGAAGACTTGTTCGAACAGCGCCATAGGCGGCGTGTCGCGCAAAATGTTCACCGACGGCGCAGAGCCGCGCGCAGGTAGGAGACTGCTTCCTCCTCGGTGAGTCCGTTGGCCTTGATGAGGCGGGCGTATTCGGCCGCGCCTTCCGCTGCCTTGCGCCGTGCCTCGTCCCCCGCCGCCGCGACGACGGTCCCCGCCCGCGAGCGGGTGACAACTATGTGCGCCTGTTCCAGTTCCCGGTAGGCCCGCGCGACCGTATTGACTGCCACGCCGAGGTGCCCCGCGAGAGTCCGCACGGGCGGCAGACGCGTACCAACCGGCAGGGAGCCGTCATTGGCAGCGTCCAGGATCTGAACACGCAGCTGTTCATACGGAGGCACTGAGCTGTTCGAATCGATCCGCAGCCACGCCGATACATCAGAATTCACGGTGCGCGCTCCTGGACGACAGTGGAAGGGTGCTCACATTCTGCCATGCGGTGTGGTGCATCACCATCGGTACTAGAGTGGCCAGCATGCATGACCTTTCCGAGGTGACCATCCGGAGCATCTCTGTCAGCGAGATGGATAACAACGTCTACCTCATCACAGCGAAGGCGACCGGAGCGCAGGTCCTCATCGACGCCGCCGACGACGCTCCCGCCATCCAGCGTTTGATCGCCGACGGCGCACAGGATGCCGACGTTCCCGCGAAGCTCGCCCTCATTGTCACGACCCACTCACACTGGGACCATGTGCGTGCGCTGGCCGGTGTGGTGGGCGCGACGGGCGCCCGCACCGCTGCTGGCGTGGACGATGTCGATGACATTGCGGTGCCCACCGATGTTTCGCTCAGGAATGGGGATATCGGCACCTTCGCCGGGTTCACGCTGGAAGCCATCTCACTGCGCGGTCATACTCCCGGGTCGGTGGCGCTCGCTTACCGGGACCCCAACGGCCCGGTCCACCTGTTCACGGGTGATTCCCTCTTCCCCGGTGGCGTCGGCAACACGGGCGGGGATCCGGAGCGTTTCGAGTCCCTGTACAAGGACGTGGTGGAGCGCCTCTTCAACAAGTTTGACGACGATACGATCGTCCATCCCGGCCATGGGAAACCGACCACGCTCGGTGCGGAGCGGCCGTCGCTCCCGGAATGGCGCTCACGCGGCTGGTGAGGCCGCAGGTGCAGGCTTGACGCCCACCGCAAAGATCCGCCTGAACGGGAAGATCGTGCCGCCGTCGGGCTCGCGGGGATACGCATCGGCGAGCATGTCGGCATAGATGCGCTCAAACTCCGCCGCCTCTACGGCAGGAAGCGCATCGAGCACCGGACGCAGGCCGGTCCCCCGAACCCACTGGAGCACGGGATCCGCTCCGGCGAGCAGATGCTGGTAAGTGGTCTCCCACGCGTCGGTATCCAGGCCTGCGAAGCGCAGAAGGCGATGGTATTCGTGCGGTGCGCTGACGGCGTCGTCGTGCCTCAGGACCGAACCAAGCTGCGCTTTCCAGCGCTCCGACTCCGCCAGTGTGCGCATCAGCACGTGCGAAGGCGCGGAGAAGTTGCCGGGGACCTGGAACGCCAGCCAGGCGCCCTGCCCAAGTTCCGCTGCCCATCGCGCGAGCAGGGCCTGATGGCCCGGGACCCACTGCAGCACTGCGTTGGAAACAACGACGTCGGTGCCCGGCTCCGGCGCCCAGTCGCGGACATCCGCCACGGCGAAGGACAGGTTCGAGGGTGTGTCATCCAGTCGCTCGGCGCGCTCGATCATCTCCCGGGAGGAATCGATGCCAAGCACCGGGGCGTCCGGCCACCTGAGCGCAAGCAAAGCGGTGAGTTCACCGGATCCACAGCCCAGATCGACGACCTGCCGCGGGGCGGAATGGCCGATGCGTCCCACGAGGTCGAAGAAGGGTCGGGATCGGTAATCGGAAAAGACGGCGTACTGTGCGGGGTCCCAGCGCATGACCCTAAGCCTACGGTCGAGGGACCGCGGCGAGCACTCGTGAGGGGCGGGCGCCGTGAGCGTACCTCAGGTCGACCGGATAGGCTGGGAGGACATGAGCATCCAGGACCACCTCCCCCAGACCGGGCGCCCGGGCACACTCGACGCCGACGCCGTGTACTCAGCTTTTCACTCGTGGTCCGAGAGCACGGGAATCACCCTGTACCCCGCGCAGGACGAGGCCGTCCTCGAGCTTGTATCCGGGAACAACGTGATCCTCGCAACCCCCACCGGTTCCGGAAAGTCACTCGTAGCCGTCGCCGCCCATTTCCACGCGATCGCTGAAGGACGCCGGAGCTACTATACCGCCCCTATCAAGGCGCTGGTCTCCGAGAAGTTCTTTGCCCTGTGCGCCATCTTCGGTGCCGAGAATGTCGGTATGGTCACCGGTGATTCGGGCGTGAACCAGGACGCTCCCATTATCTGCTGTACCGCAGAAATCCTGGCGAATATCGCGCTGCGCGAGGGTGACCGCGCGGATGTCGGCACCGTTATCATGGACGAGTTCCACTTCTATTCGGACCCGCAGCGCGGCTGGGCCTGGCAGGTACCGCTCCTGGAGATTCCGCAGGCCCAGTTCCTCCTGATGTCCGCAACACTCGGCGAAGTCGAGCGTTTCGAAAAGGAACTCACTGAGCGGACAGGGCGTGCGACGGTGCTGGTCAGTTCCGCGGACCGGCCCATTCCGCTCAACTTCTACTACTCAGAAAACCCGCTCCAGGAAGCACTCGAGGAGCTGCTGTCGACGCATCAGGCGCCCGTCTATGTGGTGCACTTCAGCCAGGCGGAAGCGATTGAGCGCGCACAGAACCTGATGAGCGTCAACGTCTGCACGCGTGAGGAGAAGGATCGGATTGCGGCGCTCATTGCGAACTTCCGGTTCTCGTCCGGCTTCGGCAAGACGCTGAACCGGCTGGTACGCCACGGCATCGGTGTGCATCACGCCGGAATGCTGCCGAAGTACCGGCGGCTGGTGGAGCAACTGGCCCAGGCGGGACTGCTCAAGGTGATCTGCGGTACCGACACGCTCGGCGTAGGAATCAATGTTCCCATCCGCACCGTCCTGCTGACCGCGCTCAGCAAGTACGACGGCGTCCGCACCCGACTGCTCAACGTGCGGGAGTTCCACCAGATTGCAGGCCGTGCGGGACGGGCAGGCTACGACACATCCGGGACGGTGGTGGTGCAGGCGCCGGACCACGTGGTCGAGAACACCAAGGCCATGGCAAAGGCAGTCGCAAAATTCGGTGACGACCAGAAGAAGCTCCGCCAGGTGGTCCGCAAGAAGCCGCAGCAGGGTTTCGTCTCCTGGGGCAAACCCACCTACGACCGACTTGTCGAAGGTACTCCGGAGCCGCTGGGGTCCAGCTTCGCCGTTAGTCACTCAATGCTGCTGAACCTTCTCGAGCGCCCGGGAGATCCCCTCCGTGCTGTCCAGAACCTGCTGCGCGGCAACCACGAACCGCCCGCACGGCAGTACGCGCACCTTCGGAGGGCAATCAGCATCTACCGCGAGCTTGTGACCGCAGGCATCGTGGAGCGACTTCCCGAGCCGGACGAGGAAGGCAGAACAGTGCGGCTCAAGGTCCATCTGCAGGCCAACTTCGCACTGAATCAGCCGCTATCACCCTTCGCCCTCGCCAGTCTGGAACTCCTTGACCCGGAGAGTCCCGCCTACGCGCTCGACGTCGTTTCCGTCATCGAGGCTACGCTGGAGAAGCCTCGGCAGGTACTCAGCGCCCAGGAGAAGAAGGCACGCGGCGAGGCGATCACCGCTATGAAGGCCGACGGCGTCGATTACGACCAGCGAATGGCCCTGCTCGAGGAGGTTTCCTACCCGCAGCCGCTCGCGGAGTTGCTGCAGCACGCTTTCGAAACCTACCGGTCCGGCGCGCCCTGGCTCGGTGACTTCGAGCTGACCCCGAAGTCAGTCGTCCGCGACATGTATGAGCGCGCAATGAACTTCGGCGAGTACATCGCGTTCTACTCCCTAGCACGGTCGGAGGGCATCCTCCTGCGGTACCTGGCTGACTGCTTCAAGGCCCTCCGCCAGACCGTGCCCCGGGATGCGCTGCGCGAAGATCTGACCGACATCATCGAGTGGCTCGGCGAGTTGATCCGGCAGGTGGATTCGAGCCTGCTCGACGAATGGGAGCAGCTGGCCGCCGGCGCGGGCAGTTCGACTTCGGGAACCGTCGACCTCCCGCCGGAGCCCGATTCGGTCACCTCCAACGAGCGTGCCTTTCGCGTCATGGTACGCAACGAAATGTTCCAGCGGGTGCAGCTTTTCGCAGCGGAGGACGACGAAGCGCTTGGCCGGCTGGACGAGGCATCCGGCTGGGATGCGGACCGCTGGGCCGAAGCCATGGACGGTTACTTTGACGCCCATGACGACATCGACGAGGGCCCCGACGCGCGCGGCCCGGCGTTGCTCATCATCCGACAGGTTCCCGGCCGCTGGGAAGTGCGCCAGATTTTCAAGGACCCGGCGGGTGACCAGGACTGGGGCATCAACGCGGTGATCGATCTGGCAGCCTCGGACGAGGCCGGTTTCCCGGTCGTCGCGGTCGCGTCGGTCGGGGGCCCCTGACCCTCGGCCCGTAGCGCCTCCCGGCCTCCCACACCCCGCTGACGTTCGGTGCGGCCCCCTCGGCCAGTACGCTTGGGAACCATGACTGCGATCCGCGAAGCACGTCGTGAAGACGTGCCCACCATCCTGCAACTGATCCACGACCTCGCAATCTATGAGAAGGAACCTGACGCCGTCCGCAACACGGTCGAAGGGCTCGAGGAAGCACTGTTCGGTGCGAACCCTCGCATCTTCGCCCACGTGGCCGAGGACGACGGCGGCGTCCAGGGGTTCGCTCTGTGGTTCCTCAATTACTCAACCTGGGAAGGTGTCCACGGCATCTACCTGGAGGACCTGTATGTGCGCCCGGAAGCGCGCGGGTCGGGTTACGGGAAAGCGCTTTTGCGGACCCTTGCCGGCATTGCCGCCGAACGAGGGTACGCGAGGGTCGAGTGGTCCGTACTGAACTGGAACGAGCCTTCCATTGAGTTCTACCGGAGCCTGGGAGCCCTGCCTCAGGATGAGTGGACGACCTTCCGGCTGACTGGAGCGCCGCTGGCTGAGTTCGCGGGATCCGGCACGTGAGCTCCGCGAGGCACCAGGCGGGAGCCACCCGTGTGATGCGTGGCGTGCGGACCACTCCGCACCGGTTCACTGTGCCGCTTGATCACGGGAACCCGGGCGGCGAGCATATTTCGCTCTTCGCGCGCGAATACAGTTCCACGGACCATGACGACGCCGCTGCCGCACAGCTTCCGTGGCTGCTGTTCCTGCAGGGCGGGCCCGGTGTACGCGGCAATCGCTCCACACAGCTCTCCGGCTGGATGAAGGCCGCTGCCCGCGACTTCCGCATCCTGATGCTTGACCAGCGTGGTACGGGACTCTCCACTCCCGCAGACCTGATGACCCTTCCCTGCCGTGGCACTCCGATGGAGCAGGCGCAGTACCTACGCCACTTCCGCGCCGATTCCATCATTCGGGACGCGGAACTGATGCGGTTGGCCCTGGACTCACCACCCTGGACGGTGCTCGGGCAAAGTTTCGGCGGATTCTGCACCCTCTCCTACCTGTCCTTCGCGCCGGAAGGAGTTGAGCGTGCGCTCATCACCGGCGGGTTGGCGCCGCTGACCGGTCTACCCGAACGCGTATACCGCTCCACTTTCGGGCGCGTGGCCAAACGCAATGCCGAGTACTTCGCCCGCTATCCCGAGGATAGGGCCATCACCACCCGCATCATGCGCCACCTCGAGCGGGTCGAGGAGTGCCTGCCCAGTGGTGAACGCCTCAGCCCGCGGCGCTTCCAGATGGTCGGCTCGTACCTGGGTGGCAACACGCGGGTCGATGCCCTCCATTACCTCCTTGAGGACGCGTTCGCTGGAGCCGCCAGGGACGATCGGCTCTCCCCCGCCTTCCTCGACCAGCTGCAGTCCGTGGTGAGCAGGCGTTCGAACCCGCTCTACGCGCTCCTCCACGAGTCCATCTACTGCCAGGGCGGACCGTCCAATTGGGCTGCGTGGCGGGTGTTGGAGGAGTACCCGGACTTTGCGCCCGACGCACCTGATCCGTTGCTGACCGGCGAGATGATCTACCCCTGGTATTTCGACGAGGACCCGGCGCTCGTTCCGCTCAAGGAAACGGCTCGGCTGATCGCCGCAGTTGACGACTGGGAAACCCTGTACGACCTCCCGCAGCTGGCCGCCAACACAGTGCCGGTAGCAGCCGCCGTGTACAGCGACGACATCTACGTCGACAGGGATCTGTCCATGGAGACGGCGGCCTCGATCCGGGGCCTGCGGGTCTGGGAAACCTCTGAATTCCACCACGACGGGATCAACGACGACGGCGACGCCATCTTCTCCCGCCTGCTCGCAATGACCCACCCGGGCTAGAGCCTCCCGCCAAGGTAAAGGCGCCGGTCCTGCAGTTGCAGGACCGGCGCCTTTTGCGCTGTCAGTCAGGAGTGTCTCAGTGCTCCGGACCACCGGTGCGTGCGCGCTCGGCGTCCGCTGCGAGTTCGGCGTCGATCTTCGCCCGCTTGCCCGCCGGGCTGAGCAGGCTTGCGATGACCGCGATGACAATGGTGGCGACAATGAAGCCGAGCGACGCGAACGTCGGGATCACGGGTGCCCACTCGATGTGCTGGCCACCGTTGATGAAGGGCAGTTCGTTCTCGTGCATCGCGTGCAGGATCAGCTTTACGCCGATGAAGGCGAGGATGATCGAGAGCGCGTGCTTGAGGAAGATCAGGCGGGTCATGAGACCGCCCAGGAGGAAGTACAGCTGGCGCAGGCCCATAAGTGCAAAGAGGTTGGCAGTGAAGACGATGAACGGACTCTGAGTCAGTCCGAAGATCGCCGGGATGGAATCCACGGCGAACAGCAGGTCGGTCAGGCCGATCGTGATGAACACGATGATCATCGGAGTGAAGACCTTCTTGCCGTCCACCACCGTACGGAGCTTGTTGCCGTCGTAGTGCTCGGACATCGGCAGCACGCCGCGCAGCTTACCGATGAGCTTGTTCTCTTTCTCCTCTTCTTCCTCACCGGAGTCCTTCGCCTGGTGATAGGCGGTCCAGAGGAGGAAGGCGCCGAAGATGTAGAAGATCCAGGAGAAGTTGCTGATCAACGCGGCGCCGAGCATGATAAAAATACCGCGCAGGATAAGGGCGATGATGATGCCCACCATCAGCACTTCCTGCTGATACTTCCTGGGGACCGAGAACCTGGCCATGATGATGATGAAGACGAACAGGTTGTCGATGCTCAGGCTGTATTCAGTTACCCAGCCGGCAACGAACTGGCCGCCGAACTCGGGCCCGGTGACGGCAAACATAATGGCCGCGAAGATAAGCGCGAGTGCCACATAGAACGACACCCACAGCCCGGCTTCCTTCATGGACGGCTCATGTGGGCGCTTCACCACGAGCAGGAGGTCGAACAGGAGTATCAGACCCAGGACGACAAAGGTGCCTATCTGAAAGGCAGCGGGCAGTTCAAGCACAAGGGACCCTTTCCAAGGTACGACGGGATTCGCAAGTCTCTCCGCCGCAATACTGTGTGCGACCGCTACGCCCGGCGGGCCGTCGTCGGCCCGCGTGTTGACGTCCGTAGCGCGAAAGGATACTCCCCTACGATCGCCCCATCGTACCTGCGTTTCGGTTCCGATGTGGAAACGTGTCGCGCGTCAGAAACGCCGCGGAGCAAGCGCCGCGACGCGGGCAACGATTTCCGGCTCGGTCCAGTAGTCGCTGTGGCTACGGACTATCCCGTCGGCGCGCGGGTCCGGAAGCTCGCGGTTCGAGGCATGGGGAACAGGGAAGCCGACCGGGTCGGTGTCCCTCCAGAAATTGGTCCAGCTCCGGGTCTCGGCCGCGACCTCAGCCAGGAGCTGCGGCGTAAAGGTGGCTGGAAAGAACCGGGTGTACACCGAGCCCAGCGGCGACCCCGCCGTGACCAGGTACGGACGCACCGCGGCAGTGCGTGCCCGCGCAATGAGCCACGCGCAGAGCACCGACCCCTGGCTGTGGGCGACGAGTATCACCTCACCCCCGGAGTGGCGGTCAACGAGTTCGGAGATGCCGTCGACCACTGCGTCCCGATATGACGAACCGGCCAACGGATGGTCCCTTACGGGCCAAAAACCGGCGACGTCGGCAATCTTCCCGAGCACCTCCCGCAGGGTACGGAGCTGGCCGAGAAGCACCACCAGCACGACTACCGCACCCGCGATCTGCAGACCCAGAATAGCCAGAGCCAGCCACCGACCCCCAAGTCGGCCTTCGCCAAGGAGCACCGCCGCGGTCATAGCGGCCAACGCGAGCACGATCGCGAGCGGGAGTATCCGGGGCAGCAACCGCGGTGCCGCCGCAGAGAAGTCGTGCCACCAGCGCCCGCGGGCCGCCCTGCCGCCGGTGACGGGCGGCAGGCCCGGCCCCGCAGCCGGAGCCGAAACCAGCACGACTGCGACTGCCACCAGCGCCGCCACCACGGCGATGAGCGCGAGAAAAGGAAAGAGATCGAGCCGGCTGTCGCCTGGGTCAGCAGGATTGTCGTACGGAAGGAGAATGCCCGAGTGCGGCTGCGGCCCGCGGACCCATCCGAACAGGCCTGTGACATAACCCAGCAGGTTATCCAGAACCATACGGACCAGAGCAGTGACCGCGTGCATGAGCGGTACGGCGACGGCAAGCAGGATGCCTGCGGCCGCGAGCGGCGCACTCAGGCGGTTTCCGCCATCAGAACCGACATTGCTGCGGATGGCCAGAAGAAGCGATGCAGCGAAGGCGATGCCAGTGCTCAATGCGATCCACAGTGCCATGGCGTCCAGCCGGGAAACACCATCGGGCATGGGTGTTGATGGCCACCCGCCGTGGATGAGCTGGGCCGGTGGGGCGAGGCTCAGGAGAATTCCCGCACCGATCACGACTGCTGCATGAGCCAGCGGCAGGACATGGGAGCGAAGCTGGCCTGACTGGGCTTTCACCACAGTCAGGAAGCGGTGCGCCAGCCACGCAGTGAGCAGGGCTCCCGCGATCAGCGGCACAGCCCGCAGGAGGGACGGCGGAAGGTTGAGATAGCGCAGGATTGTTTCACCCAGCACGATCAGCCAGGCAAGCTGCGACAGGGTCAGAACTACTGCGACTGCGGCCACGATTGCGCGCAGGAAGGCGGCGGGGGCGGCACCAGCTCCGACGGGCTCCATGCGCCCGGCCACGTTCGCGAGCGTGAACGGGAACGCGAGGTACCACAGGAAGCCTGCTGTCTGCCGGCGGGACCGGGACCAGTTGAGGATGCGCAACCGGTGATCCGGCAGCGGCGGCGGCGTTGCGACCTGGACCCAGGCGTTCAACCGCTTCTCAACGGGCAGCCCGAGGCTGGTGTAGTACTCGTGGTCCCCGATGCCGTGGATCCGGATCTCGGTAAACGACCCGCTGCCGGTTCCTGCCTGCTCCACCATGGGTCAGGCGTGCCCGGCGGACTGCATCTGCCGCAGCTCCTTTTTCAGGTCGCTCACTTCGTCACGCAGGCGTGCAGCGAGCTCGAACTGGAGTTCTTCGGCCGCAGCATGCATCTGCTCCGTCAGCTGGCTGATCAGGTCGGTAAGATCTTCAGCCGGCACGGCGGCAAGACCGTCCCGCCGAACAACCGATGCCTTGCCCTTACCCTTGCCCCGGGACGTCTTTGCCGTCTTTTCGAGGAGCGCACGTGTGTCTGCGTCTTCCTTGGCCAGTGTGTCGGTGATGTCCGCGATGCGCTTCCGCAGGGGTTGCGGATCCACGCCGTTCTTCTTGTTGAAGGCAATCTGAATGTCCCGGCGACGGTTGGTTTCCTCGATCGCCTTCGCCATCGAGTCCGTAATCCGGTCCGCGTACATATGGACCTGGCCCGAGACATTTCGGGCCGCGCGTCCGATCGTCTGGATCAACGACGTCGAGCTGCGCAGGAAGCCCTCCTTGTCGGCATCCAGGATGCTGACAAGGGAAACCTCCGGAAGGTCGAGGCCCTCCCTCAGCAGGTTGATTCCCACCAGTACGTCGAAGGTGCCCATCCGGAGTTCGCGAAGAAGCTCTACCCGGCGCAGGGTATCGACGTCGGAGTGGAGGTATTCGACTTTCACGCCGTGCTCAAGCAGGTACCCCGTGAGGTCTTCCGCCATGCGCTTGGTCAGCGTGGTGACGAGGACCCGCTCGTTCCGCTCGACGCGCGTCTGAATTTCTCCCAGCAAGTCATCGATCTGCCCCTTGCTTGGCTTGATAATGACCTCCGGATCCACCAAGCCCGTGGGCCGGATGATCTGCTGGACGTAGCCGTCGGATTTGCTGAGCTCGTACTTGCCCGGGGTAGCCGAGAGGTAGACCGTCTGACCGATACGTTCCAGGAACTCGTCCCATTTCAGCGGTCGGTTGTCCATGGCGGAGGGCAGACGGAAGCCGTGGTCCACGAGCGTGCGCTTGCGTGACATATCCCCCTCATACATGGCGCCGATCTGCGGGATGGTCACGTGTGATTCGTCAACCACGAGCAGGAAGTCGTCGGGGAAGTAATCGATGAGGCAATGCGGGGCGCTGCCCTTGATCCGCCCGTCGATATGCCTCGAATAATTCTCGATGCCGTTGC
The DNA here is from genome assembly GCF_058269075.1 of Arthrobacter sp. TJ-270. Classification (NCBI taxonomy): domain Bacteria; kingdom Bacillati; phylum Actinomycetota; class Actinomycetes; order Micrococcales; family Micrococcaceae; genus Arthrobacter; species Arthrobacter sp. TJ-270. The sequence continues at coordinate 60,443 of NZ_JBZCNB010000004.1, read as the reverse complement.
AGAACCCCATCTGCTGCATCATTTCGAGGTCATAGGTGGTGCGCATCCGCAGCCGCTGGGCTTCGACCAGCTTGTTCTGCGACTCGAGCTCTTCCAGGCGTACCCGCAGCTCATCCTCGATCCGGGTGATCGCGCGGCTCATGCGCTCCGGGCCTGCCACGTAGTGCGAGGCCGGGAACACGTACATCTCCGTTTCTTCGCGCACCACCTCGCCGGTGAGCGGGTGCAGCGTGTAGATCCGCTCTACCTCGTCGCCGAAGAACTCGATGCGCAGCGCGAGTTCCTCATACATGGGGATGATCTCCACGGTGTCTCCCCGCACGCGGAACGTTCCGCGATGGAAGTCCATGTCATTGCGGACGTACTGCATTGCGACGAACTGGCGCAGCAGGTCATCCCGGTTCATCTCCTGACCCTGCCGGAGGGTGACCATGGCGGCGACATATTCCTCAGGAGTTCCCAGACCGTAGATACAGGAAACCGTGGCAACCACAATGACGTCGCGCCGCGTCAGCAGGGCGTTGGTGGCCGAGTGCCGGAGCCGTTCGACTTCCTCATTGATGGAGGAGTCCTTCTCGATGAAAGTATCGGTCTGCGGTACGTAGGCTTCGGGCTGGTAGTAGTCGTAGTAGGAGACGAAGTACTCGACCGCGTTGTTGGGCAGCAGCTCCCGGAACTCGTTGGCGAGCTGCGCTGCGAGGGTCTTGTTCTGCACCATGACGAGGGTGGGCCGCTGCACCTGTTCGATGAGCCACGCCGTGGTGGCGCTCTTGCCCGTACCTGTGGCGCCAAGCAGCACCACATCTTTTTCACCGGCGTTGATGCGGCCGGAAAGTTCCTTTATGGCAGTGGGCTGATCGCCGGCCGGCTGATACTCGCTGATCACCTCGAAAGGGGCGACAACGCGGTTGATCTCCTGCGCAAGACTCATAGTCTTACGTTACCGCCCACCCCGGACAAACTCAGTCCGCAGAGGGGGCTCTTTGCTGGAGGCTGAACGTCGCTTACGGTGACACCGGAGGTCCCGGTGACCAGCCGGCGTCGTTCCTCCACGCGCGCAGCCGGGGCGCCGCGAAGGTGGTGAACCAATCCTCCTTGCAGGCGGCGTAGCCGGCGGTACCGGCGTCGTCCCGATGGATCCGGGCGCACCGGTCCTTTTCGGCCGCATACGCGGCCAGCATGTCCGGTTCGGCGCGCAGCCAGTCGCGGAATGCCAGGGCATATTCCCAGCCGGGCGAGCCCTTCACACGTAGGTGCAGGTTCACCGGCCGCCCTGGATCGGCGTTTCCGTGAAGGCGCTTCTGCCACTTCTCCTGCTCGGGCACTTCCTTGGTGGGAGTGTCATGCCACGTGCCCGGAAGGCGGGGGAAACCCGCCTCGGCCAGAGGGTCTGCGAGAGCATCGGCATCATCAAGCGACGCGACCGTCATCTGCAGGTCCAGGATGTCCTTGGCCGGCAGCCCGGGAATCGATGTGGAGCCGATGTGGTCCACGCGGAGTACGCGGGGATCAACCCGGGCCACCCGCCGGGACAGGAGAGCCGCCTGCCGGGGCCAGTCCCCGTCCTGCATCAGCACGGGGCCCCCACGGCGTTCAGCCCGCTGGCCTTTCTCGATGTTCCGGGCGAAGGGAACAATCCGTCCCGTCCACAGACCCTGCACCGCGCGGGCCAGGCCCTCCTGTGATCCCGAGTTATCAAGCACGACGTCGGCCGCCGCGTTCCGCGTGGCTGAATCCGCCTGCGCGGCGATACGCTTCCGTGCCTCCTGCTCAGTCATCCCCCGGTTCGCCACCATTCGACGCACGCGGGTCTCCGCCGGTGCATCGACGACAATCACAAGATGGAAGCTGTCCTCCTGCCGGGTCTCCACGAGGAGCGGGATGTCATGCACGACGACGGCACCCGCTGACGCTGCGCGGGCCGCCGCCTCGGCTCCCGCAGCCTCCCGCCGGACCCGAGGGTGGATGATCGCGTTCAGGGTGGCACGACCGTCGGGATCGGCGAAGATCCTTGCGCCCAATGCCGGCCGGTCCAGGGAGCCGTCCTGCTGAAGCACCCCGTCCCCGAATGCGGCGACCACCTCGCGCAGACCTTCCGTGCCCGGCTCCACCACGGCCCGCGCAAGCTGATCGGCGTCGATGAGTACCGCTCCGAGTTCCTGCAGCACAGACGCCACCACTGACTTCCCCGCGGCGATCCCGCCCGTCAATCCGACTCTCAGCATGAGTGCAAGGCTACCCCCGGGTAACCACGGGGTGAGCCACGCTCCTGAGAACGGCGGAAACGGTTACCCTGGAGAGCACGTTCCTACGAGCGGCGATCGGAGATTTCGTCCTCCTCATAGACGTCCGGAATACCGTCATGATCCGCATCGACGGACTCCAGCGCTTCGACCTCGCGGTAATGGCGGTTCCGGGATACAAGGATTACCGCGGCCAACAGCGCAGCACCTACCGATGCCGTCAGAACGGCGACCTTCGCGTAGTCGGTCTCTATGCTGCCGGCCGCGAAGCTGAGTTCAGCGATAAGCAGCGAGACAGTGAACCCGATCCCTGCCAGCAGCGAGACTCCCACCAGGTCGATCCAGCGGAAAGATGGATCGAGGTGTCGGCGGGTTATCTTCGTCGTAAGCCAGGTTGCGCCCACAATTCCTATGGGCTTGCCGACTATGAGCCCCACGATGACACCCAGAGTGACGGGGGCGACAAGCGCTGTGGTGAACCCTTCCCAGCCGCCTACTGCGACACCCGCGGAGAAAAACGCGAACACGGGTACGGCGAAGCCTGCGGAGATAGGGCGGAAGCGGTGCTCGAATTCTTCGGCGAGCCCGGGCCCGGCCTCAGGGCCTCCGCTGGCCTTGCTGCGCATCACCGGGATTGCGAAACCAAGTAGAACTCCGGCAACGGTGGCGTGCACACCGGCCTCGTGCACCAGTATCCAGACCACTATCCCAAGGGGCAGCAAAATCACCCAGGCCGCCCAGGCACGCAGGCTGAAGAACCGGGACATGCGGTGGGCGAGGAAGGCGAAGACCGCCAAGGGAATCAATGCGAGGAGCAGCGGCGTGAACGCCACGTCATCGGTGTAAAAAACGGCGATGATCGTTATGGCCAGCAGGTCGTCCACTACCGCGAGAGTCAGCAGGAACAACCGCAGTGCCGGAGGCAGGTGGGAACCGATGATGGCCAGCACCGCCAGGGCGAACGCGATATCTGTGGCTGTGGGAATGGCCCAACCGCTCACCGTCTCCGGTATGGCCAGGTTGAATCCGGCGTAGATCAGCGCGGGAACAACAACCCCGCCGACTGCTGCGGCGACCGGGACGAGGGCTTTGCTGAACTGCCGGAGGTCACCGGCAACGAACTCACGCTTCAGTTCCAGCCCCACGAGGAAGAAGAAAATGGCCAGCAACCCGTCCGCCGCCCACGCGCCAAGACTGAGCCGCAGGTGCCAGGGCTCATAGCCGATCTCGTAGTCACGCAAAGCGAAGTAGGTGTCCGCGGCAGGAGAGTTCGCCCACACGATCGCGATCAGAGCTGCGACCACCAGCAGTATGCCGCCAACGGTTTCCTTGCGCAGAATTTCCCTGACGCGCAGGACTTCACGGTAGCTGCCGCGCCGCAGCGTGTCGCGGCTGTGATCCTCGGGGCGGACAGTGGGGTCATGGCTCGACATGGGCGACTCCTTGGGATTCGGGCTCAACAATGTGCGCGCCGACCAGACTTCCCGGCTCTCCAGATCGTCAGTCTACGGAGAAATCCCATTGAGGGCGAGTTTACGACCTGCCCAGCCGAGGCATCCGACGGAAGACGGCGGCGCTGTCCGCTGCTGCGCGGGGAGGGCAAGCGCAGACCGAAGTCGGCGCAGTCAATGCCTAGACTGGGGTGGTGACTGAACGGCCGGCACGCCCCGAACCCCGCACTAGCGGGTTCAGCTTCGAGCCGCTGCGGCGGTGGCCCGACATTGAGGAAGAGAACCTTTTTGCCGCCGACGCAACGGACCGGCTCCTCCTGGATATCGCCGCCGACGACCTGCGCCAGTCCGCCCCCGGTGAGGTCGCCGTGGTCGGTGACACCCACGGCGCTCTCACCCTCGGAGCGCTGCATGCGGGCGCCGAGCGGATACTCGTCCATCAGGACTCACTCACCGGTGAACGGGCTCTGCACGCGAACGCACGCACCTTCGGGTTCGACGGACAGTACACCTCCACTGCTCTCAGCAAGAATCTATTCGACGGCGTCCGGTTGGTGCTGCTGCAGCTTCCCCGTTCCCTCGAGGCGCTGGAGGAGATCGCCTGGTGTATCGCCGCAGGTGCCGACGCCGGCGTCACTGTCCTGGCGGGGGGAAGGATCAAGCACATGACTCCCGCCATGACTGCGGTCCTGGGCCGTTACTTCCACACCGTCACCGCCGGGCTGGCACGCCAGAAGTCCCGTGTGCTCACAGCCTCCCGCTCTGTCCCGGTGGGTCCGCCGCCATTTCCTACGGCAGCAGCGTACGACGTCGGGCTCCCCCATCCGCTCCAGCTGCGCGCCTACGGCGCGACTTTCGGAGGCGCGAAACTCGATCCCGGCACCCGGTTCCTCCTGCCCCACCTGAGCGACGTGCGCCCAGCAACCCGTGCCGTGGACCTCGGGTGCGGGAATGGGTCCATTGCCGCATATCTGGCGTTGATTCACCCGGGTCTCCCGGTGACCGCCACTGACACCTCGGCAGCGGCTGTGGCTGCCACCAGCGCTACAGTCGAGGCGAACCGCGTCGGCGGACAGGTCGTCGTCGTACGTGATGATGCCCTCTCGGGGCGGGCCGATGCCGGAGACGAGCTCGTAGTACTGAATCCGCCGTTCCACTCCGGTCATACCGTCCATGCGGGGATCGCGCTGAAGCTGTTCGCCGAGGCCGGGCGGGTTCTGGAACCGGGAGGCGAATTATGGACGGTATGGAACAGCCACCTGCAGTACCGTGGGGCCCTCGAACGCCTCGTGGGGCCCACCCGTCAGGTGGCTCGCGACCGGAAGTTCACCGTCACCGTGTCCACGCGCGGAGCCTGATTCCTCCACAACCCCACCCCGGCGGAGCGTCGAAAACCGCCGTTAACGCAGGAAACCCCCGCCCGGTGGACGGAGGCTTCCTGCGTTGATGCGACCTAGTTGCCGGTCAGCTTCTCACGAAGTGCCGCAAGAGCCTCATCCGACGCGAGGGTACCGGACCCTGTTGCGTTGGACTCGGGGGCAGGCTCCGAGGAGTAGCTGGTGGTGCCGGAGTCTACAGGCTCGTTGGCTGCAGCGGCGTCGTCGGACGCGTGCTGTACGACCTGCTTCTTGTGAGCCTCCCAGCGGGACTGGGCCTCAGCGTACTGAGCTTCCCATGCCGCGCGCTGCGTCTCATAACCTTCAAGCCACTCGTTGGACTCGGGATCGAAGCCCTCGGGGTACTTGTAGTTGCCCTCTTCGTCGTACTCAGCGGCCATGCCGTAGAGAGCCGGATCGAATTCGGTGCTGTCGGCGTCGACGCCCTCGTTGGCCTGCTTGAGGGACAGCGAGATACGGCGGCGCTCGAGGTCGATGTCGATGACCTTGACGAACAGCTCGTCATTGACGGAGACAACCTGCTCAGCCAGTTCAACGTGGCGCACAGCGAGCTCGGAGATGTGGACGAGGCCCTCGATGCCGTCTTCGACGCGCACGAACGCACCGAACGGAACCAGCTTGGTGACCTTACCGGGAACGACCTGGCCCAGCGCGTGAGTGCGGGCGAAGGTCTGCCACGGATCTTCCTGGGTTGCCTTCAGCGACAGCGAAACGCGCTCGCGGTCCAGGTCAACTTCGAGTACCTCCACGGTGACTTCCTGACCAACCTCAACGACCTCGGACGGGTGGTCGATGTGCTTCCAGGAAAGCTCGGAAACGTGAACCAGACCGTCTACGCCGCCGAGATCGACGAAAGCACCGAAGTTGACGATGGACGAGACAACGCCCGGACGGACCTGACCCTTTTCCAGCTTGTTGAGGAAGGTGGAGCGCACCTCGGACTGGGTCTGCTCGAGCCACGCACGGCGGGAGAGCACAACGTTGTTGCGGTTCTTGTCCAGCTCGATGATTTTGGCTTCGATCTGCTGACCGATGTACGGAGCGAGATCGCGTACACGACGCATCTCGACGAGCGAAGCGGGAAGGAAGCCGCGCAGGCCGATGTCGAGGATAAGACCACCCTTGACGACCTCGATGACCGTACCGGTGACAACACCGTCTTCTTCCTTGACCTTCTCGATGTCGCCCCAGGCGCGCTCGTACTGTGCGCGCTTCTTGGAGAGGATCAGGCGGCCTTCTTTGTCTTCCTTCGTGAGGACAAGCGCTTCAACCTCGTCACCAACGGAGACCACGTCCCCCGGATCGACATCGTGCTTGATGGAAAGCTCGCGGGAAGGGATGACACCTTCGGTCTTGTAACCGATGTCGAGCAGAACTTCATCGCGGTCAACCTTGACTACCGTTCCTTCAACGAGGTCTCCGTCGTTGAAGTACTTGATGGTGGCGTCAATGGCTGCGAGGAAGTCCTCAGCGGTGCCGATGTCGTTGATAGCGACCTGCGGGGCACCTGGCTTCTCGGTGGTGGTGATGGTCATGTAGTTGGGGCTCCGTTGTGGATTATGAGTTGATCCGGACTCTTTCGGGACCACACGGAGAGACACACTTTATGTACCCACCGTGAGGAACCTGCCCGGATGCGGACAAATGGAAATATGGAAATAACGCTGTGCAGAACACATAGCAGGACCCACTGTGCGCGGGACATGCCCACCCAGTCTAGCGTTGTGCCGCAACGCGGGTCAAAGTGTACGAACTGTCCGCGCGGCGGATCGGGCAACGGCTCCCGTCAGCGAATCAGAAGTGCGTGATGCAGTAGGGCGCCCTGGCTACCGCAAAGAGCTTCGCGGCCTGCTCGGCTCCGCCCGGCGAACGCTCGGTCAGGGTACCTGCTGCCGCCAGGATCTCCGCGTCCACGCCTCCGAGGTACAGCGAACCCAGGGCGGAGACGTCGAGGTTGATGTCGGTCTCTGCGCCGTCGTCGAGCTTCCGCACGGTGCCCACGCCGTTCGCGACGGTGAGTTGGAACGCCCCCTCGGCGTGGCCGAGCGCATCCCTGAGCGACAGGGACAGTGCGCCGTCGTGCTCGTAATGGCGCTGGCCCAGAGCCGCCACCGGATCAAGAATTCGCAGCCACAGCGCGTCCTCGTCCGACTTCAGTTCCCGGCAGCGTCGGTCCGTCAGGGCCCACGGGAGCGGGTCATGAACCGGCGCCATGCCGAAGGTCACCCGTTCAATCAGGTCCAGTGAGCCGAGATAGCGCCATAGCTCAAGGTAGGCGGCATCCGACACGGCCACGAGGTCCTTCACCCGCATCGTGTACGGGGTCTTCTCCCACCCGGCGAACGAGTAGGAAACGAAAGCATCCGGGCGGCCGTCGTCGTCGTAATGGACAGCGGTGCGCAGCGCCTTGTCCGGTTGCGGACGATCGTCCCCCCACAGACCAGCTGACCGGCGGGCATAGGCGAACTGGCGGCCGATCGACCCCCTGGAACGGGCGTGGAAACCGGCGAAAACCTTTTGCGTGATCTCGACGGCGGCATCCGCCCCTACGACCTCCATGCGCCCGTACGGTGGGGACGTGACGGCGAACCGTTCCCGGACATCCAGCTCGATCGAAGTGGTGTGGGTTGCCGTTCCAAAACCGAAGCGGCCGTAGATGGTTGCCTCCGACGCCGTCAGGGCAGCGATGGCATGGCCGCGCTCGACCGCCCCCTGCAGGTCGGCGGTGATCATGCGGCGGAGCAATCCCCGCCGCCGGTGTGTAGGCCGGACCGTGACGGCTGTGACCAGGTGGGCATCGAGGAACCTGCCGCCACCCACGTTGAGCGAGTTGACCATGGTGCCGTACGTCGCGACGGGAATCCGCGGGTTCCAGGCATGGGGGCCGGGATTGTTGTCGTACGCGCCCCACAGGATGCGCCGGTCGGATGCATACGCCTCAGCGAGCTTCGGCAGGTCCTCGATCTCGAGCCGGCCTTCGTGGAAGCCGAAGCTCACGCCCTCGAACCATGCAGCGAGCGGACCCTCAGCGGAGGTGTCGGTGTCCGGACCTACTGAAAAAGTTTCGATGCGGATCGGAGGTGCTGACGTGTCAGTGGATGTTTGCGTGCTCACGAGACCCCAGCCTAACCCTCCCCACATTGACGGGCTATGCCCATGTACCCGGTGCTAGTGCGCCGCTTCGTGCCAGCTCGCACCGGTGCCCACCGAAACATCGAGCGGAACCGAGAGATCGGCGGCTCCGGCCATTTCAGCACGCACGAGCTGCTCCACCTCATCCTGCTCCCCGGGTGCAATTTCGAGGACCAGTTCGTCATGTACCTGCAGCAGCATCCTCGAGGTCAGCCCACGGGACCGCAGCTGATCGTCAACGCCGAGCATTGCCTTCTTGATGATGTCGGCTGCTGACCCCTGTATGGGTGCATTGAGGGCTGCACGTTCCGCCATCTCCCGAAGCTGGCGGTTGTCGCTCGAGAGATCCGGCAGGTAGCGCCGTCTCCCCTCGATGGTCGAAGTAAAGCCGTCCTTGCGCGCCTGTTCAACTATTCCGCGCAGATAATCCCGCACGGCGCCAAACCGGTCGAAGTAATCACCCATCAACGTCCGGGCTTCATCCACGGAGATGGCCAGCTGTTTGGACAGCCCGAACGAGCTCAGTCCGTAGACCAGCCCGTAGGACATGGCCTTGACCTTGGAACGCATGGCGTTACTGACCGCTTCGGGGGTCACGTTGAAGATGTGGGAGCCGACGAAACGGTGAAGATCCTCGCCCTCGTTGAACGCCTCGATGAGACCCTCGTCACCGGAGAGGTGCGCCATGATGCGCATCTCGATCTGCGAGTAATCGGCCGTCATCAGGCAGTCATAGCCCTCTCCCACCACGAACGCCTCCCGGATCCTGCGCCCCTCGTCGGAGCGGATCGGGATGTTCTGCAGGTTCGGGTTCATTGACGAGAGACGCCCCGTCGCCGCGATCGTCTGTACGTACGTGGTGTGGATGCGGCCGTCGTCGGCAACTGACTTGCGCAGGCCTTCCACGGTCTGGCGGAGCTTCGAGGCGTCCCGGTGGGCCAGCAACTGCTCCAGGAACGGATGCCCAGTCTTCACGATCAGATCTGTGAGGGCATCCGCGTCGGTGGAGTAACCGGTCTTGATCTTCTTGGTCTTCGGGAGGGCGAGCTCGTCGAACAGCACAGCCTGCAGCTGTTTGGGTGAACCGAGGTTGATCTCTTTGCCGATGATCCTGAACGCCTCAGCGCTGGTGTTTGCCATCGTCGCGGAGAAGTCGTCGTAGAGGCGATCGAGACCATCGACGGCGACGCTGATTCCGGTCAGCTCCATGCGCGCCAGCACCTCGGAGAGGGGAAGCTCCAGTCCCGCGAGCAGCTGATTGGCGCCGCGCTCGACCAACTGGCCGGCGAAGTGGCGGCTGAGCTCGAGCGCCGCAAAGGCGGCGGCAACCGCAGGAGTTGCGACGTCTTCCTCCTCAAGTGCCAGAGCCTGCTGGCCGCCGGCGGCAGCCGCCGACGTCGGCAGCGTGAGCTTCAGGTGAACCTGGCTGAGGTCAGCAAGTTCATAGCTGCGCCGGTCAGGCTGGATGAGGTAGCCGGAGATTGCCGTGTCATCCACTTCTCCGGCCAGGGTGAAGCCCCGTGCGTGGAGCAGCTTGTAAGCCGCCTTGAAATCATGCACCACTTTGGGCGCGTCCAGATCCTGAAGCCACTGCCCGACGACGCGCTCAGCTCCAGCGTCAAGTTCCTCGAACGGTACGTAGACCGCCGCCGACGCCGTGACCAGAGCGACGCCGATGGCCTCCTCTCCCCCGCTCGTGGACCGCGTGACCACGTGCACGGCAGCGGTGGACTGGTTGGTTCCATTGATCCAGCCGGTCAGCTCATCCGCGCCAGTGAGAGTGTGGTGGTCGGGTGGCGCCATTTCGTCCCGATCGGTGTCCGGCTCTTCCTCACCGAACAGATCGAACAGGCGCTTCCTGAGCACGTTGAACTGGAGCGCGTCGAACAGGTCCTCCACTGCGTCGCGGTCGGGACGCTGTGCGGCCATAGCCTGGAGGTCGACGGGCAATTCCAGATCCGTCAGGAGGCGGTTGAGGCGCCGGTTGCGTTTGACGTTCTCAACGTTCTCCCGCAGGGCAATCCCCACCTTGCCGCCGATGGAGTCCAGATTCTCCAGAATGCCGTCAAGGCCGCCATACTTCAGGATCCACTTCGCCGCGGTCTTGGGGCCGACGCCCGGAACACCCGCAAGGTTATCTGCGGTCTCGCCCACGAGCGCTGCCAGGTCGGAATAGAGGTGCGGCGGAACAAAATACTTCTCCTCCACCGCCTTGGCATCCATCTGGGGGATGTTGGTGACGCCCTGCTTCGGGTACAGCACCGTCACGCGGTCGTTGACGAGCTGGAAGACATCGCGGTCCCCACTGACTACCTGGACGTCCCAGCCACGGTTGGCGGCATCCACCGCGAGGGTAGCGAGCACGTCGTCGGCCTCATAGCCCTCCATCGACAGGGTGGGAATGCGCATGGCTTCCAGCACCTTGATGATCAGGTCGATCTGGCCGTGGAACTCCTCGGGGGTGCGGGACCGCCCGCCCTTGTACTCGGAGTACTCCGCGTCCCTGAAGGTCGGCGTATCGAGGTCGAAGGCTACGGCTACGTGGGTGGGCTCCTGATCGCGCAGCAGGTTGATCAGCATGGCGGTGAACCCGTAAACCGCGTTGGTGTGCTGGCCGGTATCGGTGGAGAAGTTCTCAGCCGGCAGCGCGTAGAAAGCCCGAAACGCCATCGAGTGGCCATCGACGACCAAAAGACGCGAACGCTCCAGAGTGTGCGCAGGCGCAGGTGCTGCACCCGCGTTGACGTCGGTTTGAACGCTGCTTTGCACGTCGGTCTGCACATCCGAATCTACGGTTTGGTTTGTTTGGCTCACAGGTGCCAGCCTAGTTCCCATGGATGACAAATTCACTCCGGAGCACGGTTCCGACAGCGAGCACCCCTATCTTGCCGAGCTGACGGGAGCGGGTGTTCCGGAGCACATGCACGAATGGCTTCGTGGCCACGGCATTGGGCGGCTGGCCGCGAAGATGGGAATTGTTTTCCAGGAGATGAGCGCGGAGAGAATGGTCGGCACCATGCCGGTCGAGGGCAATCAGCAGGTGGCCGGGATCCTGCATGGCGGCGCCCACCTTGTGCTCGCGGAAACCCTCGGCTCGTTCGCTGCCGGCATCCACGCAGGCCCGAACCGGCAGGCAGTGGGTATAGAAATCAGCGCTACGCACCACCGGTCCGCATCGACAGGACTGGTGACGGGAACCGCCGTCGCAATTCATCTGGGCCGCACGCTTGTCACCCACGAAGTGGTCATGACTGATGAAGAGGGCAAGCGGCTCTCCACTGCCCGCATCACCAATTTGATTCGGGATGCGCGTTAAGCGAGGAGCCGAAATCACGCTCGGCTGCGAGCAGCGGCTCCCAGCTGACCCGTGCTGAGTCATGAACCATGGACGGTGCCCGAAGTGGGACTCGAACCCACACACCTTTCGATACTGCATTTTGAGTGCAGCGCGTCTGCCAATTCCGCCATTCGGGCCGAACAGTGCACCCGACGTGAGTTCCGTGACTCATGGACCCCCGAGTGCGCGAATCTACTCTACATGCCGATAGGCTGTTCCATGAACCGGTGCAGGGCAACTCCCGAGCAGAGCTCCCCGCCGGGATAGCGCAGAATCAATAAACGCATACCAAGGAGCCTCAGTGTCCCAGAACCGCGACTCAGCTAACTCGAGCCCGGCACGGCGCGTCATCGTCGCTGAGGATGAAACCCTCATTCGCCTCGACATTGTGGAGATCCTGCGTGGCGAAGGATACGACGTCGTCGCCGAAGCCGACAACGGCGAAAAAGCAGTTGAGCTGGCAAAGGAGCACAAGCCGGACCTCGTACTCATGGACGTGAAGATGCCCGTCATGGACGGGATCACCGCAGCCGAGCAGATCGTGAAAGCGCGTATCGCGCCCGTCGTGCTGCTGACCGCCTTCAGCCAGAAGGAACTTGTGGAGCGCGCTCGCGACGCCGGCGCGATGGCGTACGTGGTCAAGCCCTTCACCCCCGCCGATCTGGTGCCCGCGATCGAGATCGCCCTCTCCCGCCACGAGGAGATCAAGATCCTGGAGAACGAGGTAACGGACCTCCAGGAGCAGTTCGCCACCCGCAAGCTCGTTGAGCGCGCGAAGAGCCTGCTCACCACCAAGATGGGACTCACGGAGCCCGAGGCATTCCGCTGGATCCAGAAGACGTCCATGGACCGCCGCCTCAGCATGCGGGAGGTCGCAGAGACCATCATCAACCAGGTCAACTGACGCCCGTCAGCTGGTTCTACAGCTGAACATATGTGAAAAGGGACCCCGCCTCGGCGGGGTCCCTTTTCACATATAACGTTTTTGCGTCTACTTGAGCTTGTTCTTGACCGGCCAGGGGCCGACCTTCTCCTTGCTCGGCGTGTAGTTATCGGGGAGCTGGCCCGCGTCGGCGATGTCGCCCACCTTATGAACCTTGATGGAGTTCGTTGAGCCGGCCTGGCCTGGAGGGGACCCGGCAGCGATAACCACCAGATCGTTCAGGTCCACAAGCTTCTGCTCGAACAGCACGCGGTCAACCTGCGCAGTCATCTGGTCAGTATGCTCGGCGTACTCCACGAGCATCGGCTGAACACCCCAGATCAGGGACATCTGGTTGAGCGTGGACTGCGCGGGGGTGAAGGCAAAGACCGGCTTCGTCGGGCGCAGGCGGGACAGACGGCGTGCGGAGTCGCCCGACTGCGTGAAGGTACAGATGTACTTCGCATCCAGCTGATCGGCGATTTCCACGGCCGCACGGGTGATTGCGCCACCGCGGGTCTTCGGCTTGCTGCCCAGCGGCGGAACACGGTCAAGACCGTGTTTTTCGGTGGATTCGATGATGTCGGCCATGGTGCGGACCGTATCGATCGGGTACTTGCCTACGCTGGTCTCGCCGGACAGCATGACGGCGTCCGCGCCGTCGAGCACGGCGTTGGCGCAGTCGGAAGCCTCGGCGCGGGTGGGACGGGGATTGTCGATCATGGATTCGAGGACCTGGGTGGCCACGATGACCGGCTTGGCCCAGCGCCGGGCGAGCTCGATGGCGCGCTTCTGCACGATGGGGACGTCCTGGAGAGGCAGTTCAACACCGAGATCGCCTCGGGCCACCATGATGGCGTCGAAGGCATCAATGATTTCTTCGATTGCGTCCACGGCCTGCGGCTTCTCGATCTTGGCGATGACCGGAACACGCCGGCCCTCCTCGTCCATGATCTCGTGCACGCGGTCGACGTCGCCGGCATTCCGGACGAAGGACAGCGCCACCATGTCGACGCCGCGCTGGATTGCCCAGCGAAGGTCTTCCTCATCCTTGTCGCTGAGTGCGGGGACGTTGACGGCCACGCCGGGCAGGTTGATGCCCTTGTTGTTGGAGACCGCGCCGCCGACGGTGACCTCCGCGGTGACCTTGACGTCATCAACAGCGACCGCGCGCATCGCGACCTTGCCGTCGTCGATCAGGAGGGTGTCGCCGACGTTGACGTCCTGCGGCAGTCCCTTGTGAGTGGTCGAGCAGATTTCCGCGGTGCCCTCGACGTCCTCGGTGGTGATGGTGAAGGTGTCACCGGGAAACAGGACGTGCGGTCCATCGACGAAGCGGCCAAGACGGATCTTGGGTCCCTGGAGGTCAGCGAAGATGCCTACTGGACGGCCAAGTTCTTCGGCCGCCTTCCGGACAAACTCGTAGGTCTGGTTATGCACGGAGTGGTCTCCGTGACTCATGTTCATTCGAGCTACGTCCACCCCGGCCTCTAGAACTGCGAGGGTGTTCTCATAGCTCGCGATTGCCGGGCCGAAAGTGGCCACTATCTTTGCGCGTCTCATAAAACCTTGCCTGTCGTATCGTGTTCGTGGATTGCTGTTCGCTCCGGCGCCCGCAGGAATTACAGGACGTTGAGAGCGCGGTCTGTCGGTGCCACTGGCGCAGGCAGCTTGGTCTGACCCATCAGCCACTGATCAACCGCGGCAGCACACGCCCGCCCTTCGGCGATTGCCCACACAATGAGCGATTGTCCGCGTCCTGCGTCGCCTGCTACGAAGATGCCGGGCGTATTGGTCATGTAATATCCGTCACGCTCAACGTTACCGCGGCCGTCAAAAGCAGCGTCGAGCTGCTCGGGAATTCCCGCGGGTTCGGGGCCGGTGAAGCCAAGCGCCAGGAACACCAGGTCCGCCGGGATATCCCGTTCGGTCCCGGCCTTGGGGAGCCGCTTTCCATTGATGAACTCGGTTTCAGCGACCCGGACCGCCTTCAGCTTGCCGTCCTCGCCAACGAATTCAACGGTGGACGCCAGATAAGTGCGTTCGCCGCCTTCCTCGTGTGCGCTGGCGACCTCGAAGAGCGTGGGAAAAGTCGGCCACGGCTGGTTGGGCATACGCTCACTCGGCGGCTGCTGGCCGATTGCGAGGGTGGTGACGGATGCAGCCTTGTGACGGTGTGCGGTACCGATGCAGTCGGCGCCTGTGTCACCGCCGCCCAGGATGACAACGTGCTTGCCTTCAGCGTGGATCTGGTCTTCGACTTCCTCGCCGGCGACAACACGGTTGGCGTCCACGAGGTACTCCATGGCGAAGTGCACGCCATCGAGGTCGCGGCCGGGGATCGGCAGGTCGCGCGGGACTGTGGCGCCGGTGGCGATTACTACGGCGTCGTACCGGCGGCGCAGCTGGTCCCAGCTGATGTCACGGCCCACCTCCACGCCTGCCCGGAAGCGGGTCCCCTCAGCCTTCATCTGGTCAAGGCGGCGATCAAGCTGGATCTTCTCCATCTTGAAGTCCGGAATTCCGTAGCGCAGGAGGCCACCGATGCGGTCGTCACGCTCGTACACGGCCACGGTATGACCGGCCCGGGTAAGCTGCTGGGCTGCGGCAAGGCCTGCGGGACCGGAACCGACGACGGCGATGGTCTTGCCTGTGAGCCGCTCCGGAGGATGCGGGTGGACCCAGTCATTGTCGAACGCCTCGTCAATGATCGAGACCTCGACCTGCTTGATCGTGACCGGAGGCTGGTTTATTCCGAGCACGCAGGATGCCTCGCACGGAGCGGGGCACAGCCTGCCCGTGAACTCGGGGAAGTTGTTCGTGGCGTGCAGCCGGTCGATCGCCTCGCGGCCCTTGTCACGCCACGTCAGGTCATTCCACTCCGGAATTAGGTTGCCGAGCGGGCATCCCTGGTGGCAGAACGGAATACCGCAATCCATGCAGCGGCCCGCCTGGCTCTTCAGGACGCCCTTTTCCTGGGCTTCGTACACTTCTTTCCAGTCCATGATCCGGACCGGGACAGGCCTGCGCGGCTGCGTCTGCCGCTCGCGCACCTTCATAAATCCGCGTGGGTCAGCCACCGGTAACCTCCAAAATCCTGTTCCAGACCTCTTCGCCGTCGGGATCGAGTCCCTCTTCAATGGCAGCGGCCCGTGCATCGAGAACGCGTGCGAAGTCACGCGGCAGCACCTTGGTCAGGCGCGGTACAGTTGCCTCGAAATCCTCGAGTAGTTTGGCAGCGAGCGTCGACTCGGTTTCTTCCTGGTGCCGCAGGAGCAGCTGCCGGACGATCTCGATGTCTTCCGCGTCGAGTTTCTCCAGTTTCAGTTCGCCGCTGTTCAGCGCCTGGACATTCACCCGGGTTTCATCGAGGTCAAGGACGTAGGCCGTGCCTCCCGACATGCCGGCGCCGAAGTTACGGCCGGTTCGGCCGAGGATGAGAGTCTGGCCACCGGTCATGTACTCACACCCGTGGTCACCGATGCCTTCTACGACTGCAGTGGCACCGGAGTTGCGTACCAGGAACCGCTCCCCCACCTGACCGCGAAGGAAGATCTCGCCGCTGGTTGCGCCGTAACCGATGACGTTGCCGGCAATCACGTTGCGGTCGGCGGCGAAGACGTTGGCCCTGTCCGGACGCACGATGATTCGCCCGCCAGAAAGCCCCTTGCCCACGTAGTCGTTGGAGTCTCCCAGCAGCCGCAGCGTGATACCCGCCGGAAGGAAGGCGCCGAGCGACTGCCCCGCGTGGCCGGTCAGGGTGACGTCGATGGTGTCCGTCGCCAACGTATCCGTGCCGAACCGGCGCGTGACCTCGTAACCGAGCATGGTGCCGACTGACCGGTCGGTGTTGACGACGTCGAGCGTGATCCTCACAGGAGCGCGGTGGTTCAGCGCGTCGCTGCTCATGTCGATCAGCTTGTTGTCGAAGTGCTGGTCCAGCTCGTGGTTCTGCGGGAGCATGTTCCGCAGGGGAGCGTCCTCGCCGAACTCGTTGCCCCGCAGGATGGGGTCCAGGTCCAGCCCGTCCGCCTTCCAGTGTTGGACGGCGCGCTGCACATCGAGAACCTCGCTGCGGCCGATGGCCTCATCGAGTGAACGGAACCCGAGCTCCGCAAGCAGTTCCCTGACCTCCTCGGCGATGAACTCAAAGAAGTTCACCACGAACTCAGGCTTGCCGGTGAAGCGGCTCCGCAGTTCGGGGTTCTGTGTCGCGACGCCGACAGGACAGGTGTCGAGGTGGCAGACGCGCATCATGATGCAGCCGGAGACCACCAGCGGAGCGGTAGCGAACCCGAACTCCTCGCCGCCGAGCAATGCGGCAATCAGTACGTCACGTCCGGTCTTCAGCTGACCGTCCACCTGGACAACCACGCGGTCGCGAAGTCCGTTGAGCATCAGCGTCTGCTGTGTTTCAGCGACGCCGAGTTCCCACGGAACACCCGCGTGCTTGAGGGAATTGAGCGGGCTGGCGCCCGTTCCGCCGTCATGCCCTGAAATAAGTACGACGTCGGCTTTGGCCTTTGTGACGCCGGCCGCCACGGTGCCGATCCCGACCTCCGAAACGAGCTTCACGTGCACACGTGCCGAGGTATTTGCGCGCTTCAAGTCATAGATGAGCTGCGCCAGGTCCTCGATCGAGTAGATGTCGTGGTGCGGCGGCGGAGAGATGAGCGCGACTCCCGGAGTGGAGTGCCGTGTCCGGGCCACCCAGGGGTAGACCTTCTGGCTCATCAACTGGCCGCCCTCGCCGGGCTTGGCTCCCTGCGCCATCTTGATCTGGATGTCGTCAGCGTTGGTCAGGTACAGACTGGTGACACCGAAACGTCCCGACGCAACCTGCTTGATCGCGGAGCGGCGCTCAGGATCGAGCAGCCGGTCCACGTCCTCGCCGCCTTCACCGGTGTTCGACTTGGCGCCGATGCGATTCATCGCGATCGCAAGGGTTTCGTGGGCTTCCTGCGAGATGGATCCGTAGCTCATGGCGCCGGTGGAGAAGCGCTTGACGATGCTGGAGACCGGCTCGACCTCCTCGAGCGGTACCGGAGGGCGCAACCCTGCCTTGAAGCCGAGCAGACCGCGCAGGGTCATCAGCTCGCGGGACTGGTCGTCGACTCCCCTGGTGTAGGACTTGAAGATGTCGTAGCGCCGTTCCCGCGTGGCGTGCTGCAGCCTGAACACCGTTTCAGGGTTGAACAGGTGCGGCGGACCTTCACGGCGCCACTGGTACTCGCCGCCGTTGTCCAGGCTGCGGTACGGGTCTTCGATGCCGTCCTGCGGGTAGGCGAACTCGTGCCGGGCCGCTGCCTCAGCGGCAACCACGTCGAGTCCGACGCCGCCGAGCTGGGTCTGCGTGCCGTGGAAGTATTCGTCCACGAGGTCCTGGGCAAGGCCGAGGGCCTCGAAAGTCTGCGCACCGCAGTAGGAGCTGACGGTGGAGATACCCATCTTCGACATGATCTTCAGGACGCCCTTGCCGAGGCCCTTGATCAGGTTGGCGACTGCCTGCTCGGCGGTAACGCCGGTGATGTCTCCGTTGCGCACCAGTTCCTCGCAGCTTTCCATCGCGAGGTAAGGGTTGATGGCGGAGGCACCGTACCCGATGAGCACAGCGACGTGGTGGACTTCGCGGACGTCGCCCGCTTCGACCACCAGGGAGGTCTTGGTCCGGGTGGCGCTCTTGAGCAGGTGGTGATGGACGGCGCTGGTCAGCAGCAGAGAAGGAATCGGGGCCCACTGGGCGTTCGAATCGCGATCTGAGAGGACCACATACTGGATGCCGCGGTTGATTGCGCTCGACACCTGCTCGCAGATTTCCGCCAGCCGTGCACGCAGGGACGCCTCCCCGCCGTCGACCCGGTACAGGCCGCGTACTCGGACTGTGAGGCGGTCGCCGTCGTCGGACTCAAGATTGGCGATTTTCGCCAGCTCATCATTGTTGATGACCGGGAAGTCCAGCGCGATCTGCTTGGAACGCACTCGGCTCGAGGACAGAAGGTTGCCATCGGGACCGATGGTGACGCCCATGGACGTGACCAGTTCTTCCCGGATCGCGTCCAACGGCGGGTTCGTGACCTGGGCAAAGGACTGCACGAAGTAGTCGAACAACAGTCGCGGGCGCTTGGACAGCACGGCAATGGGAGTATCGGAACCCATGGCTCCAAGCGGCTCTGCCCCGGCCCTCGCCATGGGGCCCAGCAGGATACGCAGTTCCTCCTGGGTGTAACCAAAGGTCCGCTGCCGGCGGTTGATGGACGCCTTCGTGTGCACGACGTGCTCGCGCTCAGGAAGGTCCTTCAGATCGAGCAGGTTTTCCTTGACCCATTCGCCCCAGGGGTTGGCGGCGGCAATCTCAGCCTTGACCTCCTGGTCTTCGATGATCCGGCCGTCCTCGGTATCAACGAGGAACATCTTGCCGGGCGAGACGCGTCCCTTGCGCACGATCTTGGAAGGTTCGACGTCGATGACGCCAACCTCCGAGGCCAGGACTACAAGTCCATCCTCCATGACCCAGTAGCGGGCGGGGCGGAGCCCGTTGCGGTCCAGGACCGCTCCGACGAGTCGTCCGTCCGTGAAGGACACAGCTGCCGGTCCGTCCCACGGCTCCATCAGCATGGAGTGGTACTGGTAGAAGGCGCGCCGCGCGGGGTCCATCGAGGTGTGGTTTTCCCACGCCTCCGGGATCATCATCATGATCGCGTGGGTGATGGGGCGCCCCGCGAGCATCAGGAGTTCCGCCACCTCGTCGAACGACGCGGAGTCAGAAGCTCCAGGGGTACAGATCGGGTACAGCTCCTCGGGCGAATCACCCAGCAACGGGTGCGCGAGCTGCGACTGGCGTGCGCGCATCCAGTTCCGGTTGCCCTTCACAGTGTTGATTTCGCCGTTGTGCGCAATGCTGCGGAACGGCTGGGCCAACGGCCATGAGGGGAAGGTGTTCGTCGAGAAACGCGAGTGAACGATCCCGAGCTTGGTCTTGAACCGGGGATCTGACAGGTCCGGGTAGAACGGCTCGAGCTGAGCGGTGGTGAGCATCCCCTTGTAGACCATCGTCCTGGACGACAACGAGGGGAAGTACACCCCGTACTTGTTCTGGGCGCGCTTGCGCAGGCGGAAAGCCTTGGCGTCGAGGTCCTCTACCTTGCCGCCGACAGGAGCGATGAAGAGCTGAACGAAATGCGGCATGCACGCCCGGGCCATGGACCCGACGAGGTCAGCTGCCACCGGGACCTCGCGCCAGCCCAGGACTGTGAGGCCCTCGGACTCGGCGAGGCTCTCGATGCCGGCACGGGCGGTTGACTCCTCACCCGCCTCAGCCGGAAGAAACGCGGTTCCCACGGCATAACTGCCGGGCGCCGGAAGCTCGAAGTCAACGACGGCCCGGAAGAACTCGTCGGGTACCTGTGTGAGGAGGCCCGCGCCGTCGCCCGTGCCCTCGTCGGCGCCGACGGCGCCGCGGTGTTCGAGGTTGCGCAGCGCAGTGAGGGCGGCATCGACAATGTCGTGGCCGGGTTCACCGCGAAGCGTGGCGATGACGGCCAGACCACAGGCGTCTTTCTCGTTTTCCGGGTTGTAAAGTCCGGATGCCTTCGGGTAGGAAGCGAACCGTGTGAACGGCGATTCCGCGTGGATATTGTCCGGCAGAGTACCGGTGATGGGTGCAGTCATAGATAGAGTCCTTCCCCCATGATGGAGCGTCGGGAGGGGACGGCTTCGGCCCCGAGGCGCGCTTGCCCTTCCGGGAGGCGCGTCATTTTCTTAGTGCACATTGTAGGGCCGACACACCTCACGCCAGCATGGCTTGCGGGCGCGGATTGATGGCGATGGGCCTGATCAATTCCCGATACGGCGCAAGCCGGTGAGCTAGCTGATGTACCGAGCGGAGCCACGACGCTGTGACATCGTCCTTGGGAAGGGGCGGTGGCCCCGCTGGACGCTACTTGCGGGAGTCTGATTCCCTGGATTCCTCGGGGTTTGGTTCCGCGGAGGCGGCCGTACCTGAGGCGTCTTTTATTTCTGGAAGATTACCACGGTCCGGACCTGTCTCAGCTGATGTGTCCGAACTATGGACCTCTGTGCCCGATCCGTTATCTGTGACAGGGACGGCTGCGACGGTGTCATCGGCGGCGGCAGGAGCACGTCCGGGCAGGTACACGGAGTGCTCCGTGACGCCCTGCTGCTTCACCGTGAGGTAGATGAAGATTGCGAGGGAAACGAGGAGTACAAGCACACTCGTCCAGACGTTCAGCCGCTGTGTCACGCCCAGCAGGGTGATCATTTCGGCATCATCGATTCGCAGCGCCTCGATCCAGACACGACCGGCGGTGTAGTAGGCGGCGTACAGCCAGAACATGCGGCCGCCGCGCAGAGTGAACCTGCGGTCCAGGAGGAGCAGAAGCGCAACACCCGCGAGATTCCACAGCGACTCGTAGAGGAAGGTGGGATGGAACAGCGTTCCCGGAGCAGCGTCCGCAGGGAAGTTAGGGTTGTCAGCATCGATCTCCAGACCCCAGGGCAGGTCGGTGGGCGCGCCGAACAGCTCCTGGTTGAACCAGTTTCCCCAGCGGCCGATAGCCTGCGCCAGCAAGACTCCCGGAGCGGCAGCATCGGCGAAGGCGGACAGGCGGACACCCGCACGACGGCATCCGATCCAGGCTCCGACCGCGCCCAGGGCCACGGCCCCCCAGATGCCCAGACCGCCTTCCCAGATCCTGGGTATGCGGGACAGATCTCCATCAGGACCGAAGTAGGCGTCCGGCGAGGAGAAGACATGGTAAAGACGTCCGCCGACGAGACCGAAGGGGACAGCCCAGATGGCTACATCCCAGACGACGTCGGGGTTGCCGCCGTAACGCTTCCAACGGGCGGAGGTGAGTAGCAGTGCGACGATAATGCCGGCCAGGATGCACAGCGCGTAAGCGTGTATGGTGGCCGGTCCGATGGAGAAGCTTGCCCATTCCGCGGGCGGACTGGGGATGCTGGCGGGGATCATGCTCAACCCTTCGGGGTTCCGGTGCTCAGGTCCTTGGCCAGGGCCGCCACAGCGGGGACGCCGCCGTCCCGAAGTGCGGCCACCAGCGCAGTGCCGACGATCGCCCCGTCCGCGTAGGCACCGATTTCGCGCACCTGCTCCGCGGTGGAGACGCCAAGCCCGACGCATGCCCGCTCGGCGCCGGCGCGGTGCGCGGCAGCCACGACCTCGCGTGCCGCTGAACTGACGGAGGACCGTGCGCCCGTGATGCCCATGATGGACACCGCATAGACGAACCCGCGGGTTGCGTCGACGGTGGACTGCATGCGTTCCGGGGAGCTCGAGGGCGCAACCAGGAAGACGCGGTCAAGACCGAACTCGTCCGACGCAGCTATCCATTCGTCTGCCTCGTCCGGAATGAGGTCCGGCGTGATGAGGCCGGCTCCGCCGGCTTCGGCGAGGCGGCGCGCGAATTCGCGGACGCCCATCCGCATGACGGGGTTCCAGTAGGTCATCACAAGCACGGCCGCGTCGGTGCGGCTGGTGATTCCCGCGACGACGTCGAAGATCTGCCGCACGGCGAAACCGTTCTGGAGCGCCTCGACCGTTGCCTGCTGGATAACCACTCCGTCCATGACCGGATCAGAGTACGGAATACCGATCTCGATCAGGTCCACCCCGTTTTCAGCAAGCGCAACAGCAGCATCGATCGTGGTCTGGACGTCGGGGAAGCCCGCAGGCAGGTAGGCGACCAGAGCGGTGCGTCCCTCGGCGCGGGCGCGCTCGATCGCTGCGGCCGACTTGCTTACGGTTCCGGTACTCACAGCTGCTCCCCTTCGGCGCCGATCTCGGCCTCAGCGCTGTCTTCAGGCAGCAGGTCAAACCACTCCGCCGCCGTAGCGACGTCCTTGTCACCACGGCCGGACAGGTTGACGAGGACGATTCTCTCGCGAGGATCCCCAGGCTCTGCTGCAAGGCGCTGCCCGACCTTCAGCGCTCCTGCCAATGCATGCGCGGACTCGATGGCAGGAATGATGCCCTCTGTCCGGCATAGCAGCCGGAACGCTTCCATGGCTTCGGCGTCAGTGATCGGCTCGTAATTCGCCCTGCCGATATCGGCCAGGAAGGCATGTTCGGGCCCCACGCCGGGGTAGTCCAGACCAGCCGAGATGGAGTGTGACTCGATGGTCTGTCCATCATCGTTCTGCATCAGGTACGAGCGTGCGCCGTGGAGCACTCCGGGCCGGCCGAGCGTGATCGTTGCGGCGTGCCGGCCGGTCTCGACCCCGTCGCCGCCCGCTTCGAATCCGTACAGTGCAACTTCACGGTCGTCCAGGAAGCCGTGGAAGATTCCGATGGCGTTGGACCCGCCCCCGATGCAGGCGCAGACAGCATCCGGGAGGCGGCCGGCGGTGCTGAGCATCTGCTCCCGCGCCTCTTCGCCGATGACCTCGTGGAAGTAACGGACCATCGCGGGGAAGGGGTGCGCGCCGGCAGCCGTGCCGAGCAGATAGTGAGTGGTGTCCACGTTGGCAACCCAGTCACGCAGCGCGTCATTGATGGCGTCCTTGAGCGTCTGCGATCCGTTGGTGACGGGGATTACCTCCGCACCAAGCAGTTGCATGCGAGCGACGTTCAGGGCCTGGCGCCTGCAGTCCTCGGCCCCCATGTAAACAACGCACTCGAGTCCAAGCAGGGCGGCAGCGGTGGCACTTGCCACGCCATGCTGGCCGGCACCGGTCTCGGCGATGACGCGGGTCTTTCCCATCCGCTTGGCGAGCAGTGCCTGACCCAGCACGTTGTTGATCTTGTGCGACCCGGTGTGGTTCAGGTCCTCGCGCTTGAGGAAAACCCTGACGCCGCCGGCGTGCTCGGAGAAACGGTGCGCTTCAGTCAGCAGGGACGGACGGCCGGAGTAGGACCGGTTGAGCTCGGCGACCTGCGCCAGGAACTCCGGGTCCGACTTGGCCTTGTCGAAAGTGTCCTCCAGCTCATCCAACGCAGCGATCAGGGACTCGGGCATCCATCGCCCGCCGTAGGCGCCGAAGTACGGACCCTGCGCGTGGCGCAGCGATTCACCGCCGAGAAATGCCTCCGCTGGGTTGTCAGTTGCAGACTGCGGCTGTGGAATGTCGGTCATGAACCTGCTGTCCTTCGTGATGGTGTGCTGCTGTCCGTGTCGACGGCGACAGCTTCAGTGGTGCAGTGCGCTGCCCGCGCGGGCGAACTCGCGGACAGTCTCCTCGGGATTCGAGTGACGGACGAGCGCCTCGCCGACGAGGACCGCTTTCGCTCCCTCGGCAACATAGAGTTCGACGTCGGCGGTGTCCCGGACGCCTGACTCAGCGACCACGACGGCGTTGGCCGGGATGAGCCCTGCCAGTGCCGGGAAGACCGACCGGTCGATGTCCAGTGTCTTGAGGTTGCGCACGTTGACGCCGATGATCCGGGCGCCGACGGCAATTGCGCGCTGCACTTCCTCGGCCGTGTGCGTTTCGACGAGGGCATGCATGCCGAGCCGTTCGGTGAGCTCGAGGAAAGACGCCAAGGTGGCGTCGTCGAGCGCGGCGACGATGAGGAGAATCAGGTCCGCGCCGTGGGCACGCGCTTCCCAGATCTGGTACTCATCAATCGTAAAATCCTTGCGCAGGAGCGGAAGATCCACGGCTGCGCGGACGGCGTCGAGGTCGGCCAGCGATCCGCCAAAACGGCGCTCTTCCGTGAGGACACTGATCACCGCAGCTCCGCCACGCTCGTAAGCGGCGGCGAGTTCAGCGGGGTCCTGGATGTCCGAAAGTTCACCCTTGGACGGGCTCTTCCGCTTGACCTCCGCGATGACGCGCACGCCGCTGCCCTGCGCGCTGAGGGCAGCATAGGCGTTCCGCGGCGCAGGCGCCTGCTCTGCCATAGCGCGTACTTCTCCCAGGGGGAGGTGCTGCCTGCGTCCATCGAGATCCTCCCGGACCCCGACAATGATCTCGTCGAGAACGCTCACTTAGTGCCCGGAATTCTTGAGCCGGTGGCCACCTACGCCGAATCCAAGCATCTTCAGGATGATTCCAAGGGCCAGGCCGATCACCATGATGAGGATCCCGATCCAGAACAGGATGGTGCCGGCGTCCATGTTGCCCTCGGTACTGGCGAAGATGAACGCGAATGAGGACAGTGCCGCGCCGGCGAGCATCACGAAGACGCACGTCCACGCTGCCGGGCTGTTGCCGTGTCCGATAGTTTCATCGCGGGCCGCTGAATGCTCAGCCATAGGGGTTTCATTGGAACGGGTTTCAGGCGCGGTACTAGCCATGGCGTATCTCCTTGTGCTGTGGTCTGTGTCCATTCTGCCATTGATTCGGCAGGGCGTTGATTCGGCCGGACACTCAGCCGGTTGGGTCCTCTCCCCGGCTTAGCCTGTCCCAACTGTCGATCTCATCAGCGTTCGTATCGGCCTTTCCCGGCCGGTTGCGCACGCCCGACTGTTCGACCCGGCTTTCATAGCGGCGCGCCGAGCGCCAACCCTTGCCTGCGATGAGCAGCCATACCGCGCAGAACACCAGCAACAGGCCCGCTACGGTTGCAAGCCACGGCATGGCGGTGGCCGTAACGGACACGCCGTCCTGGCTGGTGACACCGAGCGCTTCTCCGATGGCGGGCGCGGCAGAGACCGCCGGGTCCGTAACGACCGCCAGGCTGCTGAAGATGATGCCTGCGCCAGCCACCGTCAGTATGACCGCGATGATCCAGCGGGCGGTTCGTCCGGCGATGGACGCGGCCAGCGCAGCCGCCAGACCCACCAGTGCGAACGCGGTCACTGCCGTCGCAGCGTCCGATCCTGCGACCTGAATGGATGGAGTCTGGACGTCGGTTTGCGGCAGGGTGACCGAAAGCCATGTCTGGGTGGTACTGCCAAAGGCCACCAGCGCCGCGAGGACCGTCGCGAGGACGACGACGCCCTTGCTTCGCAGGGCGGGGGTACGGGACTGAGCCGATGGGCCCGGCTCCGGGGCGGAGCTCACGGTGTGCCTTCGCCGGTATCAGTTACCGGGCGCAGGCTCGCAGCCATCAGCGCCGCGCGCAGCGGAGCCGCGGCCTTGTTGACCGTCTCCAGCGCCTCAGCCTCAAGTTCCGAATCAGCGACGATTCCCCCGCCGGCCTGTACGTAGGCACGGTTGTCGCGCAGCAGCGCGGACCGGATCGCGATCGCCATATCCATGTCACCGGCGAAGTCGAAATACCCTACCACTCCGCCGTAAATGCCGCGCTTGTGCGGTTCGAGTTCATCGAGCAACCGGAGTGCCCGGGGCTTGGGCGCACCGGACAGGGTTCCAGCGGGGAAGGTCGCGGCCAGCACGTCATAAGCGGAGCGGGCCGGGTCCAACTGTCCCACGACGGTCGAGACGAGGTGCATGATGTGGCTGAACCGCTCGACCTCCATAAACTGCGTAACGTCCACTGTTCCCGGCCGGCACACCTTGGAGATGTCATTACGCGCGAGGTCCACCAGCATGAGGTGCTCGGCACGCTCCTTCTCATCCGCAAGCAGTTCCTCTGCAAGGACCCGGTCCTGCTCGGCGGTCTTGCCGCGCGGCCGCGACCCCGCGATCGGATGGGTGATGACCTCCGCGCCCTTGACGGTGACGAGCGCTTCCGGTGAGGACCCGACGATGGAATACGGCCGTCCTGCCGCGTCCTCAAGACTGAAGAGGTACATGTACGGGCTTGGGTTTGTGGTGCGCAGCACCCGGTAGACGTCGAGGGCGGACGCCTCGCAGTCCAGTTCGAATCGGCGCGAAATGACCACCTGGAACACTTCGCCGTCCACGATGGCTTCCTTGCCGCGCTCGATCGCAGCAAGGTAACGGTCCCGGTCCCAGCGTTCCCGGACGCGGGACATCAGCGCTGTACTGTCGGAGGCGCCGTCGGCCAGGACGGACACCGGCTGGTTGGACGCGGAGGCAAGCCGCTGAAGCATGCTCCGCAGTCGGGCTACGGCGTCGTGCCAGGCTTCATCCACGCGGGCGGATGAGTTGTCATAGTTGATGGCGTTGGCCACCAGGGTGACCCTGCCGCCTGCGTTGTCGTGGATGGCCATATCCGTGACAAGGTTCATTGCCAGTTCAGGCAGTTCGAGGTCATCCTCCGGCGGGGAAGTAAGCCTCTCCCAGTGACGGACGGATTCCCAGCCGATGAATCCGACCATGCCGGAGGTGAAGGGCGGAAGCCCGTCGAATCGCGCGGTCTGGAGTTCCTCCACTGTCCGCCGAAGGGCCTCGACGGGGTTGCCGTCCACGGGTACTCCCGCCGGAGGCTCCCCTAGCCAGCACGCCTCGCCGTCCCTGGTGGTGAGGGTGGCCCGGGAGTTGACACCGATGAACGAATACCGCGACCATACGCCGCCCTCTGCAGCGGATTCCATGAGGAAGGTGCCCGGGTGCCCGTCGGTCAGCTTCCGGTAGATGCCGATCGGAGTGTGAGCATCGTCGAGCACAGTCAGGCGGACAGGTATGACCCGCCGGTCCCGGGCCAGCGCGCGGAACTCCTCCACGCCGGGGGTGATTACTCCGAGCTCATCCATGAAATGCGTTTCCTAAATCCTCGCGCCCATCGCTCTGAAGGGCGTAGTTGTTCCTGCCTGCGGTGTTCCTCTGCGGCGAAGCTTATGCGGAGCCGACGACGGCGGCGAGATCCCTGCCGTCGAAACACGTCCGGGTGCCGGTGTGGCACGCCGCGCCCACCTGATCCACCCTCACGAGCAGTGCGTCGCCGTCGCAATCCAGCGCGACGGATTTCACGTACTGCACGTGGCCCGAGGTGTCGCCCTTGCGCCAGTACTCCTGGCGGGACCTCGAGTAGAAGGTGACGCGACCGCTGGTCAGGGTTCGCCGAAGGGCCTCATCATCCATCCAACCGAGCATCAGCACCTCCCCCGTGTCATCGGCCTGGACGATCGCGGCGACGAGGCCGGCGGCGTCCCGCTTGAGCGCGTCGGCAACCGCTGGATCTAGCTCGGGCGTTTCGCCGGCAGCTGGGAATGTGGCGGGTTCGGGGTGTTGTGACATCGCAACTGATTCTAGTCGTGCCGGACCGGGCTGCCGCATCGGGCGCCGTGTACGGGGTGTGTGAAGTTCCCTCAGGTTCGTCCGCCGGAGCAGTACGCGCCAGAACCCGGGCATGGAGATGCTTATCATGCTATTTTCAACAGTGATGCATTTCGTTGACCCCTCCCGTGAAGTCCTAGCCGAAACTCTGCTCGCGGCCGGGCCCCACTCCCCCACGCTGTGCGACGGTTGGCAGACGAAGGAACTGGCCGCGCACCTGTACCTCCGGGGCCACAAACCCAGCGTTGGGATCGGCGCGCTCATCAAGCCGCTTTCGGTCGTCTCGGAGAAGGCAACGCGCAAACTCGCCGCCAAATCCGCATCCGCACCGGCTTACGAGGCACTTGTGAACGACTTCCGCAGGGGCCATCCGTTCTATTCTCCGATGCGCCTGCGCTCCATCGACACCAGCACCAACCTCATTGAATACTTCGTTCATACCGAAGACGTGCGCCGGGCGACCAGCAGATGGGCGCCGCGTGCCCTGGATGAGGAATACTCGAGCGCGCTCTGGGACGAACTGATCAAGCGCGCCGCCATCCTTTACCGCGGCGTTGACCTTGGCATTGTGCTTGTACGGCCGGACGGCCCGAGGCACGTCGCCAAACGCGCACCGGTTTCAGTGGCGATCGTCGGCGAGCCCGGCGAGCTGCTCATGCACGCCCACGGGCGTACCCGCCACGCGTTGGTCACCTTTGAAGGACAGCCTGACGCCGTCGCTCTTCTGGAGAGCGCCGAAGTAGGACTCTAACCTCCGGTTCTCAGCGAACAGGAAATCCGGCGTCCCGGATAGCCCTTTTCACTTCGGCGATCGCGTCGACCGGACCGAAGTGGAACACAGATGCAGCGAGCACCGCATCCGCCCCTGCGGCCACAGCCGGTGGGAAGTGTGCAGGCTCGCCCGCGCCGCCCGAGGCAATGAGCGGCACCTTCACTGCAGCGCGGACAATCCTGATCATTTCCAGGTCGAAGCCCTCGCGGGTGCCGTCGGCATCAATCGAGTTCAGCAGAATCTCTCCCACGCCGCGGTCAGCCGCCTCGCGGGCCCAGGCCACCGCGTCTATTCCGGTACCCTTCCGTCCGCCGTGCGTGGTGACTTCGAAGCCCGACGGCGTCGAGTCGTCATGGGTTCGGCGCGCGTCGAGGCTCAGCACCAGGACCTGCGACCCGAAATGGGATGTGATCTCGTCGATGACCTGCGGACGCGCAACCGCCGCGGTGTTGATGGACGCTTTGTCGGCACCCGCACGCAGCAACCGGTCGACGTCGGAAATTTCCCGGACGCCGCCTCCCACCGTCAGCGGAATGAAGACTTCCTCGGCCGTCTTCGCGACCACGTCGAAGGTGGTGGCGCGATTGCCGGAAGAGGCTGTGACGTCGAGGAACGTCAGCTCGTCGGCACCCGCCCGGTCATAGCGGTGTGCCAGTTCAACCGGGTCCCCGGCGTCGCGGAGGTCCTCGAAGTTGATTCCCTTGACCACGCGACCGGCGTCCACGTCGAGGCAGGGTATGACCCGTATTGCCACGCTCATGTTTTGCCCCGTCCTAGATCCGGCACGCGTGGATGGTGCTGACCAGAATGGCACGGGCACCGAGATCGTAGAGCTCGTCCATGATCTGGTTGGTGCTGTGACGCTTCACCATGGAGCGCACGGCAACCCACTCCGAGTCGCGCAGCGGCGAGACGGTGGGTGACTCAAGGCCCGGTGTCAGCGCCGCGGCCTGGTCGACCAGCTCCTTGCGGATGTCATAGTCGAGCAGGACATACTGCCGTGCGACGAGCACACCCTGAAGCCGACGAATCAGGATGTCCAGCCCCACGGGTGTTGCGCCCTTGCGTCCGATGAGGACCGCTTCGCTGCGCAGGATCGGCTCACCGAAGATCTCCATACCGGCGGCCTTCAGCGTGTTCCCTGTCTCGACGACGTCGGCGATGGCATCCGCGACGCCGAGGCGCACGGAGGACTCCACCGCGCCGTCCAGGCGGACCACTGTCGCCTCGACACCCTGCTCAGCCAGGAAAGCGCGCAGCAGTCCGTCGTAACTGGTGGCCAGACGCCGTCCCTCCAGTTCGGAGACGGACGCGAAGTGGCCCACCGGGCCGGCGAAACGGAACGTTGATGCACCGAAGCCGAGAGGCAGGAGCTCCTCGGCGTCCACCTGGGCATCGAGGAACAGGTCGCGTCCGGTGATTCCGACGTCGAGCGTTCCGGATCCGACGTACACCGCGATGTCGCGAGGCCGGAGGAAGAAGAATTCGATTTCGTTCTCGGGGTCCACCATCACCAGTTCGCGGGTGTCGCGGCGCTGGCGATAGCCCGCCTCGCTGAGCATTGCGGAGGCGGATTCGGACAGGGATCCCTTGTTGGGGACTGCTACTCGAAGCATGGGTTTTCCTTCGGTGAGGAGGGTTTCCTTGAAGCAGGCGTTTGCCGCGCGAGAGTTCTTCCGAGGGCTCGGGCGCGCGGCTAAAGATGCTTGTAGACGTCTTCGAGCGTGAGTCCCTTGGCGATCATCATGACCTGAAGATGATAGAGCAGCTGGGAGATCTCCTCTGCGGCTGCCTCATTCGACTCATACTCGGCGGCCATCCACACTTCGGCAGCCTCCTCGACGACCTTCTTGCCGATGCCGTGCACGCCTGACTCCAGTTCAGCCACGGTCCGTGACCCGGATGGGCGGGCGGCAGCTTTCTCGCTCAGCTCGGCAAAGAGGGTATCGAAGGATTTCACTCTGTCTAGGTTACTGGGTTCCACCGGATCCGCCGTATCGCGCCCGTTCTATGTGACGAACCTCTATCTGCCGCTATGCCTTCAGTTGCTCCATGGGCTCAGCACCGCAGCCGTTGCCAGCGCGGCAACGGTCGCCTCGTATCCCTTGTCCTCACTCGAACCGGCGAGGCCGGCGCGGTCCAGGCCCTGCTCTTCCGTGTCGCAGGTGAGCACCCCGAAGCCCACCGGAACACCGGTGCGGACGCTGACCTCGGTGAGTCCCGACGTTGCAGCCTGGCAGACGTAATCGAAGTGGGGCGTTCCGCCCCGGATGACCACACCGAGCGCGACGACGGCGTCGTAGTGCGGTGCCAGCCTCGCCGCCGCGACGGTCAGCTCGAAGCTGCCCGGTACGCGGAGCACGTCGGGTTCGATGCCCGCGTCCGCGGCGGCCCGGCGGGCGCCGTCGAGCAGTCCATCCATGATCGCGGTGTGCCAGCTGGCGGCGATGACCGCAAGCCGAACCGGCTGCTGCTGTTCCTGCTGCTGCGCGATGCTGGTGATGTCGATGGTGGGGGCGCCGTGTCCGGCCATGGTTCTCCTCTGAAATTTCAGTGTAGGAAGATGTAGGGAATTGCGGATGCGATCTGGGTGGCTCTGGAGGCCGGACGGTCAGCTCTGCTGAACGATCTTCTCCTGCGGCCTCTTGTGGAACCGTTCCTCCAGGTGGGACAGCTGGTGGTTGAGACGGTCACGCTTGGTCTCGAGGTAATGCTGGTTCTCGAGCCTTGACGGGATTTCGGACGGCACCATGGACGCCACGGTGACGCCGTACCGTTCGAGGTGCTCCCGCTTGACCGGATTGTTGCTCAACAGTCGGATTCTGGTGATGCCGAGTTTGGTGAGGATGTCAGCTGCTGCCTGGTAGTCGCGCGCGTCGACGGGCAATCCGAGCTGTTCATTCGCCTCCACCGTGTCTGCGCCGTTTTCCTGGAGGGCGTAGGCGCGGAGTTTGTTGGCGAGGCCGATTCCACGGCCCTCCTGACCACGGAGGTAAACCACCGTTCCGCCCTGCTCGTGAACCAGTCCGAGCGCCTGCTCAAGCTGTTCGCCGCAGTCACAGCGGTAGGAGCCGAAGACATCACCGGTGAGGCATTCCGAGTGCAGGCGTACCAGCGGTGCGCCATTGGCCCTGTTGGTCCCTGGCGCGGACAGCGTCAGGTGCTCCACGCCCAAGGACGCAACAATCCAGGCCTGCGCGGTGAACGATCCGAACGCCGTCGGAATGGTGACCACGGGACCCCCGGTGACCGTACTCATTCGGCGACTCCTCTGCCGCTCCCGGCGAGATAGTCCGCAAGATCCTCGATGGAAATCAGCGGCGCCCCGAAACGCGTGGCGAACTCCCGCAGCGCAGGCAGGCGCATCATCCCGCCGTCGTCGTGGGTAACCTCCGCAATGACGGCTGCAGGCTCCACTCCGGCGAGCCGGCACAGGTCGACCGCGGCCTCGGTATGCCCGGGCCGCTCACGCACGCCGCCATCGACCGCGCGCAGGGGGAACATGTGACCGGGCCGGGTGAGATCCGACGGGCTCGAAGAAGCGGAGGCAAGCACCCGCGCGGTCAGCGCCCTGTCCGCGGCACTGATACCGGTGCTCACGCCGACCGCCGCGTCGCACGAGACGGTGTACGCGGTCTGCTTGGAGTCCTGGTTGTTCAGCACCATGGCGGGCAGGTCCAGCCTGTCCGCGGTCTCTCCGGTGAGTGGAACACACAGGACGCCCGAGGTGTACCGGATAGTCCATCCCGTCAGTTCCGCGGTGGCGAACTGGGCAGCGAAGATGATGTCTCCTTCATTCTCGCGATTGGCGTCATCAACAACGACGACGGCGCGGCCCGCTGCCATGGCGGCGACTGCCGCCTCCACTGAATCCAGGCGGATTTCCAGCACGACGCCGGCAGGCGTGTCCGCTGGGCCGCTGTTTCCCTGGGCGTTCATGCGCGAACTCCATTCCCCGTGAAAGCAAGCAGGCGCTCCGCGTACTTGGCCAGCACATCCATTTCGAGGTTTACAAAATCTCCAATGCTCTTGGCACCCAGCCCCGTCTCACTGAGGGTTGTCGGAATGAGTCCAACCTCGAACCAGGGGTCCTGTACTCCCGCGTCGCTCACGGCGGTCACAGTCAGTGAGACACCGTCGACCGCAATGGAGCCCTTCTCCGCGGCATAACGGTCCAGCGGGGAAGGAAGACTGAAGCGCAGACGCTCCCAGGCGCCGAGGTCCTCGCGCTCAAGAAGCGTACCGACGCCGTCGACGTGGCCCTGCACAACGTGCCCGTCCAGCCGGCCGGTGGCCGGAACGCAGCGTTCGAGGTTGACGCGGTCGCCCTCGGCCAGCCGGCCGATGGTTGTTCGGGCCAGGGTCTCTCCCATCACGTCAACACTGATACGACCGCCATCGATGGTGGTGGCGGTCAGGCAGACGCCGTCGACTGCGATGGACCCGCCGAGGTCCAATCCGGTTGCCGTCGCACCGGCGTCGAACACAAGCACCGCGCTCGCTCCGTCCGGAGAAGGTTGGAGGGACGAAATTGTGCCCCGTCCGGAAACAATTCCTGTAAACACTCAAGGGCCTTTCACGAAGGGCGCCGGAACCGGCGCTATGGGTTTGAAATGAAGTCGGACATCGTCGCCGATCTGCGTCACTGCAGCGGCGCCGTCGGGGTCGAGACGCCACACGTGCGCATCGGTCAGCGTTGCGACGCCCAGGCGTTGGAAGGCCGGTACGCCGGCGCCGAGGAGCATGGGCGCGATGTAGGTGAAGAGTTCGTCCACCAGGTCCGCCATGAGGAAGACCCCGACCAGTTGGGGGCCGCCTTCCACCAGGACGTGCCGCACACCCCGGACGTAAAGCTCTTCCAGCGCGGCGATGGGATCGTGGGTGCGCAGGTGAAGAAAGCCCTTTCCGCGCATGGCGGCCTCTTCCGGGATATCCCGCAACCCGACGGCGACACGCAGCGGCTGGCGGTCCGCGTCCGATCCGTCGAGCGCCCGCGCCGTGAGGCGGGGGTCATCGGTGAGGACTGTGCCGGTGCCCACCAGCACGGCGTCGACCCGGGTACGGATGGTGTGCCCATCGGCGCGGGCATGCGGGCCGGTGATCCACTGGCTTGAACCGTCGGCAGCTGCAGATTGCGCATCGAGGCTCTGCGCCACTTTGACGGTGACGAACGGACGCCTGGCCTGGACGGCGGCGAGCCAGCGGCGGTTCAGCTCTGTTGCAGGGTCAGCGAGGAGCCCGCCAACCACTTCGATTCCGCGGCGGGTGAGGAGTGCGTCTCCACCGGCGGCGTCAGGGTTCGGGTCGGAGGCGGCGTACACCACGCGTGTGATGCCGGCCGCCAGGATGGCCTCGGTACAGGGGCCTGTGCGTCCGGTGTGGTTGCACGGCTCAAGCGTCACCACCATGGTGCAGCCGGTCAGGTCCACACCCTGCAGGGCCGCTTCCTTCAGTGCCGCGACTTCCGCGTGATCGGTCCCGGCACCGAGGTGGGCGCCGGCGGCAACGATCGCGCCGTCGCCGTCGAGAATCACAGCCCCCACCAGCGGGTTGGCACCGCGCACACCCTGGCCGGCAAGCAGCAGCGCGTGCTCCATGGCCATCATTTCGTGCGCGGTGAAGGCGTGGTCAGCACCGGTCATGGCGGCCTCCACGCGGAGGCGACGGCTGAAAGTCCATATCATTCCCTCACCTAGCTCTTACGGCTCCGGGGAACGACAGGCAGGGCCGGCGCCTGCGAGGGCGCGCGAAGCGCCGACGACAGGGCACAGTCGTGGCTGCACGTGCTTCTCCCATCCAGACTTTAACTGTCGGTGCCGGAATTTCACCGGCTCAACCGTTTGCTGCCCCGAAAGGCTGCACGCGGGTCGCGGACTATAACCGCCGGTTCGGAATTACACCGACCCCGGAGCACGTTGTACGACGTTCATTCTTCCATATTTTTGGACGAACGCAGGAGATGACGTTTGAAGACGTCCACCGCCGCTTTGCGCATAGCCGGATGTGGAGATAATGGCGGAAACACGCTGGCATTCCAGCATTATCTGCACACCCGGCGGCGCGGTCAGGCCTTCGCGCCGGCTTTCTCTTCAGCTTTCGGCTCTGCCGACGCCTCCGGCTTGACGCCTGCCTTCACAACCGGCTTTGCGTCCGGTTTTGCGTCGACACCTGCTTCCTTCCGCTGCTGCGCGGTGATCGGTGCAGGCGCCGCGGTGAGCGGGTCGTAGCCACCGCCGGACTTCGGGAAAGCGATGACATCGCGGATGGAATCACTGCCCGCCAAGAGGGCAACCACACGGTCCCAGCCGAACGCAATGCCGCCGTGCGGCGGCGCGCCGTACTTGAAGCCCTCGAGCAGGAAGCCGAACTTCTCCTGTGCATCCTCGGCGCTGATACCCATGACCGCGAAGACGCGCTCCTGGACATCCCGGCGGTGGATACGGATCGATCCGCCGCCAATTTCATTGCCGTTGCAGACAATGTCGTAGGCGTACGCCAGCGCGCTGCCCGGATCGGTGTCGAAGGAGTCCACGAATTCGGGCTTCGGCGAGGTGAACGCGTGGTGGACAGCGGTCCATGCGCCCGAACCCACCGCGACGTCGCCTGCCGCCACTGCGTCCGACGCCGGTTCGAACATCGGCGCGTCAACAACCCACACGAATGCCCACGCATCGGGATCGATCAGGCCGGTCCGGTGACCGATCTCCACGCGGGCGGCGCCGAGCAGCGCACGCGAGGAAGACTTCTCGCCCGCCGCGAAGAAGATGCAGTCGCCCGGCTTAGCGCCGACGGCGTCGGCCAGGCCCTCGCGTTCGGCGTCGGTCAGGTTCTTGGCAACGGGACCGCGGAGGCTGCCGTCGTCGTCGATGAGGACATACGCCAGGCCCTTGGCGCCGCGCTGCTTTGCCCATTCCTGCCACGCGTCGAGCTGCCGGCGAGGCTGGGCGGCTCCGCCGGGCATGACGACGGCGCCGACGTATGACGCCTTGAACACACCGAATTCGGTGTCCTTGAAGTACTCGGTGAGCTCAGTCAGTTCAAGGCCAAAGCGCAGGTCCGGCTTGTCGGAGCCGTAGCGCGCCATGGCGTCGGCGTAGGTCATGCGCTGGATGGGGGTCGGGATTTCGACGTCGATCAGCTTCCACAACGCTTCTACGAGCTGCTCACTGAGCGCGATGATGTCATCCTGCTCAACGAAGCTCGCCTCGATATCCAGCTGCGTGAACTCGGGCTGCCGGTCGGCCCGGAAGTCCTCGTCACGGTAGCAGCGGGCGATCTGGTAGTACTTCTCGAAGCCGCCCACCTGGAGAAGCTGCTTGAAGAGCTGGGGCGACTGCGGGAGCGCGTACCAGGAGCCGGGCGCCAGGCGCGCCGGGACCAGGAAGTCACGGGCGCCCTCGGGCGTCGACCGGGTGAGGGTTGGAGTTTCGATCTCCACATAACCGTCCGTGTGCAGAAGCTCGCGGGCAACCCGGTTGGCTTCGGAGCGCAGGCGGAGGTTAGCGTTCGGAGCGGGACGGCGGAGGTCGAGGTAGCGGTGCCTGAGGCGCGCTTCCTCACCCACCTCGACGTGCTCGTCAATCTGGAACGGCAGCGGGTCCGAGGTGTTCAGGATGGTCACCTTCTCGGCAATGACCTCGATCTCCCCGGTTGCCAGCGCCGGGTTCTCGTTGCCCTCGGGGCGCTTCTCGACGGTGCCGATGATCTGGAGCACGTACTCGTTGCGCAGGCTGGAGAACACATCCTCTTCCCGCACCACCACCTGGGCGACACCGGAAGCATCACGCAGATCGAGGAATGCCACGCCACCGTGATCACGACGGCGGGCCACCCATCCGGCGAGAGTAACGGTTTGTCCAATGTGCCCGGTCCGCAGGGAACCAAGGTCATGTGTGCGCAGCACAGCATTCCTTCCGGTGTGTGGTTAAGATCAGTGGATTAGATCGCTGGATTGAATCCCTATGTTCGAGTTTACCGCCGGATGCACTGCACTCCCGGCCACACCTCTCACGGGACGGGGGCCTCCGCATGCCGCAGGCACTGAACAGACAACTCGGCGGCTTCGATGCAACAACCGTAGGCATCGGATCAATGATCGGGGCGGGTGTCTTTGTCGTCTTTTCCCCCGCCGCAGCGGCTGCAGGCACCCTGCTGCCCCTCGCCGTCGCCCTCGCCGCGATAGTCGCCTACGCCAACGCAGCGGCGTCCGCCCAACTGGCAACGGTTCACCCGGTGAGCGGCGGAACCTACACCTATGGAAGGCGCCAGCTCGGCGAATGGCCCGGGTTCCTCGCCGGGTGGAGCTTCATTACGGGCAAGCTCGCCTCGTGCGCGGCGATGGCGCTCACGTTTGGGCTGTACGCGGTCCCCGGCTTCGAGAAGGCGGCGGGAGTGGCTGCAGTGGTGGCACTGACGGCCGTGAACCTGCTCGGTATAACGCGTACCGCGACGATGACGCGAATCATCGTGTCACTGGTGGTGCCGGTACTCGCGTTCGTCATCGTGGTTGCCTTCACACAACCCGCGAACGACGGCGGTTCGCCGGCATCCGGACCCACCGGAGTCCTGCAGGCGGCAGGGCTCATGTTCTTCGCTTTTGCCGGGTATGCGCGCATCGCCACCATGGGCGAGGAGGTGCGGGAGCCGGGACGCAACATACCGCGCGCCATCTTCGGCGCACTGGGTTTCACCCTGGCGCTGTACCTGCTGCTCGCATTCGGCCTGCTGCGTGCAGTCGGACCGGACGCCCTCGCCGAGTCGGCCGCTCCCCTGACTGAAGTCTTTTCGAGCGGTCAATCGATACCTGTGCTGGCGGTTGCGATGGCCGCTGCGCTGGCGAGTCTCGGCGCGTTGCTTGCGCTGATCAGCGGGATCGCGCGCACAACCATGGCTATGGCGCGCGAAGGTGACCTGCCGCGGGTGTTCAGCGCTGTCTCGGCGCGCCGGGCCACCCCATTCGTCGCTGAACTGGCGGCCGCCGTCGTCGTCATTGGGCTGCTGCTGGGAACAGACATTCTGACGGTGGTGGGCTTCTCCAGCTTCGGTGTGCTGCTCTACTACGCGGTGGCCAACCTCTCGGCGCTCACGCTGACCACCCGGCCCTGGTATGCGCCGCGGGCCCTGAATGTGCTCGGAGTGGTGGGCTGCCTGGTGCTGGCGTTCACTCTTCCGGTCCAGTCCGTGCTGACCATGACCGTCATACTCCTGCTAGGGCTGCTGGGCCGCGCCGCCGTGGTTCTGCTGAGGCGACGACGGCGTCACACGTAGCGTCAGCCCTGAGGCAGGACCGCCGGCCACTGATCCTCGACGGGCGGCGTCCATGACGACGGGTCAGCGGACACCTGCTCGCCTGAGCGAATGTCCTTGACCTCGTGGGTGCCGTCCTCCGAGGTGAACCAGACGAACGGGATACCCCGGCGGTCGGCGAATTTGATCTGCTTGCCGAATTTCTCCGCCGACGCTGCAACCTCCACCGGGATGCCCCGGCCGCGCAGTTCCGAGGCGACGTCCTGGGCTGCGGACCACGAGTCGTCATTGGCGAGGGTGACCAGCACCGCGGTCGGGACCTGACGGGTTGCAGTGGCGAAGTCCTGGCTCAGGATACGCGTCACCAGGCGGGTGACGCCGATGGAGAGCCCGACGCCGGGGAAGGACCGGTTGCCCTTGCTCGCCAACGCGTCGTAGCGCCCGCCTGAGCAGATGGATCCGAGGGCCTCGTGGCCGACCAGCACCGTCTCGTAGACCGTGCCGGTGTAGTAGTCCAGGCCGCGGGCGATGCTGAGATCGGCGATCACCTTCCCGGGAGCGCGTTTCGAGGCCTCGGCGATGACCTGCTCGAGTTCCGCCAGTCCCTCGTCCAACAACGGGTCTTCGACACCGAAGGCGCGCACCTGTTCAACGAACGAGGTGTCTTCGGTGCGGATCGCCGCCAGGCTGAGCGCGGCCTTAGCCTGCTCGTCCGTAGCACCCAGTTCCGTCTTCAGCAGTTCGGCAACCCGGTCTGCTCCGATTTTCTCCAGTTTGTCGATGCTGCGGAGGACACCGGGGGTGTCAGTTAGGCCGATCCCCCGGTAGAAGCCTTCCGCGAGCTTGCGGTTGTTGATGCGCAGCTGGAAATCGGGGATCGGCAGGGCACCGAGCGCCTCAGCGATCACGAGGGCAAGCTCGACGTCATAGCGGAAAGGCAGGGACCCGTCACCGACCACGTCGATGTCGGCCTGCGTGAACTCGCGGGCACGCCCCTCCTGGGGTCGTTCCCCGCGCCAGACCTTCTGGATCTGGTAGCGGCGGAAGGGGAACGCAAGATAGCCGGCGTTTTCGACTACGTAGCGGGCAAACGGCACAGTCAGGTCGAAGTGAAGCGCGAGCGAGTCATCGCCGGATACACCTGCGGCGTCCTCATCCTGCAGCCGTGATACCGCATACACCTCCTTGTCGATCTCGCCCTTGCGGAGCAGCTGCCCGACTGTCTCAACGGCGCGTGTCTCGACGCTGGAGAAGCCGTGAAGCTCGAACGTCCGTCGCAGGGTGTCCAGAATGTGCAGCTCCACGAGGCGCTCCTGAGGCAACCATTCGGGGAATCCGGACAACGAGGACTTTCGTGCCATGTAAGCAACTCTCCTTGGGCAATGACGCTTGCGTCCCCAACCAGGCGGTTCGGGATCGTGCGAGGAATCGTGAGGTAAACGGTCGGCTGTGCCTACACTGTCTGCGGCATTCATTTTAGGGGTACGTGGTGGGCCGTGCTAACCGGCGGTCCTATGCCCGAGCAACGCGAAAGAACCGTCGGATCCAGGAGGTCGCGTGGCCATTGACCGACGCGGACGCGAAATGCGCCGTCATATCAGCCAGATCGAAGCACGCCGGGAGCTGAAGCGTACCCAGGAGAAACGGCGCCGGAGGGACAGCACCGTGGCCGGCGTTGCGGCAATAGCGGTCCTGGCCCTTGCCCTCGCTCTTCAGTTGTTCTGGTTCAGTTCGAATCCCACCGCGGCACAGCTGGAAGCTCCCGGAGCTACCGAGAGCTCCACGGCCCAGCCGACAGCCAACAGCGCGAACATTCCGGATCCGTCGGTCGCCGAGGGGAAGGTATTCACCGGTTCCCTTGCCACCAGTGCCGGCGACATCGGCGTACAGCTTGACGGGAACCTTGCCCCGCAGGCCGTCGCCGTCTTCACTTCCCTGGCTGAGGAAGGCTTCTTCGCGGGCAAGACCTGCCACCGGCTGACCACCGCTGAGACCATGGGCGTGCTGCAGTGCGGATCCCTCAACGGCGACGGCGCGGGTGATCCAAACTACCAGTGGGGGCCGGTCGAGAACACG
Source organism: Arthrobacter sp. TJ-270 (assembly GCF_058269075.1). NCBI lineage: Bacteria > Bacillati > Actinomycetota > Actinomycetes > Micrococcales > Micrococcaceae > Arthrobacter > Arthrobacter sp. TJ-270. Next base: position 20,801 of record NZ_JBZCNB010000004.1, on the reverse strand, counting down.
CCGGAGGACGGCGTGTACCCCGCCGGGAGCATTGCTGTGGCCCGCGGAGCAAGTACAGACAGCAACGGCACGCAATTCTTCATCGTTTACAAGGATTCGCAGATTCCACAGAACACGGGCGGATACACCATCATGGGTTCCGTGACCTCAGGACTGGACGTTGTCCGGCAGATCGCCGAAAACGGTGTGGAGGGCGGCGGCGAGGACGGAGCCCCGGCTACTCCTGTGGCGATAGACTCATTAACCCTGCAGTAATCAACCGGGAGGCGGCCGCTGCGCCGTCCATCGAGCGAAAGACTTTTAGCGGTGACAAACAGTCAGAAATCCGACGAAACGCCTGTAACCGAAGCGGCCGAAACCGAACAACCCGACGCTGCCGAGGGCCCCTCTGCTCCTGAGCAGCAGGCTGATCCGGCTCCCGAACAGCAGGCCACCCCTGTTCCCGTTCCCGGCAAGCCCGCACGGCCCCGCCCGACGCCGGCCGCCATCGCCCCCCGGTCCAGCGGTCCTGCAGCGCCCACCGTCGTCGCCGCGCCCCCGATCCACACCACTCCGCTGGAAGAAGCGGAGAAGTTCGCCCGCGTCGAAGAGGACGGTCACGTCTTCCTTCTCGTGGACGGCGAGGAGTTCCCCGTCGGTCAATACCCTGACGCACCGCGTGAGGAAGCACTGGGCTACTTCGTCCGCAAGTACGACGACGTCGCGGGCCAGGTGACGCTGCTTGAGCAGCGGGTGCACGCCAAGGCGCCTACAACGGACATGCGAAAGACCGCTGCGCACCTGGCTGAGCAAGTGGCCGAGCGGAAGATGGTGGGCAATGTCCGTGCGCTCGAAGCGCGTTTGGACGCGCTGATCACCCTGATCGGTGAACTTGAATCCGCTGAGAAGGCGGAGCTGGATGCCGCTCGTTCCCGTGAGCTGGAAGCGCGCGAGGCGATCGTTGCGGAAGCTGAGGACATTGCGGGCCGGGATCCGTCCACGGTGCAGTGGAAGGCCAGCAGCAACCGCATGAATGAACTGTTCGAGCAGTGGAAAGCCGCCCAGAAGTCAGGGATGCGGCTTGGACGCGGCACGGAAGACGCCCTATGGAAGCGGTTCCGCTCCGCCCGTACCGTTTTCGACCGGCACCGGAGGGCCTACTTCTCGCAGCTCGACAATGAGAACGCGGAGGCCAAACGCGCCAAGGAAGCGCTGATCCGTCGTGCCGAGGAGCTGTCCACCTCCACCGACTGGGGCCACACGGCAGCCGAGTACCGCCAGCTTATGGACGAGTGGAAAGCTTCAAAGCGGGCGAGCCGCAAGGACGACGACGCATTGTGGTCACGCTTCCGCGCTGCCCAGGACACCTTCTTCGCCGCGCGTAAGGCGGCGAATGAGGCGATCGACGAGGAGTACGGCGCCAACCTCTCGGTGAAGGAAGCCCTCCTGGCGGAGGCCCGGCAGCTCTTGCCGGTCAAGGACGCTACTGCTGCCCGGAAGGTGTTGCAGTCCATCCGGGATCGCTGGGAAGACGCGGGGAAGGTTCCCCGCGCCGACATGGGTCGCGTTGAGGCGCGCCTGCGGGAAGTGGAAGACGCCGTACAGGCGGCCGAGCACGAGCATTGGCAGCGCACCAACCCGGAGACGAAGGCGCGCACCAACAGCGCCCTCAGCCAACTGGAAAGCACCATCGCCTCCCTCGAAGAGGATCTGGCCGCAGCAGAGAAAAACGGCGACGCCCGCCGGATTGCCGCAGCACGCGAGGCGCTCGAGGCGCGGCGGCAGTGGCTGGACATGTTGCAGAAGTCCGCACAGGACTTCTCATAGGCACTGGCGTCCTCAGGCGGGTTCTTACAGGCACCGCACGCTGAGGACGCGAGTCCCGGTCGAACCGTTATCCACAGCGGCTCGACCGGGACTTTCTCTTTGTCGGCATGTTGGAGAAGCTGTATGCATGCCATTCACGCAAGGATCTCCCGTGCAGGGGCGCACATCCGCCCGGCGGGACCTTGCCATCAACTCCACGGGCGGAGTGCTGTTCCATGGTGGAACCCTCTTCAGCCACGTGGAGCTGCAGGCAATGCGGCTTGACGGCCTGATGGTCCATGTGTGCGGAGAGTCCTATGTACGCACGGATCAGCCGTCCACTCCAGCCATTCGAGCGCAGTCGGCCATCAACGCCGTTCCCAGGTCGCTGCATCGGCGGGTAGCGCTCGCCCGCCAGAGCGCAGCGTGGGTGTACGGGTGCGCTCCTGCGCCCGCCGTTGTCAGTCTTGTCACAGATCATCGCCGGCGCACCACCGCTCTTCCCCCATTCAGTGAAGCGGTCATGCATCAGGTGACGCTTGGGCCCTGCGATCTTCACACCATCGGCGGGGTGGACGTAACCTCTCCCCTGCGGACGGCTCTCGACGTCGCAGTGCACGGTCAGGATTCGTGGGCCGTGAAGACGCTGAAGAACATCGCTGCAGCGCCGGAACTGCGCTGCCCGCTGCACCTCGTGATCCTCTCGCTGGAGAGTTCACCACGCGTCCCGGGCAAATCCCGTGCATTGGGCAGGCTTCGCGAGGCTATGCGTGTGAGCCGCTAAATACGGCGCTGAGAGCCTGTGGTGCGGTAGACGTCAAACACTCCGTCGATCCGCCGTACCGCGCTGAGGATGTGGCTGAGGTACTTGGGGTCCCCCATCTCGAAGGCGAAACGGGACATCGCCACCCGGTCAGTCGAGGTGTTCACGCTCGCCGCCAGAATATTCACGTGGTTCTCGGACAGCACCCTGGTCACGTCCGAAAGCAGGCTCTTCCGGTCCAGCGCTTCCACCTGGATCTCCACCAGGAACACGCTCGACTGCGTAGGAGCCCATTCGACGTCGACAATTCGGTCGGGCTGGTCCCGAAGCTCCTGGACGTTACGGCAGTCATTGCGGTGCACTGAGACACCGGAGCCCCGCGTGACGAAGCCGACAATCGGGTCGGGTGGAACGGGCGTGCAGCAGCGGGCCAGCTTGACCCACACATCTCCGACCCCACGTACAGTCACACCGGAGTCGGAGAACTTGGGCCGTCTCGGCTGGGTGGCGACCGTCGCCTCGGCGATGTCCTCTTCAGCGCCGGCGTGGCCGCCCATCAGGGTGACCAAATGCTCGATGACGTTCTGGGCCGAGGTGTGGCCATCACCGACCGCAGCGTACAGCGCTGAGATGTCTGTGTGGCGCAGTTCCTGGGCTACCGCCATGAGCGCGTCGTGGGTCATCATGCGCTGCAGGGGAAGGTTCTGCTTCCGCATGGTGCGGGTCAGCTGGTCCTTGCCCTTTTCAATCGCTTCTTCCCGGCGTTCCTTGGTGAACCACTGACGAATCTTGTTGCGTGCCCGCGGGCTCTTGACGAATCCCTGCCAGTCCTGGCTTGGGCCCGCACCCTCCGCCTTGGAGGTGAAGATCTCCACCCAGTCGCCGTGGTTCAGCTCGCTGTTGAGCGGGACGAGCTTGCCGTTGACACGGGCACCGATAGTGCGGTGCCCGACTTCCGTGTGCACCGCGTACGCGAAATCGACGGGCGTTGACCCAGCCGGCAACGCCATGACCTCGCCTTTGGGCGTAAACACGAATACTTCGCGGGCGTTGATTTCAAAGCGCAGCGAGTCGAGGAACTCGTCAGGATCCGACGTCTCCTGCTGCCAGTCCACGAGACTGCGCAGCCAACCCATATCGCTGTTGTCCGGGGCACCGCTGGTGCCGGCTCCGCCCTGGTTCTTGTACTTCCAGTGTGCAGCTACACCGTATTCGGCGCGACGGTGCATGTCATGCGTACGGATCTGTATCTCGACGGGCCGCCCGCCGGGTCCGATCACCGTGGTGTGCAACGACTGGTACATGTTGAACTTGGGCATCGCGATGTAGTCCTTGAACCGGCCCGGAAGCGGGTTCCACCGCGCGTGGAGCTGGCCAAGGGTTGCGTAGCAGTCGCGCACGGAATCAACGAGGACCCTTACGCCCATCAGGTCATGGATGTCGTCGAAGTCCTTACCCCTGACGATCATCTTCTGGTAGATGGAGTAGTAGTGCTTCGGCCGCCCCGTGATCGTGGCCTTGATCTTGACCGAGCGAAGATCCTCGCCGATCTGGTCCCGGACCAGGTTCAGGTGCTTTTCACGTTCAGGGGTGCGGTCGCCGACCATCCGCACGATTTCTTCGTAGACCTTCGGGTGCAACGCCGCAAACGAGAGGTCCTCCAGCTCCCACTTGATGGTGTTCATACCCAGGCGGTGCGCCAGCGGAGCGAAGATTTCAAGGGTTTCCCGCGCCTTGCGGGCGGAGGACTCCGGTGAGACGAAGCGCCAGGTCCGCGCGTTGTGGAGCCGGTCGGCCAACTTGATGACGAGGACGCGGATGTCCTTCGCCATGGCGACGACCATCTTGCGGACGGTCTCCGCCTGCGCTGCATCCCCAAAGGAAACCTTGTCCAGCTTGGTCACGCCGTCCACAAGCATGGCCACTTCCTGGCCGAAGTCCCGACGGATGTCATCAAGGGTGCAGCTGGTGTCTTCGACCGTGTCGTGCAGGAGGGCTGCAGCCAGCGTGGTCCCGGTCATGCCGAGCTCAGCCAAAATCGTGGCAACAGCTACGGGGTGGGTGATGTACGGATCGCCGCTCTTGCGCTTCTGTCCCTCGTGGCTGCGCTCGGCCACCTCATACGCGCGTTTGATGAACTCCAGATCCTCTTTGGGGTTGTTCGCACGAACGGTGCGCAGCAGCGGCTCCAGGACAGGAGAATAGCCAGTGCTTCCGAGCCCGGCCAGGCGTGCGAGACGGGCGCGCGTGCGCTCCCTCCGGCCGGGGGCGCTCGGCCCCTCGGTGGGAACCGACGACGACGGCCCGGGGCGCACCGGCACAGGCGCTACCACTCGGGTTGGTTGCGCGCGGGATTCAACCCCCGAACCCGTGGAAGGTCCGGTTCCGGACGGGCGTCCGGGACCACTGGCTTCAGCCACCCAAAACCCCACTTCCGTTGCAGTTCCAACCAGCCCCACCGGGACAGGTAAGGCTACAACATGCCACACCCTGGTTGACTATCCAAGTTTATCCACCGCTGGAGGTCTCCCCTACACGTTTTGCCTCGAAACGTAAGGATCAATATTTATTTGGGCCTGAGGCATGCAGAACGGCCCGGCACAAGGATGTGCCGGGCCGTTTCAGGATCCGTGTACGAGCGCTCAGCGCCGCCACGCTGTAGCGCAGCTAAGCCGGGACCGTTCCGGATTCCTTCGCTTCGAGCGAGCGACGATGAAGCACCCGCTTTTCCTGCTTCTGGATTTCCGGCTCCTTCATCCGCAGCATCGCGTACAAAGGGGCAGCGATGAACACGGTGGTAAGCGTGCCGATGATGATGCCCACAAAGAGCGCGAGCGACAGGTCCCTCAGGGTTCCTGCCCCGAGGAGCATGGCACCGATGAACAAGATGGCAGCCACTGGCAGGACGGCGACGACCGACGTGTTGATCGATCGGACAAGAGTCTGGTTGACCGCCAGGTTGACCTGCTCGCCGAAGGTCCGTTTGCTGGAAACGTCCACGTCAGCGGTGTTCTCCCGGATCTTGTCGAAGACCACGACCGTGTCATACAGCGCATAGCTCAGGATCGTGAGGAAACCGATGACCGCCGATGGCGTAACTTCGAAGTCGCTGAGCGAATAGATTCCGGCGGAGGTGATCATGACCACCACGAGCGCCGCCATCGCAGCGACCGACATCTTCCACGTGCGGAAGTAGATCGCCATCAGCGCGGCGGCGAGGGCCACGAACACAATCAGGCCAATGATCGCCTGGCGGCTGACGTCCTCACCCCAGGTCGGTCCCACGAAGTTGGAGGTTACATCTTCCTCAGTGACGTCGTAGGCGCCGATCAGCGCGTCGCGGACGCTCAGGGTCTGGTCATCGCTCAGGCGCTCTGTCTGGATGCGCATGGTTTCCGGCGCAATATTTGTCACGCGCGGAACAGCATCTGGCACAACATCGGTGACGGCCTGTTCGCCCGCTGCAATGCTCGTGTCCTGCACGTTGGACACGGTGAACTCGGAACCACCCCGGAAGTCGATGCCCAGGTTGAACCCGCCCTTGATGACCGGGATGAGAAGCGACAGCAGAATAGCGACGCCAGCGATCGCAAACCACAGGTTCCGCTTCCCCACAAAGGGGTAGGACCGTTTGCCGGTGTACAGTTCATTTCCGAATTCGGCGAAGCTGAAACGGCTCATCGGTTTTCCCCTTTCTCGGATCCGCGTGCTTGCGCAGCGACGGTCTTTTGTTCTTCAGCAGCTTTCCGCTGTTCCGCCAGGCGCCGCTCGGCGATGGTCATCCGCCGTTCGGCCTCTCCTGCAGAGGCCTTGTTCCGGCCGCGCAGTTCCACCGCCACGGGACGCTCGGCAGGCTTGTGCCGCACGCGCCCGGCACCGCGGTAGAACGGCATTGCGCCAAGGCGCGTCGGATCCATTCCCGACCAGCGGTGGCCTTCCCCGAAGAACCGCGTCATGGCGAGCAGACGCATTACCGGGTGGGTGAACATGAACACGACGACGAGGTCGGCGATAGCTGTCAGGCCGAGGGTGAAGGCAAAACCGCGCACGTTACCGACGGCCACGAAGTACAGCACGACGGCGGCAAGCAGGTTCATTGCCTTGGACGCGAGCACGGTTCGCTTGGCTCGCCGCCAGCCGTTCTCCACAGCCGACACCAGACCGCGGCCGTCGCGGAGCTCATCACGGATGCGTTCGAAGTAGACGATGAACGAGTCTGCCGTCTGTCCGATCGCCACGATGAGGCCGGCCACACCGGCGAGGGACAGCCGGTAGTTCTCGGTCCATCCGAGGATACAAATCGCGAGATAGGTGAGTGCGCCGGCGACAACGAGTGAGGCGATTGTCACCAGGCCAAGCATCCGGTACTGGAACAGCGAGTACGCCGCTACGAGAACAAGACCGATGATGCCGGCAATGAGCCCGAGCCGCAGCTGGTCAGCACCGAGCGTTGCGGAGATCTGCTGCTCGCTTTGAATTTCGAAGCTGATCGGCAGCGCACCGTACTTGAGCTGCTCCGCCAGTGCTGCAGCCGATTCCTCGGTGAAGCTGCCGCTGATCTGCGGTCGGCCGTCGGGGATCACAGCGTTGGTGGTGGGAGCGGAGACGATCACGCCGTCGAGCACGATGGCGAACTGGTTCCTCGGGTCTCCCGAGCCGATGGCGAACAGCCGTTCGGTGACCTCACGGAAGGTCTGAGTTGCCTCATCGTTGAAGTCGATGTTGACAACCCACTCATTCAGGGTCTGGCCCTGCGCACTGCGGGCCATACCGTAATCAGCAGACTCAATCTCGGTGCCACGAACCTCAACCGGTCCAAGGATGTACTTGCCCTGGGTATCCGGTTCACAGGCGACCATGGGCTGATCAGCCGGAGCCGGCTCCACTGCAGGCTGCAGGGCCTCTGGACTGGTGCAGTCAGTGGATTCGAATTCCTGCAGGACTTCGGGCGTGATCCAGTTCGGGTCGCTGGCGTTCGTGGGCTCCGCAGTCGGTGTCGGCAGCTGATCTTCCGGTGTCGGCGTTTCAGCCGCCGGAGCCAGCCCGGGTCCACCGAGCAGTACAGGCCGGAACTCCATCTGGGCGGACGCCTGGATCAGTTCACGTGTCTCCGGTTCAGGTATGCCCGGCAGCGCGACGATCACATTTCGTCCGGACTGGGTGCTGATCTCTGCCTCAGCCACACCGCTGCCGTCGACACGCTGGCGGATGATTTCAACCGCCTGGTCCAACTGCTCGGGCGTGATCTCGTCACTGCCTCCCTGAACCTGCGGCGAAAGAATCATCTGCGTACCGCCCTCGAGGTCGAGGGCAAGCTTTGGTGTCCAGCTGGCGTTGCTCCACAGCGAGCCGCCGCCGAGCAGCAGCGCAAGGAGTGCGAAGACTACGCCGAGCCACACGAGAGTGCGTTTGGCGGCGGAGCCTGGGCCTGTTCGTGCCATGGTGCGTGAATCCTTAGGTGTTGGAACTCGAGACTTGACTTCGGCCATCGGGGCGGCCGAATCAGGATTACTGGTCTTTGTCGTTTCGGTTGCGGGGGTTCTCCCGATTCAACCGCTCAACTGTTTCCTCTGGAGTCTCCTCGCGAAGGGGACGGTCCGCGTCCGTGTCCGCGGTGGTCAGAGACGACGCGTCATCGGGAACCGTGTGCTCTTCCTCAACCACAGGCTCCGGAGTAACGACCTTGCTCAGCGTTTGGGTGTGAACGGTGGCGGTAACACCGGGCGAGATCTCAATGAGTGCCTTGTTGTTGTCATCATCGAGCGAGACGATGGTGCCGAACAGCCCGAAGTTGGTCATGACCTCGGTACCCGGAAGCATCTGGGTACGCTGCGCGGCGACCTCCTGCTTCATCTTCCGCTGCTTGCGGAACATGGTGAAGATCAGGAAGGCGAGGGCCAGCGGAAGGAGCAGGCTGAAGATATCAAACCCGCCACCCGTTGTCTGAGTGGTCTGGGCAACTACATTTGCGAGCACAGAAAAAATCCGTTTCTATATTTGGTCAGCGCAGCCGGACGCCATGCATGCGAACCGACACTGAGTTCCGCGGCCACGCACGGTCTGCGGGAGTACTGCTTTCAGGTATCGACTCCGCGGCCCCTGTTTTCGCAAAGACGAAAACGGAGCAGGGAACCTTCAACAGCGACTCCGTAGCATTTGACCGCGCGGTGTGCCACACGTCATATCAGTCTACGGTGAACACGGAGCAAGTTACGCACTAGCCCTCGTTGCGGCTCCACCCCGTCTCAGCACCCATCCCGCTTTCGATCTCCGGAACGGAATCCTCCTGGTACACGGAGAACAGGTCCTCCGGCATGGCAGCGGCCACTGTGGGAGGCATGGCGAGCCCGAGGTGCTCCCACGCAGCCGCGGTGGCGATGCGTCCGCGGGGGGTCCGCCCAAGCATTCCTTCCCGGACGAGATACGGCTCAGCGACCGTCTCAACCGTCTCGGGTTCCTCCCCCACCGCTATGGCGAGGGTGGACAGGCCAACCGGCCCGCCGTTGAACTTTGTCACCAATGCGGTCAGGACAGCCCGGTCCAGACGGTCAAGCCCTTTGGCGTCCACCTCGTACATGTCCAGCGCGGCACCGGCGCACCTGGCATCGATGACATCCACGTTGTTCACCAGAGCCCAGTCGCGCACCCGGCGCAACAGCCTGTTCGCGATTCTGGGTGTGCCCCGCGACCGCCCGGCCACCTCGGCAAAGGCCGCGGAGTTGACCCTCATGTCCATCATCATTGCCGAGCGCCGGAGTACGAGTTCAAGTTCGGCCGTGGAGTAAAACTCCAGATGCCCTGTAAAGCCGAAGCGGTCACGCAGGGGTCCAGGCAACAATCCGGCCCGCGTAGTCGCCCCGACAAGGGTGAACGGTGGAAGGTCCAGCGGAATCGCCGTGGCACCCGGTCCCTTGCCGACGATAATGTCCACCCGGAAGTCTTCCATGGCCATGTAGAGCATTTCCTCGGCTGGGCGGGACATACGGTGGATCTCGTCGAGGAACAGCACTTCACCTTCGGTGAGCGAGGAAAGAATAGCCGCGAGGTCGCCGGCGTGCTGAATGGCGGGGCCGGAACTGATGCGCAGCGGTGCGTTCATTTCGGCCGCGATGATCATTGCGAGGGTGGTCTTGCCAAGCCCCGGAGGCCCGGAGAGCAACACATGATCAGCGCTCCGGCCGCGCATACGCGATGCTTCAAGAACCAGTGACAGCTGGCGGCGCACTCTGGTCTGACCGACGAAGTCGTCCAGGTTCTTGGGGCGGAGGGCTGCCTCGACCGCGCGGTCCTCGGGGTCAACCGAGGGAGAAACAAGGGGCTGTTCCTGATCTTCCGCCATCAGTTCACCGAGGCCCGTGCCGAGCTGCGCGCCCCGTCCTGGCCAAGCCTACGCAGGGTGAGTTTGAGGATGGAACCGACATCACCGGTTGCTGCAATCTCCGGCGATTCCTTCACCGCCGAGTCGATGGCTGAGCCGGCGTCCTTCTCCGACCAGCCCAGGCCCATCATGGCGGCGAGGACCTGGGACTGCCAGGCGCCCGCTGCTGTGGTCGGGGAGTCCGTCTCGAGCGGAACGAGCTTGTCGGCGAGTTCAAGCACGATGCGCCGGGCGCCCTTGGGTCCGATTCCGGGTACCTTGCTGAACGCCTTGTCATCCCCCGAGGACGCGGCCGTCCGGATGGCGGCCGGGGGGTGAACCGCGAGGACCGCAAGCGCCAGCCTGGGGCCCACTCCACTGACTCCGAGCAGGGTTTCGAAGACCTCCCGCTCCTCCGGATCAGTGAATCCAAAGAGGGTCATGGAGTCCTCGCGGACGATCATCGAGGTGAAGACCCTAGCCTGGCTGCCCAGACGGAGGGTGGAGAGGGTCTGGGGAGTTGCCTGTACCTGCATTCCGAACCCGTTGACGTCGAGAACGGCCGAGTGCAGGCCTACATGGCTTACTGTCCCGGTCAGAGAGCTGATCATGTGTGCGGCTCCAGGAGCTGAGGATGGAAAGGAATATCACCGAACATATCTACGAATCAGCGTACGGGCAGGGACCGACTATTTCGTTTCCGCCACACCGGGACCAGCCATCGGTGCCTGATCCGCAGGCGGCAGCTCAGCGCCGTCGTCGCGCTTTGGCTTCAGCCTCTGCCCACAGCCGTTGGGCTGCGGTCTGTCCGGAACCGCCCTGCGTCCTTACGGAAGCGGATGACCCCGTGCGCCAGGCGTGCGTGATGGCAAGCGCAAGAGCGTCGGCAGCATCCGCCGGCGTGGGCGCGGAGGCGAGCCGCAGAATCTTCGTAACCATCTTGGTGACCGCCGCCTTATCGGACTGACCGTTGCCGGTCACGGCGGCCTTCACCTCAGTCGGCGTATGGAGGGCAACCGGAATCCCCCGGCGCGCAGCAGCCGCAATCACCACCCCGGAAGCCTGGGCGGTTCCCATCACGGTGCTCACGTTGAGCTGGCTGAAGACGCGTTCGACGGCGAGAACGTCCGGTGCGTGCGTGTCGAGCCAGATGTCCACCGACTCCGCAATCATCAACAGCCGGCGGTCGAGAGTGTGGTCCGAGGGAGTGCCGACCACCCCGACCGCCACAAGCGTGGCGCGACGGTTCGGCTCGACATCGACCACAGCGAGCCCGCAGCGGGTGAGCCCGGGGTCAACCCCCATGACGCGCAGCGTCACCGGTGTTGACCCGGGCGCGCGGCGACAGAACTAATCGTCGCTCTCCAGCTCGGCCATGACGTCCTCGCTCAGGTCTGCGTTCGAATACACGTTCTGGACGTCGTCAAGCTCTTCGAGCGCGTCCACCAGCTTGAGGAACTTGCGTGCCGCGTCTGCGTCAAGTTCCACCTGCATTGACGGGACAAATTCAATCTCATCGGTCTCGTACTCGATGCCGGCCCCTTCGAGCCCCGCGACGACCGCGCGCAGGTCAGTCGGTTCGGAATGAACATCGAACGAGTCGCCGGATTCCTTGACTTCCTCGGCACCGGCGTCGAGGACGGCCATCAGGACATCGTCTTCCGAGAGGTCATTCTTCGGCAGCGAGACAACGCCCTTGCGTGCGAACAGGTACGCAACGGAGCCGGGATCTGCAACCGTACCCCCGTTGCGGGTGATGGCGACGCGGACCTCTGACGCTGCACGGTTCTTGTTGTCCGTCAGGCACTCGATGAGCAGAGCGGATCCCTGCGGTCCGCGCGCTTCATAGATGATCTCGGAGTAGTCGACGACCTCGCCGGTCAGGCCTGCGCCGCGCTTGATCGCACGGTCGATGTTGTCGTTGGGCACAGAGGTCTTCTTGGCCTTCTGTACGGCAAGTTCCAGCGCGGGGTTACCGGACATATCCGCACCGCCGGCGCGGGCAGCAACCTCAATGTTCTTGATCAGCTTGGCGAAGGACTTTGCGCGCTTGGCGTCAATCACGGCCTTCTTGTGTTTGGTGGTAGCCCATTTAGAGTGCCCCGACATGCTCTGCCCTTCTTTTGGCGATCATCGATAGGAAAAGCTCGTGGATGCGGTGCTCACCGGTGACCTCCGGATGGAAGCTGGTGGCGAGCAGGTTTCCCGAGCGGACTGCGACAATTCTAGCGACCGGCCGCGCTTCATCCTTGTCGGCGTCGCGGCCGGCTCCGTGTTCTGCGGGCGGCGTATCCGGTGCGTCGACCTGTGCAAGGATCTTGACCGATTCCCCGACCTTCTCCACCCACGGTGCACGGATGAACACGGCGTGGACGTCAGCGCCGTCGCCTGGCAGCTCATCGAACGGCAGGTCCGTCTCGAAGGACTCGCGCTGCCGGCCGAAAGCATTGCGGCGGACTACAATATCCAGCCCGCCGAGCGTCTGCTGCGGGTTGCCCTTCAGATCCAGCGAGGGATCGGCGATCGTGTCCGCCAACATGATCATCCCCGCACAGGACCCGTAAACCGGGAATCCGTCCCGGATGCGCCGGCGCAGAGGTTCGGCGAGGTCGAAGGCGCGGGTGAGCTTGTCCATGGTGGTGGATTCACCGCCGGGGATGATGAGGCCCTCGGCCTGCTCCAGTTCGCTGGCACGACGGACCGGAAAGGCTTCTCCGCCCAGGGATTCGATCACCCGGATATGCTCGCGTACATCACCCTGCACGGCGAGAACGCCGACGCGCAGGGCGGAGCCTTCGGAAGGAATGGTGGAAGTCACCACTCCATTCTAGTTTGGCGCGGGGCGGTCCCTGCGAATCGGCCTTCATTGCCAATGCCTCGGCCACAGACGTCATGCCTGTGCGCCGTTCAAAGCACGATAAGTTAGAGACCATGTCTGGTCTGTCTAGCTTGAGCGTGCCCCTGGGCAAAACAGTTCGGGCACTTTCGCGTCTGCGCGGCGGTGGTTCGGCATTCCCGGGTCTGGTGGTTGAACGCATCGACCCCGGATTCATGGCGCGGGCCCTACGGAACCTGCCCAAGGGTGTGATTGTCGTCAGCGGGACCAACGGGAAGACCACTACCACCAAAATGGTGGTGGAACTCCTTGAGGGCCAGGGCTTGGAGGTCTTCACCAACCGTACCGGCAGCAATTTCACCCGCGGGGTGGCAGCCGCGCTCCTTGGCGAGGTCGATTGGCGCGGACGGCTCAGCGCCGACGTCGCCGTTCTGGAACTGGACGAGGCACATGCCGTCCACTTCGTAAACCTGGTTCCCCCGACCCATTGCTTGTTGCTCAACGTCCTCCGGGACCAGCTTGACCGCTTTGGCGAAATCGACAAGACCACGAGGCTGCTGGAGCAGATCGCGGTGAAGACCACGGGAACCGTAGTGCTGAACCGGGAGGATCCACGGGTTGCCTCGATCGCGTCATCGGTGCGGGACGCTTCTGTGGCCTACTTCGGACTGGACGAGTCGCTCAGGGACACGTTCCCCAGCGACGACGACCTCCGCGGTGCCACGGGCACAGCTCCCGCCTCGAGCCTGCCGGCCGACGTCGTGCTTGAGTCGGTGAATTCAAACACTGCGACGTTCCTGATGGACGGTGAGGCAAGCACCGTGGACCTCACCCTCCGCGGGGTCTACAACATCTTCAACGCCGCTGCGGCGCTGGCAATGGCCCGGATCATCCTGGGCGGTGAATCCAGGCGGGACGCGATGCTGCGCTCGCTCGCAGCGGTCGAGCCGGCTTTCGGCCGTGGTGAGTCCCTGGTGGTGGACGGGCAGCCCCTGGAGCTGGTCCTCGTGAAGAATCCGAGCGGCTTCCGGCTGGGCCTGAAATCCTTCGACGCGGTCGGCTACGCGACGATGATCGCCATCAACGACAACTACGCGGACGGCCGGGACATGTCCTGGCTCTGGGACGTCGATTTCGACAGTCTGGCGGCCGGCGGAGTTGAGATGGTCAGCGGCGTCCGTGCCTATGACATGGCGCTGCGCCTCCAGTACGACGACGTCGCCGCCCGGGACATCGACCCTGACACCGGATCAGCGCTGCGCACCTTCATCCGCAGCGCGAAAGGCCGGCCGAAGCGGATCTTCTGCACCTACACCGCGATGCTCGCCATCCGCAGGGACCTGTCCAAAATTACTGACGTGAAGGTGGTCTCATGAGTTCCGCTACTCCGGCCAGCAAAGGCACCCTGCGGATCCTGCAGCTGTACCCGCGAGATATGAACATCTACGGCGACTGGGGCAACGTACTGGTGCTCAAGCAACGCCTTGCGTGGCACGGGTACGACGCTGTCATTCTCGAACACAACGCCGGTGACACATTCCTGGACGACGCGGACATCCTGATCGGCGGCGGCGGGCAGGACAGCGGGCAGGTAGTGATCCAGCAAGACCTTCAGTCGAACGCAGCGCGCCTTCGGGCGCTGGCTGAAGACGGTACGCCGATGCTCGCGATCTGCGGCCTCTATCAGCTCTTCGGGAAGTTCTTCAAGACCCATGACGGCACGGTGATTCCCGGGATCGGCCTCCTGGACATCGAGACGCACGGCGGCAGCGAACGGCTGATCGGGAACGTGGTGGCCCGCAGCGAGGAGTTCGGCGACATCCATGGCTACGAGAACCACAGCGGGCAGACTTTCCTCGGTCCGGGTGTCCGGCCGCTCGCCACGGTGACCAAGGGCGAGGGGAATAACTCGACGGACAACCATGAAGGGGCAAGACACCTCAACATCGTCGCCAGCTACCTGCACGGCTCCCTGCTGCCGAAGAATCCCGCAATTGCCGACTTCCTGATTGGTGAGGCTGCCACCCGCAAGTACGGCTCGTTCGAACCCGGTGAGGTGGATGACAGCATTGCCGAGCTCGCACGCCGGCACGCTGCCGCACGTCCGCGCTGAGCTTCGCCCGCAGGCCGGTCAGTCTTCCTCGGACACCAGCCACTGGTGTGCGCCGTCGTCGGACGCTCCGAAGGTGTCCACCGTCGCCAGGGTGCGCGCCTTGACCGCCGCTTCATGTTCGGGGCTTGAGCAGGCACCGGGCTCCTGATCCGGGGCGAGCGAGCACCAGCGGTACGGGTCACGCACAATGACCGAGGGAAGCCAGGCCAGGTCGCTGACCGTCCACTCCCCCGACTCGTCGGCCGCGAACTGCGCCCGGATGGTGAGCCCCTCGTTGTTGACGTCATACACCGGCGACAGCTCAGTGACGCCGTTACCGAGTCCGTAGACAATCCAGGTGTCGTTGTAGTACTCGATCGGCAGCACGGAGTGCGTGTGGTGGCCGTAGATGAAGTCCACCGCGCCGCTGTCCGCCAGCGCGTGGGCGAGGTCGACCTGCTGCTGGTTGGGCAGCGAAGCATATTCGTCGCCGGCGTGGATGGCGGCGATAACGACGTCGGCCCCCTCCTCGCGAGCCCTCTCCGCCTTCGCGATCATGGTGGGTCCGTCGAGCATGTCCACCTGCCACGGGAACTCCGGAGTCAGTCCGTTGAGCCCGTAGGTGGATTCAATCACCGCAACCCGCGCCGCCGGCGTCTCAAGGATCATCAGCTCCTGGGCGTCTTCTTCGGTGCGGTAGGAGCCCGTGTGTTCCAGCCCGAGCCGGTCGAGCGTGTCCAGGGTGCGTACCAACCCCTCCGTGCCGGCGTCGATTGTGTGGTTGCTGGCAGTCGTGCATGCCTGGTAGCCGACAGCTTTCGCTGCGTCGAGGATCTGCGGGGGAACGTTGAATTGCGGGTAGCCGCTGAACGGTCCTTCCGGTGTGGCCACCGGCGTCTCCATGTGGCACACCGCCAGGTCGCTGGCCTCGATATACGGGCGTTGTCCGGCGAGGAGCGGCTCGAAGTCGAGGGAGCCCTTGCCGGTCTGCTGCGCATCGACCGCGGCCTGCTCCCACAGCTGCGGGTGCACCAGCAGATCGCCGGAAGCCATGAAGGAGAAACAACGGTCGGTGGGGCAGTCAGGCCCCTTCCCGGGCGTCGGCTCCGGTGTGGGCTCGGGAGCTTCGGAGGTCGCCTGCGCAGTTGCAGGCTCGGAAGAGGCGGAGGGCGCCGTCGTC
Source organism: Arthrobacter sp. TJ-270 (assembly GCF_058269075.1). Lineage (NCBI taxonomy): Bacteria > Bacillati > Actinomycetota > Actinomycetes > Micrococcales > Micrococcaceae > Arthrobacter > Arthrobacter sp. TJ-270. The sequence continues at coordinate 4,788 of NZ_JBZCNB010000004.1, read as the reverse complement.
GTTGGTTCCGCGCCCTGGGTAGTAGGCCCCTCGCCTGCGCCCATACAGCCGGAACTGGCGAGCGTGGAAGCCAGCACCAGCGCTGCCCATTTGCCCCGGAATAGAGTCTTTTGAGACACGAAGACCTCCCTAGATGTGACTCCCAATGATAGGTGCGACCCGGGGTGAAACCACGGAGAAAACACGGTGGAAACGCGCATACCTGCTGGAGCGGCGCTGCGCGTTATGCCAAGGTTGGTTCCCATGAGCAACCCTTTTCTGAACCCGAGCACGCTGCCGTACCAGCTGCCGCCTTTCGCGCGGATCCGCGAGGAGGACTTCCTGCCGGCCTTCGAAACCGGTATCGATGAGCACTTGGCCGAGATCGATGCGATTGTTGCCAATCCCGAACCCGCATCCTTTGACAACACGATTGTGGCGATGGAACGCGCGGGTCAGGCCCTTCGCCGGGTCGCCCTGGTGTTCCACAACAACTCGTCCTCGCACTCCACCGAGGGAATTCAGGCGGTGGAGAAAGAGATCGCGCCCCGTCTGGCCGCCCACGAGGACAACATCTATCTCAACGCTGCGCTCTTTGAGCGGGTGAACGTTGTCGAAGTCTCCGGTCTCGACCCTGAATCCGCTCGTCTGGCCGACGAGTACCGGCAGCGCTTCATCCGTGCCGGCGCACAGCTCGACGGCGGCGCACAGCAGCGACTGCGCGAACTGAACGGCGAGCTCTCCCGCCTCGGCACCGAGTTCGGGCAGCGGCTGCTCCGTGATACCAATGCCTCGGCCCTGCTTGTGGACGATGCGTCCGAGCTCGATGGCCTGTCCGCAGACGACATCGCCTCCGCCCGGGACGCCGCCGAAGCCGCCGGTCACGACGGCAAGTACCTTCTGACGCTCATCCTGCCCACGTCCCAACCGGCGCTGGAATCACTGACCAACCGGGACACCCGCCGACGCCTCCACGAAGCCTCCATCAACAGGGGTTCCCGCGATAACGCGGACAACACCGTTGGTGTCGCAGCAAGCATGGCAGCACTGCGTGCCGAACGGGCGGCCCTCCTCGGCTTCGCCAACCACGCCGAACTGGCCACGGATGACCAGACCGCGCCATCGCTGGACGCGATCCACGACATGCTCGGCAGGCTCGCGAAACCGGCCGTCCGGAATGCGCGAGCGGAGGCCGAACAGCTTGAGGAAGTCGCCGGCCATCCGATCGAGGCCTGGGACTGGTCGTTCTACTCGGAGAAGGTGCGGGCCGAACGGTATGACGTCGACCTCGCCGCGCTGCGCCCCTACTTCGAGCTCGACCGGGTATTGAAGGACGGGGTGTTCTTCGCGGCGAACAGGCTCTACGGACTCACGTTCCATGAACGGGAGGACCTGCAGGGCTACCACCCGGACGTACGGATCTGGGAGGTCCGCGAAGAGGACGGCTCCGAGCTTGGACTCTTCCTCGGTGATTACTACACCCGCGACACCAAGAACGGCGGTGCATGGATGAACTCCTTCGTGGAGCAGTCACGGCTGGCCGGAACACGGGCCGTCGTCGTCAACAACCTCAACATTTCCAGGCCGCCGGCGGGCGAGCCCACACTGCTCACCTTCGACGAGGTGCGAACCACTTTCCATGAGTTCGGACACGCGCTGCACGGACTCTTCTCGAACGTCACGTATCCGCTGTTCTCCGGCACCAGCGTGCCGCGGGACTTCGTCGAGTACCCCTCGCAGGTCAACGAGATGTGGATGCTCTGGCCCGAGGTAGTGGGCAACTACGCGCGCCACCACCAGACGGGTGAGCCACTTGCGCAGGACACGATCGACAAACTCGTTGCTGCCCGGCAATGGGGTGAAGGTTTCGCCACGACCGAGTACCTTGGAGCCGCCCTCCTTGACCTCGCATGGCACGAGCTTTCGCCGGGAAGCACGGTGGAGAACCCCCTTGCGTTTGAGACGCAGGCACTGCGCGACGCCGGCGTGGACTACGCACCGGTTCCCCCGCGTTACCGCACCGGCTATTTCAAGCACATCTTCGCCGGCGGCTACTCAGCGGCCTACTACGCCTATATCTGGAGCGAAGTGCTGGACGCGGACAGCGTCGAGTGGTTCAAGGAGTCGGGCGGCCTTACGCGGGAGAACGGGGAGCACTTCCGCCGCGAGCTGCTCTCCCGGGGTTACAGCGTTGATCCGCTGCAGGCTTTCACTGCATTTCGTGGCCGGGCAGCAAGCATCGAACCGCTGCTCGAGCGTCGAGGCCTGGCTGAGCACTCATGACCACGATCGCCGGTTGCCAGCGGCTGCAGCGGACCTGGTTCGCCGCAATGGCGGAGGCGACCGGCGGCCGGACCTTCTCCACGCACGAATGCGACTGGATCTGGCTGCCCGCGCGGCGCGAGCTCATGCTGATGTTTCCCACCTCCCTGTCCCCGGCGGGCCTCCGGCCCGGACTCGCTGAGGGTGTCCGGCTCGGAGCCCGCACCGTTGGGGTGTGGCTCAATGGGGCCGTTCGGGGCCGCGAGCTGGTGGGCTTCGGGTTTGAACCCGGCTGGCAGCCATGGTGGATGAGCGCCCCGGTGAGCGCCGTCAGCGCGTTCGATACTGCCGGCACGTCCGTGACGGCGTCGGTGCCTGAATATTCCGGCGCTCCGGCGAAGGAGCTGGCGCTCGCCCGCTGCGAACCGGCAAGAGCCTGGCACGCGGAAGCACGCGAGCAGGGAGACCTTGCGGGGGCGGCGTACTCCTTCTACGACGGGACCGACAACCCGCGGGCACTCGGCGGGATCTTCAACATGGAGGTGCTCCCCCAGTTCCGGCGCCGCGGACTGGGCACCGCACTGCTCGCGTCAGTCACACAGCAGGCCGCGGCAGCGGGAGCGCGGGAACTTGCTCTGAACGCCACGCCCGAGGGCTACGAGTTGTATTCGCACCGCGGCTTCGAGCTCATCGGCCGCGGGCAGACCTGGTGGCTCCAGCTGGCGTGAGCGGCGCGCATCATTCGCCCGACCACTCGACGGCGCCCGCTTCGGCAGCGCCCATGGACTCCACGGTTGCCCTGGTGCGCTCCCTGCTCGCCGCGTCGGCTTCGGAGGAAACGCAGGCTGTTCCGTCCGCGGCCATCTGCTCCAGCCTGTAGGCGGCGACCGGGCACCAGCGGTGGCCTGGTCCGTTCCAGGTGGCAGGAAGCCAGCGGAGGTCGGCGGCATGCCACCCGCCGTCGTCGTTCTGCTCGAAGGAAACTTCCACCAGGAGGCCCTCCATGTTGCGGATGTCCGGCGTCAGATGGGCGGCGATGGTGTTACCGAGGCCATAGACAATCCACACACCGTTGTACTTTTCGACGGGCAGGACGGAGTGGCTGTGGTGACCGTAGACCAGGTCGAATTCACCGCTGTCCACCAGCGCGTGCGCAACCTGCTGTTGCTGGGCGTTGGCGTAGTCGGCGTACTCGTCGCCGGCGTGAACCGCCGCCAGTACGACGTCGGCACCGGCCTCGCGGGCGAGCCGCGCCTTGGCGATCATCGAGGCAGGGTCAAGCAGGTCAACCTGCCAGGGGAATTCCGGTGACAGCCCGTTGAGCGCATAGGTGCCCGTGATGATCGCGACCCGGGCGTCCGCCGTCTCGGCGATCAAAGGCTCAGCGGCTGCCTCGGGCGAGCGGTAGGAACCCGTATGGTCGAGACCTGCACGGTCCAGGGCGTCGAGCGTGCGGTTCAGACCGGCTGTCCCGGCGTCAAGAGTGTGATTGCTTGCGGTGGTGCAGGCGTCGTAGCCCAGGTCCGCTACGGCCTCCGCGACCTGCGGTGGGACGTTGAAGGCGGGAAATCCTGAGTACGGGCCCTCGGGATTCGCCAGTGGTGTCTCCTGGTGGCAGATCGCGAGATCCGCGGGCGCCACGTACTCTTCCTGCGCTGAGAGCATCGGTCCGAAGTCAAGATCGCCGCCGCCGTCGACTGCCGCCTGCTCCCACAGTCTTTCGTGGAGGAGGAGATCCCCGGTCAGCACCACGGTGGTGGATGGAGGTGGCTCTTCCGGACTCGGTGACGCGGATGCGTCCTCCGGCGGGCTTGAAGGTCCCGATGACCGTGCGGGCGACGACGTCGGCACTGAACCACTGTTCTCCAGGCCTGCGGGCGCTGGAACGGTTGCGGAACCCGAGCACCCGGGAACCAGCAGCAACGCCGCAAGTACTGCTGTCTGAATGATGGAGGTGGGACGACGGCTCACACGGTCAGCCTAACGCCGTAGCCGGCCGTCAGACCCATTGTCGCGGCGAACCGCGCCGACGACGAAGGGCCGGACGCCGGATAGTTTCCAGGCGTCCGGCCCTTCACAGGACGGGCATTTTTCCGGCAGCGTTTACCAGCCGCGTTCGGCGAGGCGGTGCGGCTGCGGGATCTCCTCAACGTTGATACCGACCATAGCCTCGCCCAGGCCCCGGGAGACCTTCGCGATCATGTCCGGATCATCATGGAACGTGGTGGCCTTCACGATCGCCGCGGCACGCTCAGCCGGGTTACCGGACTTGAAGATCCCCGACCCCACGAACACACCATCAGCACCAAGCTGCATCATCATCGCCGCATCAGCCGGAGTAGCGATACCCCCGGCGGTGAACAGCACAACCGGCAGCTTGCCCGCAGCAGCAACTTCCTTCACCAACTCATACGGAGCCTGCAGTTCCTTCGCAGCAACGTACAGCTCATCCTCCGGCAGCGAACTCAGCCGCGCGATCTCCGAACGGATCTTGCGCATGTGCATGGTCGCGTTGGACACATCCCCGGTACCGGCCTCACCCTTCGA